>DASVCL010000038.1:0-116179 GCA_036381615.1 Alphaproteobacteria bacterium
CGGAACGATGACGGACAGCGTGCGATCGGCCGACAGGTCGCCGCCGCCCGCAAGGCCGGCGCCGGCCGCGATCGTGCGCGGGGCGGCAACCGGCGCCCCTGCGGGCGCAACAGGCGTCACCATCACCATGTCGGTCCCGTCGTATTCCACCGTGACGGACTGCCCCTGCTGGATGTCGCCCGGCGCCAGGTCCGCCTTGCCCGAGGACGTCATCTTCCTGATCGCTTTTGCGCCGAGGGCAGAGATGTCCAGGGTCGCCGCGCCGGTGTTGGCGAAGCTGGCGCGGAAGGAATACCGCTCGCCGATGGCATAGGCGGCAAGCGCCACGTCGGGGGTCAGGGTATAGGCGTTCGCGGCGCCGCCCGATGCGTACCTGCCGTTGATGCGGTTCCAGAACCGCTTGACGGCACCCATGACGGCACGCGCGGAGTCGTTGACGCCGGAAAACGGCATCCCCTCGGGAAAGCCGTTCGGTGCCGCCGCGCTGTTCGACGCATCGGTCTCGGACCAGTTCGATTGACTGATGTCGGTCATCTGGCTCGTCTCCCGTGAAACGAAGACGGCCGCCGGTGAACGCGGGCGGCCATTGATCGGAAAACCGGTGAACGGGCGGTCGCCGGCGGCGCCGGTCCGGCCGGAAGGCCGCGGACGCGCGCCGGTCAGGCCGTCCCGTCCGGCGATGCCGGCGGGGTTTCAGGCATCCTTGCCGCTGCTGCGGCTGCGGCCGGCGGCGCGGTGTCGCGGCGGGCCTTTCCGTCGTCAGCCGACGTCATCAGCCGCGCCAGCTCGTCGACGGAAAGCCACACCCGACGCGGTGCCGCGTTGCGAGGATCTCGCGGTCGCATGGTCCCTCACACCGGCCAGAAGACCATGCCGTCCCAGCGATAGGGCGCGCCCCCCGGGCCACCGTAGATCGCCCCGCGCCGAAGCGCCGCGCGATCGATGCGTCCCCCGCGCATCGGCAGCGGCAGAAGCGCGGACAAGTCGTGGGGCGGACTCGCGGCCGCTGCGGCAGCGCCCGCGGCCGGGCCGTCGCCGGACGCCGGCATCTGTCCCGGCAGCACCTCGCCCCGGCGCCGTTGCCTCGCCCCGATCTGCCGCGCGCGCGGCCGCGCGTCCTGCCGGCGCTCGCGCAGGCGCGCGTGGGCGTCGAGGCCGCCGATCACGCCCCGGCCGACGGCCTCGCCGAAGCTCATACCCGGCCTGTTGGCCGCGAGAATGCTGGCGCCGACGAGCGTCAGCAGGCTGCCGATGTCGCGCGCGCGCCATGCGGCGGGGGCGTCGTCCAGATCGCGCGGCATCGGGCGCGACGATGAATCGAACGGTCGCATCGCAATCTTCCCTCCCGAACGGTCGTGGCGATCGTCAGTCCCACAGCCCGCCGAGCAGGCCGCCGTCGAGGCCGGCCGCCGCGAGCCATGGACTGCCGCCTGCGAGCAAGGTCGCGAGGCCCGCGCCGGTCATGGCGCCGCCGAGCAGCCCGGCGCCGAGACTGCGTCGCGGGCCGATCCGGGTCGTGGTGGAAACGCCGCCCGTGTTCTGGCCCTGGATGATTCCGGCGTACTGCGCCAGGCGCTGCCACGGCTCGGCCTGGGCGAAGTCGTGACGGGCGATCGCTTCGTCGATGGCCTGCTGCGCGAAATCCTCGCGCACGCCGCCCACCTCGGCGAGCTTCGCGAGGTCCGCGTAGTCCTCGCGCGCGAGCTCGGGCGCGAAGAGCATGGCGCGCATCATGTTCTCGCGCTCGCGTCCGTAGTCCTGGTAGGCGAGCTGCCCCGCCGTCTCGGCCAGCGCGCCGGCCACGGCGTTCGCGTGCGCGCCCGACCCGTAACGGCCGGATGCGGCGAACTGCGCGTCGAAGCGCGGCCGGATCTCGCCCGCGACGCGGTCCATCATGCGCGCGAAATGCGGATTGCCGCCGTCCAGATACGCGCCGGCGAGCGTGCGCGTCAGCTCGGCGCCCGCCGCGCGCGTGAGCGGCGAACCTTCGCTCGCGCGCTGCGCCTGGCGGGCGAGCGCGGTCGCCGTCTCGGGCGACAGGTCGGCGAAGGTCCGGCCGGGATAGAAGGTCCGCGGCGTGCCGGCGAGGCTCTGCGCCTGCCGGGCGATGTCGGTCAGATACGGTTGAAGATACGCCGGCGGATCGTCGCGTTGGATCGTGGTCGTGGTGCTTGGCGCTCTGCTGCCCATGGTTGCCCTCCTACAATCTGCATTCGAGAAGCACGTGCGTGCGCCGCAGCTTCCCCTTGAAGACGCGTTCCCACCCCGGCCGCGCCCACGCCTCGAACGCGCCGCAGCCCTGCGCCCTGGCCCAGCGTCTCAGCGCATCGAGATGGTGCTGCCAGGTCCGCCGTCCGCTTCCCGTCAGCAGCACGACGGCGCACACGTTCAGCCTGGGATACGGGATCAGCATCGTGACCGCGCAGGCGCGGACCGCCTTGGCGCCGGCGTCCCACGCGATCCAAAGCTGCATGCGCCCGTCGATCAGGGCGCGGCGGATGTCGTCGGGCCCGTAGCGCCCGCCCGAATAGGCGAGCGCCGCGACGATCGGCTTCTCCACCAACGGCCATACGGTCGCGACATGGCGCGACGGAATCGCGTTCAGCGTCGTGCTCACGAGCTGTCCTCCTTGCGTCATCGGCGGAATGCGTCCGCGGCGTCAGCCGAGGACGACGTAACGGAACGTGCGATCCGTCGCCGGGCTCGCCGCATGCGCGATCGAGACCGCGCCGTTCGTCCGCCCCGTCTCCGGAATCCAGGTGGTGCCGAGTGCTGCGGCGGCACTCGCCGTCGTCGGCACGAGCAGGATCGCGCTGTCGAACGCGATGCGCGCATCGACGAGCGTCGTCGCCGTCGCGTCCGGCGCGAGCGTCACCAGGCCCGTGACGTTGAGCCGTCCCACCAGCAGGCCGTTGATGACCCGCGCGGCGCGCCGGATCCACTCGGCATGATCCGGCAGATAGTTCTCGATGCCCTTGTAGCCGGACATGCCTGCCCTCGATTACGATTGCCCTGTACTTTTTCTGCGCCCCGCCCCGGTTCCGCCGCTGCCGGGCCTATGCGCCGGCGGCGTGCGCCGGAAGCGATGCGTCCCGCATCGCCGCGGGCCGCAATCCGGGGCCGGGCGTCACCGCTTCACGCCGTCAGCGCGTACCTTCCGGCATCAGCCGCGGCTCCACGCCCTTGGCGTGACTCCAGGCGCCGGCGGGCGCGATCTCGATCCTTGCGCGCGCGAAGCGCGTCGCGATCCGCTGCGGACAGAATCCGTCGGCGGCCGCTTCCGTCGCGGCCGTGTAGCTGACGCTCGCATCCGGCGCGTCGCGATGGCCGACGCACGCCGTCACCGCGCCGCCGTCGACGATCGGGCGCAGGCCCGACACGAACACGCGGCGCCCGGCGCCGAGGTCCAGGTCCCCGGTCTCGAACGTCGCGCCGAGATTGGGACCGGTGAAGAAATTGAGCCGGTGCTCGACGTCGAACGCGGCGAGAAGCGCGCGCCCGCCGGTCCAGAACCGGGAGTCCGGCCCGAACGGCGCATCGTCGACCGTGAGGCCCAGGGCGTCGGCGCCGTCGAGGTTGTAGCCGAACGACCCCGCCCGGAAGATCAGCGCCATGTCGAGCGCGATCAGCGACCAGCGCGCCGTGCTCCAGTTGTACGCGAGCAGCCGGTTCGGATGTCCCGACACGTTCCCGGCGCCGGGATAGGCCCAGTAGAAGATCTTGTTGATCGGATCGACCGCCGCCGAGATGCGCGCGAAATAGGTCTGGTCCAGGTCCGCGAAGAAGGTCTTGTCGATCTTGTTGGCCCCGATCGGGATCGAGCGCGACCCGTCGAACAGGTAGAAACCGTCCTCGCCGAGATAGGCGACCGTGCCGCCGAGCTGCACGATCGAGCCCGGCGCCGGCGTTCCGCGCGCGCCCTCGACGCGATCGAACTGGAAGATCAGGGGCGCGCCGACATAGGTCATCCGCCAGATGCCGCGCTCCTGGAACGCGACCCCGTCCGCCGTGTTGAGCGCGCCGACGATGCCCTGGTTCCAGCCGCCGTCGCCGGCCAGGTCCTGGTAATCCGACTGCACGGTCGCCGCGGCGCTCGTACCGGGCGCGGGCCAGCCGGTCGGATCGTCGATCGCCGACCACCACACGCGCTGCGGCTGGTTGCCGTCGACGGCGTCATAGGTGTTCGCCACGACGACGAAGTCGCGCACCACCGCGATGTGGCGGGCGCGCGGCGCCGTCGGCGCAAGGTCGGCAAAGCTGCCGGACGCGCCCAGAACGAAGCTCTGAAGCGGATCGGAAAGCCCCATCGCCGCGATCAGGCGCGATCCGTACTGAACGAAGCCGATGCGGTCGTCGGCGGGCACGGCATAGCCGCCGGTACGCGACACGTCGCTCCACGCCGTCGAGGCCGAGGTCAGCCGGTAGAGCCTGGCAGCGTCGCCCGCGAACAGCGTGACGTTGCCGTCGGCATCGCGCGCCGCGAACGCGCCCTGGCAGCGTGCGCCGAGCGCGCCCGAATACGCCGCCAGCGCGGCGAACGGTCCGTAGCTGTCGGGCGTGCGCGAAATGACGTTCCGGCACACGACGAGTCCCGGATTGCCATGGGCCGGCATGTCGGGAAGCCACTCCCCGAATGGAACCACGGCCATTACGGTGCCTCCCCTGCCGGACGCATGATCAGCGGCGCGGCGCCGGCGCGCGCCCGGCGCGCCGTCGCCTGCAGCGCGTCGAGGGCGGCGCCGAACATGGCGGCCCACTGCGCGACGCGGTCGTCGTTGCCGATGTAGGGCTGCGCCTCCAGCAGCGCGCCGTACAGATAGATGCCCGGACTGGCGGCGAGCAGCCAGTTGGTCGGATTGGCGTCGGACAGGGCCGGAACCGCGGCGACGTACAGCAGCTCCGCCGTCAGACCCGCGGCGGCGGCCGGCGCGACGCGCAGCGTGTCGCCGACGGTCGTGAAGAATCGCGGCATCCCCGCACCGCCGCGCGGCAGCGAGGCGAAGTGCTGCGGCGTCACATAGGCGAGCGCGCGCGGCGATGCGCCTTGCAGGGTCAAGGCGCGGATCTCGAGACAATCCGCCGGCAGGGCCGCGTCGTCGCCGTCGAGCGGCAGGACGACGCGCGTCTCCATCTGCGGCGCGCGCAGCGGCGCCGACACGAAGGGCGGATGCGCCGCGCCATGATTGATACGCGCCTCGGCGAGGCGAATCAGGTCCGGCGCGATGCCGGCGATCGTCGCATCGCCGGGCCTGGCGAGCCAGTCGGCGATCGCCGCCCGCAGCTCGGCATAGGTCGTGATGGACATGTTGCTGTGGCTCCTCTCGACCGCAGTTCCGATGTGCCTGGAGCTTTTTCCCGGCCGTCGCCGGGCGCGCCCCGGCGATCGATGGCTGCCGGCGCCGCACGGCCGGCCGCAGCCCGGATGCGCGGACCGGGTCCGCGCCTGACATGAATTCGTCGCGCCGTCCCGCAATCCGCGCCGCGCGACGTCACTCAAAGATGACGCGGTTCAAAGATGAATTGCGGAGGTACGCAGGTAGCGCCATTCCGGATCGTTCAGCAGCCGCTTCACGCGCGGCGCATGGTCGGGATCGTAAAGGTTCACGCCGTAGCGCTTCAGCCACTCATACTGGACGACGACCGGAATCGAGGCGACGCGGGCAAGATCGCGCGCGCGATTGAAGCCGTCGTTATGCGTCTGCAGGGCCTTGTTGCGATCGAGAATGGGCGCCACGTCCTGGCGCGTCTCGATCACGAAGGTTCCGTCGGGCTGTTCGTGGTACCAGACCTCGAGACCGGCCCGGCGATTCAGCAGGCGTGAAAGCAAAGACTCCTCCTTCCATTAAAATGGACTATCATGTGCCTGCGCGACATGGGCGAGGGCGGCCTCCTCAATCCGGAGGAGACTCCAATCGCCATATCCTCAGGGTAGTATTCCCGAACGACTCACCACCGTTCCGAGGACGCGAATGGTCCCGCCGGAAGATTCGCTGGATCATGAATTCGCCGAGCTGCTGGCCTATTGGCGCCGCCGGGCCGCCTGCCGGGTCGGCAGCACGTCGATCCGATCGAGCTTCCGCCACGTGTCCTGCCGAACATCGTCCTGCTCGACGTGGAGCGGCACGGCCACAGGCTGCGCTTCCGTTTCCGCCTGGTGGGCACCGCCCTCTTCGGGTATTTCGGCCGGGAGGTCACCGGCGCCCGCTACGAAGAGGCTGTGACCGCGTACACCACCGCCTCCGTCCGCAGGGCGATGGAGACCGTGGTCGCCGAAGGACATCCCGTCTATCTGGAAACCCCGGTCACGGCTGCCGACAGCGAATTCATCCGCGTGAAACGCCTGGGCCTGCCGCTCGCGCGCGACGGCAGGACCGTCGACATGATCCTCGGGATGGTGGTGCCCGTGCGCCGCCCGCCCGGACATGCCGGCAACGACGAACCCGAGGTGATGATCGCGCTCGACCGCTGAACGCGCGGCCGGCGAAGGCGACTGGTCGGACCGCCTTCGCCGCCGCGACGCCCGCTCAGGTCAGGTCGGCGACGATGCCGTGGGCGGCCTCGTTGCAAACCTCGAGCGTGTACTCGATCAGGACCTGACGGCGCTCGGTGTCGCCGGTCTTGGCCAGCGCCCAGTTCTTCATCGGGCGAAGCGTCGCCATCTTGACCATGCGCGGATCGACCACGAGGGCCGAGCGATTGCGCTGGAAGATGTTCGGGACGACGTTGAGCGTGCCGAAGTCCGACACGTAGACGTCGGCCGCGCCGATGATCACGCCCTGGTCCTTGCCCTTCACCTCGCGCCGGTTGACGGCGATGCCGGTGAAGCCGGAGAAGACCTGCTTCTGGCTCGGCCCCAGCATCAGCATCGTCGGCTTGCCGCCGTTGCTGAAGCACGAGGCGAGCACGCTCTTCAGCAGCGTCTCGGTGAAGGCCCGGGCGGTGCCGTCGGTCGGCGCGTTGACGACGCCGCCCGAAAACCCGCCCGAGAGACCGCCCGTGCCGCGCGAGACGTTCGAGGTCAGCCACGACTCGAACCCGGCCGACTGCGACGCGGTCGTGCTGCTGCCGGCCACCGACGGCTTGTTCGACAGCATCTGCTTCTCGACGTCGCGCTTGAGCTCGAGGCCCTTGAGCAGGACCTGGTACTCCATCTCGCTGTCGCGGCCGGCCTTGGTGACGGCCTCGAGCGTGCCGGTAACCTGGGCGACCTTGTCGGAGATCTGCGTGCGGTTGCCGACGCGGATCGCCGGCGTGACCTGGGTGTTGGTCGCATCGTCGCCCTCGATACGGGCGTTGTCGTCGCGCGCGGCGGCGAGGTTCTGGATCTGCCACTCGTGATATTTCGCGCTCGCCTTCGACCGGCCGATGTTGGAGGTGAACGGCACGTCGGTCGGGTCGATGCGATAGATCACGTCGGACAGGTCCTCGCGCAGCCCCGCGGCCGCGTAGGTGTCGTAGGTGTTGGTGGGCTGTGCCATGTGCGCTGTTCTCCTAGTTGCGGAGAAGCCCGACCGCGTCCTCGATGCGGCCCGACCTCTCCAGGCGTTTCAGTTTCTGGGCCCGCTCCTCGGCGGCCCGTTCCGCCTTCGTGCCCGCCGTGCCGGGTCGCTCGACCCTGGGCACGGGCCGCGCCAGCGCCTCGGCCTTCGCCTTTTGCGCACGGTCGTACAGCATGGCCTTCTCGAGAACCAAAAGGTTCAGGTGCGAGAGGTTGCCGTCGTACTGCGCCGGCGAATAGCCGATCGACAGCGCATAGTCGCGGAGCTCGCGGTTGAACCGGGCGCGTGCGTCCGGGTCCTTCAGCTCCGGCCGCTTGTCGAGAAGCGCCGCGATCTCGCGCCGGGCGAGATCGCGGAGCGCGGCGGCCTCTTCCTCCGCCGCTTGCTGCGACAATCGGCTCTGCTCGCGCTGCGCGAATTGCAGCGCGTCCTGCTTGGCGCGCCAGAGCGCATAGCGGGACGGGTCGCGTTCCGCGAGCGCCACGACGTCGGCGGGCGTACGGATGTCGGCGAACTCGATCCCGATCTGCTGCTCGAGCGCGGGCACGATGGCGGCGAGCTGCTGTTGGAGCCGCCGCCGCTCGGTCTCATAGGCAGCGCGCTCGGCTTCGGCGGCCTTGCGCGTCTCTGCCGCGCCTCTCATCGCCTCGTTGATCGCGCGTTCGCGGTCGCGCTCCCGCCCGGCCACCACGGCCTGGATCTCGCGGGGCAGACGTTTGAACGCCTCTTTCTCCGAGGCTCGCCACGACGCGGGCGGCGCGATGGCCGGCTCGTCCGGTTCGCCCTCGTCCGCATCCTCGTTCCCGTCGCTGGGCGCCGCGGCATCGTCGCCGGGCGCTGCGGCGTCGGCCTCAATGGCCGGTTGTTCCTTCGCCGCCGCGGCCGTCGAAACGGGCGCCCCCTCGCCTGCATCCGCAGCGGGTGCGGCGTCCTCCTCCGCGATCGTGAGGAGTCCGCGCGCCGCCTCGAGGGTAAGCGGTGCCGTTCCCGCCGGCGGCGGGTTGTCGATCTGTCCATCCATGTCGATGACCTTCATTTGCGGGCGAAGCGGCCCGCGCGCCCGGCAGCGTCACATTTTCTGCTGCCGCCCCCGCCGTGATTTTGACCGTGATGCTGCGCCCGCACGCACGCGCGGCCGCTGGGCATCCGTTCTCGCGGGTGCTGTCCCGAACCTCCGTGTGTGCCGGATCGCGGCGAAACGGGTCTCCCCGCTCACACGATGCCCAGCAGCCGCTTGCGCTCGCCCAGCCGCGCGATGTCGGCGAGCTGGCGCTCGGCGATCCTGCGGTTGGCAGCAACGGCGCGCAGATGCGACTCCACCTTTCCGACGATCTGCACCGCCTGCCACAGGCGTTCGCGCGCCTCGGCGTCGCGCGCCGGCGTGTTCTTCCAGGCCTTCACGTACTCGGCCTCGAGCGTCGCAAAGGCGTTGCCCAATAGGGCGAGTGCGTTCTCTGCCTCCATTGCCGCCGCGACTTCGTTGCGCAGCTTTTCCTCTTCGTCGGTCATGCCGATCTCCTCGATGCGGCCTCGCGCCGCGATCCTCGTCAGGTTTTTCCGGTTTGTTTCGATGTCATCCGACGGCGCCGCCGGGACGCACGCCAGGCTTCCTGTCGCGCAGGCCTCACCCTGAACTTGCCGAAGCCTCACCCTGAGCCTGTCGAAGCCTCACCCTGAGCCTGTCGAAGCCTCATCCCGAGCCTGTCGAAGCCTCATCCCGAGCCTGTCGAGGGATGAGCCTGTCGAAGGGTGAGGCTTCGACATCGAAGGATGGGCGTCGTCCCTTGTCGGCGCTGCGGTCGGCCTCGTCCTTCGTCAGGCTCAGGACGAGGCCGATTGTTGCCGGCTGCATCCCGCCCCTAGTCCCGAGCCCGTCGAGGGGCGAACCTATCGATGCCTCATCCCGAGCTTGCCGAGGGATGAGGCAACACCGAAGCCTCATCCTGAGCCTGTCGAGGGATGAGCCTGTCGAAGGATGAGGCTTCGACATCGAAGGATGGGCGTCGTCCCTTGTCGGCGCTGCGGTCGGCCTCGTCCTTCGACAAGCTCAGGACGAGGCCGTTCTTGCTCCTGGATACGTTTGCTCGCTGACGCCTCATCCCGAGCCTGTCGAGGGACGAGCCTGTCGAAGCCTCATCCTGAGCTCGTCGAAGGATGAGGCTTCGATCCCGAAGGATGGGCGTCGTCTCTTGTCGGCGCCGCAACCGGCCTCGTCCTTCGTCAGGCTCATCCCTCGACAAGCTCGGGACGAGGCCTTGTCAGCGCGAGTTCGGCCTCCAGCGCGGCGATGCGCTGCTTCACCTCGGCGTCGAGCCGCGCCTTGTAGAGCGCGACCTCGGCGTCGAGGTCGGCCCGATACTTCGCGAGCTGCGCCTCGAGCGCAGCCTTCTCGCGCTCGAGTTCCAGCTTCTGCGCGACGGCGGCGAGGCGCGGGTCCGCGACGGGTGGCGGCGGCGCTGCGCCATCGCCTGCCGCCGGTGCGGTGAAGAAGGCGTCGGCGGTGCGGAACCCGGCATTCTCGACCAGCCTCCGCAGCGTATTGTAGACGTTCGTCAACGTGACCAGCGGGCCGCCCGGTCCGCCCTGCATCTCGATCGCCCGCACCTGCATCGACAGGATCTGGGCCAGATAGGCCTGGACCTGATCGCGCGTTCCGGTGCCGAGGCCGACCAGCACGGTCATGTCCTTGCGCGTCTTCCACTGCCGCGGATCGACCGTAACCCACGCATTGCGCAGCTTCACGGTGCGCGCGCCGACGCCGTGCTTGAGGACGAGGGCATGGATGCCGAGGAACAGGTCCTTGATCCCCGTCTCGGCGAAGGTGCGGGCGATCAGGCGGACGCGCTGCTGCGCCGCGCTCGCCAGGATGTTCGCGCCCGTCGCCGTCGCGTTGTAGGGGTTGAGGGCGTTGGCATCGGGGCCGACCGCGAAGCGCTGCACCCCGGTACGGACCTCGCGCGTCGCGTCCATGTACTCCAGCACCGGAAACACGTGCGGGCCGATCGGATTGCTCGGGATCGGCGTCAGCCCGCCCGGCATGCGCGTCCGCACGATGCCGCCCGGCCGATTGGTCAGCAGGTCGTCGAGCGTGTAGTCGGATGCGTGCGTTTCCGCGACCTCCAGGCGCTGGTTGTTGGCGAAATAGGCGTTGTCGAGCAGCGCGCGCAGCAGCGCCGTCTTGATCCGCTGCACGTCGATGACGAGGTCGGCGACCGACCGCCCCCAGAAGCGGTGACTCATCAGGATCGGCGTGATGCCGGCGAACGGCATGCGGTCGTACGGCACGTTGTCGAGGATCTCGTCGCCCGGTCCCGCGGTCGTGACCTTGCGCAGCTCGGCGATTCCGTCGCCGTCCCAATCGACGCGGATGTAATGCTCGGTCACCGTGATCTGGCGCATCGCCGCGTTCGCGACCGCCTCGCCCCGCGGGTCGTCGTCGCCCACGGTGGCGCGCGCGGCGGCCTCGTCGCCGGCCGCGGCGCTCCCGCTCGGCAGGCGCTCGACCAGCTCGCGCGGGTAGCCGGCCGCGATCAGCTCCGACACCGTCCGTTTCACGACATGCGCGCAATAGGGCGCGTCGGCGATCGAGCGCGCGCGGGCGGAGATCAGGAACTCCTCCGGCGGCACCGCCATGACGCGCACGCGCCCGTGGGAACGGCCGCGGATGACGACGACGTCGTGCAGCTTCGTCGTCGGCCGCGCCTCGCCCGGCTGGTCGGCCGGCGCCTCGCGCGCGGCATGGGCGACGATCTCGACCAGGCCGCGGCTCGCCTCCAGCGCGATCGCGGCGAAGGCGTCGTCGGTCAGGTCGGTATAGGTCTCGCGCTCCCCGTCCCGGCCCTCTTCCCACCAGAACTTCACGATGCCGTTCTTCTGGATGAGGGCGTCCTTGATCATCCCGTGCAGGACGACGAACCCGTCGTTCTCGTGGAAGAAGATGTGGTTGACGTAGTCGGTCTCCTGCTGCGCGGCGGCCTCGTCCTCCGGTCCGACCGGCGCAAAACGCACGATCTCGTCCGAGCCCGTGAAGATGTCCATGAGCGACGGCATGATGCCATCGACCGTGTCGGCGACGTCGGTCGACACGGCGCGCGAGCGCCCCTCGGCGGCCGGCATGTCGGCCTCCATGTCGCCGAGGTAATAGTCCATCGCGCGGGCGCGCTCTGCGGCGAGCTCGGACCCCGCCATGCCGCCCAGCGCCGCGGCGCGCTCGGCCGCGAGCACCGCCTTGAGCTCGGTCTCGTCCATCGGATGCACCTTCTCGTTTGCAATGTGGGCCGCGCCCCAGGCGACGTGGGCGGCCGGATGTGGTCACAAGAACGGCCTCGTCCTGAGCTTGTCGAAGGACGAGCCTGTCGAGGGATGAGGCTTCGACGGGCTTGTTCCTCCACAAGAGTGGCCTCGTCCTGAGCTCGTCGAAGGACGAGGCCAGCCCTGGCGTCGGCAAGAGGCGACGCCTCGTCCTCCGGCATCGAAGCCTCACCCTTCGACAAGCTCAGGGTGAGGCTTGAGTGAAGTGACGCTGCCCGAAACAAGAATGGCCTCGTCCTGAGCCCGTCGAAGGACGAGGCCAGTCGCGGCGTCCATAGGGTCGAAGCCTCATCCTTCGACAAGCTCAGGATGAGGCTTCGACTGGTTCATCCCTCCGCAGGCTCACGATGAGGCGTGAACGACGGGTTGCAGTCGAAAATAACAACGGCCTCGTCCTGAGCCTGTCGAAGGACGAGGCCAGCCGCAGCCGCCGACAAGAGGCGACGCCCCGTCCTTCGGCATCGAAGCCTCACCCTTCGACAAGCTCAGGGTGAGGCTTCGACGGGCTTGTTCTTCCACAAGAGTGGCCTCGTCCTGAGCCTGTCGAAGGACGAGGCCGATCGCGGCGTTCATAGAGCCGAAGCCTCATCCTTCGCCAAGCTCAGGATGAGGCTTCGACTGGTTCATCCCTCCGCAGGCTCACGATGAGGCGTGAACGACGGGTTGCAGTCGAAAATAACAGCGGCCTCGTCCTGAACTTGTCGAAGGACGAGGCCGCCGAAGCATGAACGCGTCGAAAGGGCCTCGTCCTGAGCCCGACGAAGGACGAGGCCGGTTGCGGCGCCGACAAGAAGCGAGGCCTCGTCCGTCGACATCGAAGCCTCATCCTTCGACGGGCTCATCCCTCGACAGGCTCGGGATGAGGCTTCGACAGGCTCAGGATGAGGCTTCGACAGGCTCGGGATTGAGGCTTCGATCGACAACCTCATCCCTCGACAGCCTCGCCTCTCTCACGCCACGCCGCTCGCCGGATAATGAAGCCGGCGCCCGAAGCCCTGCGCCGTCGCGGCCGGCTTGCCGTAGCGGCGCATCATCAGCGCGTAGCGCGTCGCACAGAGCAGGTCGTCGTTGACCTTCACGACCAGACCGTCCTTGCGGTGGTAGACGCGGAACTCCCGGAACCAGTCCTCGAGCCCGCGAAACACCTTGAGGCGGCCGGACTGCATGCGCTGGAGCATTTCCATCAACCCGGCCTCGACGCTGGTCCCGCCGCCCTTTCCGTCGGGCGTCGTCGCGAACTGCGCATGCACGGGCAGGAGGTTGAGCCCTGCGCTGCGATAGAGTTCGGCGAGCGGCGCGCCGGAGCCCTTCTCGTGCTGCAGGCCGTCATGCGGCCACGCCCAGGGCAGCCAGGCGCCCCAGGATTTCAGCCGCGCGGCATGTTCGACGGGCGTTGCCTGCGTCGCCTTGTAGACGTCGATCACGTAGAGGCAGTCGGCATCGCGGTCCCAGGCGAGGCGCACAGCCGCGAAGGGATGGTCCCAGCCGAAATCCATGCCGCCGATCTGCGACCAGTGCGGCGAAATCTCGAACGGGTCGACCGTGATCGTCTCCTCGTGCACCGGAAAGACGCGGCCCGCGCCCAGCATCGGCACGCCCTTGGTGCGCGCGTCGCGCTCGAACGCCGGATAGCTCGCGATGATGCGGGCGCGCATCTCCGGCGAGAAATGCGCCGCCTCGTCGATCGTCATCTGCGTCATGTGGCGGTCGGGCGCGCGCTCCTGCATGAAGCGGCCGACCACCTGCGTCATGCCGAGCAACGGCGTGCAGGTGAGATACACGGCGCCGCCGGTCGCATTCGTCCGCGTCAACCCTTCGAGATAGATGTCCGACGGCGGCTCCTCGTCGAACCAGACCAGGTCCAGCGTTTCGCCCTGCCACTTGTCGCGCCCCTTCTCGTAGGACTTGAACGCGAGAATCGAGTAGCCGCCGCTCACGTGCCGGACACGGACCGTGTCGGCGAGATCGCGGATGGCGGCCGCACGCGAGACCTGGCCGAGGACCTCGTGCGGAATGGCGCCGGTGCCCCACTCGCCCGGTCGCCCCAGCAGCAGGCGCTGCGGATTGTCGCGCGTGCTTTCGCCCGTGATGCCCGCCGCCCAGGCGACGATCGGCCGGGTCCAGCGTCGGCCGCGCCACCAGTCCGGATAGCGCCCGGTAAGGTGGATCGCCATCTCGAACGAGCCGGCGAGCGTCTTGCCGACCTGATTGCCCGCGAGGAACAGCCGCTCACGATGGTGCCGGCCCGCGGCATGGAACGCCTTCTGCTTCGGGTACGGCGCATAGCGGCTCAGCCGGTCGCGGCGTTCGCGCGTCGTCAGGATGCCCCGGATCATGGCGTCGACCGCCTTCATTTCGGGCGTCGAGACATGCGCCAAGCAGTTCGAGCATGGCGTGGAATCGTTCATCGCTGATTCCTTCCGTCACATCGTGTGGCGCGAAATCCTTGGGCAGGAGCGAAAGCACCGCGCGGACGTAGCCGGCCGGGTCCTCGGCGCGAAGCGTCGCGACGACCTCGTGCCCATGCTCGCGGAAATCGTGTGCGAACACCGACATGGCCGAATCGGACAGACGCGCGCGGGCGAGACTCGCCGGCTGCGTCGGCGGCGGCTCGCCTGGCGGCGTCGGCGCCGGCGTGCCGGCCGCGCCATCCGCGGCGGCACCGGCCGCCCCGTCGGCGGCGTTCGGAATCGGCACGACGTTCGCCGCCGCGCCGGCCATGTGCTGGCGTCGTTTGTTGCCCATGACGGTTTCCCTGGAATGGCGCGGGGCGAGGCCCCTGCGAATCAAAACGCCCGCCGGTCGCGGAAGACCGTGCGGGCGCATTTATCCGGCCCCAATTCAATAAAAAGCCGGGGCCGCGTCAACCCACTTTCCGCAACCGGCGTCAGATTTCCCGCAACGCGCTGATGCGGCGCACCGAAATTCGCGCCCGACGCGCCGCGCACCGCCGACCGGCGGCGCCTGCGGGCGCGTCGACTCGAATGACGCCGACCCACGAACGAAGACCCGAAAAGCGATGCGCCCGCCGATCGTCAGGATCGTGCGGGCGCATTTATCCGGCGCTGATTAGATGAAAGATCGGCCGGCGCGTCAATCCACTTTCTTGTCGGCCCGGCGCCGATCCTCGATCCGGCACGTCACATGCCCCACCACTTGGCGAGACGATCGAGCTGACCGCGCAGCATGAGCAGCCCGTCGCAACGATAGCGCCGCCCCCAGGCCTCGGGTGCCATGTCGCCGATGACGACATCCGAAAGAATCCGGCGGCCGTCGCGCCCCATCTGGCGCATTGCGAGCGTGTAGCGGCGGAACGCCGCCTCGTCGCCGACCCATTCCCGCTCGCCGCCCGATATGCGGTACAGATCATGCGCGCCGAGATCGGCCGTCATGAGCCGCGCCTGCTCCCACAGGTCGCGCAGCCGGGTCGCCGCACCGTACTGACGCGCGTCGATGGCGCCGCGGTCGAACAGACGGTCGACCATTCGCTGCGTCCGGTTGATCGCGAACACGGCGACCGTACCGTCGGGACCGGCGGACCGGACGATGTCGGCCCGGTCCCGACCATTGTTGACGACCTCCGAACGAATGACCTGCGGTTTGGCGCGCACTGCCTTGCTCCTCCTGTTTGATGCAAGCCGACGGACGGGCCCGCCCCGCCGGTCCGCCGATGACGCCCCGGACGGGGGCGCTCCGGGCCGCCGGCCACGACTCTCGAGCCCGGCCGCGAGCCTAGCCGTTCATGTGCATTTGTGCAACTAGACTTTCAGGATTGCATATGGCAGTAAGCCGGGTGAGATCCAAGGAGCCCGAGGCCATGGCCGACCTGCACCGCGAGGCCGCGCTCGCCTATCTGAAGACCCTGGTCGAAGAGACCGGCCTCGACCTCACCAACCTCGCCCGTCGCGCCGGGCTGTCGGCGACGACGCTGACGCGCTTTCACAACAACCCCACCTACACCAACAGCCTGAGCGCGCGGACGCTCAAGAAGCTGAGCGACGCGACGGGCATCCCGCTGCCGCCGAGCCTCGGCGGGGCGCCCGCATCCGTCGCCCGCGGAGCCGCGACGCCGCCGGTCGCCGGCTTGCGGATGGGGAATTTGCAGGGTGCCGCGATTCCGCCGCCGGGCGCGCGGGACCTGCCGGTCCTGGGGCATGCGCGCGGCGGCCAGGAAGGCTACTTCTTCGAGAACGGCATGGTGCAGTCCTACGTCGAACGTCCGTGGTTCCTGCTCGGCGAGCCGAACGCCTATGCGGTCTACGTCAACGACAGCAGCATGGATCCGGTGCTCCGGCACGGCCAGCTCGTGTACGTGTCGCCGACCGTGCCGCCGACGCCGGGCGACGACGTCGTCGTGCAGCTCACGGACGGACAGGGGCTGGTCAAGCGTCTCGTCCGGCGCACCGAGAAGAAGCTCGTGCTCGAGCAGTTCAATCCCGCCCGGTCGATCGACATCCCCGCCGACAGGGTGCGCGCCGTCCATCTGATCGTCGCGGTGCTGAAGGTCCGGACGTAGGCCCGGCGCCGTCCGCGCCGCGTCCGGCCCCGCCCCCTCGATGTTGCCAGTTGTAAGGTCCGGCGCCGGGGGATCGTTTGCACTCATGTGCATTTGTGCTTGCAAATTGCACACGTGCATGCAAACATCGCGTCATGCTGCCCCCTGTGCCCAGCGGTGACGGATGGATGCGCCCGCGCCGGCCCTGAGCTGCCAGTCCGATGGGTTGGAAGACCTGACCCTTGCCGCGGCACGCCGGCTGCTGCCGCTCGCACGACAGCTTCGCGACGACGCCAAGCGTCAGGCCGACGCCATCGGACGCTTCGAGCGAAGGTTCGGTCCGCCGGAGACGCGGCATCTCGCCCGCCTCCTGGACGATCTTTGGATGGCGGCGGACAGTTTCGTCTGCGACGTCAGCCCGGGCGACCCGCCCTAGCGGCGGGTCGATCCGGTCTCAGCGGCGGCGCGACGTGCGTTTGCCGGTCGTCTTCTTGGCGGCGCGCTTTCCGGCCGCCTTCTTCGCCGTCCGCTTCGCGGCCGTCTTGGCAGCGGCACGCTTCAGCGCGGCGCGCTTAGGTGCGGCACGCTTCGTCGCCGCCCGCCGTGCACGTGCGGCCGACTTGGCCTGCCGCTTCGCCTGCCGCTTCGCGGTCTTCTTGCGCGCCCGCTTCGGCGCCTGGCGCGCCGGACTGCGCGCGGCCTGCGACATTCCCTCGGCGACGGCCCGTGCGGCGGCGGCGCCGGCCTGCGCCACGGCCCCGATGCCGGCGGCGGTCATTTCGGCGGTTCGTGCCGCGGCGTCTGCTGCCGTTTCGATCGCGTTCTGGGCAATGTCGCCCGGAGTCGTCGGGGCGCCCTGGGTCGTACCGTCCGCACCCGACGGCGGCTTCGGAGTTTGGATCATCGCACGCTCCCGTTCGATAAACGCCGCCTTCTGGGACGGCTGCGAAATAGAAAGCGATAATCCGCTTTCCGATGCAAGATGCCCGAACGGCACGCCCTGGATGAACCTGCCCCCGGCATCGCGAAACGGGCGGCGGACGCACCCGGCGGCAGCGGTCCGTCGTGGCGGAAACGACCGTGCGCCGCCGGCCGGCCCGCCTCCGCCGGTCCCCCCCATTGGCCGGTGCCCCCGTTACGAGGATATTAACGTCCGGGACCCTACGATTCGGCCGCAGGCTGATACCCGCCGACTCGCGGACGAGGAGATGGTGACCGGATCAATCGATCATGCCACGCTGGCGCGTGTCCTTGGCGGCGTCGACGAGGCGTATGCCCTTCTCGATCCGTCCGATCGACTGATCTATTGCAACGAGCGCTATCGCCGGCTCGCCGGACCGCGGGCCGACCGGATCGTCCCCGGCATCGCCTATACCGAGGCGGCCCGCCTCATCGGCGAGGCCGGTATCTACGTCGACTCCCGCAACAACCTCGAGGAGGCGCTGCGCCGCCGCCTCGAGCGTCACCGTTCCGGCGCACCCCCGGTCGATCATCGTTGCGCGGATGGCCGTTGGGTGCGGGTCAAGGAGTACCTGTACCCGGACGGTCACGTCCTGATCATGATTTCTGACATCACCGCCGAGCGCGAGGCGCTCGCCGCGCGTGCCGACAGCGAGGCCCGGTTCCGCGACTTCGCCGAGACGGCATCGGACTGGTTCTGGGAGACGGGGCCGGACCACTGCTTCACCTACATGAGCGAAAGCCTCAGCAAGTTCGGCATCGACCCCAAGAGCCGCATCGGCAAACGCCGCGTGGCGCTTGCGTCGGACCAGGAAAAGGAAGACACGGCGAAATGGCGGGCGCACATGCAGACGCTCGACGCCCACGAGCCGTTCCGGGACTTCCGCTATCTCATGCACGCCCCCGGCGAGACGCCGCGCTACATCACGGTGAGCGGCAAGCCGTTCTTCGACGAAAAGGGGCGGTTCAAAGGCTACCGCGGCAGCGCCCGCGAGATCACGGAAGAGGTGCTGGTCGAGCGCAAGCTGATAGAGGCTCTCAACGCCGCCGAGACGGCAAACCGCGCGAAGTCGGTCTTCCTCGCCAACATGAGCCACGAGCTGCGCACGCCGCTCAATGCCATCATCGGCTTTGCCAGCATTATGCGCCAGGGCATCTTCGGGCCCATCGGCAACCCGAAGTATCGCGAGTACGTCGAGGACATCCAGCGCAGCGGCGAGCACCTTCTGCAGCTCATCAACGACATCCTCGACCTGTCCAAGGTCGAGGCCGGCAAGATGCCGCTGGTCGAAAGCGACGTCTTCCTGCCCGATCTGGCCGAAGAGCAGCTTCGTGTCGTGCGACCGAAGGCGGAATCGAAGCGGCTGCAGGTCACGGTCGAGGTAGATCCCCCCTTCCCGGTCATCCGCGCCGACGTGCGGCAGGTCCGGCAGATGCTGCTCAACCTGCTGTCCAACGCGGTCAAATTCACCGATCCGGGCGGCTCGATCACCGTCCGCTGCCGGCTCGATGACACCGGCGCCGCGACGATCAGCGTGCGCGACACGGGCATCGGCATCAGCCAGAGCGACCTGGCCAAGGTCGGAACGCGGTTCTTCCAGGTCGACGGCAGCTTTCAGCGCCGGACGGAGGGAACCGGCCTCGGTCTCGCGCTGACCCGGGAAATGGCGAAGATGCACGGCGGCTCGCTCAACATCGAGAGCGAACTCGGCGTCGGCACAACCGTCACGATCTCCTTTCCGCCGGATCGCATCGTCACACCGCAGGCGGTGACGCGCGAGCGGCGGAGCCGCGGCGCCATCTGATCCGAAGCCTCATCCCCTTTCGGGGCGCCGCGGCGGCGAGCTGACGCCGGCACGGCGCGATCGCCTTGCGCGCGTCTCGCCCCCGGCCGCTCGCCGCGGATGCGGCCGGCTCCCGAATGCGGCCTCTCGCGCCTACCGCAGCACGCGCCTCAGCCTGCGCTTCGTCTGTTCGCGTTCGTCCGTGCCGGCGTTCTCGGCAGGATCGATCCCGCCGGCCCCTTGCGGATGCGGCGCGTTTCTCTGCGCGTCCTTCTTCGCGTCGCGCGGATCGGCGACCATCAGATCCGACAGGCCGCCCGTGCGCGCCGATCGCGCCGCCGGCTTGCGTCGTTTCCCGACCATGTTTTCCTCTCCATCGATTGCGGCTCGGCCTCCCTCGGGGTCCACCGGACAGGCAGACGCTCACGCTCGAGCTTCGCCCGAACGAGGTCTTCGACCATCTCCTGATAACGATCCGCGAACCGATCGGGGGCAAACCTGCCCGCGAGCCGGGTGATGATCGTCGCGGATCACCCGCCCCGCTTCCGACAGCCGCATCGGGCGGCGGGCCGCGGCCGGCCGCGCGTCAGACGGCCTCGGCCCGGCGGGCCTCCTCCCTGAGCCACGCCTTGAACAGGGCGACCTTGGTGAGTGCCGCCTTGGCCCGTGGGTGAACGACGTAATAGGCGAAGCGCACCGGAAAACTGATGTCGAACGGCTTCACGAGGCGGCCCGCCGCGACGTCGGCATCGGCGAGGGTCGATTTCGCCAGTGCAACGCCGCGTCCGAGAATCGCGGCCTCGAGCACGAGGCTCGACTGGTTGAAGCGCGGCCCGCGCGTCGCATCGACCCCTTCGATCCCGGCGGCGCGGATCCACATGGGCCAGGTCGGGCAGCTCTCGTCGCCGTCCGGGCTGTCGTCGTGCAGCAGCGTGTGATGGCGCAGATGATCGGGCGACCGCAGGCCGTGCGGTCCTTCGAGCAGCGCCGGGCTGCAGACCGGATAGACCGTATCGCGCACGAGCAGCTCCACTTCCAGGCCCGGATATCCGCCGGGGCCGTAGCGGATCGCAAGATCGACATCGCCGCTCGTGAAGTCGACCAACGCCATCGATGCCGAAACCCGGACGTCGATCTCCGGATGCGCCGCCTGAAACCGGTCGAGCCGTGGCAGCAGCCACTTCGCCGCGAATGACGGGGCGACGCTGACGGTCAGGATGCCGGTCTCCCCGATCGTCCCGAGCTGATCGACCGCCATCAGCAGCTGGTCGAAGCCGTCGCGAATCCCGGGCAGGCACGCCTGTCCCGCATCGGTAAGGAAAAGGCCGTGCGGCGTCCGGCGGAAGAGACTGACGCCCAGGAAATCCTCGAGCGTCTTGATCTGATGACTGACGGCTGCCGGCGTCACGCCCAGTTCGGCCGCGGCCTTGGTGAAGTTCATGTGGCGCGCCGCCGCCTCGAAGCACCGCAATGCGTTGAGCGGGGGCAGGCGCCGCCACTTGTTCGGCACGTTCGCGGCGGACGATGCGGGCTGCGGTCTTGGGGGGCGCATGGACGTCGGGTACGGCGTTCGAACGAAGGTGCCGTACCGATTATGGGGACGTCCCCGGCAAAAGGAAAACGGAATGCATCGTCAGACTGTCGCACCGGCCGGCCGCCTCGCGCGCCGGTGGCGATGGGCCACCGCCCTGGCCGTCAGGCCTCAGCCCCGGGGTTCTAGTGAACCATTGCGATTCGGGGGCCGGGATCGGCCTCCATCCGCTCCGGCGACCGCAGCCGGGCGAGCAGCCCGTCGGGATCCGGCGCGCCCTCGACCTGCCGGAACAGACAGTCGAGCAGCGTGCCGACCGCCGTGGTCAACGCGCCATTATCCGGCGTGAATGCGTTGAGCGCGATGCACGTACTCACGCAGTCGTCCAGGATCGCCTCGGCGCGCGCGTCGTGGACGGCATCCGCCGGCAAATCGCGCACAGGCAGATCGCCCTTGACGGATTCGGACCTGATGTGGCCGCGGATGAAGTCGTCGAGCATCCTGGCGGCGGCGAAGCCGGCCTGTTCGTCGACCGTCCGGCGAATCCGCCGCAGGGCCGCGACGATGGCGCTTGCGACGGCCGCCCGCGTCGTCCCGACGCGGGCCTGGGTCACGGCAAGTTCCACGACGCGTGCGACAGCCGGTTGCATGCTCGTCTCTGTTCTTCTGTTCTCCGGGACAGGTCTTCGGCGGCAAACCGCCCATTTACCGGATTTGGTATTGGGAACCGTCCTTCGCCGTTTCAAGAGGCCTTGCTCCCCGCCCGGCCGGCCCCAAGCTAAGCCTTTGTCAGAAAACGGATTCCGGCCGGAGATCGGTCCCGTGACCCGGGCGGGAACCGGGGTGCTCCCCGCATGGTTAACGTCGCCAACAGTGCAGCAGCGGGGTTCAGCCATGGCGAACGTCACGACGGATCACGAGACGGTACGGCGGTGGGCAGAGAAGCACGGCGGCAAGCCGGCCGCGGTCAGACGGACCCATCAAGGCGGCGATGTCGGCATCATCCGCATCATGTTTCCGCAGGCGCCCCAATCCGAACACGAGAACCTCGTCGAAATCCCGTGGGACGAATTCTTCCGGGAATTCGAGGAACGCAAGCTGGCCCTCGTCTATGAGGAGGACGGCCTGTTCAGCAAGATCGTCGGGCGCGACACGGTCGAGCGGCGGGAGCATGGCGAGCACGAGGCCGCGCGGAGCTGATCCGCGCTAGCCGCTGTTGCGCAATCCCGCGGCGATTCCGTTGATGGTCAGGTGAATGCCCTGCACCACGCGTTCGTCGGTGTCGCCGGCGCGATGGCGCTTGAGCAGTTCGATCTGTACGTGGTTGAGCGGATCGAGATAGGGAAACCGGTTGCGGATGGAGCGCGCCAGCAGCGGATTGCGCTCCAGCAGCGTCTTCTGGCCCGTGATGGCGAGCAACGCGCGGATCGAGTCCCGCCATTCGGCGCGCAGCCGCGGGAAAATGGCGGCGCGCAGCTCGGCGTCCGCGACGAGCGTCGCGTAGCGCGAGGCGATCGCGATGTCGCTTTTCGCCAGCACCATGTCCATGTTCAGGAGCAGGGTCTGAAAAAACGGCCACTCCCGGTACATCGCCCGCAGGACGGCCACGCCGTCCCGCGGATGCGCGGCGATCCAGGCTCTGACGGCTGCGCCGAAGCCGTACCAGCCCGGCAGCATCAGGCGGCATTGCGCCCACCCGAACACCCACGGGATCGCCCGCAGATCCTCGATGCGTGTCGAGTTCGTACGTGACGCCGGCCGGCTGCCGATATTGAGGTTGGTGATTTCGCCGATGACGGTCGATTCCCAGAAATAGCGCTCGAAACCCGCGGTTTCGTAGACGAGGCGCCGATACGCCCGGTAGGCGTGGGCGGAGAGCTCTTCCATGGCCGCGAGATATTCGTCGCGTGGCGCGGCGCCCTCGGGCTGCAGCAGCGTCGCCTCCAACGTCGCGGCGGCAAGGGTCTCGAGGTTGCGCCGGCCCATCTCGGGGTTGGAATACTTGCCCGCGATCACCTCGCCCTGCTCGGTGATGCGGATCGTCCCCTGCACGGCGCCGCAAGGCTGGGCGAGGATGGCCTGATAGCTTGGACCGCCGCCGCGGCCGACCGAACCGCCGCGGCCATGGAAAAGGCGCAGTCGGATGTCGCGCCGGCTGAATACCTCGATCAGCGCGACCTCCGCCTTGTACAGCTCCCAGCCCGACGTGAGAAATCCGCCGTCCTTGTTGCTGTCCGAGTAGCCCAGCATCACCTCCTGCACCCGGCCGCGGCTTTCCAGGAGACGCGCGTACTCGGGCACGGCAAGCAGCGCGTCCATGACCCTGCCGCAGTTGTGGAGATCGGCGATCGTCTCGAACAGCGGGACGATGTTGACGTCGAGTTCGCCCTTGTCCGGCCGCAGCAATCCCGCCTCCTTGAGGAGCAGCGCCGCCTCCAGCACGTCCGAGACGCCGTCAGCCTTGGAGATGACGTAGTTGGGAACCGCGGGCTTGCCGTAGTTCCGCTGCGCCTCGGCGGCCGTGCGCAGGATCGCCAGCTCCGACGCCGTCTGCGCGGAATAGGCCACGAAGGGCGAGGCGAGCAGCCGCGCCGTCCGAAGCTCGTCCAGCAGCAGCGCGATGCGCGCAGGCTCGGCCAGCCCACGGTAACCCGTCCCCGGATGAGCCTTCTCGAACAGATCACCGACCGTGCGCTCGTGCACGTCGGCGTTCTGGCGCAGATCGATGCCCGCCAGGTGGAAACCGAACACGTCGACCGCGCGGCGCAGGTTGCGCAACCGGCCGCGCGCCAGGGTCGTCGAGCCGTTGGCGGCGAGCGAGCGGGCCAGAATATCGAGATCGGCGCGCAATTCGGCGGCGTTCGCGTAGGGTGGCGCCTCGCCCACCGCGTGGCGCGGCACCTCGAACCGGTCGAGCGTCCAGGCCGTCGCCGCGAGGCGCGCGTACATGCCGGTGATCGCACGGCGATAGGGCTCGTCATTGCGGCGTGGCGACGGATCGGGCGAGCGTCCCGCCAGCGCCGCCAGCTCATCGGAAATGCCGACGAGCCGTGCATCGAGCGACAACTCGCCGCCCAGCAGATGCAGCTCCTCGAGATAGAAGTTCAGCGCGCGCCGGCTCTGCATGCGCAGCGCCTGCCGCAGCACCTCGGCCGTGACGAAGGGATTGCCGTCGCGGTCGCCGCCGATCCAGCTCCCTATGCGCAGAAACGAGGGCAGCTCGGCGCCGTCCCAGGCGGGGTCCATGGACGCGAGCTGATCCTCCAGGGCGGCATAGAAGCGCGGCAGCTCGCGCAGGAACGTGTAATCGTAATAGGAAAGGGCGTTGGCCACTTCGTCGAGGACCGCGAGTCTGGTACGGCGCAGGATGCTGGTCTGCCACAGCGTCAGCACGACACGGCGCAGCGCCTCGTCACCGGCCGCCGCCTCGTCGGGCGTAAGCTGAATGCGGTCGCGCTCGGTCAGGAGCCGCGCGACCTCCATGTCGCGGTCGAGGGTGCTTTTCCGCCGCACCTCCGTCGGATGGGCCGTCAGGACCGGGCTGATCAGGGCATCGCTGAAAAAGCGCCGCAGCCGTGATCGGGAAATGCCCGCCTCGTGCGCGCGGCTCAGTGCGCGGGCCATGGTGCCCTCGCGCGGCGGCGATGCGGCCAGCGCATGTGCCCGGATGCGGCGAATGTGATGCTGATCCTCGGCGATGTTGGCGAGGCGCGAGAAATAGGTGAAAGCGCGAATGACCCGGATGGTCTGATCGCGCGAAAGGCCGTCCAGCGTCGCCTCGAGCTCGCGTCGCGCCGCCTCGTCTTCGTCGCGGTGAAAGCGGATCGCGGTCCGGCGAATGCGCTCGACGATTCCGAACACCGCTTCGCCTTCCTGCGCACGCACCGTGTCGCCGAGGATGCGGCCGAGCAGCCGGATATCGTCGCGCAGCGGCAGGTCCTTCTCGGGTACGTCGACGGAATTGATGCTTGGCATTGTCAGGCCCGGCTTGGCGATAGGTGCGCCATCGACCTGCCGATCCGATTCCCGGATTCAGCCGTCCCGGATCGACCGGGAGCGTCGGCATGGGAACGTCATCCGGACGCGGCGACGCCGCCGCCCGCAGCGCTGCTGCCGCGGCCGTATGCGAGGAAGACGGCTTGCAAATTCAAGTCCGGATCGAGACCGGCGTTCCGATCGCGAGGCCGAGCGTCGTGTCGGCACGGCCCTGGTTGACGGCGATTTCCACCAGGCCGTTCGAGTTTTCGTACCAGAACGCGCGGCCCGCCTCGACGTCGACGAACGTGCGGGCGTGCGGAAGCGTCCGGCCGCCGATGACCAGCCGCGCCGTTGCCGGCAGGCGGTTCGCCCGGATTCCGGTCATCGCGTTGCCGTAGTGGTCGATATAGACGATCTCGGCAAGATCGTCGGGCCATTCCGGCATGCGGGTCGGTTCAGCCGGCTTGAGCATATCGGGCGACAGGGTGCGGGCGGCGATGCGCGCGGCAATCGGCGCGAAAAGATCGCGCCCATGAAAGCTGTGCGACAGCGCCGGCGGTCGCCACGCGATCTCCTGCGCATGAAGCCGGGTCGCCCGCCGCATCACGAGTTCGAACAGGCCGTTGTCGGGGCCGACGAAGCTGCGACCGTCCGCCTCCAGCGCCAGGGGCGCACGCGGACCGCCGACGCCGGGATCGACGACGGCGACGAACGTCGCACCGGCCGGGAACCAGGCGGCAAGCGCAGCCAGCAGATACGCGCTCGCCTTCGGATCGCATGTCGGCGCATCCGCGCACAGATCGATCACCGGAACGTTCGGCGCCTCGCGGTGGAGGACGGCCTTGACCTGCCCGATATACGGCCCCGCGATGCCGAAATCCGTGAAAAGAACGATCATCGCCTGTCCGGCCGTGCCGCCCCGGCGGCCCCCTCGCCGGTCGCGTCCGCCGCTTCGAGCCACGTCACGATGATCTCCGCCGTCGCCTCGTTGCAGGCCACCGGAATGTTGTAGACGGTGGAGAGGCGGATGAGCGCCTTCACGTCGACGTCGTGCGGCAATGCCGTGAGCGGATCGGTGAAGAAGATCAGGCAGTCGAGCTTGCCTTCGGCGATCAGGGCGCCGAGCTGCTGATCGCCGCCGAGCGGCCCGCTTTTCAGTCGCGTGATCGACAGCTGCGGGCATGCTTCCAGCACGAGGCTGCCGGTCGTGCCGGTCGCATACAGAATCTGCCGGCGCAGCACCGGCTCGTGCCGTTTGACCCAGGCGACGATCGCCGGTTTCTGACGATCATGGGCGACGAGGCCAACGCGTTTGGTCATCGGGCGGAAGACCTTTCGTTCCAAAAGCGTTCAACACGACCTCGTCATTGCGGGCGCATGCGCGGGACGTACCGGCGCGCAAGGCTGGAACCGCTCCGGCCGCAAGTCAACCGGCGGCCCGGCCGGCGCCGGGCATCATGTCGCGGCCCGCGGCGGCGTTCCGGGCCAGCGCATGGATCAGAATGGCGGCGGTCGCGGACACGTTCAGCGACTGGATCAGGCCTGCGCCCGGGATCGTGGCGATCTCGTCGCAGCTTGCGATGGTCTCGCGCCGGAGCCCGGCTTCCTCGTTGCCGAGGACCAGCGCGACGGGCCGATCGCGCGGCATCGTTTCGAGCGATCTGCCGCGGCCGAGTGCCGTGGCCACGACCCGGTAGGCACCGCTCAGCCGGCGCAGGGCAGCCGGCAGCCGCGTCGCGCGATAGAGCTGCACGTGCTCGAGCCCGCCCTCCGCAACCCGGTATGCCGCATCCGACGGTCCGGCCTGCGCCGGATGATCCGAGATGACGAGACGATCGAGCCCGAAGAACGCGGCCGTGCGTACGATGGCGCCCAGGTTGTGCGGATTGCCGACTCCGTCGAGGACCAGCAGCAGCGGCACGCGCGACGCCCAGCCGCGCGCTTCACCGGCATCGAACGGCAGGACGGGCCGCGGCCGCGCGATCGCCACGATGCCGCCATGCATCGGCGTACCGGCAATGCGCGCGAGCTCCGCCGCGTCCACCTGACGATACGGTTTGCGCGCCTGCGCGAGATGCCGGCAGAGCCTGTCGGCCGGTCCGCGCATCGCTTCGGTGAAGAAAAGGCGTTCGATCCGCTCCGGCCCGCGGGAAAACAATGCCGCGACCGCGGCCATGCCGCAGATGCGCGACAGATCCTCGCGGGACGGCGTCGCCGCGACCTGCGCCGCGCCGGCATCCTGCCGGCGAACCTGCCCGAAGCCGGCGCGACGCCGCGGCATTTTCCGTATCCGGCCGGCTTCGCCGGCCCCGCGGAAACGATCCGCGTCGTGTCTCCTCACGCCCGCCATTCCGGCCGAAGCCCCGCCCGCGATCCGCCTATCGAAGAAGGCCGCGCGCCGCCAGGTTGCGCATCAGGGCGCCGACCCCGAATTCCCACGGCTCGATCTCGGTGCACAGCTTTACCCGGTTGACGAGCCGGCCGAGTCCCGGCGCGGAGATGACGACCCGGTCCCCGATCTTGTGCGTAAATCCCTTGCCCGGCTCGTCGCGATCCTCGATCGGCGCGAACATCGTGCCGAGGAAGAGCACGAATCCGTCCGGGTACTGATGATGCGGCCCGATCGTCGCCCGCACGAGATCTTCCGGCTTTCGGCTGATCTTGCGCATCGAGCTGACGCCTTCCAGCCGGTAACCGTCCTCGCCGGTCACGGTGAGCCGGACATCCGCTGCCGCCACATCCGCCGCGCCGAAGCGCTCGTCGAAAAGCCGGATGAACGGCCCGATCGCGCAGCTCGCGTTGTTGTCCTTGGCCTTGCCCAGCAGCAGCGCGCTGCGTCCCTCGAAATCGCGAAGGTTGACGTCGTTGCCGAGCGTCGCGCCCACCGTCTCGCCCGCGGCGTTCACGACCAGCACGATCTCGGGCTCGGGATTGTTCCAGGTCGACGCCGGATGAATGCCGATATCGGCGCCGTGACCGACAGCCGACATCGGCTGCGCCTTCGTGAAGATCTCGGCGTCCGGCCCGATGCCGACCTCGAGGTACTGGGACCACATGCCGTTCCGGACCAATTCGTCCTTGAGCCGCATCGCCGCCGGCGAACCGGGGATCACGGTCTCGAGATCCTGGCCGATCACGCGTACGAGCTCGCGCCGGATCGCCTCGGCGGCAGCCGGATTTCCCCGCGCCCTTTCCTCGATGACGCGCTCGAGCAGGCTGGTGACGAACGTCACCCCCGAGGCCTTGATGGCCTGGAGATCGCAGGGCGCGAGCAACCATGGCTGCGCCGGATTCCGGCGTCGCGGGTCGCTGTTCCGCACGACGTCGTCGACGCGGCCGATCGCGGCGGCGTTTTCGATGTCGTGCCTGAGCCGCTGGAGGTCCAGGCGATTGGCGAGGTCGCTGACCGTCGGATATGACAGGGTCAGATCGACCAGCTCGCCCCCGCGCACGGCGACGACGCACGGGCCGCCCCGGTCGCCCGGCATCCACACGCGTCCGATGAGCAGTGCGCCGGGGTCGTCCGGCAGGCACGAAAGATCGTCGGTCTGGTCCGCCATGACGTGAGTCGTCCTCTCGATTCTCGCTTCGCACCGGTGCGCAATCGAACGGATACGGGGATTGTGAAGCGGTGCGATCGTCGGCCGGCGCGGATTGTTCCGTTCCGCCGCAGCTTCGTCAATTGCAAAGGTAAGGCCGGATCACGCCCGTCGAACGCCGCCACGGCGTGGAATTCCGCTCAGTCGCCGATGAACTCGCCGAGCGTCGCCATGCCTTCGACGTGATCGCACAGCGTCTTCACGATGACGAGAATGGGCACGGCGAGGATCGCGCCTGCCGGCCCCCACAGCCAGCCCCAGAACAGCAGACTGAGGATGAGGACGAGCGGATTGAGCGTCAGCCTGTGGCCGAGAATGAGCGGGCTGAGGAAATTGCCTTCGATCGTCTTGATGGCGGCGTAGACGGCCGGCGCGGCAAGCACATGCGTCATCGACTCGAACGAAAGCAGCGCAACGGTGCTGACGGTGCCGATCCCGATCACGAAGCCGAAGAACGGGATGAAGTTGAGGACGGCCGCCAAGAGTCCCCACAGCGCCGCGTTCGGTACCCCGATCAGCCACAGCGCGACGGCGATCGCGCCGCCGAGACCGGCATTGATGGCGGTCTGCGTCACGAGGAATCGCGAGACCTGCCGCTCGACGTCGCCCATGATGGCAACGGCACGCTTCTTCTCCTGGAGCCGCGGCAATGTGCGAACGACCTTCAGTTTGAACGCATCGCCGGTCGCCAGCAGGAAATAGAGGATGACCAGCACGATCCCGGTCTTGACCATGGTGCTCTGGAGTCCGTCGACCAGGCGCTCCAGCAGGCTTGGTGGGCGGATCGTGACGGCGACGCCGTTTTCCGTCGACATCTGCGTCGCTTTCTCGACCTGCTCGGAGGCCCGCTGCACCTGCTCTACGGGTCTCCGCACGACGCGGAGCTTTTCCTGCACCTGGTCGGCGATCGTGGGAATGCGCTCGATCCATTCGCTGACCGGTGCGGTGAGATAGTAGGTGCCCACCGCGAGCGAGCCCGCCAGGACGACGATCACGACCGCCGCCGCCGCGGCTTGAGGCAGACCGAAGCGCCCCAGCGGCCGCATGGCCGGATGGATCAGAAGATAGACGACGACGGCGACCGCGATCGGAATGAGAAGGTCGCGGGCCAGATACATGGCGACGACGACCGCGAGCGCAGCAAGAATCCATAACGGCGTCCGCCTGCCATGGCCGGCCCGGCGCGCAGCCGTATCCGGCTGGCTCGGGCGCAATTCGGCGTTCGCGGCATTGCCGCCGGCTTCCTGATGCTGCATCTGCATTCGGGGCCCATGCCGGACCGTCCGGCTCCGGGCATCCCCGGGACGGACACGGCCCGGCGGACACCTATTGTCAGAACGGACACGCTTTGCGTGCGGTTCCGGTGCCGGTCGGACCGGCGCTCACCCGCCGCGCGATGCAGCAGGAAAATCGCCTGTGTTGCGCGCGACGTGACCGCCGCGCGGGCGATCAGATCCGGCGGGCAAGAGAGCGGTATTCGACCTGAAAGGCCCGCCTCGATGCCTGCCGCGATACGGGAATCGGGCTTCGCGCACGCGGCTGCCGCAGCGCGATCGCGGCCTCGGTTGCGCGGACCTCGAGACGATTCCCGTCGACCAATGCGCCGTCCAGCTGCTGAACCGCCGTTTGCACGGCCTTCTTCGGCGCAAGATCGACGAGCCCGTAGTTCTGCAGTTCGCCGGTTGCGACGTCGCGGGCCAGATAGGCCCCGACGACGATCCCATATGGATCGAACAGCTCGGCAAGCCGCCCATCGGTGAAGTCTTCCGGCAGATTGCCGACGAACACATTGCCTTTGAGTTTTGCGCGTCGCATCGAATCACCCCTGGCTGAAATGGCAGATGGGAGCGCTCCCGTCGCCTCGGAACGGCGGATTGGTCGGGTCAGGCATGCATCTGCCGCGCACCTTTCGCATCCCGAGGCGGACGGCAATTTCGGTGCGCCGCCTCGGCCTTTGGATGGTCATGTACCCCTTACGCCGGCTGGCCTCTCTTTCGTTGCCGCATCGCCTCGTGGCGGGTCGACGGCGCCCGCTGTGATTAAGGACCCCTCATGATCTTGAAACCCGCTGGGCCCAGGCGGGTCCTTTTTGGGGCGATCTTGCGGCTATATCTTGTCGACTAGGGCACGGCGGCGGGCCGCCGCGAGCAGCCGGTCCACGGCCTCGAGCAGGACATCGCGCCCGAATGGCTTCACCAGAACCGCGTCGGCACCGATATCCAGCAAGGCATCCGGCGCGCGCAGGCGGCCAAGATGTCCGCCGCCGGTAATGGCCAGGATCGGCAGATCCGGCGCCTCTCGCCGCAGTTCCACGATGACCGCGCCGACCGGCCTATCCGGCAGGCTGATGTCCGCGACGACCACGTCGAAAGGGCCCGTTATCAAGCCATCGCAGCCCCTCCTCTGCTCGTGACGCCGCCACGACCACGTGCCCGCCGCTTTCGAGCAGACGGCACATCGTAAGCCGGACGGGATCCTGATCGTCGATGATCAATATGCGGGCCATCGCTTCTCCTTGATGGTCTGATGGGGAACGAATTCTCCAAGGCGCCGGGAGTTCCCTGCCGCCACGTGTTGCCGACAGGGACCGACACGCCAGCCGGTCGCGCCGTACCGAATCCGGCGCGGTCACGGTCACGAGGGGTGCGGCAAAGCTCGATCGGCTCCGGCCGTCGCGGCACGACGGGATGATCCGTCGCCGGCAACGACCGGAGGATGCATCGGCCCGACCTTCTCGCTACAATTGCGGCGATGACGTCGCCGCAAATGACCTCCGCCATTGGCCGGCTGGCAGCATTTGCGATCTCTCGACGTCAGGTCGTCCCGTCGTTCTCGCGCGCAGGCATCCGTTGATCCGCATTCTCACCTGGAACATCCAGTACGGTCTCGGCACCGACGGCGTGATCGACCTCGCGCGGACGGCACGTGCCGCGCGCGACATGGGCGATCCCGACGTGCTGTGCTTCCAGGAAGTCGCGGTGACGTTTCCGGAACTCGACAAGGGAAACGGCGCGGACCAGGCCGCATGCCTCGCCGAAATGTTCCCGGCGCATGAGCCGGCGTTCCGTCCGGCCCTGGATCTGCGGGCAAAGACGGGAACCGCGCGTCGTCGCTTCGGCAACATGATCCTGTCGCGACTGCCGATCCTGAGCATCGCGTCGCACGTGCTGCCTCGACCTGCCGACTCCGGCGTCATCCATATGTCGCGTCAGGCCCTGGAGGCGGTCGTGGAGACGCCTTTCGGGGCATTGCGCATCGTGACCACGCATCTTGAGTACCATTCGCCGCTCCAGCGCGCCGCGCAGGTGGAGCGGTTGCGCGATCTCCATGCCGAGTGGACGTCGGCCATGCGGTGCCCGCCACGGCCCGGAACCGGCACATATGCGCCGGAGCCCGCGGTTGCCGGCCTGGTTCTGTGCGGCGACTTCAACTTCCCGCCCGAGGATCCGGCATACGCGCGGATTCAGGCGTCGTTCGGCCACGACTGCCCGCCGCTGCGCGACGCATGGACGGTCGCGCATCCGGACAAGGATCATGCGCCGACATGCGGCATCCATGACCGCGCGCAATGGCCACAAGGTCCGCATGCGCGTGATTTCTTCTTCGTTTCCGACGAAATCGTCGACCGGATCGAGGCCGTAACCGTCGACACGCACACGCACGCCTCGGACCATCAACCCGTCCTGTTGACGCTCCGAAGCTAAAGGCCGGCCCCGCGCCCCTGAAGTCGCAACGCAGGGCTGCGGCATACGGGGCCGGCGCCCGCGATACGATCGCGCCCGCGAACATCGGTCGGCTGGACCCCGGCGCGTCATCCGGCGTTGAATACGGGCATGAAGGTCCGAAGCGGGCGCTGCCGCATTCGGACCGGTGCCTAGCGCGTGGAGACGAGAATGCCGGACGACCATCTCCCTCGCCCCCAGGAGCCGGAGCTCCATCGCTTCGATCGAGGCGACGACGTCCCGAACAATGCGGAGCTGCCGCTCCTCGTCTATCGCGGTGTGCTCGATACGCGCGGGCCGGATCCGGCGGGCCGCTGCGAGGCGCTCTTTGCGCGGAACCGCTGGAAAGGCGCATGGCGCAACGGCGTCTATGATTATCATCACTATCACACCACGACCCACGAGGTGCTCGGCATTGTCCGCGGCCATGCGAACGTGCGGTTCGGCGGACGCAACGGCCGGTCGATCGTGTTGCGGGCCGGCGACGTCGTCGTGATTCCGGCGGGTGTCGGCCACAAGAACGAAGGCGCCAGTCCGGATCTGCTCGTGGTCGGTGCCTATCCTGCCGGCCAGGACTGGGACATCTGCCCGGCCCGGGCGGGCGAGCCTCCCTGCGCCCAGAGCGACATCGCCAGAGTTCCGCGGCCTGTGGCCGATCCGGTCTACGGTTTGCAGGGCCCGCTGATGACGCACTGGCGCGCACCGGTCGCTGCCCACCCCGGATAGCGCGGCGTACGCCGCCCGCGGCAGGCGCCGTATCGACGTTGATGCAAGATCGCGCGGAGGAGCCGATGCACAGGCGACGGCCACAGATCTTCGACTTCGTGATCGCGTTGTGGGCGCTGCTTTTCCTGCCGGGTGTGGCCGGCGCACAGGCGGCGACGGTGACGGTCTCCTGCGGCGGCGTCGGCCGTGAGCTCGAGTTCTGCGAGCAGGGCGCGCAAGCCTGGGCCGCGCGCAGCGGCCACGAGGTCCGCGTGGTATCCGGGCCGAGCGCGACCAACGATCGCCTCGCGCTCTACCAGCAGCTCCTGGCCGCGAAGTCGTCGGACATCGACGTGTTTCAGATCGACGTGATCTGGCCGGGCATGCTCGCCGAGCACCTCATCGATCTTCGCCCGCATATACCGGCGGCGGAGATCGCACAACACTTTCCCATCCTGATCGAAAACAACGAGGTCGATGGGCGGCTCGTCGCGCTGCCCTGGTTCATGGACGCCGGCCTGCTCTACTACCGTGCCGACCTCCTCGCCAAGCACGGCGCTCGGCCGCCGGAGACCTGGCGCGAGCTGACCGAAACGGCGGAGCGGATCCAGAAGGCGGAACGCGCGGCGGGCAACGAGCGGATGTGGGGACTGGTGTTCCAGGGCAAGGCATACGAGGGCCTCACCTGCAACGCGCTGGAGTGGATCGCGTCCCATGGCGGCGGCACGATCATCGACCCTGACGGGAAGATCACCATCGACAACCCCGATGCGGCGGCCGCCATCGACCTAGCGGCTTCCTGGGTCGCGCGCGGGATCGCCCCGCCCGGCGTTCTCAACTATACCGAGGAGGAATCGCGCGGCGTCTTTCAGTCGGGCAACGCCGTGTTCATGCGGAACTGGCCCTATGCCTGGGCGCTTGCCAACGGCGAGGGCAGTCCCGTCGCCGGCAAGGTCGCGATCGCCGCGTTGCCGACGGGCGGACCCGGACAAAGCCGAGCGGCGACATTGGGCGGGTGGCAGCTTGCGGTCTCGCGATACTCGAAGAACCCGGAACCGGCTGCGGATCTCGTGCGCTATCTTGCCGGCGCCGATGAGCAGAAGCGCCGGGCGATCGAAGGCGCGTATCATCCGACCATTCCGCGTCTCTACGACGACGCCGAGATCCGGCAGGCAAATCCGTTCCTCGCCGGTCTCGGATCGATTTTCGCAAATGCGACGGCGCGACCCTCGCGGGCGACCGGCAGCAGATACAACCGGGTGTCGACGGCATTCTGGACGGCCGTACACGACACGCTCGCCGGAAAAGGCGGCGCCGCGCGGCGCCTCGAGTCACTCGAGGTCGAACTGAGGCGGATCATGCGCGGCCGAAGATGACGGCGCGAGCTGAGGGAAATCCGCCGGCATCCGGCATGGCGCGTCGCCGCACGACGACCGCGTGGCTCTTCCTGCTTCCGAGCATCGCGGCGCTCGGCGCTGCCGGCGGATGGCCGTTGATTCGGACTGTCTGGCTCAGCCTGACGGATGCGACCCTTTCGGATCCCTCGGACGCGCATTTCGTCGGGCTGGAGAACTACGCCTGGCTCGTCAGCGATCCGGAATGGTGGCGATCGGTCGGCAACACCGTCATCTTCGCCGTCGTATCGGTCGGCATCGAGACGCTGCTCGGTCTCGTCATCGCGCTTGCGCTCGATGCGCATTTTCGCGGACGCGGCCTCTTGCGCGCTGCCGTACTCATTCCCTGGGCGATTCCGACGGTCGTCTCGGCCAAGCTGTGGGCCTGGATGTACAATGACGTCTATGGCGTGGTGAACGAAGTGCTGCTCCGGCTCGGCCTGGTAGCGGCGCCGGTCGCCTGGATCGCCGATCCGGATTACGCCCTCGCGGCCGTGATCGCCGTCGACGTTTGGAAGGCGACGCCCTTCATGACGTTGCTGATCCTTGCCGCGCTGCAGGTCCTGCCGCGCGAGCTTTATGACGCGGCGCGCGTCGACGGCGCAGGCCCGATCCTGACCTTCTTCCGGGTGACGCTGCCGCTCATACGCACCGGCCTGATGGTGGCGATCGTGTTTCGGATGCTGGACGCGTTTCGCGTGTTCGACCTCATCTACGTCCTGACGGGCAGTACCGAGGAGACCATGTCGATGTCGATTTTCGCGCGGCGGGAGCTCGTGGAGTTTCAGGACATGGGTTACGGTTCGGCAGCCGCGACGCTGGTGTTCGTCGTCGTTGCGGTTTTCACGGTACTTTTCGTCACCTTCTGGCGCGTGCGACTGGAGCCGGTTCGATGACGATACGCCGTGCCGTCGCCCGCGCCGGCTTTTACGTTCTCGTCGCCTGCATCGTGCTTTACACGGTGTTCCCCTTCTATTGGGGCATCGTGTCGTCGTTCGAGACCGGCAGCGCCCTGTTCGACGCCGACCTGCTGCCGAGCAACCCCACGCTGGAGAACTACGTCGCCGTCTTCGAGGGTCAGCCTTTCGGAAGAAATCTGCTGAACTCGGTCGTCGTCGCGGCCGCCGTCGTGGCCATCTCGCTGGCGCTCGGACTCGGTGCGGCCTACGCGCTCGGTCGCATCACGTTTCGCGGCCGATCCTTTCTTCTCCTTCTCGTCCTCAGCACCTCGATGTTTCCGCAGGTCGCGATCCTCGCCGGCATGTTCGAGCTCATCCAGTGGCTTGGGCTCTACAACGACCTGGGCGCGCTGATCCTGTCCTATCTGGTCTTCACGCTGCCGTTCACCGTCTGGGTACTGACGGCCTTCATGGGCGAACTGCCGAAAGAGCTGGAGGAAGCCGCCATAATGGACGGCGCATCGCCCTTGGCGACGATCGTCTTCGTGTTCGTGCCCCTCCTCGCGCCGGCGATGGCGGCGACCGGCCTGCTGGCCTTCATCGCCGCGTGGAACGAGTTCCTGTTCGCGCTCACCTTCACGCTTTCGGACGAGATGCGCACCGTACCCGTCGCCATCGCCCTCATGAGCGGCGCGAGCCAGTACGAGCTCCCGTGGGGCCGCATCATGGCCGCATCCGTGATCGTCACCGCGCCCCTCGTGGTCCTCGTCCTGGTGTTCCAGCGCCGGATCATCGCCGGGCTGACGGCCGGAGCCGTCAAGGGCTGACGGACCGAAGGAACGATGGCGGCGCGGCGGCCGACCGGCGCGTCACTTCGACCAGTCGGTGCAGCGCGACGCCTCGCCGCGGATGATGCAGGCCGAGGCCTCGCCCGTAATCGTGTTCAGGCGCCAGGCGACGCCGCCCGACGCTTCGATCTCGTAGATGCCGCGCATCCCCTGCCCTTCGCTCGTGCCGGTTCCGAGCAGCGCCCCGGCGGCAATGATGGCTGCACCGATCATGACTGCCTGAAGGTTCGTCATGCGTCCGTTCTCCCGTTCGAGAAGGACCGCAGCTTACGACCGCGGCGTCGCCATGTCCGGTGGCGGTTCGGGCCGTCGCGATGTCCGGGCGGAGTGCGCCTTCCGTGCGGGCGAACCGGCGTCAGGAGCGCATCGCCGCGCTCAGACGGAGGCGCCGGCTGTGGCCACGCCCGGCCAGATCTGCCATTCGTCGGCCTCCACCTCGCGGCTCAGCAGCTCCGTCAGGAAAGCGGCGATGCTCCGCATGCCCGAGCGGCCGGCGCGGGCCTCCGCGTCGGGATTGTAGTTCGTGTTCGTATTCACGTCGTAGGTATACGCCTGCCCGTCGCGATCGACGATGAACTCGATCCCGGCAATGCCGATGCCGTTCGCGCGCAGGAACTCGCGGTATTTGCCGATCAACGGGCTGCGGAAATTCTCGACGATCCGGAAACGGTCCGACGGCGCCACGGCCGGGCACACTTCCGCGATCTCGCCCTGGCACTGGTCGGCCGGGCACAGCTCGAACCCCGCCGAGGTATCGACCCGGACCGCATAGAGAAACTCCCCGCCGACGAACTCGACGCGGGTAATGAAGGGCTCGGGCGCCTGAATGTAACGCTGGACCAGCCAGATGCCGTCGACTGGCGGGTTTTCCTCCGGTCCGGCGAGATACTCGTCAAGTCCGGCGCGGCTCAGGAACAGCCGAACGCCGAGTCCCTTTCCGCCGCGATTGTGCTTGAGGATGAGCGGAAAGCCGAGGCGATCCGCCGCGTCCGCGATGTTCCGGCGCCCGACCACGGCGATCGTATCGGGCGTACGGATGCCGTGGCGGGCGAGCGCCTGATACTGGGCGACCTTGCTGATCTCGAGGGCGAGCGCACGCCGGTCGTTGACGACCGTCCGGCCGTGCCGGTCCAGCCACTCGAGCACGGCGGCCGTGTATTCCGCCGCGTAGCGATGATCCCGCGTGTGGGAGGACGCGCTCATGCGGTTGTAGAACACGCCAGCCGGCGGCGGTTCGCGCAGGTCGAGAACCCCCTGGTCCAGGAACCATTCCTCGTATGGGGTCCCGAGCCGCTCGAACTCCCGCCGCAGCGGCTCGACCCACGCGGCGTTCTCGTGGATGACGTAGACCTTGGACATCGGCCACCTCACGCAGCGCTGCGCAGCTGGGCCGCCGCCAGGGCCTGCTCCAGATCCGCCAGAATGTCGTCGATGTGCTCGATGCCGATCGACAGACGCACATAGCTTTCCGAGACGCCGGCCGCGAGCTGCTCTTCCGGCGAGAGCTGGGAATGCGTGGTCGTCGCCGGATGGATGGCGAGGCTGCGGACGTCGCCGATATTGGCGACGTGGTAGAACAGCCTGAGGGCGTCGATGAACCGCCGCCCGGCCTCGCGGCCGCCCTTCAGCTCGAACCCGACCAGCCCGCCATATCCCCCCGTCAGATACCTGTCGGCGCGGCGGCGGGCCTCGCCATCCTGCAGACCCGGATAGATGACCCGCGTCACGGCCGGGTGGCTCTGCAGGTATTCGGCGACGCGTGCCCCATTCCGGCTGTGCTCGCGCATGCGCAACGGAAGTGTCTCGAGCCCCTGAATGATCTGGAACGCATTGAACGGGCTAAGCGCGGCACCCAAGTCGCGCAGCAGCGTGACGCGCGCCTTGATGATGTAGGCGATCGGCCCGAGCGGCTTGACCGCATCCGTCCACACGGCGCCGTGATAGCTCGGATCGGGCGTGTTGAGCGCCGGCTGGCGTTCGGGATGTGCTGCCCAGTCGAAATTTCCGCCGTCGATGATGACTCCGCCGATCGACGTGCCGTGACCGCCGATATATTTCGTCGTCGAGTACACGACCACGGCCGCGCCGTGATCCAGCGGTCGCGCCAGCACGGGCGCGGCGGTGTTGTCGATGATCAGCGGAATTCCCAGCTCGCGACCGATCGCCGCCACCTCGGCGATCGGGAATACGGCGAGCTTCGGATTCGGCAGCGTTTCGCCGTAATAAGCGCGCGTGCGCGCGTCCGTCGCCCGCCGGAAATTCTCCGGATCGGACGGATCGACGAACCGTACCTCGATGCCCTGCTGGCGCAGCGTATTGGCGAAAAGATTCCACGTGCCGCCATAGAGATCCGTCGCGCTGACGACGTTGTCGCCGGCATGGGCAAGGTTCTGGAGCGCGAATGCGGAGGCCGCCTGCCCCGATGCGACCCCGAGCGCGGCAGCGCCGCCCTCGAGTGCCGCGATCCGCTTCTCCAGCACGTCGGTCGTCGGATTCATGATCCGGGTGTAGATGTTGCCCAGCTCCTTGAGGGCGAACAGGTTCGCGGCTCGCTCCGTATCGTCGAACTGGTAGGAAGTGGTCTGGTAGATCGGCACCGCGACGGATCCGGTCGCAGGATCGGCGCGATAACCGGCATGGAGCGCAAGGGTCTCGGGGTGCAGCGTGGAACGGGTCATCTGTTCATCCTTGTGCGGTCTGTGGTGTTTTCGGTTCGTCATGCGGCATGGCGACGGGAACCGTCGCGCCCACAGCCGGCCGGGCGTGAACGTTGTTCCTTGCACCGGCTCCGGCGCAGCCGCTCCGCGGCCCGTTCGATCGCCCCGACGCTCGAGAACGTGCGACCGTCGAGGGACGCATACCGGGGATCCGTTGCCGCAAACCGAAACTGATGATTGCCGGCGGGCAGTGCGAGCCCGGCCGTCTCTTCCGAAATCTCGATGATGAAAGCGCCTGACATGGATTGAACCTCCGTTGCCGGCCGCAAACTGCGGCCGGGATCGTGTGCATGCGGGCTGAGCGGCGCCGAAGCCGTTCCGGTCCTACCGGCTACAGCATCGGCCGGTGAATGCGCCGAAACGCGATGCGCACGGTTTTCGCCTCGGCGCTCGGTCGAGGCCGCCTCGGCTTTGGTTCGGAGGTCGTTTCGAGAGAAGGCAGGACATCGTCGGTCTCCTCGGCTGTTCGAGCCCACGACGTCCGTCGTGGCGCTTTAGCATTTGGTGATGCGGTGCAAGCTGCTCGATCAAATCCCCGCAGATCCCTTCGAGGCGGGATCACACCTAGCGCACGATCGGTGCGCTTACTGTGAAACGACCATGAACATTCCAGGGGCCGGCAGCAACTGAGAACTTTTCAACACCCGATCAAATTCGCCTCAATCGGTTGCGGCCGCGGGACTGTCGGCGAACGTGGCCGCGCCCGGGGTTTGGCCCACTTGCCTTCATACGCGTTCTTCATACGCGTTGCCATGACGCGGCACTCCGGGCGCCGGCCCGACGTGATCCGAAAGGGAAATGTCCTTGACCCAAGGGGAGATTGAGACCATATACGTCGCAGTTGAAAGCGTTCGGTCCGTCGAGATCGGATGCTCTCCCGCGTTTCGTGATCGCGCGGAACGGTGGAATTTGGGCCTGATTGGCCCTGCCCCGCTGCATTTCGAGACGTTTCCATTGACATCGCCCGACCGGCACGCGCGCGCGACCGGGCACTTTAAGGACGCGCCGACTGGATGTGCCGGGGCTCGGGACGTTTCCCCTGTTCTCGTGTCGCTCGACAGAGCTGCCCATGCGTCGGTCGCGTGACGACCGGATGACAATTTCATTTTCCGAACTTTCTCTACGCAACGAGCTTCAGACCGCACTTCGCGCTCAAGGCTACGAAACGCCTACCCCCATTCAGGCAAAGGCCATTCCCCACGCGCTGACAGGCCGTGACGTCATCGGCCTGGCTCAGACCGGAACCGGCAAGACGGCCGCGTTTACCCTGCCTCTCCTGCAACGGTTGGCGGCGACGCCGGCGAACGGCCAGCCCGGCAGGCCACGCGCTCTGATCCTGACCCCGACCCGGGAACTTGCGCTGCAGATCGGCGAGAGCCTGACGGCCTATGGCGCCGGCCTCCGGTTGCGGCATGCGGTGATCTTCGGCGGGGTCGGTCAGCAGCCGCAGGTCGAAGCCCTGCGCCGCCGCCCCGATGTGCTGGTCGCGACGCCGGGACGCCTCCTGGACCTCATGAACCAGCGCCACGTCCGGCTCGACGGCATCGGGATCTTCGTTCTCGACGAAGCCGACCGGATGCTGGACATGGGCTTCATACACGACGTGCGGCGCATCACCGGACAGTTGCCGAAGACGCGGCAGACGCTGTTCTTCTCTGCCACGATGCCGCGCGAAATCAGCGATCTCGCGGCGCAGCTCCTCCGCGATCCGGTCAGGGTCGAGGTCGCGCCGGCGGCGACCACGGTCGACCGCGTCGATCAGCGCGTGATGTTCGTGGCCGGCGCGGACAAGCGCCGCCTGCTCGTCGATGTTCTCGGCGATCGGGCCATGACCCGGGTCATCGTCTTCACGCGCACGAAGCGCGGTGCCGACAAGGTGGCAAGGTACCTCGAGATGGCCGGCATCGCGGTCGCCTCGATCCACGGCAACAAGTCGCAGGGTGCCCGCCAGGCGGCGCTCGAGGCTTTCCGGAACGGAAAGACGCGGGTTCTCGTCGCGACGGACATCGCCGCACGCGGTATCGATGTCGACGGCGTATCGCATGTCGTGAATTACGAGCTTCCGAACGTCCCCGAGAGCTACGTGCACCGCATCGGACGCACGGCACGGGCCGGCGCCGACGGCATCGCGCTCTCGTTCTGCGATCAGGACGAACGGATCTATCTGCGGGACATCGAAAAGCTCATACGCAAGCGCCTTACCGTCATCGGACCTCCCGCCGGCGATGGTTCGATTGCCGCTTCACCCGACGCCCGGCCGCCACAACCGCCGGCGCGAACCCGCGCGGCGCGTCACGACGCGCCGCCGCGAAAGGCCGGACAGCGTCGGGGCGGATCGCCCCGCCCTGCCAGGGCCGAACCACCCCGGCGCGATCGATCCACGGGACAGTTCAGGGATTTCATTTTGGCTTTCAGCGGCGGCCGTGGCCGGTAGCGGTCATGCACGCGTGGCGTGCAGACCGTAAACACCCATCAACCTGAAAAGGAACACTGGATGAAGGAAGACCTTATCGAATTCGATGGCACGGTACTCGAACTCCTGCCGGACGCGCGGTATCGTGTGCGCCTCGAGAACGGGCACGAGACCCTGGCGTACATGTCGGGCAAGATGAAGAAGCACCGGATCCGGGTCCTCGTCGGCGACCGCGTCACCGTCGAAATGACGCCATACGACCTCACCAAGGGACGCATCAATTTCCGGCACAAGGACGAACGCAGCATTCCCGGCCCGCACGGCAGACCGCAGTTCCGCCGGCGTTGAAAGCGAACCACTCGAATATTTGCGCCTGACCCAGTAACATCGAGACTGCAAAACACCCCCTAGCCGAGTTGATCATGGGCAAGAGACGAGATTTCCGGGAGTCCCGCCGCGACGATTTCGATTTCGACGACGACGACAGGCCACGCCGGTTCGACCGGCAGCGCGGCGGCCCCCGGGGGGCAGGCTTCCCGCCGCCGCGCAATGCTTATGTCGGCGCTTATGTCGGCGCCCCGCCCGCCTCGCCGGATCAGCCGGCGATGCGCGCGACGGTGAAATGGTTCAACGCCGAGAAGGGCTTCGGTTTCGTGGCGCTTGACGGCGGCAGCGATGCGTTCCTGCATGTGCGCACGCTGCAACGGACCGGGCGCGACACGCTGGCGCCCGGCACGACGTTGAGCATTCGCACGCAGCCCGGCCTCAAGGGCATCCAGGTCTCGGAGGTTCTGGAAATCGACGACAGCACCGCTGTCGCAGAACGGCCGGCGCGCGGCGAACGGCCTTTCGGGCGACCCCGGGAAGATCGGGGCGAACCGCGGATCGCGTCGAGCGTCGGCGTGACCGGAACGGTCAAGTGGTACAACGCCCAGAAGGGATTCGGCTTCATTGCCGCCGAAGGCCTCGCGCGCGACGTCTTCGTCCATGCCTCGGCCCTGCAGCGTGCCGGTCTGTCCCAGCTTGCCGAAGGACAGCCGGTCGTCATCGACATCGCCGAGGGCAGAAAGGGCCCCGAAGCGATCGCGATCAGACCGGCCGGGTGAAGTGGTGACGCGTCCAGGCATCGTGACGTCTGGACGCTTCCATCCGTTGCCGTGGTGGCGTGCCAGAATGAAGCGACAGGCGCGGCCCGTGTCGCGCGCGCGGCCTATCCGCCCAGGATGCGACGCGCGCGTTCGGCCACCCGGTCGACCACGGCGACGGATTCGCCCGTATAGCCCGCGGGATCCGCAAGCCGCGTGAGCGTCGAGGGGTCGAGGTGCTTTGCCACCTCGGGATCCTCCTTCAGCACGTCCACCAGATGCCGCCGTTCGTTGATGGCGCGATCGCAGGCGTGCTCGACGGCATGATGGGCGGCGGCGCGGCCGATCGCCTTGGCGAGGCTGATCATGATCGCTTCCGACAGGATCAGTCCGTTCGTGGCATCGAGGTTCTGCCGCATCCGCGCGGTGTCGACCGTCATTCCCTCCGCGATCGCCCGCGCATGGGCAAGCGCCCCCGACGTCAGGACGAAGATTTGCGGCAGCGCGAGCTGCTCGCTCTGCCACGGACCGGTCGCGCGCTCGTGGTCCTGCGCCATCGCGCCCAGCATCAGCGGCACCAGCGCATGGACGCCGCGCGCGGCCGCGATGACGTACTCGCTCGCGATCGGGTTCCGTTTCTGGGGCATCGTGCTCGATCCGCCCCGCCCTGCCTGATGCGGCTCGAAGACTTCGGCGACCTCGGTCTGCATCAACAGGATGACGTCGGTCGCGAACTTCGCCAGGTTGCCGCAGACGATGCCGAGCACGCAAACGGCCTCGGCGAGCGCATCGCGCCCGACATGCCACGGCGCGTCCGGAACCGCGAGGCCGAGCTCCGCCGCCAACGCCGTCGTAACGGCGCGCCCCTCGTCGCCCAGCGAGGCGAGCGTCCCGACGGCGCCCCCGAACTGCACCCTGAGCACGCGCCCGGCCAGCGCGTCGAGCCGCACGATGTCGTCGAGCAGCGGCGATGCCCAGACCGCGCATTTGTATCCGAAGGTGATCGGCAGGGCATGCTGCAGATGCGTCCGGCCCGCCATCAGATCGCCGCGATGGGCCTGCGCCTTTGCGACCAGGGCGCTTGCGATCCGGGCGACGCCGTCCCGCACATGGCGCAGGCCGTCGCGGATCTGCAGCACGAGCGCGGTGTCGATGATGTCCTGCGTCGTGGCACCCCAGTGAACGTAACGGGCAGCCTCAGGGCCGGCGGCACGACCCAGTGCTTTCACCAGGCCGACGACGGGATAGCCGACGACGCGGGTGCTCGCCGCGAGTTCGTCGAGCGGCAGACGGTCGACGTGCGCCGCCGCCGAGATCGCCTCGGCCGCGGCGGCCGGGATGATGCCGAGCCGCGCCTGAACGCGCGCAAGCGCCGCTTCCACGTCCAGCATGCGCTGCAGGCGCGTCCGGTCCGAGAAAAGCTCCCGCATTTCGTCGGCGCCGAACAATGCGCCGACGATGTCGGAATCGACGGGACTGACGCTCATCGGCAAACGCGGCCTCTCGTCGTCGGCTGTCGCGACCCCGGCGGGATCCGGAGCCGGCAGGATCAGAGTTCGAAGAACGCGGTCTCGCCCTTGCCCTGCAGAACGATGTTGAAGCGATAGGTCGTAATGCCCCCGGCCTCGCCGTTCGGCTCCACGCGTTCGGCTATGAGCGTTCGCCGAGCCTCCGGATCCTCGATCGAGCTCAGGACCGGATCGATCTCGTTGGCCTCAGCCTCGTCGGCGAAATAGATGCGCGTGACGAGCTGCTTCAGCAGGCCGCGGGCGAAAATCGACACGTTGATGTGCGGCGCCTGCAGCGTGTTGCCTGGTCCCGGGACGGCGCCGGGCTTGATGGTCGTGAACCGGAAATAGCCCTGGGCATCGGTACAGGCGCGGCCGAACCCGCGGAAGTTCGGATCGACCGGCTTGTCCTGCTTGTCCTCCGCGTGGTCGTACTTTCCCGCCGCGTTGGCCTGCCAGATCTCGAGAAAGGCGTCGAACACCGGCGCGCCGTCGCCGTCGAGCACCTGCCCCTCGAGACGGATCTTCTCACCCTTGGCGCCGCCGGCCGTCAGGTCGCTCCACTCGGGCCGATTCAGTGCAAAATGAAAGAACGGCCCGACGGTCTGCGAGGCCGTCAGAACATGCTTCATGTCAGTTCTCCATAGGCGTCGCGGCACGGCCGCGCAGAACGATGTCCCACCGGTAGCCGAGCGCGTACTCGGCTTCGCTCAGGTTCGGGTCATAGCTGGAGACGAGCCGTTCGCGCGCCTTCGCGTCCGGCACGCTGTTGTAGATCGGATCGAGCGCCAGCAGGGGATCGCCCGGAAAATACATCTGCGTGATCAGCCGGGTCGCGAAGGCGGGTCCGAAAACCGAGAAATGGATGTGCGCCGGCCGCCACGCATTGTAGGTGTTGCGCCACGGATAAGCCCCCGGCTTGATGGTCAGAAACCGCCACTCGCCGTTCTCGTTCGTGACGACCTGGCCGAAGCCGGTGAAATTCGGGTCGAGCGGCGCGTCGTGCTGGTCGCGCTCGTGCAGGTAACGCCCGGCCGAGTTGCACTGCCACAGCTCGACGAGCGTGTTCGGGACAGGACGGCCGTCCTCGTCGAGCACCCGTCCGGCGACGATGATGCGCTCGCCCAGCGGCTCGCCCTTGTGCTGCTTGGTCAGGTCGGCGGCGTTGGGGCCGGCCCATCCCGTCGTGAAGGTCGGGCCCGTGATCTCGGACAGCGTCTGGCTCAGGCGGATCGGCGGCCGCGTCGGGGCGCGCTTCACGGTGCTGCCGTAGTCGGGATGCAGATAGTTCGGATGCGTGCCCGGCGCCGGGCGCGCATAAGGTTGCACTTGCGTCGACGTCATCGTCCGTTCTCCCTGTCGATCTCTTCGAAGATCTCCTGCGCAAGCCGAAACGCGGTATTCGCCGCCGGAACGCCGGCATAGACCCCGACCTGCAACAGGATCTCCTTTACCTCGTCGCGAGTCACGCCGGTATTGCGTGTGGCGCGGATATGAAGCTTGAGTTCGTCTTCCCGGCCCAGCGCCGCGAGCATGGCGATGGTCAGCATGCTGCGCGTCTTGCGGTCGAGGCCGGGACGGTTCCAGACGTCGCCCCAGACATACTGGGTGATATAGGTCTGGAAGTCTTCGGTGAACGGCGTCGTCCGGCTGCGCGCGCGTTCGACATGGGCGCGGCCCAGAACCTCCGTCCGGATCGCCATGCCGCGCTCGAAAAGCTGCTGGATCAGACTCATGGCCGCCCTCCCTTCGCAGCTGCCGGCAACGGCGTCGCGGCCGTCGCGAAGAACGCATTCAGAATCTCGTTGAGCCTTTCGGGCTGCTCGGCGGTGGGAATGTGCGCGGCGCCCGGCACGATCTCGAGGCGGGCGCCGGCGATCGCCGCGCAAAGTTCGCGCGCGGCTTCCGGTGGCGTCGCCGCATCCTGGTCGCCCACCACGACCAGGGTCGGGCACTTGATGTTCGCGTCGTCCGGCCGCAGGTCGGCATCGCGGATGGCAAGGCAGCAGCCGATGTATCCGTCGGCCGGGGTCCGCGTGAGCATGTTGGCGAACCCCCGTGCCGCATCGGCATGGTCCGCGAGGAACCGCGGCGTGAACCACCGCGCCAGCACGCCCTGCGCGATGCCGCCGAGGCCGCTCTTGCGAATTCCCGAAATTCGCTCGTCCCACAGGCTCGGCGGACCGATCCGGCTCGCCGTGTCGCACAGCACGAGGGAAATCACGCGATCGGGCGCCTTGGCCGCCAGGCGCTGGCCGACCATGCCGCCGATCGAAAGCCCGCAGAAATGGACCTGTCTGATTCCCAGCACGTCGAGCAGGGCCAACGCATCGTCGGCGAGCTGGTCGATCGTGTAACCGCTGCTCCCCTCCGGCACCGGCGGGCAGTCGGTCAGGCCATGGCCGCGCATGTCGTACCGCAGGATCCGGAATCGATCCCCGAGCGAACGCGCCTGCGGGTCCCAAACGTGAAAATTGGTCCCCAGCGAGTTCGCGAACATGATGGTCGGACGATCCGACGGTCCGACGAGGTCGTAATGGACCGTAAGATCCGCGGCCCGCACGAAAGCCATTCTTGCGTCCTCCCCTTTCACCTGCCCCGCAACTTTCCCGAAGCCGGGCGTTGAAGTCCAGCGCGACAGATCCAGCGCGGAGAGGTGGATGCCGGACAAGAAGATATTCCGGGTGCGACACCATTTCTTCATATGAACGCTGCGTGCCGCAAGACGGGTGCCCGCCGCAAACGTCGCCCTCGACGTGAATGCGCCGGCGTTTCGCGTCAGCGTGGCGGACATGGTCGCGCGCTTCCTGCCGGAACGCCGTCGCGCGGCATGCCGTATCAGTCCGGCCCGCGTTGCGCAGGGCGGCGCTGAATGATGCGAAACGTTTGCCGTCGCGAAGAGGATTCGCCGGCGACGACGGCGACAGCCGGGGGTTGACGCACGGCCCCGTTCGTGGTGTCGTCGGGGCCGGATCAGTGCGCCCGCCGGGTCGAACGGCCCTGGCGGGCGTTTCATTTGGACCGGCCCCGCGGGCGTCGCTGTCCCAGTGTCCCACACGTCCCGGTGTCCCACTGTCCCAGCGTCGCGTGCGACTTGCCGCCTGCGAACGACGGCGCGGTGCCCCGCGCGGGCAGCTGTCCCACTGTCCCGGCGTCCTGGTGTCCGGGTGTCCCACCGTTCCGGCGTCCGGTGTCCCACCCGTCCCGCAGAACGGGCGCGACGCCGGCCCTCGCGACACGAGGCAACGCATTGAGCCATCAGCCGGATTCGCGGCCGGCGCTGGTCCCGGCCGGGTGGGTGGGACAGTGGACCGCATGTCCCAGGGACACTGTCCGGGAACGCCACTAAGCAACCGGGCCGGAACCGCCGAACTCACGTATCCGACAGGCGGACTCCCTCCTGCCCGACTGTGCCCTCGTCTGGACATGGCACCACGCTTTCGTGGCGGCTGTGACCGGTTCACCCGGCGCTAGCCCGCGGCCGTGACGGCGCCACCCAGGAAAAGCTGGCCGATGCGCGGGTCGGCGAGAATCGTGCTGGCGCGATCCATCATCCGGGTCCGCCCCAGCTCGAGCACGATGCCGAAGTCCGACAGTTGAAGCGCGCTTTTCGCGTTCTGCTCCACCATCAGGATGGAGACCCCTCTGGCCCGAAGCTCCGTCAGGATTCCGAAGATCTCCTGCACCATGATCGGCGACAGCCCGATCGACGGCTCGTCGATCAGCACGAGCGTCGGCTCGAGCAGCAGGCCGCGGGCGATCTCCAGGATCTTCTGCTCGCCGCCGCTCAGTGTCGACGCCTGCTGGTTCGCCTTGCGCCGCAGCACCGGGAAACGCGTCATGGCGGCTTCCATGCGCGCCGGAAGGTCGTCGATCCGTTTCGCGGCGACGCCGCCGAGTTCGAGATTGTGGCGAACGGTCAGTTCGGGAAAGATGTTCCGCCCCTGCGGTATGTAGCATATGCCGAGCTCGAGGAGCCGCCGCGGCTCCGAATTCGTGATCTCACGTCCGTCGAAGACGATCTTTCCGTCCGTCGCGCGAAGCAGCCCGAACACCGTCTTGAAGACGGTCGACTTCCCCGCCCCGTTGGGCCCGATGATGGTCGTTATGGCGCCGCGCGGAACCTTGAACGTCGTTCCGTTCAGGATCGTCATCTTGCCGTACCCGGCGACGACGCCGTCGAGCTCGAGAATCGGGTTACTGTCCAAGGTAGGCCTCGACGACCTTGGGGTTGCGCTGGATCTCCTCAGGCGTGCCCTCGGCGATGATCCGCCCCTCCGCGAGCACCAGAATCCGGCTGCACAGCGACATCACGAATTCCATGTTGTGCTCGATGACGACGAACGTCGCCTTCTCGCGCTCGTTGATGGCACGCAGCCGGTCGCGGAGATCGGCGAGCATCGTGAGATTGACGCCGCCCGCCGGCTCGTCGAGCAGCACGAGCCGCGGCCCCGCCATGAAGGCCATCGCAACGTCCAGGAGCTTCTGCTGTCCGTAGCTCAGGCTGCCTGCCCTCTCGTGCGCCAGGTGATCGAGCCGGAAGAAGCCGAGCATCCGGTCCGCGGCGGCCGACAGGCCGGCGTCCCGGCGGCCGAACAGCCGCGACATCATCGAACCCTGGTGCTCCTGGCCCGCGAGGATCAGGTTCTCGCGCACGGATAGCTGCGGGAACACCTGCAGCAACTGAAACGTCCGGCTTATGCCGAGACGATTGAGGTCGCACGGCCGCATGCCCGTGACGATGCGCCCGTCGATCTTGACCTCGCCCGAGCTAGGCCGAAGCTGGCCCAGGATGCAGTTGAACAGCGTCGATTTTCCGCTGCCGTTCGGCCCGATGATGCCGAGAATCTCGCCCTCGCGAACGTCGAACGACACGCCATCGACGGCGTGGATGCCGCCGAAGCTCTTGCGAAGGTCTCTGACCTCGAGGACCGCCTTCATCGGGTGGCCCCGTTTGCCGCAACCGTTGCGGCCCGGTCGAGCTTTCGTCGATGCATCTCCAGCATGCGGTCGACCAGACCGAGAAGCCCGGTCGGGCAGAACGCCAGCAGCACCATCACGGCGGCGGCGTAGAAGATCAGATAGAATCCCTCGGTGAAGCGCAGCCACTCGGGCAGAAAGACGGCAACCAGGGCGCCGACGAACGGGCCGAAGAAATAGCCGGCGCCGCCGACGATCACCATCAGCAGAAGGTTCAGCGACAGCCCGAGCGAGAACGGGGTCGGATCGACGAACTGAACGAGCGGCGCGTACAGGGCGCCGGCGAACCCGCCCAGCCCTGCGCCCGTGGCAAAGGCGACCAGCGTGTAGCGGCGGGTGTCGACGCCGAGCGAGGCCGCGCGCAACGCGTTTTCGCGCAGCGCGACGAAGGCGCGTCCCCATGGCGACTGCACCAGCCACCACGCCGCCGCCGAGATGACCGCCAGGACGGCGAGACAGAAATAGTAGAAGTCGCGTGCCGCTGCCGTCGACCAGCCGAACACGTTCGGCCTCGGAATTCCGACGATGCCGGAGATCCCGTTGGTCAGCCAGACTTCGTTGCGGAAGATCAGGTAGGCGAGCGTCGTGAAGGCCAGCGTGACAAACGCAAGATAATGGTGCTGCACGCGGAGCGCCGGATAGCCGAGGCCCCAACCGATACCGAAGCAGAGAACACCCGACAGCAGGAAAGCCAGGCCGAACGGCCAGCCGCCGGTCGTCAGCAGGGCCGTCGTGTACGCGCCGACACCGACGAACGCGGCCTGGGCAAGCGACACCTGACCGGCGTAGCCGACCGTCAGATTGAGCCCGATCGCGGCGATCGTCATGACCGCCCAGAGGCTCAGGACATAGATGCCGTAGGATTTCAGGCCGAACGGCGCCGCGACCAAAACCGCGGCAGCCAGGATGATCAGCACCCGTTCGACGACGTTCCGCGACGGCGTCATACCGTTCGCTCCTCGGCCCGGCCCAGGAGTCCCTGTGGGCGGAACAGGATGACGGCGATCAGGACGAACAGAGGAATCGCGCCGCGATACTGGGCCGAGAGATAGGCTGCGGCGAAGTTGTCGACGAGGCCGAGGAGAAGCCCGCCGGCGATCGCGCCCCTCACCTGATTGAATCCGCCGACGATGGCCGCGATGAAGGCGGCGAGACCCAGCGTCTCCCCGTTCGAGAACTTGGCGAGATAGACCGGCGTGATGAGAAGGGATGCAAGCGTCACCAGCGCGGCATTGATCAGAAACGTGTAAAGGATCATCCGCTCGACCGCGATCCCGAGGATGCGGGCCACGGTCGGATTCTGGGCCGTCGCCTGCATCGCGCGCCCGGTTCTGGTATGCGACAGGAACAGTTGCAGCGCGCCGACGGCAACGACGGCGACGATCAGGATGGCGACGTCCTGCAACGAAATCACGGCTCCGGCGATGCTCAGGTTGCCGGCCGGGACAAGCGACGGGAAGGGTTGGGCTTCCGCGCTGTAGAATTCCTTGACCGACTCCTTCAGGAACAGACCGAAGGCGATCGTCGCGATGACGAGCGGCAGGACGCCGTGCCGCAGCATCGGATCCACCAGCAGCTTCTTGAACATCGCCCCCAGGATCAGCAGCGCCGCCGCGAGCCCGGCCAGGATGGCGAGCCAGAACGGAAGCTCGGCAATGTTCATCGCCGCCAAAATGAGGAAGGCCGGCAGCATGACGAACTCGCCCTGCGCGAAATTGATCGTCTGCGAGGTCTGCCAGAGCAGCGTGAACCCGATCGCCACCAGCGCATAGATGGCGCCCGTGGCGAGACCGGCGATGAGAAGCTGAAAGATGTCCGCCATCGGTCGGAGCGGCCCGCCGGCCCGAAGGCGGCCGGCGGGCCGTCATGTAAGCCCTATTTCGCGAGCTTCGGCAGCACCTGGATGATGCGCTGTTTGCCGCCGGCCACTTCGGCAAGGAAGCTCACGCGATCGACATCGCCCTTCTCATCCCAGGTCGTGTCGATCAGGATACCGGGCTCGGCGGCCGTTTCGATCGTCGCCCCGTGCATGGCCTTGGCGAGCGCCTTCCTGTCGAACTTGCCGATCCGCTCGGTCATGTATTTGACGGCGTAGACCGCCGAATAGGCTTTGATCGCGTTGTGGTCGGGCACGTACCCGAACCGCTTCTCGAACCGCCCGCGAAACGCCTTGATCGTCTCCATCGGTGCATCGGCGGACAGGCCCACGTGACCGCGCACGCCGTTGGCGGCGTCGCCGGCGAGTTCGATCACCTTCTGGTTCAGGAGCGTCGTTTCGCCGATCAGGGGCACGTTGACGCCCTGCTTGCGGGCCTCGCGCAGGAAGCGGGCGCTTTCCTCCTCGTTCGTATAGACGAAGATGATGTCGGGATTGGCGCTTTTCGCCTTCACGACGTCGGCGGCGAAGTCTGCCTGGCCCGATTCGGTCGAGATGTCCGCGACGATCTCGATGCCGCGCGCCTTCATCTCCTTGACGAAGGAGTCGCGGCCCCCCTTGCCGAAGTCGTTGTTGACGTAGATGACCGCCACGCGCTTTGCCTTGAGATCGTCGGCGATGTAATTGGCGATCTTGGGCATGCTCGCGGCCTGGCTGAGCGACGTACGGAACAGATAGGGGTTGCCGGCCTGGGTGATGTCGGCGGCCTCCGCGCCGACGAACTGCGGCACTTCGGCCTGCTGGGCCAGAATATTGTTGACCTTGACCGAGCCCGAGAAGATCGGCCCCAGGATCACGTACGGATTCTCGTCGAGTGCCTTCTGCACCTGGGCGCGCGAAATGCCGGGATTGGTCTGCGTGTCGTAATGCGAAAGCTCGATCTTCCGGCCGAGAATTCCGCCCTTGGCATTGATCTCCTCGACGGCGAGTTCGACCCCGTTCTTCCAGTTCGTGCCGACGGTCGCCCCGGCACCCGACAGTTCGATCACGTCCGCGAACTTGACGGGATCGGCCGCCATCGCGCCCGGAATGCCGATCACGGCGGCAACGAGTGCCGACAAGACGATGCGCCTCATCATGTTCCTCCCTTTCACGTCTGATTGAGCGGGCCCGAATCCGCCGCGGTATCGCGGCGCGCTGATTCAGTGTTTTCTGAATTCACCCGATAGCTATTCGGGTACGGCGAGTCAACGTTCTTGCCGGCGTCCTGCGGCGATCGCGCAACCGATACCCGAACGGCTATTTCTTTCCCTGCGCCGCGCGGCGGCGTCGCGGTCCGCGACGCTTCGGCTCCGGACGGCGGGCGAGATCCTCCTCGGCATAAAGCTCGGCGCCCTTGGTGATGTGGGAGGACAGCACCGCGACCAGCCGGTCGGCGTCGCGCGCGAGCGCGGCGTCCAGAATTTCGCGATGCTCGCGCCGCGACTGGTCGCGCGGGAAATGGCGCACCTGGAAGGCGAGCATGCGATAGCGCAGGCTCTGATCGTACATGGCGCTGTGAAACGTCAACAGCCAGCGGGAACCGCAGGCCGAAACGAGCGCGCTGTGGAATTCGCGGTTGTATGCCTCGAGCATCGGGCCGAAGCGCTTGGGATCGCTTTCGATGACGTCTTCGATCCGCGACAGCTTGTGGTAGGCCGCGACCACCCGTGACTCCCAGTCGAGATCGGCGCGCCGGATCGACAGTCGCGCGGCATGACACTCCAGCAGGGTGCGTACCTCCGTGATGTCCCGCAGATCGGCGAGCGACGCCGGCACGACCATGAAGCCGCGCTGCCCCTCGTTGGCGACCAGGCCTTCCGATACGAGACGCGACAGGGTCTCGCGAAGCGTGCTGACGCTGGCATCGTAATGCCGGCGCAACGACTCCAGCTTCAGCTTGTCGCCGGGCCGGTAGACGCCCAGCAGGATGTCGTTGCGGATCCGGCCATAGATCGCCTCGGTCAGCGTCGCAGGCTGGTTGGCGCCGTCGGGTTCTCTCGGGAAACCCTCCATATGCGTGCCGTACCTCCCTTTACCCCATGCGGAAGTCCCGCGCGCGGGATTGTTGCCGTTTCGTTGCGTTACAGCAAGGAAACCGCCACCCCGGATCAAGGGCCGTAACCGATGTAGAGCCTTTTTATCCGATTAAATACGTAATATCATATTTTTGTCGCTAGGGAGGTTCAAATGCGGCGCTCGATTGCGACGGTTTCGCTCAGTGGAACGCTGGAGGAGAAGCTCGAGGCCGCCGCCGCGGCCCGTTTCGACGCCGTCGAAATCTTTGAGAACGATCTGCTGTGCTTTGACGGATCGCCCCGCGAGGCTCGCGTGCTCGCCGCCGATCTCGGTCTGAAGATCGCCCTCTACCAGCCGTTCCGCGATTTCGAAGGCGTGTCCGATGACCAGTTCCGGCGGAATCTCGACCGCGCCGAACGCAAGTTCGAGGTCATGGAGGAGCTGGGCGCGCCGCTGATGCTCGTGTGCTCGAACGTCTCCCCGGCCGCGATCGACGATGATGGACGGGCGGCGGCGCAGCTCCATGAGCTGGCCGACCGCGCCGCCCGGCACGGCCTCAGGATCGGTTACGAGGCGCTCGCCTGGGGAACGCGGGTCCGCACCTATGGCCATGCCTGGCGGATCGTCGAGCGGGCCGCGCATCCGCATCTCGGCCTCATCCTCGACAGTTTTCACACGTTGGCGCTCGACGACGACGTCGCCGGCATCGCCGACATACCTGGGGCGCGGATATTCTTCGTGCAGCTTGCCGACGCCCCGCGCCTGCGCATGGACGTGATGTCCTGGAGCCGGCATTTCCGATGCTTCCCCGGCCAGGGCGATCTCGACGTGGCGGGCTTTCTCGCACAGGTCGTGCGCGCCGGCTATGCCGGGCCGATTTCGCTCGAAGTCTTCAACGACGAATTCCGTGCGTCCCCGACGCGCCCCACCGCCAGCGACGGTATGCGATCGCTGCTTTATCTCGAGGAGCAGGTACGCCGCCGGCTGCGGCCGGCCGACGAGGCCGCCGCGCCCGAGCCCGCCCCTCGTCCGCCGCAGATCAAGCGGGTCGAGTTGTTCGATCCACCGCCGGTGCCTGCGCTCGACGGCATCTCATTCGTCGAATTCGCCGTCGACGACGCGGCGCACACCGCGCTTGCGGCGTGGCTGGGCGAACTGGGGTTCCGCCGGGCCGGCCGTCACCGGACCAAGAACGTCACGTTGTACCGGCAGGGCGACATCAACATCGTCCTCAATGCCGAACCCGGGTCGTTCGCACATTCCTATTTCCTCGTCCACGGCCCCGCGATCTGCGCTATCGGCCTTCGGACCAACGACGACCTGCAGGCCTTGAGCCGGGCGGAGGCCTTCGGCTGCGCCCGCTTCGACGGCCCGGTGGGACCCAATGAGTGGGCGATCCCGGCGGTGCGATCGCTCGACGGAAGCCTGATTTACTTCGTCGCGGAGAAGGCGCCCGGCGCGGGTCCGCTCGAGACTGACTTTGTTCTCGAGGACGCCCCTCACGGCGGCGACACCGGGATCGGACTCCAAACGTTCGATCACATCGCCCGAACGCTGCCTGAAGGTCAACTCGACAGCTGGATTCTGTTCTACCGCTCCATCCTCGGCCTGGAGCCGGAAGATACCTGGGTCCTGCCGGACCCCTACGGACTCGTCCGCAGCCGCGCCGTCGCCAGCCGCAATCGCGCGATCCGGTTTCCTCTCAACACATCCGACAGCCGGAATACGGCGGCTGCCCGCTCCGTCTCGACGTTCGCCGGCGCGGGTGTCCATCACATCGCCTTCAGAACGGCCGACATCTTCGCGGCCGCGCGTCGACTGCGGGCCAATGGCGTCCGGCTCCTGAGCATTCCCGCGAACTATTATGACGACCTGATGGCACGATTCGACCTGCCGGCCGATCTCGTCGCGAGACTCCGCGGCAACGACGTTCTTTACGACCGATCCGCCGATGGCGAGTACTTCCAGGTCTACACCGACTTATTCGCGGAACGGTTTTTCATCGAGATCGTGCAGCGCGTCGGATCCTATGACATGTACGGCGCCGCGAACGCGCCGATACGAATGGCGGCGCAGAACCAGCGTCGCAAGCAGACGGTCGACGAACTCGCGGATCTTCTTTGAACGTGACTCAACCGCCGGTCGAACGACGGGTCCGGGTCTCTCGTCCGCAAACTTCGGGATATCGTCCGAACGGATCATTCGGTACGGCGTCTGCTGACGGCCAAGGTATTGGCCCGGACGCGCCGATCGGGGCACATGCGGTTGCCTCATGCCCGCATACCGGCGCACGAAGATACCTCCAGATTTCTTCTGAAACTCTCTTTCGTTCCGCCTCTTGATACTGTCCGAATCGGAAACCGATATCGGAAGCGGAACGCCATGACTGCAGAGCAGGTTTTCGCAACGCAACCTCCGGAAGACGGCTGGTTCCGGACAGCGTCGGCAGACGGCTGGTTCGTGCTGACTTTCGGCGGCCGCTGGACGCTTTCGTCGATCGAGTCGCTGGCGCAGCCGGTATCGGTCTTGGAACCGCCGGCCGGCAGGGTGCGCATCGACCTCGCGCCGCTGACCGCGCTCGACACCGCAGGCGCCTGGCTGCTGTTCCGGCTGGTCCGGCGGCTGAGACAAGCCGGCCATCAGGTTCATCTGTCCGGGGCAAGTCCCGCTCAAACCGCCCTCCTCGCGCGGATGCAGAACCTGGTGGAAGAGCGACGGCCTCTTGCCCGGCCGTTCGTGTGGCCGATCCGCGCCATGGTCGAACGTGTCGGCAGCACGACGTTCACGGTGTTTCGCCGCGCACGCAATCTCGTTACGTTCTACGGCATGTGCGCCGTCGCGCTGATGCGCACCCTCGTGCGGCCGGAACGCCTGCGAGTCATCTCGCTGCTGAGCCACATCGAGCGCATCGGGCTGGACGCGGTACCGATCGTCGGCCTGCTGTCGTTCCTGATCGGTATCGTGCTCGCATATCAGGGCGCCGATCAGCTGCGCACCTATGGCGCGGAGATCTTCACGGTCAATCTGCTCGGCGTTTCGGTCCTGCGTGAGCTCGGCGTCCTGCTGACCGCCGTCATGGTCGCCGGCCGCTCGGGCAGCGCCTTCACCGCCGAAATCGGCACGATGCTGGTGAACGAGGAGATCGACGCCATGCGCACGATGGGCCTCGATCCGATCGAGGTGCTGGTGCTGCCCCGGCTGTTGGCCATGATGATCGCGCTGCCGCTGCTCGCGTTCTTCGCCAATATGATGGCGCTGTTCGGCGGCGCCGTGGTGTCGGTCGTCGTGCTGAACATCTCGACGGGCCAGTTTCTGGCGCAGTTGAGCTCGGCGATCAGAACGACCATGTTCTGGGCCGGCATCATCAAGGCGCCGTTCTTCGCCTTCCTCATCGGGATGGCCGGCTGCTACGAAGGGCTCCGCGTCCAGGGCGGCGCGGAAGGCGTCGGGCGCCAGACGACCAAGGCGGTCGTCGAATCGATTTTTCTGGTGATCGTCGCCGACGCCGCCTTCTCGATCTTCTTCTCGTCGATCGGCATCTAGCGGGATCTACGTCGAATGATGCAGGAGACCCCACCCGTCATTCGCGTTCGCGGACTCGTCACCCGGTTCGGATCGCAGGTCGTGCACGATGGCCTCGATCTGGACGTCCGGCGGGGCGAGATCCTGGCGGTGGTCGGTGCATCCGGAACCGGCAAATCGGTCCTGCTGCGGACGATGATCGGTTTGCACCGGCCGGACAGCGGTCTCGTCGAGGTGTTCGGGCAGGACCTGTGGTCGATGGGCGAGCGGACACGTCGCGAAATCGAACGTCGTTGGGGCGTCCTCTTCCAGAACGGGGCCTTGTTCAGCTCGATGACGGTTGCCCAGAACGTCCGCGTTCCCTTCAACGAATATACGCGCCTGCCCGCCAAGCTTGTCGGCGACCTGATCCGGGTGAAGATCGGCATGGTCGGATTGCCCCCGGACACGGGGGCAAAGTATCCGAGCGAGCTGTCCGGCGGCATGCGCAAACGGGCGGCACTCGCCCGCGCGCTCGCCCTCGACCCCGAGGTTCTGTTCCTCGACGAGCCGACGGCCGGGCTCGATCCGATCGCCGCGACGGAGTTCGACCGGCTCATCCGCGATCTCCAGCAAAGTCTGAATCTGACGGTCGTGATCGTCACGCACGATCTCGATACGCTGGCCGCGATCAGCGATCGCGTCGCCGTCCTGGTCGACGAACGCGTCGTCGTCGGCACCCTCCCGGATCTGCTGGGCGAAACACACCCTTGGATTCAGGCTTACTTCCACGGGCCGCGGGCCCGGGCCGCGCTCCATGCGCGAGAAACGGATGCATGATCGATGGAGACGCGGGCAAGTTATTTCCTGGTCGGCATCTTCGTGCTGACGCTCATCGTCGGCATGATCGGGTTCGCGTTCTGGCTTGCGCGCCCGCAGATCCAGGACGACAGCACATATTACTACGTGTACTTCCGCGGCTCCGTGACCGGACTCAGCGTCGGTTCGCCCGTACGCTATCGCGGCGTCCCGGTCGGTACCGTTGCCGGCATCGAGATCGATGCCGAGAACGTGGAGCTGATCGAAGTGACTCTTGCGCTGAGACCCGGCACGCCGATCAAGACGGATACGATCGCGTCGCTGCGGCCGCAGGGGGTCACCGGTCTCAGCTTCGTTCAGCTTTCCGGCGGCACGCAGGCTGCCCCGTTGCTGGAACCGCGCCCCGGCAAGCTGCGCGGGGTGATTCCGTCGGTGCCGTCGCCGATCGAACAGGTCTTCGAGAACACGCCGGAGCTTCTTTCGCGCCTGTCCACCGTCGCGATGCGCGCCAACGACCTGTTGAACGCCGAGAACCAGCAGAGGATCGGCGCCATTCTCGACAATTTCGCAACGTTCAGCGGCGCCCTCGCCCGCTCGTCGGGGGCGGTCGAACGAACCGCCGCCGACATCTCGGCGACGACGGCCGACCTCCGGGCGACCGTGGCCGCGGTGAAGTCCCTGGCAGTGGAACTGGACGATCTCATCCGGCAGATCGACCCCAAAGTCGGCAAGGTCGCGACCGACGCGGACGCGGCCATGACCGACATGCGTGCGGCCGCCCGCTCCTTCGCGCGGCTCGGGCGCAACCTCGACCGGCTGGTTGCGGAGAACGGGCCTCCGATCCGCGATTTCACGAACTCGGGTCTGTACGATTTTTCGCAGCTCATTGCCGAGACGCGGACGCTGGTCGCGACCCTTTCGCAGATTGCCTATCGGCTCGAACGCGACCCGGCACGATTTCTCTTCGGCGATCAGCAGAAAGGCTTCGAGGCTCGATGACCTCGGCTTTTCCCCGCTGCCGCGTTCTGCCGTTTCTCCTGATGGCCGTGCTGCTGCTCGGCGCCTGCCAGTTGCCCGGCGGCGGCGCGCCGCCGAACCTATACACGCTGACGCCGAAGAGCACTTTCACGCCGGATCTTCCCGAGTTGAACCGGCAGCTCGTCGTGGAACGGCCGATCGCGTCTGCCGGACTCAGCACCAGCCGGATCGCGCTGCAGCGTTCGCCCGTGTCGCTGGAATATTACGCCAATGCCAACTGGACCGACACGGCGCCGGCGATGGTTCAAACGCTGCTGATCGAGTCGTTCGAGAATTCGGGGAGGATCATCTCCGTCGCCCGTGAGTCGGCGACGTTGCGGCCGGACCTCATCCTTCGCCCGGAGCTGCGGGAATTTCAGGCGGAATATGACGGCTCCGGCCCGCCCCTCGTCCGGGTCCGGATCAACGCGCGACTCATCCGCATGCCCGATCGCGTGATCGTCGGCGGACACACGGCAGAACAGACCGTGCGCGCCGGCGGCACGGATCTCGAGAGCATCGTGTTTGCCTTCGACGAGGCTCTGGGGTCCGTGATCCGGCGGGTCGTCGAATGGACGCTGCGCGCCGCCCACGAACCGCCCCGGACGGCCGGTTCGCGCAGCGGATCGTGATCGGCGCCTCAGCATACATGGCGGAGCCGCACAGGGTCGCCCGGCTTGCTTGACAGATGTCGCGTCGGCCTGAGAACCTTGGCCGGCCACGCTCCGGAAGCCGCAGTAGAGCCATGCCCATCCAGCGTCTCGATCACTATTCGATTCGCACTACGAAACTTGACGAGTGCCGGAAGTTTTACGTCGACGTCATGGGATTCGAGGTCGGCCCCCGGCCTCCGTTCAAGTTTCCGGGCCTGTGGCTCTACAACGACGGAACCGCAGTCGTTCATATCGTCGGCATCGACAAGAACGACCCGCAGGGCCTGATCGAATACCTCGGCGAAAAGCATCTCGAGGACGTCGAAGGCACCGGCACCATCGATCACATCGCGTTCACCGCAACCGGGCTTGCGGCCATGTATTCGCGCCTGAAGGAAAACGGCATTCCGTTCCGCGAGCGCACGGTCCCCAACCTGAACCTGCACCAGATCTTCCTCGAGGACCCGAACGGCGTCACGATCGAGCTCAACTATCCGGCATCGGAGATCGCCGCGGCGAGGTCCGAGGTATCCGCCAGCGCCTGAGCCCGTCTGCCGGAGACAGGTCCATGACGTCTTCTGCTGCCCCGCGCCGCGCCATCATCGTCGGCGGGTCGCTCGGCGGGCTGTTCGCGGCGAATCTCCTGCATCGGTCCGGCTGGAACGTTGCGGTCTTCGAACGTTCGACCGCGGAATTGTCCGGCCGCGGCGCCGGTATCGTCACGCATCCCGAACTCATGGACGTGCTGCGGCGGGCCGGGGTCACCATCGACAGCACGATCGGCGTCGAGGTGCCCGGGCGCATCACGTTCGGGCCCGCGGGTGAGGTCGTGGGCGAACGCCCCTGCCGCCAAATCCTTACGGCCTGGAGCCGGCTCTACTGGGCGCTGAAGGACGCATTGCCGTCCGGACGCTACCATCTCGGCAAGGCGCTTGTGGCCATCGAGCAGGACGATCGGCAGGCGACGGCGATCTTTGCCGACGGCGAACGGGTCTCGGGCGATCTCATCGTCGGCGCCGACGGCATTCGCTCCACCGTCCGCAGCTTCTTCCTGCCGGACGTGCGCCCCATTTATGCCGGGTACGTCGCCTGGCGCGGCCTCGCCGAGGAACGGGCGTTCACGGCCGCCACCCACGCCGCGATGTTCGAACGGTTTGCCTTCTGCCTGCCGCCGCGCGAACAGATGCTGGGATATCCGGTGGCCGGCGCCGACAATACGACGGCGCCCGGCCGGCGCCGCTTCAATTGGGTCTGGTATCGCCCGGCCGACGAACATGTGGAACTCCGCCGACTGCTGACGGACGACAGCGGACGCCTGCATCCGGACGGAATTCCGCCCAACCTCGTCAGCGCGCGCGTGATCGCCGACCTTCGCGATACCGCCGAACGGGTGCTGTCGCCGCAGTTCGCCGAGGTCGTTCGGGTGACCGAGCAGCCCTTCTTTCAGCCGATCTACGATCTCGAGTCGCCGCGGCTCGTCTTCGGGCGCGTCGCCATTCTCGGCGATGCCGCTTTCGTGGCCCGCCCCCATTGCGGCATGGGCGTCACCAAGGCCGGGAGCGATGCGCTGGCGCTGACGGAGGCGCTTGCGAAATCGGACTCGCTTGCCGCCGGCCTGGCCGCGTTCGAGGACGCGCGCCTGCGCTTCGGCAGGGCGGTCGTCGGGCATGCCCGTCACCTCGGTGCCTATATGCAGGCGCAAATCCGCACCGCGCAGGAGCGGGAGATGGCCGAACGGTACCGGACGCCGGAGGCCGTGATGCGCGAGACCGCCGTCGCCGACGGTATCGTCGTGTCCTAGGAAATCCCGTCAGCGGTCCCGGCCCAGTCGCCACGCCAGAAACGCGGCAAGCGCCGCGACCAGGATCCCCACCGACACGAAGGCGGGCTCGAAGCCGACATGGTCGACGACCCAGCCGAGAATCATGATCCCGAGCGACTGGCCGAGAAAGAAGCACGAAGCAAAGAACGAGACGCCGAGGCCGCGTGACTGGGGCGCCATCTGGGTCGCGTGCGTCTGCAGCGTGTTGTGCATGAGGTAGAACCCCATGCCGGACGCGATGATCAGGGGAACGAACATCCAGATGGGCGGCCCTGCCGCGATGCACAGCAAGGCGAGGCCGAGCGTCGCCCCGCCGAACCTGACCATGCGGCCCTCCCCCAGCTTCCCGAGGAATTGCCGTGCCGTCGTCACGTACATCAGCCCGCCGAGACCGAACGACGCCAGCAGAAGACCGACGGTGTCGAATCCCAGGCCGTACACTTGGCGAAGATACGCGCCGACGAAGGTGAGCCCGCCCCAGACCAGCATGCCTTCGACGAAGGCGGTCCCCGTGATCAGGCGCACCCGGCGGGACTGAAGAAGCGCCTTGTATTGGCGCAGGACGCCCGTACCGGCACGCGTCGTCACCTCGACCACCCGGCCGGATCGCCGCTCGGCGGCGAGCATCAGGAACACGAGGACGAACAGCGCGCCGAGGCACAGCAAGGCGCCGCGCCATCCGAAATATTCCCCCAGGATGCCGCCCAGGGCCTGCCCGGCCAGCATGCCCATGATCTGTCCGGAGATGAACTTGGCCAGCACCGCCTGCCTTTGCTCGAACGGCACGACATCGCCGACATAGGCCATTCCGAGCGGAATGATCGCGCCGGCCGTGCAGCCGCTCAGCAGCCGCAAGGCGGCCAGAACCGGAACGTCGCCGGCAAAAGCGCCGGCGGCGGTCCCGAGGCCGGAGACGAGCACGGCAAACGTCACGACCGTGTACTTGCCGATACGGTCACCCAGGAGGCCGTAAAAGACCTGGGAAATTCCGTAGGCGACGGTGAACGCCGTCGCGATGATGGCTGCGTCGCCGACCGGAATCGCGAACGCCTCGGCGATCTGCGGCAGCAGCGGGTCGGTCACCCGCATGTTTGCCCCCGAACAGAACGTCGCGGTGCTCAGCACGATCAGCGAGCGCGACACATCCTTCGACCTGGACTCGGAAGGCGCAGCCATTCTCTTGCCGGACGTCAGCGTTGATTGAAGATGCGACGCATGGGGCGGCAGGCCGACCGATCTTCGTCCTGCCGGTCGCCGCGGCTCAAACCGGCGCGTCCCCCGTGTCCGCCACGAGCCCGGCGGCCTGGATGCCGTACACGGCGCAGATCTCGTCGTTCTCGGAGGTTTCGCCGCTGATCCCGATCGCCCCGACGACCCGGCCCGACGCGTCGCGGATGAGCACCCCGCCCGGCACCGGGACCATCCGGCCGTCGGACATCGCGTTGAGGGCCGTGAAGAACATCGGCATCTTGGCGGCGCGCCGTGCGAGCTCACGGCCGCCGAACCCCATCCCGAGCACGCCCCAGGCCTTGCCGATGGCGATCTCGGGCCTGAGGAGGCTTGCGCCATCCTCCCGCTTCAGGACCTTGAGCTGCCCGCCCGCATCGAGCACGGCGACGGTCAATGGCGCGAATTTCAGTTCGCGTCCCTTTTCCAGCGCCTTGTCGGCGATCAGGCACGCAACGTCCAGCGAGAGTGATTCCATTTCTTGTCCGCCCCTCTTCGCGCCCCAACATGCCCGCCGCCGCCGGCGACCTCAACTCATACCTGCCGATGGAGATCCGCGAGTCTTTCGAGCACGGCGCAGACGGACGCAGTGTCCTCCTTGCCGTGCCCCTGCGCCAGGGCTGCGGTATAGATCGAGGCGCTGGCCGAGAACAGCGGCGTCGGGCAGCCCAGCTCCGCGGCGAATTCGCCGATGATCTTCATGTCCTTCTGCCACACGTCGACCTTCATCGTCGCATCGGCATAATCCCCTTTGACCATCATCGGCCCGCGGACCTGGAACATGCGCGAGCTGCCGGCGCCGTCGCCGACGACCTTGTAGATCGTCTCGGGATCGAGGCCTGCCTTCATGCCCAGCACGAACGCCTCGGCGGCCGACACATTGTGGATCGCGACCAGCAGGTTCGCGACGAACTTCATCTTGCTGCCGTTGCCGAACGGGCCGAGGTAATGGGCGCCTCGGGAAAACCCGTCGAAGACGGGAATGCAGCGATCGAATGCTGCACGGTCGCCGCTGCCGTAGACGAGGAGATCCTTGACCGCGGCCTGGGCGCCGGTGCCGCTCAACGGGCAATCGAGCAGCACGATTTCCGCCGCCGCGAGCGCGTCCCGCGCGCGCTCCTTGTCCCGGATGGGCAGCGTGCTGCACTCGACCACGATCAGGCCGCGGCGCCCGGATGCGATCAATCCGTCGTCGCCCCCGACCGTGTCGTGAAGGGCGGCAGCGCTCGGCAGCGTCGTGATGACGACATCGGATGCCTCTGCGACGGCGCGTGCGCTTGCGGCCGGCGCGACGCCGCGCTCGGCAAGCATTTCCCGCCTTTCCGCCACGACGTCGTACCCGGCGACCGAGAAGCCGCTGCGGACGAGATTGGTCGCGATTGCCGATCCCATGATGCCGAGGCCGATGACACCGACTTTGCCGCCCATCGCGCTTTCCTCACCTAGTCAAGCGTTACCAGTGTTTTCGTCGCCGCCGACCGGCAGATCGCCTCGAGCACGGCGATGTTCCCGATCTTCTGCGCATCCGTGAACGGATAGGTCCCGCGTCCTTCGCAGGCGTCGGCAAACGCCTCGAGGTTCTCGCGGACCGAATCGGTCCACTCGTAGGTTCTCACCTCCGGCGCGGCGCCGCTGCGCTGCAGCGTCAGCGTCGACGGCCCGGGCGTATCGGGATGGGTGTGGTTGCGCACCTCGACCCACGCCTTGGAACCGAATACCGTGAAACGCAGATACAGCGGCGTGACCAGGATGGCGTTGAGATAGCCCGTGGCGCCCGAGGCGAACCGCACGTCGACCGAGACCACGTCGCCGTTCTCAGCCGAACGCACGCGCTGCGCCGTCGAGGCGAAGACCTCGGTAATGGGCCCGAACATCGCAAGGAACGCATCGGTCAGGTGGATACCCATGCCGGTCATGCCGGCGGCCGGCGCGTCCTTCGGCGACGAGCGCCAGTCGGTCACCGGTACGTTGGCGAGCTTGTCGTGGCTGAAATTCGCCTCGACATGCATGATCGTTCCCAGTTCGCCGCTCGTCACCAGCCGCTGAACCTCCTTGAGCGCCGGTTCGAATCGCCGCTCGTGCCCGATGCCCAGGACGACGCCGGCAGCCTTGCAGGCGGCGACCGATTTCTCGGCATCCGCGCGGGTCAATGCCAGCGGCTTCTCGCAGAAGACGTGCTTGCCGGCGGCGGCAGCGGCGGTCACCTGCGCCGTGTGCATCGAATGCGGGGTCGCCAGGATCACCGCGTCGATGCTCTTGTCCGCCAGGACGTCCTCCAGACGGGGCTTTACCGGCAAGCCGTACTGCGCGGCGAATTCCGCGTGCTTGTCCAGCGCCGGCTCGACGGCCGCCACGACCTTGATCTTTTGCGATTCGGCCAGGCGGCGGACGATATGCTTGCCCCACCAACCCAGGCCGGCCACGGCCGCACGGATCATCTGCTGCTCCTTCCTTCCGATACGTTGCCGTCTCGCGCAAGGTCTGCAAGGAAGGCGGCGACGGCGCTGTTGAACAGTTCGGGTTGCTCGAGATTGCTCAGATGCGCCGCGTCGGGAATTTCGACGAAGCCCGCGCCGCGAATGAGCCCGGCCATCGCGCGCATTTCGGCCGGATGCGGTCCGTCATGCGCCCCGACGACCAGCAGCGTGGGCACGGCGATTTCGCCGAGACGGCTCTTGTAATTCAGACCGCGCAGCGCGGCGGCCGTGCCGCGATATCCCGCGAGCGGCGGCGTCGCGATCATGCGCCGGACGCGCTCGACGATCTCGGGACGCCGCGACCGCGTGGTCTCGGTAAACCACGTCTTCAGTGTCATGTCCTCGATCGCGGGAAGTCCGCCCTGCGCGACAAGACGCTCGCGCTCGTCCCACATCCGCTGGAAGAATTCCGGCGCGTCCGCGCGGCAATCCGCCGCGACCAGGCTGTCGACCCGGTTGCGGTGCGCCAGCGCAAGGCCGAATCCGGTCATGCCGCCCATCGACAGCCCGACGACGTGGGAGCGCTGAATCCCCAGCGCGTCCCAGAGCGCAACGGCGTCGGCGACGAAGTCATCCATCGCGTACGGTCCCGCCGGCGCCTGTGTCTCGCCATGCCCGCGCGCGTCGTAGCGCAGGACACGGAACCGGTCGCGGAAGGCAGCAGCCTGCTCGTCCCACAGCGACAGGTCCGTTGCCAGCGAATGCAGGAACGTGATCCACGGCGCCCCCTCGGGTCCTTCGATGAGGACGCGGAACTCGATTCCGTTCGCCCTTACGCGCTGCGCTTCAGCCATTCGCTTGCCCCACTGCCATGTTGATCACGCGTCCGCGCGGACTTCTCCTCAAATCGACGGCGATACGGGCGTGCCGAATGGCGCGCCTCACGGCAGCAGCAGCGTCGACCCGCTCGTGCGGCCCGCCTGGAGCGCCGTATGCGCCGCGACGGCATCCTCGAGCTTGAAACGTTGATTGATCGTCGGCTTGAGCACGCCCCTGCCGACGAGATCGAACACGGCTGCCGCCGACGCGACGAGATCCTCGCGCTTTGCCGTATAGGTCACCAGCGTCGGGCGCGTGAAGTACAGCGACCCGTTCTTCTGCAGCAGCGCGGCCTCGACCGGCGGCGGCGCGCCGGTCGTGGTCCCGAACGAGACGAAGAACCCGCGCGGCGCCAGCGACTTCAGCGAGTCGTCGAAGCTGTCGCGCCCCACGGAGTCGTACACGACCGGCACCCCCTCGCCGCCGGTGATCTCCTTCACCCGGTCGGCGATCTTCTCCTTCGAACGGTCGATCACGGCGAAATATCCGTTGTCGAGGGCCAGCCGGCACTTCTCCGGCCCCGAGGCGACGCCGATCATCTTGGCGCCGAGATGCCGTCCCCACTGCCCGGCGAGCAGGCCGACGCCGCCGGCCGCCGCGTAGAAGAGCGCGAACTGGCCGGCCTTGAGCGGATAGCACCGGTTGAGGAGATACTCGACGGTCATGCCCTTCATGAGGACCGCGGCTGCGACTTCGTCGGCGATGCCGTCGGGGATCTTCACGAGCCGATCCGCGGGCATGATCCGGTAGTCCGCATACGCGCCGGGCGCGCCGCCGCCATAGGCGACGCGGTCGCCGACGGCCAGCCCGGTGACGCCGGGCCCGACCTGCTCCACGACGCCCGCCGCCTCGGTCCCGACGCCGCTCGGCAGCGGCAACGGATAGAAGCCCGAGCGGTGATAGACATCCTGGAAATTGAGACCGATCGCGGTCTGGCGCAGCAGCACCTCCCCCGGTCCGGGCGCACCGAGCTCGATCGTGTCGAGCTGAAGCACACCCGGCTCCCCGGCCCGATGGAACCGGACCACGCGCGCCTTGATCGTCATTCCCTGTTCTCCCCTAGGCGTAACGAAACCGCTGGCCAGCTCACGGCACGATCGCGAGCGACGAGATCGCTTCGAGCATGCGCTTGCGTGAGCTTTCGATGTGCGACCGGACAAGCGCCGATGCGCGGCGCGAGTCACGGCGCTTGATGGCGTCGATCAGCGCGCAGTGCTCGCGCACGAATCGCTGCAGCGCCTGACCGCCCTCGAACCGGCTGACGCTCACACAGGTCAGCCGGTCGAAGATCCGGATGACGTCGATGGTCGCGCGCGCCAGGCGGCGGCTGCCGCAGATGCTGGCGATCGCCATGTGAAATGCGCGATTGTAGTCGAGCCAGACCGTGCGCTCGTTGCGGGTCGGGCCGCGCCGGAAGCGTTCCAACGACTCGATGTCCGCGTCCGAGGCGAAGCGGCAGGCGCGCTCGACGCAGGCGCGCTCCAGGATCAGCCGCATCTCGTACAGCTCGATCGCGTCCGCGACGGATATCGGTGCGACCCGATAGCCTTTCCTCGGCAGCACCTCGACCAGACCTTCGGCCTGCAGGCGCACCAGGGCGTCGCGAATCGGCGACTTGCTGACCTTGTAGTAAAGGGCGAGCTCCTGCTCGTAGATCTTCGAACCCGGCTGAAGCGCGCAGGAGAGGACCGCCTCCTTGAGGCGTCCGTAGACGTCCTCACGCAGGAGTGGCGCGGCATTCGAGCCATTTGACGGTTCGGCCTTCCGACGCGGCATGACTGTGAAATATCACACTCCCCGCTGCTTTCAAGACAAGAAGAGTCGCCGTCGACATCGCCGCCGGCAGCGGAATGAAAATATGGCCGAAAAATCGCATCTTTCCGAAAATCGGACGCGCCGCCGCGTCGCGCCGTCGAAGCGGCGTATTGACTCCGATGCCACGCGAGTGAAATATCACCGGAAATCAGCAAATGAACTTCAGCGGATCGGCGATCCCGGCCGGTCGGCGTCATGTGGGAGGAACCATGAAAATCCGATTGCTGTCTTCAGCCGTAGCGTTGTGCATGACGGTCGCCGGCATATCCGCGGCGTCCGCGCAGGAGACCATTCGGCTCCGGATCGCGTCCGGCCATCCGCCCGTCAACACCTACGTCAACCTGATGCAGAACTTCTTCGTGCCCGAGGTGACCAAGCGCGTCGCCGAACGCACGAAGTACAAGGTCGAGTTCGTCGAGGGTTACGGCGGCGCGATGGTGAAGGTCGCCGATACCCTGGAAGCCGTTCAATCCGGCATCATCGACATCGGCGGCTACTGCTTCTGCTTCGAGCCGTCGAACCTGCCGCTGCACGCATTCCAGGTGATGCTGCCTTTCGGCACGATGAGCCCGGTCAAGAGCGTGAAGCTCGCCCGCGCCGTGTATGACAAAGTGCCCTATATGAGCAAGGTCTTCGAGGACAAGTACAACCAGAAGCTCCTCGGCCTCATCGCCGACAACGGGTACAATCTCGGCACGGCTTTCGAGTGGAACACGCTCGACGACCTCAAGGGCAAGAAGATCGCCGGCGCAGGCCTTAACCTGAAGTGGCTGGAACACGCGGGCGTCGTGCCGGTGCAGTCGTCGCTGCCGGAGGCCTATCAGGCCATGCAGACCGGCGTTTACAGCGGCTGGATCATGTTCCCGTCCGGCTGGGTGAATTTCAAGCTGTATGAAGTCGGCCCCTACTACACGGAGATCGGCTTCGGCTCGATCACCTGGCACGGCCTGACCATCAACAAGGCGCGCTGGAACAGGCTGCCGAAGGAAGTCCAGGACATCATCGCCGAGGTCGGGCGCGAATACGAGGCGAAGACGGGAACCGTGAACGAGGAGAACTATCCGAAGCAGCTCGAAGAACTGAAGGCGCACGGAACCAAGGTTCGGCAGCTGCCCGACTCGGTCCGCGTAGAGTGGGCAAAGACGCTGGCCGGGTGGCCGCAGGAGAAGGCCAACGAGCTCGACAAGATGGGTCTGCCGGCGAGTCAGGTCCTGAAGCTTGCGCTGGAGGAGGCCGAGAAGCTCGGTCACAAATGGCCACTGCGTTACGAAGTCAAGTAATGGCGAGCGGCCGTTCGTATCGCAACTGACGGAAGCAGACGGAGGAGCGCATGTTGTCGAGCTTCAACGAGTGGACCGCCCGCGGCCTGCTCGTGGTGGCCGGACTCCATGCGTTTCTCCTCGGCTTCCTCGTGACCGCCGACGTGACCGGGCGCGTACTCTTCAACAGCCCCGTTCAGGGCACGCCCGAGATCGTCTCGATGTCGATCGTGATCATCTGCTTCCTCCTGTCCGCGTATTCGGTCCGGAGCGGCGGAATGCTGCACGTCGACTTTCTCGTGTCCAATCTGGGTCGCCGTCCCCAGTTGGTCCTCTCCACGATCGGCATGATCCTGGGCGCCGGCTTTTTCGCCCTGATCGTGTGGGGAAGCTACGAACCGACCCTGCACGCGTGGATCAGCAACGAGTTCGAGGGCGAAGGCGCCTTGCACGTGCCGGTCTGGCCGGCGCGGGTCTCCGTGATCGTCGGCTCCGTTCTCGTCATCCTGAACTATCTTGGCCTTGCCGCCGCCAATCTCCGCGAGCTGTTCGGCGCGGGAGGCGAAGGCAGCCGATGATGACGCCCGGCACGCGCTTGCGGCGCGATTTTCTCGAGAAGGACTGAGTGCATGTTCGGCGCAGGCGAGATGATCCTGCTTGTCGTGGTGCTTCTCGCACTCGTCTTCGGGGGCATCCATCTCGCCGTTGCGCTTGGGGTGACGGGTGCATTCGGCGTCTATCTGCTGACCGGCGACATCGAGATCGTCCGGACCTTCGTCGCGAACACTGCCTATGAAGCACTACGCGACTATGTGTTCGCGGTGATTCCGCTGTTCATGCTGATGGGCGATTTTCTCGCCAAATGCGGTGCCGCGAGCGATGTGTACGCGCTGGTCAACCGCCTGACGCGGCGGGTGCCCGCCCGCCTTGCCGTGGCGACCATCATCAGCAACGCGCTGTTCGCCTTCGTGACCGGCGTCAGCATCGCCGCCGCTGCCGCCTTCTCGCGGATCGCCTACCCCGAGATGAAGCGCTACGGCTACCAGCCCCGTTTCGCCCTCGGCTGCATTGCGGGCAGTGCCTGTCTAGGCATGCTCATCCCGCCCAGCGTGCTCATGATCGTCTGGGGCGTCCTGACGGAGCTGTCGATCGGCCAGCTCTTTCTGGCAGGCGTGCTTCCGGGATTTCTTCTGACCGCCCTTTTTGTCGCCTACGCGATGCTTGCGGCGTGGCTCAACCCGGCTGTCGTCGGAGAGGCCGGGGTCGCGGCGTCCGAGGCGCCGCGCCACAACCGGGCGAAGGTCGTCGGCGACGGCGCGGCCGTGGACATGCACGACGCAAGTTTGGCGCAGCTGTTCTTCGGCACCGGCCTCGTCATTCTTCTGGTTCTGGGCGTGCTCGGCGGCATCTGGCTGGGCTTCTTCACGCCGACCGAAGGCGCCGGCGTCGGGGCGGTGGCGTCCCTCGTCCTTGCCATGATCCGCGGACTGACGCTGCGCCAGACGTGGGAGGTGATCCTCAACGTCGGCCGCACGTCGGGACCGCTGCTTCTCCTGTTGTTCTGCGCGCAGCTCTACTCGCGCGTCCTGTCGATGACCGGCTTTACCCAGGCGGCGCAGGATTTCCTGCTCGCGACCGGACTCGGGCACTGGGGCATTCTGGCCGTGATGGTGCTGATCTGGTTCATTCTCGGCTGCATCATCGACTCGATTTCCATCATCCTGCTGACCGTACCGATCTTCGCGCCCATCGCAGCCACCCTCGGCTTCGATCCCATCGCCTTCGCGATCCTGGGCATCCTTGCCATCGAGACCGGCTTGCTGACACCGCCCTTCGGCATCCTCGTCTTCACGGTCAAGGCCGCGCTGCCCTACGAGAAGGTCACGGTCGGAGACATTTTCCGGGGATCGGCGCCCTACTGGGTTGCCCTGCTTCTGGTAATCCTGTGCATCGCCGTCTTCCCGCAGGTGGCGACGTTCCTTACCCGTCTATGACGCGATCGATCGAGACCAGCACGTCGGAGAGAAACTGAATGCCTGCCTACTGGGTTGCCCGTTCCAAGATCAACGATCCGGTCGAATACAAGAAATACACGGACCGTGTGCCGGAGATCATCGCACGCTACGGCGGCCGGGTGCTGGCGCGCGGCGGCAGATACAAGATCCTCGAGGGTCCCGAAAAGTTCCACCGCTTCGTGGTCATCGAGTTTCCGTCGCTGGAACAGGCCGTTGCCTGCCACCAGTCGCCCGAGTATCAGGAAGCCTCCGCCTTTCGGCGCTCCGGCGCGGGCGAGGTCGAGCTGGTCATCGTCGAAGGCGGCGACGCAACGCCCCGCTGATGCGGTGCGGCCGATCGCTTGCGAGAAGCCTTTTCAATTCAGGAGTACAAGCAAAATGGAATATGTGATCAAAGCCCCGGCGATCCCAACCCTCGAAGTCGAGGGCACGAGCGCCCGCTTCCCGATCCACCGCATCTACTGCGTCGGCCGGAACTACGCGGAGCACGCGCGCGAGATGGGTCATGATCCGACGCGCGAACCGCCGTTCTTTTTCATGAAGCCCGCGGATGCCGTCGTCACGAACGACGGCGATTTCCCCTATCCTTCGCAGACCAAGGACGTTCATCACGAGATCGAACTCGTCGTGGCGCTCGCGAAGGGCGGCACGAACATCGATGCGAGCAAAGCGCTCGATCACGTTTACGGTTACGCGGTCGGCCTCGACATGACGCGTCGCGACCTGCAGGGCGAGGCCAAGAAGCTCGGCCGGCCCTGGGACACCGGCAAGGGATTCGAGTACTCGGCGCCCTGCTCGCGCCTGCGTCGGGTCGCCGATATCGGACATCCGACCAAGGGCCGCATCTGGCTCGAGGTGAACGGCACCGTGAAGCAGCAGGGCGACCTCGGCGACCTGATCTGGAAGATTCCCGAGATGATCGCCATCCTTTCGACCCTGTTCACGCTGCAGCCCGGCGATCTGATCTTCACAGGCACGCCGGCGGGGGTCGGTCCCGTGCAGCGCGGCGACGTCATGACCGGCGGGGTCGAAGGGGTTGGCACCATCCGTACCCGCGTGATCTGATCCGGGCCGGCGCGGGCCGGCCTTTCGCGATGGAGGCTCCGATGCCCCTCACCTATCTCGAGCACTTCCTGGTTCAGACCGCAGACGTGGAGAAGACCTGCGACTGGTACGAGCGTGTGTTGGGTATGACCCGCGGCTACACGCCGGATTTCAAGTTTCCGGTGCAATGGATGTACATCGGGGACCGCGACGTCCTGCATGTGACCGAGGGTGGCGCCAACACGTCGGAAAACCGCAAGCGCTATCTCGGCCAGCAGTCCGAAGCGCTCGAGGGCAGCGGCGTCATCGACCATATTGCGTTCCGCTGCACGGGCCTGCGCGAGATGATCGAGCATCTCCGTCAGCAGAAGGTCGAGTTCCGTCAGCGCATGGTCAATGCTCAGGGACTCTATCAGCTCTTCCTGATGGACCCAAACGGCGTGAAGATCGAGCTGAACTTCTCGAATGCAGAAGCTCAGGGACTGACGCCGGAGCTCATGGCCTCGGATCTTCCGGGGTGATCGACCTGCCATCGGTCTCCGCACTTCAGGTGCGGAGACCGCATGCCCGCGCCGGGATGTCGACGCCGGGCGGTGGCCGCATTCGCGGCCCCGCCCGGTCAGCGTGCCGTGACCGGAACGATCCGGAACGTCTTTGCATCGACGCTTCTGCCCACCGTCTGACCGGTTCCGTTCCACGTTCTCGGCGATGATCCGATGTCGGCAGTCCGTTCCCTGGCGCCGGCGGCCTCGCTCGTGACCCCGAACGGCGCATAGCTTCTCAAGCGGGCCGTAGGGACGCACCAGCCGGTCGGCACCGTGTCATCCTGCCGGTCGATACCCGGGTGACACGCCGATAACACCCTACCCATTCCCGCCTACGCGGATTGGGTCGCGACCTGCCGGTCCTTGCCTCGGCTGAACTCTGCCTTCGCCGTTGCGTCGTACCGCGGGATCGCTGGGCCCCGCTCCTCGCCCGAACGACCTGCGATCCGCACGCCCGTTCCTCGGGACCCGCGGCCTCCTCGCGAAGACGCGCAGGAACCCAGGCCTGGGAACCGAATTTACATGCGTGTCCGACGCCTCGCGATCGCGCTGGCGGCGATATCGCATCACAAACAAGGAGGCGAGAATGGCTTCGCGCGTACCCGTGACCTCAGAACGCTCGACCGCGTCCGCGCCGCGGCCCTTCGATCCGTTCGTCGCATTGCGGCAGCAGATGGATCGGCTCTTCGACGACTTCTTCCGCTGGCCGAACACGGCCGGCGCCGCGGAGCCGGCCATGTTGCGACCGCGCATGGATGTGAGCGAGACCGAACAGGGTATAGAGGTCGTGGCGGACCTGCCCGGCGTCGACGCGAAGGATCTCGACGTCCGGATCGACGGCGACATGCTTCGTATTCGCGCCGAGGCCAAAGCGGAGCAGGAGGAGAAAGGCCGGACCTACCACATCATGGAGCGCTCCTACGGCATGTTCGCGCGCACGCTCGCGCTGCCGTTCGAGCCCGATCCGGCCAAGGTCGAGGCGAGCTTCGAAAACGGCGTCCTTCGGATCATGCTGCCGCGACCTGCCGAAGCGCAGCAGCGCGCCAGGCGGATCGAAGTAAAGGCCAAGGGAGCTTAGGGCCGGTCAAGCAGCCGGTCGGAGCGGTGACGAGACCGCGGGTGACGGTGGCCCGCCGCGACTTCAGCGTTACCTTCGGCGATGTCCTAGCGGTTTTTGACCGATCTCTGTGGCAGACGACCGGCGAAGGTGCGGACAGGCCGGCAGGTGTCGGCAGTTCGGGTCGCGAGATGTTTCGACGTCTTGCCGAGCCGGTCGAGCGCCGCCGGCTCCCGATGTCGGCCGGGAACGGGCGCCATGGACCGCCGTTGGACGCCTGGATGCTCGGATGGCGCGGCGCGGCCGGTCGCGTTTCCGCGCCTTGCTCGAAACGTGTGGATAATCCGATGGGTCAGGATCCAGCCTCAAACGTCGTTGAGGATGTCGGTATCGACAGATTGGTGCTCGACCGCTTCGATCAGGCCCGTGGACACGGTGCGTCGGAACGAACCGCCGTGAACCTTGCGGCTTGGGCCTGGCTGGAGCGTCACCCGGGCGGCAACATCGTGCAGGCGACGCAGGAGGTTCGGCGCATCCTCATCCAGCACGGCCGGCGCCTTGACGCGTGAGGTCTGCGACCGGGGTGCGCGTCTCGTGATCGCGATCCGGCTTGCATAGGTGGGGAATCGCCGAAAAACCGCCGCGCACCCGCCCGGCACGTATCGCGGCTCGCGCATCACGAACCGCCCCGCGGACACCTATCGACGGTCGTCGATGATCTCGGCCGGCGCGAGTCGCGGCCGACATCACGGACCGATCGGTCGATTCGTCCCGGCCTCCCGATAGGCCGGTACAGGAAATGCGACCGATGCCGCCTCGCGCGTGGGTGTCTCGTCAGATGCCCGGATGATCGCGACGTCGCGACGCGCCCTCATTTCCCAGCCACAGCCGCCCAGTCGTAACAAGCCAGGCCGTTCCGGGGCGCTCCGGCGCAACGCCGGCCTCGCAGGAGAAGGCTTGCGGCGCGGCGGCTCGGCCGTCGAACTGCACGTCTTCGCGAAAGCGTATCATCAATGGGATGGCAACGCGCTCGAACCGAAGCGCGTATGTTTTTCCCTGCGCGACTGCCGCATCCGCATCGACGGCCGCAGCATGCCGCACGACGAGAAAACCGGCCTGCCGATCACGCGCAAGTTCAATCGGCTGCTTTTCACGGTTCTGAACGCCAGGCCTCGCGGCTATGCGATGCTGCGTGACGAGGAAACCCGAGACGGTCGGACGAGCTTCTCTTCGCGTTTCTGGAGAAGATCGTCACTCCGTCCGGTCGCGGGACAACAAGCCTGCCGCAGAGTACGCGTTGAGCGTCGCACGGCGCTTGAACGTCGGCGCGAAACAGCACCGGGCGTACACGATCCGCTACGGCGTTGAAAGGTCCTCGATCAGAAAATCGAGGAAGGCGCGAATTTTCGAGGCGATGTACTGCCGGAATGGATAGTCTGCATAGAGAGTCGGTCCGATTTGATGAATACGTATGCCCTTCCGGCGATACCCTTCCGGAAGGCAAGATGATGAACCCCATCATTTCCCTGATAGAGCGCCGCGTATCGGTCAACCTTTTTCGATCCCTCTCACACATTGACGGATGCCGAGATTGAGCAACTGGTTCGGCTCGCAATGCGCGCCGACTGCCTACAACCTGCGGATCTACCCGGAGCAAAAGTCGCTGTTGCGCCGGCTGGCTTATGATCAAGCCAAGGCCGCCGGAGGTAACCGCACTCGTGCAGAAGTTTTGGAATTTTCATGACCACCCGCACGTCCGACCTGCTGCTGACGGCGATTGCGCCGGCCATATGGGGCAGCACCTACATCGTCACCACCGAGTTCCTGCCGGAATATTCCCCGATGACGGTCGCCATGCTTCGCGCCCTGCCTGCGGGGCTACTCCTGCTTATGGTCGTGCGGCAATTGCCGACAGGCCATTGGTGGGTGCGCGCTTTCGCCCTTGGCGCCCTCAACATCGCCATCTTCCTGAGCTTGCTGTTCGTTGCGGCCTATCGGCTTCCGGGCGGAGTCGCCGCGACGGTGCTGTCGGTTCAGCCGCTGATGGTGGTTTTCCTCGCCTCCGTCCTGCTTGCCAGCCCACTTCGGCGGTTGTCTATTCTCGCTGCCCTTGCAGGGGTCGGGGGTGTGGCGCTGATGGTGTTGACGCCCAATGCGGCGCTGGACGTACTCGGCGTCGCTGCAGGTCTCGCCGGAGCCGCTTCCATGGCGCTCGGTACGGTGCTGACCCGCAAATGGCAGCCGCCGGTGTCACCGCTTACGCTGACAGGGTGGCAATTGACCACCGGCGGCGTTCTTCTGGTCCCGGCCGTTCTGCTTTTCGAACCACCCGTTCCGGTGCCCAGCGCGGGCAACTTGCTGGGGCTCGCCTGGCTCGGACTGATCGGCGCGGCGCTGACTTACGTTCTCTGGTTCCGAGGCGTTGCGCGGCTCAGATCGGCAACGGTGTCACTGCTACTTTTCCTTAGTCCCCTTACAGCGGTGTTGCTGGGATGGGTGTTTCTGGATCAGCGGCTGACGGTGTTTCAGCTGATCGGCTGCGGTCTTGTCCTTGGCAGCATCTGGCTTGGCCAGCGCACCGATTGCGAATCCACGCGCCCTTCCAGCAAAGGTGAATCGGGCTTCGCCGGATCGAGCAGCTGATGCGGCAGGCCCGCGCGCATTTTCGACCCCATTGCCAATTATCGTCCGGGTTGCCGAACGAAGCGGTCCGGTTTCCAATGAAGTCAGTTCAAACCAAGGGCATTCCGGGAAGCAACGTCAGTGATTTATATCGGCGAGCAAAGACTATATGGAACAGTCCGCACAGGTTTTCCCCCGTGAATCGACCCAAGCCTATTTGCATCATCTATAATTGGTCTGCGAAGCGCTGACCCTGAACCATCAAGGGGATGTGGATAGCCCAAAACCCAGGAACACTCAGATGAAGCCGATCAATCTTTCCGAGAAGCTGGCCCTGTTCTCGAGTCATTGGGATCCTCATGTGGTGTCCGACTACAACGACAACGATGTGATGGTGGTGAAATTCAAGGGCGAGTATCCCTTCCATAAGCATGACACGACGGACGATTTCTTCTACGTCCTCGAAGGCGAAATGATCATGGATATCGAGGGGCAGCCTTCTCAGGTGGTCAGAGCCGGTGAACTTTTCGTGGTTCCGAAAGGCGTTGTGCATCGTCCTCGAGCCGCGGAAGAGGTCAAGGTCCTCCTGATCGAACCGAAAGGCGAGCCGAATTCGGGAGATTCCGACAGAGCACCTTCGCCAAAACGACGCATCTAAGACAGAACAGAATATCCACGCACGACCGCAATACGACTGGTCGGTCTTGCCCGCTATCGAGCCGTTCGGCGGGTTCCGCCGAACGGTCGCTTTCCACGCGATTGCGACCTTGCCGGTGTGCCGATCAAGCGTTCATCGCTTGATCGGCTCGTGCACATCCTTGCTCGAAACTTCCGCAGCGCCCCCCCCTGGCGCCGAGACAAGCGGATCGGCTTCCCGGCCCGGTCATCCCGGCTCCGGAATGGCCCGAGCCTCCCCAAGCCGCTCGAAACATTCGGCTTCCCTTCCCTGCCGCTCGGCCGCGCGTGCCGCATTCAGCAGACTTTGCATCTGCATCCGCTTCGCAGCGCCCAGTTCCGCGGTGCCCTGCGAGGGCCGCTCGGCCGTATGCGGCTTGACCTCCGGTGTGGTCGGCATCGGATCGCCGGTCGGCGGCGGCTCGATCGTCACGGTTCGCCCTTGCTCGGGTGGTTCAACGACGCCGCCCGACCGGGACAGCGCCTCCGGCGGCACGCCGCGCGACTCTGTCGTTGCGGGGGGCTCCGGCGCCGGGGCACCGGCGGGCGGCTCGGCACGCGGCAGATCCGCGAGCAGATCGTACTGCTTCGCAAAGAGTTCAATCTCCTCGTCACAGCTTGCCGCCCGCGCGCAAGGCACCGCCGCGAGCGTGAATGCGACCGCGAAAAGCAGGGTTTTCGACATTTCTTCCTCTTGACGGATCTGTCCCGTCGATGCACGCGGGAGCCAAGCATATCGCCCGGACCGGGACGATCGCCGGACCCGTGTCGGAGAACGCCGGGCGCCGCCCCGCAATCCGGCCTTGCGAGCGCCCGCAAACGACGCTTACGGACCACAACGGTGCGGGAAAATGCCCGTTCCGGAAAAAGGCCGCGCTCGGCGGCCGAAGGACGATGCCCCACATCGTCCCCTCGGCGTCGGGCATATGACGCCTTTGCACGCCGCCCTTGGTCAGGCGGCGACTTCGAGAACGATCTTGCCGGTCGCGTGGCCGCTCTGGCTGATTTCGTGCGCCTTGCGGGCTTCGGCCAATGGAAGGACCATTGCGACCACGGGCTTGACGGTTCCGTCGTCGATCATGCGCGCGATCTCGGCCAGCTCTGCCGCATTCGGCTTCGCCATGTACACCATTGCGCGCACGCCGTGCGCGTTTGCCGCCTCCTGTGACGGCTCGGATACGGTCGAGATCAGCAGCCCGCCCTTCTTCAGAACCTTCCAGGACCGCTCCTGGGTCTCGCCGCCGACAAGATCGAGGACGACATCGACGTCATGGACGACGTCCTCGAAGCGCGTCGTCCTGTAATCGATCGCCTCGTCGACCCCGAGTTCGCGCAGGAGCGCCAGATGATCGCCGGAAGCCGTGCCGTAGACATATGCGCCCCGCGCCTTCGCGAACTGGACCGCGAAGGTCCCCACACCTCCCGCGGCGCCGTGTACCAGAACCTTCTGGCCCGACCGGACCTTGCCGTGATCGATCAACCCCTGCCACGCTGTCGTCGCGGCGAGCGGCACCGCCGCAGCGTGGACGTGATCGAGCGACCGCGGCTTCAGCGCAATCTCGTCCACCTTTGCCACGGCAAACTCGGCGTAGCCGCCGCCGTGCGAATAGAGCATCCCATAGACGGCATCGCCGACCTTGAATTCGGTTACGCCGGATCCGACCGCCTCGACCGTACCCGACGCGTCGCGCCCGAGTGTCAGCGGAAGCGCCGCTTTAGTCCTGAATTTTCCTTCACGGATCTTCCAGTCCACCGGATTGACGCCGGCCGCATGGACCCTGACCAGGACCTCACCCGGCTCGAGCGTCGGCATCGGCGCATCTTCCAGTGCCAGAACGTCGGCCCCGCCGAACGCATGCATACGCACAGCCTTCATCTCGTCCACCATCTTCCCAGGGAATAACGGGTCGCTTTGCCAACGCGACGAACGAGATCCACGTTCCGCCGGTTGCCCGGAACATCGGACGCGGATCTGCCTCCGGTTCGGCCTATGCTGCGCCGCCTCGGCCCGCGCCTGCCGTGGGCGTCGGTGGAACCGGACCCGGCGGAACCGGTTCCGGCTTTTGCGGTCCCTTTTCAGGCGGCGTGTTGATCGGCAGGTCGGGCGCCGGCGCGCGCCCGGGTTCGGCGGGCCGGCTGGGATCCGGTCGGGACGGATTCGGCGTCGTGTTCATCCGAAGCCTCACTGGCTCTTTCGTTGCTGTGGGCAAACCGGCTCGCAACCGATGCACGATCAATCAGCCCGGCGCGGGACCGGCACCAGCCATGAGCGCGGGCACGCCGCCGGGGCGTCTAGCGCGCACGCTCGTGATTACGGCCTCTCCGTACAGCGTCATGCCATGCTTGCCAGCCGGCGGTCGACCTCATCTGCCAGCGCTTGCAGCGCCGGCGCCACTTCCACGGGGTAACTAGCACCGGGTGCAAGCGCACGCAGACCTTCCGGCAGCGTGGCGAGCGCGTCTGCGACCCGCTTCCGGATATCGTTCAGTCCGGGCGTCGGCCCGATGCGACGGCCGGCCCGCATCACCGGGACGATCAGCGGCTCGCCTGCTTGCGGGTCGCCGTCGACCGTCAGAACGTCGCCGGCGATGCGTCCATCGGATCCCCGCCGTCGCCATACCTGCTTGCGGCCGGGCCAGGTCGCCTTTCCGGCGGAACGCTTTCGCCGCGCGATGCCGCCATACTCTTGCAGCTTATAGGCGCAATCCAGCGCCGGGGCGTCGAGCGATGTCGTAAGGCTCGTCCCCACGCCGAACCCGTCGATCGGCGCATCCGCGGCAACCAGCGCCGCGATCTCGTCCTCGTCGAGCCCGCCGCTCGCAAAGATCGTCACGTCGCGAAGTCCGCCATCGTCGAGAATGCGTCGCACGCGGCGCGACAACTCGAGCAGATCGCCACTGTCGAGCCGTACCCCACGGATGCGGATGCGCCTCGCCTCGAGCCGCGGGGCGAGCGCCACCACCTTCCGCGCCGCCGCTTCGGTGTCGTAGGTATCGATCAACAACACCAGGTTGTCGGGCCGTGCCCGTGCGAACGCCTCGAACGCCGCCGCCTCGTCGGCAAAGGCCTGAACGAAGGAATGCGCCATCGTGCCATAGATCGGAATCCCGTAAAGCGGCTCGGCCAATGCCGTCGCCGTGCCGTCGAATCCGGCGATGTAGCTGGCGCGCGCCGCAAGCAAGCCGGCCTCGGCCCCATGCGCGCGTCGCAACCCGAAGTCGATCAACCGCCGCCCCCGTGCCGCCAGCACCATGCGCGCCGCCTTCGACGCGATGAGCGTCTGGAAATGAATCAAGTTCACCAGCCGCGTTTCCACGAGCTGCGCCACCGGAAGCGGCGCCGTCACTCGCAGAAGCGGCTCGTTTGGAAAGACGGTCGTGCCCTCGGGCACGGCATCGACGTCGCCCGTAAAGCGCAAGTCACGGAGATAATCCAGCAGATCGCGTCCAAATCGCCCTGTCGAGGCAAGCCAGGCGAGATCCTGGTCCGTGAATCGCATCTCCTCCAGGAACGAAAGCGCCTGCTCGAGACCCGCGGCGATCAGGAAGCTGCGCCGCGCCGGAAGCTTGCGCACGAAGAACTCGAACACGGCCGTCTCGACCTTTCCCTGATCGAGATAGGCCTGCATCATATTGAGCTGATAAAGGTCGGTAAGCAGCGGGCTGCTGGCGACATCCATGGACTGACCTTTCGCACTCAACCCACGCTGATCCGGGCCGGGCTATCATGTCGAAGATGCCGGATGCGCGCGGCTCGGTGCCGGGATGACGAAAATCTCGCCGTTTCCGCGCCGTCATCCGGGGTAATGGGTCCGTACCGGTTCGAGGAAACCGGGCAAGGAAGACACGATGTGCGCCCCGTTGCTGCCGTCAGGGTGTGATCGCGACTTTGAGGACGCCGTCGCGCTGATGGGCGAAGAGTTCATACGCTGCCTCGATGTCGTCGAGTTTGAAGCGGTGCGTCACGAGCGAACGAAGGTCGGCACGTCCCGCGGCAACGACGTTCATGAGGCGCCGCATCCGCTCCTTACCGCCCGGGCACAGGGTGGCGACGATCTTATGATCGCCGAGCCCCGCCGCGAATGCGTCCATCGGAATGGTCAGGCTGCCCGAGTAGACACCCAGACTCGAGAGCGTACCTCCCGGGCGCAGCACCCGCAGACAGGCCTCGAACGTCGCCTGCGTACCCAAAGCCTCGATCGCAACATCGACCCCGCGCCCGCCGGTGAGTTTGCGGATCTCGTCCACGACATCCACTTTACGAAAATCGATGACATGGTCGGCCCCGAGGCGCCTGGCCATGGTAATCCGCTCGGGTATCGTGTCGACTCCGATGACGGTCGACGCCCCCATGAGTCGTGCGCCGAGCGTCGCGCACAGTCCGATCGGACCCTGCGCGAAGACCGCGACCGTGTCACCGATGCGCACGTTTCCGCTCTCCGCGCCGGCAAAGCCGGTCGACATGATGTCCGGACACATCAGGACTTCCTCGTCCGTGAGACCGCCGGGGACCGGACTCAAGTTCGCCATCGCGTCCGGAACGAGGACGTACTCGGCCTGACAGCCGTCGATCGTGTTGCCGAATTTCCAACCGCCCATGGGTTTCCAGCCATGGGCCGTGCCGGGGCCGTCCTGGGCATGGTCGCCGCACAGCGAAGCGTTGCTGTATCCGGACGGCGTGATGGCGCCGGCAATGACGCGCTGACCTTCGCGATAACCCTTTACGGCTGCCCCGAGCTTCTCGACGACGCCAACGGGTTCATGGCCGATGATCAACCCTTTGCGAACCGGGTACTCCCCCTTGAGAATATGTACGTCGGTGCCGCAGATCGTCGTCGTCGTAATGCGCACGAGCGCGTCAAGCGGCCCGACGTCGGGGATCGGCCTCTCATCGAGCGCGATCCGGCCCGGCTCGACGAATACGGCTGCCTTCATCTTCGGCATGACGCCTCGGCCTCCATGGCTGCGATTGAGATATCACCATCGAATTCTCCCGACCGCGCATCGGCATGCGTTGAATTCGACCCGGATCGGATCAAGGCGGCTCGACCGAATTCGAGTCAGATTTGTCGGTCAGCTAACCAGTCCGGAGAAACCAGCGTGGCATTCAACGAGAACCTCCTCCGTGTGGCCGAGTTCCAATCATCCCGAGCCGGCAAAGCCAAGATCGATGCCATCGAACTGCGTATCGCTTACCTTTGCGGCTGTCTCCTGCGTTACCGGACCGCACTCGCGCCGAGGCCTGTCTGAACATGCCAAACCGCCACGCACGGCGAAGGAGAGGCAAGGATGCGCCCGGCCCGACAGGCCCCGGCGCAGCGACCACGCAAGACGCACGCCATTGGCACGCCATCTCTCCGGCACAGGTCTATGATGTGCTCGAATCGGGTCCGGACGGCCTGAGCGAGCAGGATGCGCAAGACCGGCTGGCACGATTTGGACCGAACCGCCTGCCCCAAGCCAGGCCACGTGGAGCCCTTCGACGGTTCCTGGACCAGTTCAACAACACCCTGATCCTCGTCCTGCTAGCGGCTGCCGCCATCACGGCCGCCCTCGGCCATGGCGTCGACGCGGCGGTCATCCTCGGCGTCGTGCTGATCAACGCCATCATCGGCTTTCTCCAGGAAGGCCGCGCAGAGAAAGCGCTGAACGCCATCCGGAGCATGTTGTTGCCGCGTGCGTCCGTCATCCGGGACGGCCGGCGGACGAGCATCGAAATCGAGCGCCTGGTTCCCGGCGACCTAGTCGTGCTGGAGGCGGGAGATCGCGTCCCCGGAGACCTCCGTCTCATCCGGGCGCGTCATCTTCATATCGACGAGGCTGCCCTTACCGGCGAATCGGTTCCGGTCGAAAAGAGCGTGGCGCCGGTGGCGGCGGAGGTCCCTTTGGCCGAGCGAAGCTCAATGGCCTATTCCGGGACGCTCGTGACCTCCGGCCAGGGGACGGGCATGGTCGTCGCCACAGGCGCGGCGACGGAGCTCGGTCGCATCAGCGCCCTGCTTACGTCGATCGAGACTCTCACGACGCCGCTCGTGCGGCAGATGAATGCGTTCGGGCGCCGGCTGACCGGCGGGATTCTCGCAGCCTCGGCTGCCGTCTTCGCGTTCGGTGTGCTCGTCCGCGCCTATGCACCGGCCGAGATGTTCATGGCCGTGGTCGGTATCGCGGTGGCAGCCATTCCGGAAGGCCTGCCGGCGGTCATGACGATCGCCCTTGCCATCAGCGTACAGAGAATGGCCGCGCGTAAGGCCATCATCCGGCGCCTTCCCGTCGTCGAGACGCTCGGTTCCGTTTCCATCATCTGTTCGGACAAGACCGGCACCCTGACGAAGAACGAGATGACGGTCCGCACCATCGCCACGGCGGAAGACCTGTTCGATGTCGGCGGCGTGGGCTACGCCCCGCATGGCGGCTTCCGCGTGAACGGACGAGAGGTCGTACCGGAACACGAGCCCCTGTTGATCGAGATTGCTTTGGCAGCAGCCCTGTGCAACGACGCATGCCTGCGCCAGGCCGGCGATGCCTGGACCGTCGACGGCGACCCGATGGAAGGGGCGCTCCTCGCATTCGCGCTCAAGGCCGGCATTGATCCCGAAGCAGCGGGCAAGAAGCTCCGCCGCACGGACGTCATTCCCTTCGATGCCGGTCATCGCTTCATGGCCACGTTGCACCATAACCATGCCGGTCAGGGTATGATCTATGTGAAAGGCGCGCCGGAACGGATCCTTGCAATGTGCGCCACACAACGGGCCGCCAAGGGGAATGCCCCCCTCGATGCTGCATACTGGAACGACCGCCTGCAGGCACTCGCCGCACAAGGTCGGCGCGTTCTCGCGGTTGCGGTGCGTCCCGTACGGGAAGGTCATCGGACGCTCCGGTTCGACCACGTCGAGCGCGACCTGACTCTGCTCGGCCTCGTCGGAATGATCGACCCGCCCCGCGAGGAAGCGGTGACCGCGGTCGCTGAATGTCGGGCCGCACGCATCCGCGTCAAGATGATCACCGGCGATCATGCCGTGACCGCGCGCGCCATCGCGGCACAGATCGGCCTCGAGAATACGCGCCGTGTGCTGACCGGGCCGGACACCGATGCGCTGTCCGACGAGGAACTGCGGCGTTGCGCACCCGATATCGACGTTTTCGCGCGGGCCGCGCCCGAGCATAAGCTCCGTCTCGTCCAGGCGCTGCAGTCGCACGGCCACGTCGTCGCAATGACGGGGGACGGCGTCAATGATGCGCCGGCGCTCAAGCGCGCCGATGTCGGTGTCGCGATGGGGCATAAAGGCACGGAAGCGGCGAAGGAAGCCGCCGCGGTGGTTCTGGCCGATGACAATTTCGCCTCGATCGTCGCAGCGGTGCGCGAAGGCCGAACGGTCTACGACAATCTCAAGAAGACGATCAGCTGGACGCTGCCGACCAACGGCGGCGAGGCTCTGGCCATGGTCGGCGCGATCCTTCTTGGCCTGACCCTTCCGCTCACGGCCGTCCAGATCCTTTGGATCAACATGGTCACCACCGTGACGCTCGGACTTACCTTGGCGTTCGAGCCGACCGAGCCCGACGCGATGCGTCGTCCGCCACGTCGCGGCGACGAGCCCCTGCTCTCCGGTTTCCTGGTGTGGCGGGTCGTGTTCGTCTCGATCCTGTTCATGCTCGGCGCGTTCGGCATGTTCTCATGGGCCGAGCGACAGGGCCTGTCCGTCGCGGAAGCCCGCACGATCGTGGTGAACACGATCGTTGTCCTGGAGATCTTCTATCTTTTCAGCGTCCGCTACCTTCGGACCACATCACTGACGTGGCAAGGCGTGCTCGGTACGCCCGCCGTGCTCATCGGCGTGGGCGCCGCGAGCGCATCGCAATTCGCGTTCACCTATCTGCCTTTCATGCAGTCCCTGTTCGGAACCCGGCCGGTTTCCCTCTGGAACGGGTTGATGATCCTGCTCACGGGCATCCTGCTATTGGCGATTCTCGAGGTCGAAAAGTTCGTGCGCCGCTGCCTCGGTCTGTCGGGTGCCGTCACCGGCTCTGGCCGACCTGCGCCTTGACTCGAGAAGGATCTTGCGACCACTGGCATCGTTCATTGCCGTCATCGGCGTCGTGGCCAGGATCGTCAGCGACAAGGCAGGCGATGTCGGCGAATTCGCAGGGGGCGCAAGTCACATCCTGTCGTCTCCACGGCGCCTCATGCGACGGCATTGCGACGCGCCGTCTCGCGGAACCACGCGGCACTCAGTTTCGGCGTCCGTTTCTGCGCCCTGAAGTCCACGTACACGAGCCCAAAACGGTCGCCGAAGCCGTTGACCCATTCGAAGTTGTCCATCGCGCTCCACTGGAAATATCCCTTTACCGGAACGCCGTCGGCTGCCGCCCGCTGTAGCGCCGTCAGATAGGCGCGCAAGAACATGACCCGGTCGGTGTCGTAAACCATGCCGCCGTCTGTGAGCACGTCGTCGCTGGCGCAGCCGTTCTCGGTGATGAAGATCTCCCGCGCGCCCCAGAGCGACTGCACGAACTTGGGCGCCCAGTAGATCGTCTCGGGGCTTAGCGAGAGCCAATGGTTGAACATCGTCGGGTGCGACCTGGCAAAGGGAACTTGGCGCCAGCCCGGCGCCTTGTCGAAGGCGAGCGCATAAAAGGCCGCTTTATAGACGTTGATCCCTACGAAGTCCGTGGGCGAAGCGATGATCTTCAGGTCCCTGTCGGTGAACTTCGGCGCGTCCTTGCCGGCCTGCTCCAGGTATGCGTCGGTGTACTTGCCTTCGAGCATGACGGTCAGGAATGGTGCGTTCGCCTCGCGCGTAGCCGTTTGCGCCGCCTTGATGTGCTCAGGCGACTCGATCAGCGGAACGGCGCAATGGATCGCCTCGGCGAAACCGACCTTGGTCCCAGCCTTCGCCCTGGCCCGGATGGCCTGTACCGCGAGCCCGTGGCCGAGCACCGAGTGATGCCGAACCTGATTGAGTCCAGCCAGTTCAAGCCGTAGGCCGGGCGCTGCCTCCAGGCGGATCACTCCGGAGCCGGTCTGGACTTCGGCACCACGGTAACCTCCGTCCGTGAACGAGCGGAACTCGTTGATGGTGAAGAAATGGCGGATGCGGTCGCTGAGCTTCCCAGCCACGTAGCCGGCGTAGTCGCCGAACGCCTCGGAGATGTCACGACTCTGCCAGCCGCCCTTGTCCTGCAGGGCCTGGGGTAGATCCCAGTGGTAGAGGGTGGCGAACGGCTCGATACCGGCAGCCTGCAGCTCGTCGACCAGGCGGTCGTAGAAATCGAGGCCCTTCATGTTCGGCTGCCCGATGCCCGTGGGAAAGATTCGCGGCCAGCAGATGGAAAACCGGTAGGCATTCGCGCCGATGTCCTTCATCAACGCCACGTCTTCCTTGTAGCGATGGTAGTGGTCGTTGGCGACGTCGCCTGTATCGCCGTTCTTGATCTTGCCCGGCGTGTGCGCGAACGTGTCCCAGATCGACGGCCCCTTCCCGTCCTCGTTCCACGCACCCTCGATCTGATACGCCGAAGTGGCGGTGCCCCAGTAGAATCCGGTGGGAAAATTCCGCGTCGTTGCGACTGCAGCCCCTGGCGCAGCTCCGGCCGATTGTGCGGATGCATCGCCGCTGAATGCAGCCATGCCGACGACCGCCGCGCCGGCAAGCTTCATCGAGTCACGTCTGGTGACCTCCGTATCCCTCGGTTTCATCTCGGCTCTCCTGATTTCCGACGGCGATCGCTATCTCGTTCCCGGTCGCTCATGCGCGCCTGGCAGGAAGATGCCGGAGGCGCCCACCGAGGCGGCGGAGAGGAACGAGCATTCACCGCCGCTCATGTCGACGGCATTGTTCTTCCACCCCTCGGGAACCATCGTCGAAAGTCGTATAGCCGAGCGTCCATGCGCAGTCCCGTCCAATAGCTGCACTCGACACCGGGAGGCGCCGTCATCCGGGGATAAAGCCGGACGCCAAATCTCGGACGCCGTACACGATCTGTGTTTCAAGCCCCCGTCGGGACGCGTTGACCCGAAACGGCTCGAAGTGAGCGGAATCGGCGACGACAATGGTGATAATTGTAGTGAACCGAACGTCGTTGGATCATCTCCTCGTTCGGTACACCGTCCTTCTCTTTTCGGCGAGAACGTCCTCGGCACGGACACCGAGAGTTTCCGTCGGCAGATGTGATGTGTGATGGCAGCAAGCTCGGCGATATCGTCATATGGTTCGGCACGACGACCTTACTGCTGCCCTTTACGGACACGGTCGTCCGGACTTAGCATTTCATGAGAGCGGTTGCGCCTCTTGCCGGGAGAGGACGCCATGCGCGTTCACGCAGACTCGATCAAGAGTGGAATCGTCCGCCGGCTGGCCTCTCTCGCCGTGACGGTTGCCGTGGCTCTGACGGGCTGCACGAGCGACGAGCTGCCACGGCCGTCGCGTTCACAAACCGAGCTGATCGAAGCGCGAGAAGCGGACGAGGCGGCGTTCGCCGCGTTCCGGCGCGACGTGGCGCTCCGCGGCATCACGCGGATCAAGGAGAACTACGACGCCTATGTGGCGGGACGCGGGCCCGAACCGGTCATCGACCTGCTGGTCATCTCGGGCGGCGGCGATTGGGGTGCGTTCGGTGCCGGCGTCCTCAAGGGATGGGGCCGCGTGTCCGGGCCGATGGCGCGCCCGCAATTCGACGCGGTGACGGGCGTCAGCACGGGCGCGCTGATCGCGCCGTTCGCCTTCCTTGGCGACGAGCAGTCGATCGACCACGTAGTGGAGCTCTACCGCAATCCGCGGAATGACTGGTTCCAGCCGCGCAACATCCTCTCGTTCATCACGGGCGGCGCATCGTACGGCGACATCCCCGGCCTGGAGCAGGACATCCACAAGGCGCTCGACGACACCATGCTGCGGCGGATCGTCGAGGCGGGCAAGGACGGCCGGCTCCTGGCCGTGAATACGTCGAACCTGGATTTCGGCGAGATGCGCGCCTGGGATCTTGTGGCTGAAGCAAGGCGCGCGCTCGAGACGGGCGAGAAGGACCGCGTTCATGACATCCTTCTTGCCTCCTCCGCCATACCGGGCGCGTTTCCGCCGCGCATGATCGACGGCAATCTCTATGTCGACGGCGCATTGACCGGGAACATTCTCTATGGCGGCCGCTCGACGGGCGCCGAGAATGCCAATGCGGCTTGGAGGCGCCTGTATCCGGGCACGCCGATGCCCAAGGCGCGGTACTGGGTCATCTTCAACAACCAGCTCCGTCCGCCGCCCGAGGTCGTGCAGCCGAGGTGGAAGTCCGTCGTGCCACGGAGCCTGGACACGGCGAGCCGCAGCGCCACGATCAACGCGCTGCGCCACCTCTTCGCCCTGTCGGCACTTACGCGCTACCAGTACGGCAACGAGGTCGAGGTGCGCTACATCGCCGTCCCGGACGACTGGACGCCACCCAAGCCCGATGTATTCGACAAGGAAGTCATGAACGCGCTTGCGGACCTGGGCGAGCGCATGGGCGCCGACCCGATGAGTTGGCGCACCGAATCGCCGTAGGCCTGTCTCGCGATTCGAGATCGGCCCATGGTCTTGTCGTCGAAGTCTTGCGTGCTGCGCACATCGCCCGGCGTGTACCCACTCGGGCGTCGCCACACGGCCGCGGCAAGGCCTTCCCTGACGGGAACTTCAGACTGGATAGCCGGACCAGGACCCCGCCTCACCCGAGTTCGAAGCTGGTGACGCCGAACACGCGGGCGAGATCGACCGCCGGCGCCGGGCCCGTGTACATGCGCGCCGTCTCGAACACCGGCGTCATCCCGTGGCGCTCGGCCAGGGCGACGGCCGCGGGGTTCACCTCCGGCACGTCGAGATAGACCGGCCCGCCGGCCTGAGCGCTCAGTGCTTCGAACAGAATATTCGCCGCGTCTTCACTGTCTGCGAAGAGTGGGCCGATCTTGTAGTCCTGCCGGCACGGCCGAAGGACGCCATAGCCGACGAGCGCATCACGCTCGACCAGGCCCAGCGCGACATGCGCCGGATGGCCGGCCCAGGCACGAAGAAAGCCGGAGCGCGGCGCCGGGAACAGCGGGCGGTCATAGGCCACCAGCTCGTCGAACGGGATGGCCGCGAGGTTCACGAGCCGGCGGTCGGCCGGCGCCTCCCCGCCCGCCACACGCCCGGTGAAGCGGATGTTGCGGTAGGCGAGCTTGAAGCCGGACTTTCGGTAGTTGTCCTGCTGTGCCACCACGCCGTCGAGACCGATGTTACGCGCGCCGCCATGCGCCAAACCAGCCTGCCATGTGCGCCAGCCGTAGCCGCGGCCACGCAGGTCCGGCGGCACGATATAAAAGCCGAGGAAGGCGAAACGATGGTCATAATTGACGACCGAGATCGAGGCGACCGGTGCGCCATCGAGCTCGCCGATGATGAACCCGCCCGGATCGATGGCGCGAAAGCAATCACCATCGTGCCGCCCTGGATTCCAGCCCTCGGCCGCGGCCCAGTCCAGAACCATGGCCATATCGGCGACGGTCATCGGTCGTGTGCGGACATCCGGCGACATGGTCGTGTCCGATGCTCAGCAGGCTTCCGGTCGTTTGCCCCTTTCGCACCGCCACTGGCCCGTGTCGTCGACGGCTTCGGCATTCAGGCTCGTGTCGGCGTGCGACACCATTCCCCTTGTCCCGGGCGCCGCGCAATACGCATCCGGCGAATTGGCTGTCCCCATAGGCTTATGGCGTAAACCATCGTTGTGATTTAGGTCATGTTCCTTCGGGGTCCTCGACAACCAGTCCGCGAAAATGCCACGTCCGCTCGCAGAGGTGCCGTGATCGGCATGCGCATTGCGGTCTCCTTTACGCTTCGGGCCCGGCGCTAGACGACCTTTCCTCGGCACTCAACGCGCTCGGCGATCGCGGGTTCTGCAAAAGGACGCCAAACGGCGCAAGAGTCAGCGGCGGAAATCCCGGCTGCAGGACGTACAATCGGCCGCAGCCAACATCCTCGTGCCGTCACGCGACCGAGCGAAGCATTCGCGCGGGTCCGCGTTCGACGAGCGGCATCAAATGAAAGGAGCGGCGCCGGCTGCCCGGCGCCGCCCCTCATCGCAAGCGGATCACTCCGCGGCACTCGAACGTACCGGCCGCACGCCGAGCGGCGCCTGGGCCGGGCGACCGCGGCCGCCGAGCCAGAGCCGCAAGGCGAACACGGCCAGCAGGATCGGCCCCAGGCTGAAGACGATGTCGCCGGGCACGCGCAGCCAGACGAACAGCTCCATCAGCGGCTGATGCATGAACTCCGCCGTGCGCGCATACCACAGTCCGTGAGTCACGGCCGCCCAGGCCTGCATGGCGCCCATCGGCAGGAGCGACATGAGCACCATCATCGCGAGGCCGCCATTCAGGACCCAGAATGCCGTCTTGAGCAACGTGTCGTTCCAGGCATTCCGGGCCGCCAGTCCGCGCAGGCAGAACAGCATCAGGCCGATGCCCAGCATGCCGTAGACGCCGAACAGCGCGCTGTGGGCGTGCACCGCCGTCGTATTGAGGCCCTGGATGTAGTAGAGCGAGATCGGCGGGTTGATCATGAAGCCGAACACGCCCGCACCGATCATGTTCCAGAATGCCACGGCGACGAAGAACAGGATCGGCCACCTGTACGCGGCGACCCAGCCGCTGGCGCGGCTGTGCCGGTAGTTCTCGTAGGCCTCGAACCCGATCAGCGCGAGCGGCACCACCTCGAGTGCCGAGAACACCGCCCCGACGGCGATGACCGAGGTCGGCGTGCCGCTGAAGTACAGGTGGTGCAGCGTGCCGAGGATGCCGCCCAACAGGAAGATCACCGTCGAGAACAGGACTGCCTGATTGGCGGTGGCCGCCCGCACGAGCCCGAGCCGGACGAACAGGATCGAGATCACCGCCGTCGCAAAGACTTCGAAGAAGCCTTCGACCCACAGGTGGACCACCCACCAACGCCAGTACTCGACCATCGACAGGTGCGTGTGCTTTCCCCACATGAAGCCGGCGGCATAGAACAGGCCGATGGCGATCGTGGAAAGGAACAGGACCATGAGCAGCGGCTGACTCTCCGACGGCCGCTTGAGCGCAGGCCACAGCGCGCGCCCGACTAGGAAGAGCCACAGCATCAGCCCGACGAACAGCAGGATCTGCCAGAACCGGCCAAGATCCACGTACTCGTAGCCCTGATGCCCGAAGCTGAAGTTGTCGTCGAGGTCGAGCACCTGCTGCACGCCGAGCCACTCGCCGAACATCGAACCGACGACGACGAGTACCAGCGCCGCCCACAGCACGTTGACGCCCAGGCGCTGGAAGCGCGGCTCGTAGCCCGAGATCGCCGGCGCAATGTAGAGGCCCGTCGCCAGCCACGCGGTCGCAATCCAGAAGATCGCCAGCTGCGTGTGCCACGTGCGGGTGACGGCATATGGCAGCACCTGTGCGAGCGGAATGCCGAAGAACTCGTGCCCCTCCACCGCATAGTGCGCCGTCAGCGCGCCCAACCCTACTTGCGCGAGGAACAGCCCGATCACCGTCACGAAGTACTTGCCCGTCGCCTTCATGGACGGGGTCAGCTTCAGCCCGAGCAGCGGATCCTGCGCCGGGAGCGACGGCGCGGCTTCGTGGCGCGCGGTCGCCGTGTGATACCAGACGAGGAGGCCGATGCCGGCGATGAGCAGCACGATGCTCGCGACCGACCAGACGACATTCGCCGTCGTCGGGGCGTTGCCGATCAGCGGCTCGGCCGGCCAGTTGTTCGTGTATGTCGCATCCGACCCGGGCCGCTCGGTACCGGCCGCCCAGGACGTCCAGAAGAAGAAGGCGGAGATCGCCCGACGGCGCTCGAGCTCGGGCACCGCGTTGTCCGCGATCGCGTAAGCCTCCCGCAGGCTCCGATACGCGGGCGCATCGCCAAACAGCTCAACGTAGTGCCGGGCGATGTCGCGAATGACCGCTGCGCGCTCCGGCGAGACGACGATCTCGCCGGTCTCGGGGTTGAAGCTGTTCGTGCGGATCTCGCGCTTGACGCGCGCGAGGATGGCGGCCTGCTGATCCGGCGTCAGCGCCTCGTACGTGACGCCGTGGATCTGCCTGGCCAGCGCGTCGCGCAGGCCCACCGCCTCGCGATGAAGCCAATCGGCCGACCAGTCGGGCGCGAGATAGCCGCCATGCCCCCAGATCGATCCGACCTGCTGGCCGCCCATGGACTGCCATGCCGCGCGTCCGGTCTGAATGTCGGCCTCGGTGAAGAGCACGTCGCCGTCGGCGGTCACGACCTTGGCCGGCACCGGCGGCGCCGTACGGTGGATCTCGCGGCCGAGCAGGCCGAGCACCGCGAAGGATGCGAAGAACACGACGGCAAGAGTGAACCAGAGACGCCTTGTGGAGTTCATGTTGCGGTTTCCGCGCTTGAACTAGTTGCCAGGAACCTTGGGTATTGACGAAGCATGTACAGGCGGCGGTCCTGTGGAAATTCGGAATATCCCGTACGGGAAATCCCGTATGCGTCTCGCGTCGCGGCTGCAGTTACGCATCCGGGTCTCCAAGGGCGGAACGTGCCGCGGCCTCACGCAATTCGGCTTCGAACTCATCGACCGGGATGCCGTAGGAGGCCGCCGCCTCGGCGACGGTCACGAAGGGCGCCATGGCGCATCCCACGCAGGCCATGCGGCGCCGCAGGAAGACGCCGATGGCGGCCGGCGAGGTATCGATGACCGTCTGCACGGTCAGGTCACGATGAAGTGGGGTGATCTGGCTCATACGACGCAGTGACCGCGTGATGCGGGGCCATGCGGCGGATGGACGCCGCGACGCGCCTTGAGCCCTCGCCGCGCCCCGCGCGCGACAACGGCGATGAAGAGGACGAACGCAATGGCGGTCAAAAGACCCGCATGTGCGCGCGTATCGAACGCGCCGGCAAGGTCGGCGCCGACCCGCAGCCCGACCGACACATGCAGCAGCACGAGCGGCCCATAGAAGCCGCCGTCGAAAGCGACCGGCAGCCGGGCGACCGCAGGCAGGATGATCGGTGCGTGGCCGAACACCATCGCGACGGCGAAACCGAGGAAGACCGAATGCAGGGCCGCGTCGTAGACAAGGGGGTCGGTGTCGATGGGCAGCGCGACCATCAACAAGCCGCCTGCACCCAACCACACATACCCGCTGAGCAGACAGAGCGCGGCATAGCGCGGCAGACCGGAGATCCGGATGGTTCGACGCGCAACATCATGATTGAAAAGCCAGGCCGTCAGCGCGAGCAGCGCGACGCCGGCAACGGGCCAGGCGCCTGCCGCGCCAACCGTGCCCAATCCGGCGGCCGCTGCCAGCAGCGCGATGCAAACGCCGAACGCGACCTTGCTGCTTGTCTCGAGACGCAGGAGGCGACTCAGTTCGAGGCGTTCCGCGGCGATGGTGAGAACGAGAAACGCAATCCACCAAAGCGCGGCACCTGCCATCGGCGCGCCCGCGGCCCAGGCGAGCACGCCCGCCGGCCAGGCGATCGCGCCGCAGGCCAGCGCGCCTGTGAACAGCGCCGGTTGACGCAAGGCGATCCCGGTCGATGCGACGGCAAGGACGAGTCCGGCGACGATCCAGGCCGCGTGGATGGCCGGTAAGGGTGCACCGACAACCGCCAGGGCCGTGCCGATGCCGGCGGCGAGCGGCCCGAGATATGCCCAGATGCGGCCCGTCGCCACGGCGCGCTCGAAGCCGATGACCGCGCCGAAGAAGCCGGAAACCATCAACGGGCCATGCAGCGCGGCGAGGCTGGCGAGCGCTTCGGGACCGCCGAGGCCGAGACGATGCAGGCCTGCGGCGGTCCCGGCCACGAGCGCGACGCCGCCGGCTGCGAGCAGCGGAAGACGGTACCAGGACCGGCTCCGTGCCGCCTCCGGCGGACCGTGGCGGTCAGCCGGCGCGCGCGATGCGGACGCGCCAGACATCCGGCCCCTGCTCCAGATACTGCCATGTGAACGCGCCGGGGCGCTCCATCTGGAACTGGTAATAGAGCGGCTTGGGGTCGTGGTCGTTCACGAGCAGGAAGCCTTCGCCGGCGCCGAGTGCGTCGAACGTCCGGAAGATGAGCGGATGGCGTTCACGCGGCACGATCGTGCGCACGTCGATCACGGTCTCATGCGGGTTTCCACTGCTGCCGTCCATTGTTGCGATCCTTTCTCTTCGGTTGGGGTTGCACTGGTCCTTCACTTCACGCCAGCTCGCGGCCGGACGTTGTCCGGGGTCCAGCCGAGCGCACGCTTGGCCGCGTCGCTCATCATTTCCGGTTTCCAGGGCGGGTCCCAGACGAGCACGACTTCGGTCGCATCGCGGGAACCCGTGACCCTCTGGAGCACGCCGCGAATCTCGCGCGTGATGTAGTCGCCGAGCGGGCACGCCGGCGTCGTCATCGTAACTTCGATCCGGACGCGGTCGTCGGCCACCTCGATGCCGTACACCAGCCCGAGATCGACGATGTTGATCCCGATCTCAGGATCGATCACTTCGCGCAGTGCCTCGCGGATTTCGGTTTCATCCATCGTGTCCTCATTCCGAGCGCACAGCTCGTGCCGAAGCATGCGCACCCAGCCTGCAGCCGTCGTTGCGCGAGAGCAAAGAGGTGCCGCCTTGCGCCCGGAGGGAAATCCTCCGGGCGCAAGACTCTCTACACATCAGTGCATCGCCGTCCGCGCGTCGATGCTGTCCTTGAAGATCTTCGGATTCTCCGGTCCCTCAACCTGGAGATATCCGACGAGGCCCTTGTCGAGGCGGGACAGCGCATGGTCGACCAGGACGTACGTGCCCGGCACCTCGAGCTTGAACTCCACGATTCCGGCGCCGCCCGGAGGCACGGTGATGGTCTGGACGTTCTCCAGCGGCTTGGACGTGGCTGCCATGGGATAGACCTTGTCGAAGATCTCGCCGATCACGTGGAAGGACGAAGTGAAGTTCGGCCCGCCCACACCGAAGTAGATCCGCACCGTCTCGCCGACATTGGCTTTGAGGGCGTTGTTGCCCTTTAGACCGGCCACCGCGCCGTTGAAGACGAAGAACTCGGGCTTCTCGTCGATGAGCTTGTCATAGCTCTCGGTAAGCATGCCTTTCGTGCCGATCTTCTCCTCGGTGTAGATCTCGCCCTGCATCACGTAGAACTCGCGATCCACTTTGGGCAGACCTTCCTCGGGCTCGACCAGGATCAGGCCGTACATGCCATTGGCGATGTGCTGCGCCACCGGCGCCGTCGCGCAGTGATAGACGTAGAGCCCCGGGTTGAGCGCCTTGAAGGTGAAACCCTTGCGCTCGCCCGGCATCGCTTCGGTCGCCTTCGCACCGCCGCCGGGCCCGGTAACGGCGTGGAAGTCGACGTTGTGCATCATCATGCTGTCGTCGTGATTCTTGAGCGTCACCTCGACGGTGTCGCCGACGCGCACGCGCACGAACGGCCCGGGTACCTTCCCGTTGAAGGTCCAGTACCTGTAGGTCGTGCCGTCGTCGAGCTGACCTTCGACCTCCATCGTCTCGAGATCGACGCGCACACGCTGCGGCCCGCGCTTTGCGAGCGGCGCCGGCAGATCCGCGGGATTGCGGATGATGCTGGCGGCGGCCGCATCGGCCGCGCTCGGCGGCGGCGCATCGTGCATGCCTGCGGCGAACCCCGGTTCGGCGAACGCGATGAGCGCAATGGCGCTCGCTCCCCCGATCAGGGCGTTGCGGAGGGTTCTGGGTTTATGCGTGAGCATGGACAGCTCCTTTTCAGATCTCACGCATTGGATGTAGTGCTGCACCCAGGCGGGATATTTGCGACCGCGCAAACATGCGTCGGTTTCGGCCGGGTGCGACGGGATGCCGCGGCCGGTGCGATGGACGCCATCCCGGAAAGCGCCGGCTTCTGTTAGTCTCCGTTCGAAGGAAAGGAGCTTGGCGATGGCTAGGGAGCAATTCGACCGCGCACGTCTCAAGGAACTCGCGACCTTCGCCGATCTGCCGGCCGGAGACATCGACGACCTGATCAACGCCGCGCAAATTCGCCGCCTGGAAAAAGGTGCCACGCTGTTCGAGCAGGATGATCCGGCGCGCGCCTTCTTCGTGCTGGCGGATGGGCGTCTGAAGGTCACTCAGGTGACTGCCGACGGACAGCAGGTCGTCATTCGCTACCTCGGGCCAGGCGAGATGTTTGGCTGCGTCGCGGTCAGCGGCCAGACATCGTATCCCGGCACGGTGAGTGCGGTCGTGGACAGCGTGGTACTCGCGTGGGAGGCGAGCCGCGCCGGCGAGCTGATCGAGCGTCATCCCAAGTTCGGCGCGCGCGTGTTGCGGACGATGGGCGACCGGGTGCGAGAAGCGCACGCGCGGCTGCGCGAGATGGCGACGGAACGGGTCGAGCGACGCGTGGCGCGTACGCTGCTGCGGCTCGCGCGCGAGGCCGGCAAGCGGACGGAGCACGGCATCGCGATCGACATGCCGTTGTCGCGCCAGGACATCGCGGAGATGACTGGCACGACGCTCTACACGGTCAGCCGGATTCTGAGCGCCTGGGAAGGCGAGGGGATCGTCGACGCGGCACGACAACACGTCGTGATCCGGACGCCGCACGCGCTCGTCAAGATCGCCGAGGACCTGCCGGAATAGCCCGCGCGGAGAGGCACGCGCCCGGGCGCTCCGGCCGGGGTTGCCCATGCCCACGGCTCGACCCGGCAACCTAGGATGAAGTCTGGTGCCGCCGGACGCTCGGCGCGCGAGGCTCTGCGTGTCCCCAATGGCAACAAAAGCTTGCGCCGGCGCAAAGACAGGCGATTCTGCAGCTGGCAGGCTTGAGCCTGGGATCTTTGCAGGAATATATTCAGATCATGACGAGCCGTATTGCGCTCGACATTCGCGAGCCCGTCCGTCCCTATCGTGGACCGGCCGTGCTCGCATCCGGACACAGGCCGTTCTTTCTGGTGGCCGGCCTTTATGCCGCCCTGGGGCTGGCTTTGTGGGTATGCGCCTACGCCGGCCTGCTGCCCCTGACCATGACATGGCATGGCCACGAAATGGTGTTCGGTTTCGCCGTCGCCGCGATCTCGGGCTTCCTCATGGCGGCGGTCCCGAAATGGACCGGCGGCCCGGTGATCCGTGGGCCGCTGCTTGTCGGGTTGCTGCTGCTCTGGCTGGCCGGCCGCATCGCCATGGCGGCGGATGTGGCGACGTGGATCGACCTTCTCTATCTGCCTGTATTCGCTTCGATCATCCTCGTCGATATCGTGCGCGCCCGGAACGTGCGGAACTACCAGGTCCCCGCGATGCTGTTCGGGCTCGTCGGACTCAACGCGTTCTATCATTTCGGCGATCCGGAAAACGCGCTGCACGCGGCGATCTATCTGATCGCCGCCCTCATCGCGCTCATCGGCGGCCGTATCGTCCCGGCGTTCACGCAGAACGCGCTGCGCCTCGCCCTGCGCAGCGACATTCGATGCACGACGCCGCGCTGGCTCGACGTCCTGGCGGTTCCGTCCGTGATTCTCGTGGTCGCGACCGAGCTCTTTCTCCCGTATTCGCCGGTCGGCGCCGTTGCCGCACTCTTGGCCGGCACCCTCCTCCTTGTCCGCATGGCCGGGTGGCAGACGTTTCGGACACTCGGCATGCCGATCGTCTGGATTCTCCACGTCGGATATGCGTGGGTTCCGGTCGGATTTCTCCTCAAGGGAATCGCCGACCTCGGCTACTGGATTCCGCACGGCGCGGCGCTCCACGCGCTTACCGCCGGCGCGATCGGAACCATGATCCTGGCGGTCGCCTCGCGCGCGGCGCTCGGCCATGCGGGACTTCCACTCGTGGTCTCGCGCGGCACCGTGCTCGCCTACGTTCTGGTGATCGCCGGGGCCGCCCTGCGCGTCCTCGTACCGTCCGGCGTCGCCTTGATCGCCGCCGGCGCGCTGTGGTCGTTCGGCTACGCGCTGTTTGCCGTGATCTACTGGCCGATCCTGACGCGCCCGCGCGTCGACGGGCTCCCGGGCTGATTCCCCGCCTGCTGCCGCCCGCACGTCCGAAGCCGCGCGGCGTCAGGCCTTGGGCGCGGCACCGACCGACAACACCATGCGGACGAGTTCGGACAGGCTGTGTGCCTGCATCTTTTCCATGACCCGGGCCCGATGGATCTCGACCGTGCGCGGACTGATACCGAGATTGGCCGCGCTCACCTTGTTCGGATGTCCGCGGACAAGCTGGTCCAGGACTTCGCGCTCCCGCGGCGTGAGCGTCTCGAGGCGGCTCCGGATGGCCGCCACTTCGCTGACCTCGCGCTGCTTTTCCCTGGCCTGCGTCAGCGCACGGGCGACGCTGTCGAGAATCACGTGATCCGCGAAAGGCTTCTCGACGAAATCGACCGCACCGGCCCGCATCGCCCGCACGGCCATCGGCACGTCGGCGTGGCCGGTCATGATGATGACCGGCATTTCGATGCCCCGCGCGCGCAATGCATCCTGGAGCTCGAGGCCGTCGATGTCCGGCATGCGGACGTCGATCACGGCGCAGCCGAACGGGAGCGACGATGCCGTCTCAAGGAACGCGCGCCCGGACTCGAACGCCTGTACCCGATATCCGGCCGTCTCGAGCAGCAGCGCGAGCGAATCGCGCACGGCCTCGTCATCGTCGACGACGAACACGGTCGCGTCAGCCACCATCGCCCACCCCCGGCTCAGCCAGCGGCAAGGTGAAGGAAAACGTCACGCCGCGATCCGCATTGGGCGTAACCCGCAAACGGCCACCCTGCGCTTCGACGATGGACCGGCAGATCGACAGGCCGAGCCCCATCCCTTTCGGCTTCGTCGTCACAAACGGCTGGAAAAGGTTATCCTGAACCTCCTTGGCGAGGCCGGGTCCCGTGTCGCCGACGCTGACCACGGCCATGCCGTCCTCGAGACCGGTGCGGACGATCACCTCGCGCACATCGCACGCCGCCACCGCCTCGATGGCGTTCCGGACCAGGTTCAGGACGACCTGCTGGATCTGGATCTTGTCGATCAGGACGCGCCGCGGCTCGGGGTCGAGCTCGAGCGTCGGCTTCACGCCGAGCTCCTTTGCGCCGACCAAGGCGAGTGCCGTCGCTTCCTCCACGACTTTGTTTAGGCTTTCGACATTGCGCTCGGTCTCGCCCTTCTCGACGAACTGGCGCAGGCGGCGGATGATCTGGCCCGCCCGGCTCGCCTGCGCGGCCGCCTTTTCCATGATATCGGAGAGTTTGGCCGCATCGCCGCCGGGCATGCCCAGGAGGCGACGTCCCACCTGGAGATAATTCGCGATCGCCGTCAGCGGCTGATTGAGTTCGTGCGCAAGCGCCGAAGCCATCTGGCCCAATTCGCTCAGTCGCGCGACGTGGATCAGCTCGTTCTGCAGTTCCTGGAGTCTCTTCTGGCTCTTCTGCCGTTCCGTCAGATCGCGCACGAACCCCGTGAACTGGCGCCGTCCGCCGGAGTTCACCTCGCCGACCGCCAGCTCGATGGGAAAGGTGGAGCCGTCCTTGCGCAGGCCCACGACCACCCGACCGATGCCGATGATGCGCCGCTCACCTGTCTCGAGATAGCGCCGGATATAGGCGTCGTGCAGCTCGCGATGCGGCGACGGCATGAGCATGCTGACGTTCCGGCCCAGGACCTCCGCCGCCGTGTAGCCGAACAACCGCTCCGCGGCAGGGCTGAAGGAGTCGATCAGGCCGCGTTCGTCGATGACGATGAGCGCATCGGGTGCCGTTTCGATGATGGAGCGCAGATGCGCCTCGCGCTGCTGCAGGATCGTATCCATCTGCCGCTGCGCGGTTATGTCATGGACGATGCCGACGAAGATGCGCTCGCCGTTCTCCTCACCCTCGCCCACGGAGAGGTGCATCGGAAAAACCGTGCCGTCTTTGCGCCGGCCCTGCACCTCCCTGCCGATTCCGATGATGCGTTTTTGGCCGGTGCGCAAGTACCGCTGGATGTAGCCGTCGTGCTCGCTGCGGTACGGCTCGGGCATCAGCATCTTGACATTACGGCCGAGCACCTCGTCGGCGGTATAGCCGAAGAGCTTTTCGCAGGCGGGATTGTAAAGCCGAATGAGGCCGGCCGAATCGATGATCATGATCCCATCGACCGCCGTCTCGATGATCGCCCGCAGCCGGCTATCAGTGTAGTCGGACGACATAGCGCGCCGGAAATCAGTCCAAGTCCTTGCCGCTCCAATTCGCATAGTTTTCGGAGCATGCCAAGCCGTCAGCGGATCGCTGCCCGGTGCGCCCCCGCCGACGCGCCGAATTCCGTCTTCGGGAATGACGGCCGGCAGCCCTGTCGCGTGCGGCGCGGCCGACGGGCTACCTCAAGCGGCCCGAGAGCAGAGGAAGGCAGCCATACCTGCTACGGACGACGTCGCAGCTCGTCCGCAACAGCGGCGGATGACAGGCTTCAAGAAAGAGAGCCGCGCAAAAGCGCGGCTCCGAGAGGTTGAGAAGAAGATGCAGCGGACGTGACGTTCTCGGCCAAAGCCGGACCCGCTCGGCCGTGCCCTCTGCGAACGCGCTACCTGCGCCTTCAGGCCCGGCGTGGCTCGTCACGATCGCATTCATGACGCGGCGGATCGCCGCACGGAGCGGCGGCACGCGCCAAAAGTTTCGCTTTCCGCGACCTAGCGATTGGTGACCCTGACGCGCGCTTCCTGCTCGTCGTGGTGACGCTTGATCAGCCAGAAATCGAACGCAACGGCGAAGGCGAACAAGGCCAAACCGAAGAGATGCATGCCGTCGTCCCGGGCCTGCGACGCGAGCCATAGGCCGATGAGGCCGCCCACTCCGAGCGCGATGCCGATGACGAACTTAAGCGCGTTTTCCATGGTCACTCTCCTGAAGCTCCTGGGGAAATGAAAGATCGTGTCGACGCAACGGCGGCCGGCGGGTGCGCCAGGCGGAATCGGGATCCCCGTCGCCATCGAAGAGTATGCGATGGGCGGCGCCATCGAGATCCTCGAACTGGCCGTTGCGCATCGCCCAGAGGAACGCGGCGAGGCCGAGCAGGCCGATCATGAGAGCGGCCGGAATAAGGACCAGCAGGCTCGTCACGAGTCCGCCCTCCGCTTGTGCCCCAGGCGCATCGCATTTGCGATCACGATGACCGAGGACGAGGACATCGCGATGGCGGCCAGGAGGGGCGTCACATAGCCGGCGACGGCGACCGGCACGGCAAACATGTTGTAGAGGATGGCGAGCGCGATGTTCTGCCGAACCAGCCGGTCGGCCTGCCGGGCGACATCGAGAAGTTCGACGAGCTTGGACAGCCGATCGCCCTGGAACACGGCATCGGCGGTCGTCTGGCTGACATCGGCTGCGTTGGCCGGCGAGACGGAGACGTGCGCGCTCGCCAGCGCAGGCGCGTCGTTCAAACCATCGCCGACCATGAGAACCTTGCGGCCGGCCCGCCGAAGATCCGCGAGGTGCGCACATTTCGCCGCCGGATCGCAGTCCCCTCGCCAAGCCTCGACCCCTGCCGTCGCGGCCGCCGCGGCCACGACGGACGAGCGATCGCCGGACAACAGCTCGACCTTGAGACCGCGGGCGCGAAGCGCGCGGATGGTCGCTGCCGCGTCGGGGCGCAGCCGGTCGTCGAACAGGAACCGCACCGGCGCGCGGCCGGGACGCTGCAGCCAAAGCTCCGGCCCGTTCTCGTCCGCCCGCTCCGGAAGGCTGATGCCGCAAAACGCCCGGCTGCCGAGGCGAATCTCGCCCGCGGCCGTGTCGACCGAAAGGCCGCGGCCCGGATGCTCGACGACGCCCGGCGCCGCCGGCACGTCCGGCGCCGCGCGGGCCAGCGCCCGCGCCAGCGGATGGCGGCTCGCCTGCGCGAGTCCCGCGGCGAGGCGCAGATCCTCGTCCGCGCGCGCCGGATCGGGCCTCAGCTCGGGGCGGCCCAACGTCAGCGTGCCCGTCTTGTCGAGCACGACGGTGTCGATCTCGGCCATACGTTCCAGGGCCGTGGCAGACTTCAAAAGGATGCCACCGCGCAGCAGCCGCCCGCTCGCGATCACCTGAACGACCGGCACCGCGAGCGCGAGCGCGCAGGGACAGGTGATGATCAGCACCGCCACCGCGTTCAGCAGCGCCGGCTGCCAGCCGATGCCGCCGAACGCGAACCAGCCAATGAACGTCGCGGCGGCGAGCACATGAACGACCGGCGCGTAGAGCCGGGCGACCCGGTCAGCGATGGCGACGAACCGGGAACGGCCCTGCTCGGCGGCCTCGACGAGACGGACCACCTCCGCCAGCAGCGTGCCCTCGCCCGTCGCCGTCACTTCGATGCGCACGGGCGCGGTCAGATTCACCATTCCGGCGAACACCGGCGTCCCCGGGCCGGCAGCAGCCGGCACGCTCTCGCCCGTGACGAGGCTGGTGTCGAGATCCGTCCGCCCGGACGTGATCCGGCCGTCGACCGCGATGCGTTCCCCTGCAGTGACCAGCACGATGTCGCCGGCCTTGACCGCCGTCGGCGCCTTCAACGCGGTCGAACCGTCGCTGCGCAAAACCGTGACTGCGGCTGCGGAAAGCGCGAGAAGCTGGTCGACCGCGCTGCGCGCCCGGCCGCGGGCGCGTCCATCCAGATACCGCCCGACCAACAGGAAGAACAGCAGCGTGATCGCCGAGTCGAAATAGGCATGCGCCCCGGACGTCGCCGTTTCGAAGACGCTCATGCCGGCGGCGAGCAGGACGCCGATCGAGATCGGCACGTCCATGTTGGTTCGGCGCGCGCTCAGGGCCCGCACCGCAGAGCGGAAGAACGGGCGCCCGGCATAGGCAATCGCGGGCAATGCGATCAAGGCGGAGACCCAATGCATCAGGTCGCGTGTCGCCTGACCCATGCCTTCGACGTGCCCGGCCCAGACCGATATGGAGAGCAGCATGACGTTGCCGGCGGCGAATCCCGCCACCGCCATCGCCCGCAGCAGCTCGCGGTCGGATGCGTTGGTCGCCGCGGCGATGCGCTGGGGATCGAACGGCACGACGCGGAAGCCGAGGGCGGTCAGCAGCCCCGCATACCGGGCCGCATCCCCCGCGGGGCCACGCCAGGTCAGCGTAAGCCTTCGGGTCGACATGTTCACCCGGCCGTCGATGATGTCCGGCTCACGGGCAAGAACCGACTCGACGAGCCAGACACAGGCCCCGCAGGTCAGGCCATCGACCATCAGATGCAGCGTCGCGCGTCCGTCCCCGCCGGTGATCACGTAGGGCGCATAGTCGATCTCCGCCGCCGGATCAGGTCGCAGCGGCCGCGCCGAGGCATCGATTTGCCGGCGGCGATAGAACTCGTCGAATCCGAGGTCGTGGATCAGCCGGTAGGCGGCCGCGCAGCCGATACAGCAGAACGACTCCCGCGCGTCGGACGGCAGCGCGCCGCCGCAATGGGCGCACCTCGCCGCGGCCGCGACCGGCGGCTCGATCGCGAACGAGGCAGCCGGCGCGAGAGCTGTCATCGCACGAAGAGCCGCCGCGTGACGATCGCGCTGTCCGATCCGCGCTCGGCACGAATTCGCGCCTGCCACTGGCCGGCCCGCGGCCACTCGAACGCTGCAGTATACGTCGCTTCGCCCGCCGGGCGGAGCGTGACATGCATCGGTGCGGCCGCCTCGACGGGCCGGGTAAGCTCCACCGTCACGTCCAGGCCGCGCAGCGGCCGGCCTGTCCTGTCGAGAGCCCGCAGGACGAACTCGCCTGTGAGCGGCGTCGCGCCCGCACGATAGGCGAGATCGAGCTGCCAGCCGAGCGCCTCCTGCGCGGCCGCGGCGGCGAGCACGCGGTTGTAGCCGATGCCGCGCTCATAGGGGTGTGCGACGACAAGGCCGCTCCACGAACTGGACGCGAAGTAGATCAGGCACGCGTTGGCGACGACGACCGTCAGCATGCCGGCGACGAAAACCCATGGGATCCAGCGATCCCGCGCCGTGCGACCGCCGGCGTTGCACGGGACTGTAGGTATGACGGACTTCATTTCGCCGGTCCCATGAAAATGGACTGGTACTGCGCTTGCTCCCGTGCCCCATGCGCCTGAAGCGCAAACACGAGCGGGACGGACTCGGTCTTGAGCACGCCGGCTGGTGCCGTGACATACACGCGATAGGTTGCGACCGTATCCGCCTTTGCCGACAGGACGAGCTTGTCACCGGTTGCCGTTTCGGCGCCGACGACGCTGATCTTGGCCGAAGGCACGCCGGAAACACTGAGCGCATAGTCGCGATCGGCGCGCGTCTTGTTCAGGATCTTGAGGGTGTATCCGTTCCGGATCGCGCCGTCCGAGAGCGTCACGAACAACGGCGCGCGATCCCGCTGTACACTCAGCTCGACGGTCGACCGCAGCCACAAAGCAGCGCCCATCGTCGCCGCGACCAGGACCAGAAGTGTGCCGTAAAGGACCGTGCGCGGACGGATAAGGCGGTACTTCGACGGCGTGCCCGAGACTCGCGCCTGCTCGCCGGCCAGAGTCGCGAACGCAATCAGGTTGCGCGGGCGGCCGACCTTGTCCATCACCGCGTTGCATGCGTCGATGCACAGCCCGCACCCGATGCACTCCATTTGCGGACCGTTGCGGATGTCGATGCCGACCGGACAGACGGCGACGCATTGCTGACAGTCGATGCAGTCACCCCGGCCGTCCCAGCTCTGGCCTGCCTTGTGCTTGCCGCGCGGCTCGCCGCGCCACTTCCGATACGTGACGATCAGCGTGTTCTCGTCGAACATCGCAGCCTGGATGCGCGGCCACGGGCACATATACGTGCACACCTGCTCGCGCGCCCAGCCGGCGAGGAGATACGTCGTCGCCGTGAAGAGCCCGACGAAGAAGTAAATCGTGACCGAGGCCTGACCGGTGAATATGTCCTTCAGCGCCGTCGGCGCGTCGGCGAAATAGAACACCCAGGCGCCGCCGGTCGCCGCCGCGATCACGAGCCAGGCGGCGTGCTTGGCCGTCTTCTTCGCCGCCTTCGCCCACGAGAGCGGCTGCTGGTCGAGCCGCATTCGCGCGTTGCGGTCGCCTTCGATCAGGCGTTCGACCAGCATGAACAGGTCGGTCCACACCGTCTGCGGACACGCGTAGCCGCACCAGACCCGGCCCAAAAGGCTCGTCACCAGGAAGAGCGCGACCGCCGCGAGGATCAGGAGCCCGGTCAGGAAATAGACCTCCTGCGGCCAGATCTCGATCGCGAAGAAATAGGCGCGGCGACCGGGCATATCGATCAGGACCGCCTGGTCGGGCGCGCCCGGACCGCGGTCCCAGCGGATCCACGGCACGACGTAATAGAGCCCGAGGCAGATCGCGAGAATCGCCCATTTGATACGGCGGAACGTGCCCTTGACCGCCTTCGGATAGACCTTGATCCGGTCGGCGTAGAGCGGCGCGTTCGCGGACCGAACGCCGGCGGAAGGCGCATCCGCGCCACTTGTCCCCTGGGTCATGTCGAGCGGCATGTCACCTCCGTTCTGCGCCCGCCGCGCGATCACTTCCCTCCGCCCAACGCGTGGACGTAGACGGTCAGCATCTTGATCGTTGCGTCGTCCAGGCGCTCCGACCAGGCCGGCATCGTGCCGTTGCGCGAGTTCGTGATGGTCTGGACGATCGACGCCTTGTCGCCGCCATAGAGCCAGATCTTGTCCGAGAGCCGCGGCGCGCCGACCTCGGTATTCCCCTCACCCTTCTCGCCGTGGCAGCCTGCACAGTTCTCCGCGAACAGCGGCGCACCGCGCTCCACCGCCGCGGATGCGGCAGTCGAACCCGAAAGCGACAGTACGTACTCGGCCACATCCGCGATCTGCGCCGCGGTCAACACGCCGTCGGCGCCGAAGCGCGGCATCGCCGAGACGCGCGAGTCCGGATTGGCGTTACGTACGCCGAAGGAGATTGTGTGGTAGAGACTGGCGAGATCGCCACCCCACAGCCAGTCGTCGTCGGCGAGGTTCGGGAATCCCTTGCCCCCCGCACCGCCGGCACCATGGCATGGCGCGCAGTTCTCGGCGAACGTGATACGACCGCCGGCAATCGCGAAGTTCAGGAGATCCGAATCGGCGCGAATCTCCTCGAGCGACGCAGCCCGGATGCGGCTCACGTACGGCGCGCGAACCTCCTGCTGGGCCTTCAGCGCGGCGGCGACGTCCGCGCGGCTGGACCAGCCCATGAGCCCCGAGAAGTGCGTCGACAAGGTCGGCCACGACGGATAAAGCGCGAAATACGCCAGCGACCACACGATCGTCGCGTAGAAGACGTAGAGCCACCACTTCGGCAGCGGCGTGTCGAGCTCCTTGATCCCGTCCCACTCGTGGCCGGTGGTCTCCTTGCCCGTGATGCTGTCCCGTTCACTCTTGGTCGGCATTGCGGCCTCTACTCCCGGTCGCCCCGCAACGGGATCCGACCGTATTGCTCGAACTTTTCCTTGCGCGAGGGCGCGAGCGCCCAGGCGACGATGGCGAGGAAGAGCGCCATCGCCAGCACGACCCAGGCACTCTTCAGCAGCGGATAGAACTCCATCAGGTCCATGAGCCCGCTCCCGGTCACTGGCGCAGATCCTCGACCCGCAGGTCCGTCGTCGGGACGAGCGTGCCGAGCATCTGCAGATAGGCGACGAGCGCGTCCATCTCCGTGATCCGGTCGGGCCGGCCGCTCGTGTTCGTCACGACGGCCTTCGGGTAGCGCCGGAGAAGGTCCGTGCTGTCGCCGTCCGGGTTCGCCTGCGCCTCGAGATCGGCGCGGGCGTTGGCGATCATTTCGTCCGTGTAGGGCACGCCGACCGCCCGGTTCGCCTTCAGGTGATCGGCGATGTCGTCGTACTTGAGCGGCCGCTCGGCGAGGAACGCGTAGGATGGCATGATCGACTCCGGCACCACGGCGCGAGGATCGATCAGGTGCGCCACGTGCCAGTCGTTCGAGTACTTGCCGCCGACCCGGGCGAGGTCGGGCCCGGTGCGCTTCGAACCCCACTGGAACGGGTGGTCGTACATGCTCTCGGCTGCGAGGCTGTAATGGCCGTAGCGTTCGACTTCGTCCTTGAAGGCGCGGATCTGCTGGCTGTGGCAGACGTAGCAACCCTCGCGGACGTAGATGTTGCGGCCCATCAGCTCGAGCGGCGTGTACGGACGCATGCCCTCGACCCGCTCGATCGTCGTCTCGATCGTGAACAGCGGAACGATCTGCACGAGCCCGCCGATCGACACGGTGAGCAGCGAGAGTACTGCGAGCAGGATGACGCTCTTTTCGATCGTTTCATGACGGAAGAACATCGCGCGCTCCTATTCGACGGCCGGAACGACCGCAGATTGCGCGACGGGCACGGATGCCGTCTCGACCTCGCCGCGCGCGGTGCGCCAGAAATTGTAGGCCATGATCAGCGCGCCGGTGAGGAACAGCACGCCGCCGAGCGCGCGGATGAGATAGAACGGGTACATGGCCGCGACCGTCTCGACGAACGAGTACTGGAGGAAGCCCAGCTCGTCATAGGCGCGCCACATCAGCCCCTGCATGATGCCGGACACCCACATCGCGGTGATGTAGAGGACGATGCCGAGGGTCGCGATCCAGAAATGCCAAGCGACCAGGCGTGTCGAATAGACGTCCTTCCGCTTCCACAGCGCCGGCACGAGGTAATAGAGCGCGCCGAAGGTGATGAACGCGACCCAGCCCAGCGCGCCGGAGTGGACATGGCCGATCGTCCAGTCGGTGTAGTGGGACAGGCCGTTCACCGCGCGGATCGACATCACCGGCCCTTCAAACGTGCTCATGCCGTAGAAGGCGACCGCGGTCACCGAGAAGCGCAGGCCCGGGTCGGTGCGCAGCTTGTCCCACGCGCCCGACAGCGTCATGAGGCCGTTGATCATGCCGCCCCAGGAAGGCATCCACAGCATGATCGAAAACGCCATGCCCAGAGTCTGCGTCCAGTCGGGCAGCGCCGTGTAATGCAGATGATGCGGCCCCGCCCAGATGTAGATGAAGATCAGCGCCCAGAAATGGATGATCGAGAGCCGGTACGAATAGACCGGCCGCTCGGCGCGCTTCGGGATGAAGTAGTACATCATCCCCAGAAAGCCGGCGGTCAGGAAGAAGCCGACCGCGTTGTGGCCGTACCACCACTGAATCATCGCGTCCTGCACGCCGGCGGCCGCCGAGTAGCTCTTGGTGCCGAATATCGAGACCGGTACGGCCAGGTTGTTGACGATGTGCAGCATCGCGATAGTGATGATGAAGCCGAGATAGAACCAGTTCGCGACGTAGATGTGCGGCTCCTTACGCTTGGCGATCGTGCCCATGAAAATGGCGAGATAGGCGACCCACACCAGCGTCAGCCACAAATCGAGATACCACTCGGGCTCGGCGTATTCCCGGCTCTGCGTGATTCCCAGGACGTAGCCGAGCGCGGCCAGCACGATGAAGAGCTGATAGCCCCAGAAGACGAACCAGGCTGGAACCGCACCGCCCCATAGCGGCGCGCGGCACGTCCGCTGAACCACGTAGAACGAGGTGCCGATCAGCGCATTGCCGCCGAAGGCGAAGATCGCCGCCGAGGTGTGGACCGGCCGCAGCCGCCCGAAGGTCGTCCACTCGAGTCCGAGATTGAGCGCGGGGAACGCGAGTTGAAGCGCGACGTAGACACCGGCCGCAAACGCGACCACGCCCCAGAACACCGTGGCGACAACGAACGCGCGGACCACGTCCTCGACATACGCCTCGCCTCGCCGTGCGGCCGCCGCATGAAGGGCGCCCGACACATCCGCCTTGTTCATCGAAATTGCCCTGTTTGCCATTCAATCGGTCGAGAGCCGAGTTCGTGCACCGACTCCGGCTCCGTGGTGGCCGCATCCTTGGTCGGCCAGGGGTCGTGACTCTTTGATCTGGATCAATGTCGCGGGCGCGAAGACCGCGGCATTCCGTCGCGCTGGCGGCAGCCAGATGTGTTAGGCTGACTGAAGACGCAACGGCGCGCCGCCGAAAACTAAGAACCTGTTAAAGGGAGGACGCAGATGACCCAAGTCCTGCTGTTTGCCGCATCGGGCCCGCGGGTCCGCCGGATCCCGCCCGACCGCCCCTGGCTTTGGCTGGCGAAGGGCTTGGACGATCTCAGGCGCGCGCCCGACGTGAGCCTCGCCTACGGCCTCGGCCTCGCCGCGGTCAGCATCGTCTTGACCGCGGGTCTTGCGGTCTTCGGGCTGTATTACCTGATCCTGCCTCTGACGGCCGGGTTCTTCCTGATCGCGCCGCTTCTCGCCGTCGGCCTCTATGAAGCCAGCCGCCGGCTCGAGATTGGCCTGCCGGTCGCCTTCGGCACGACCGTCGGCGCCTGGCGGCGCAACCCGACCCAGATCGGCCTCATGGGCGTGATGCTGCTGCTGATTCACCTTTTCTGGGTACGGGTCGCGACGCTCCTCTTCGCACTGTTCTTCCACGAGCAGGCGCCAGGTCTGGAGGCGCTCATCGATGCGCTGTTCTTCTCCCCGGTCAGCCTGCCCTTCCTGATCACCGGATCGCTGATCGGCGCGGCGTTCGCGGCTTTGGTCTTCTCGATCGGCGCCATCTCCATCCCGATGCTCCTGGATCGCGACGTCCACGTGGTCGCGGCGATGACGACGAGCTGGTCGGCCGTGCTCGCGAACTGGAAACCGATGGCGCTCTGGGCAGCGCTGATCGTGGTTCTTACCGTGCTGGGCTTCGCCACTTTCTGTCTTGGCCTTGCCATCGCCCTGCCGCTCGTCGGTCATGCCACGTGGCACGCCTATCGCGACCTCGTGTCCTAGGCTCAGGCGATGGTCCGCGCTGCCATCAGCGTCAGCACGACCACGTTCAGGGCGAGAAGCGGCACCGTCGCGAACCGGGTAGCCCACTGCCATCGGCGCATCGCGAGCGTCCCGAAATAGCCGACCGCGACGAGACCGGGCATGGTCCCGAGCCCGAAGGCCGCGAGCGTCAGGCCGCCGATGAGCGCGCTTCCGGTCCCGGCCGCCGCAGCGACGGCCGCATAGACGAAGCCGCACGGTAGGAAGCCCAACGCCAGCCCCAGGCCGAACGGCCCCAAACGGACGGCGCGGCCGGCGATCCGGTGGATCCGGCTCACCATCGCGGCCATCACCGGATTGTGGACGATCGCGAGGCGCGAGGCAGGGCCGGCGAGCGCGCGCCAAAGCTTCAGGGCGAAACTGGCCGCCGCGACGAGCAGGAACAGCGCGAGGACGGTGCGGAACCCGGTCGTATCCGTGACGAACCCCGTGATGCCGCCAGCGGCGACGCCGAGCCCGGTATAGGTCGTGAGCCGGCCGAGGTGATACGGGAGCAACGCCGCACGACGCAGCCGCTCCAGTGCACCATCCGGCGGTGTCTGCACGCGTGCCAGCACCTGCGGCAAAATAAACGGGCCGCACATGCCGACGCAGTGTGTCGCGCCGACGGCAAGCCCGGTGAACAGCGCCGCCATTGGTGCGCCGAGTCCGACGTCGATCGCGCCGAAGCCTTGAACAAGCTCCAGGCCTTGGGCAAGCGCCGGCGCATGTATGTGGACCGCCTCCATCAAGCCAGGATGGTCGTGCACCAAAGAGGAGAGCATTGATCTGAATCAACCTGGCGCCCGTGCGCGGCCGCAGGCAGTTGCTCCGCCGGGACGCACTAATGCTGCGCCGCCAGCACGTCGAAATTGCCGGCATTCGGACAGAACCGCCTGTAGCCGTCCCGGTCCCGGCCATCGCGCAGCCAGCGGGCGCATCTGCGGCGCGCACGACAGGTCCCGCAGCGCAGCTCGAGCTCGCGTACCATGCCCGGCTCGAGGAACATGAAAGGCCGCTCGAGACCGAGACGGAGAATCATCTGATCCAGCAGCAGCCGAGGCGCTGCCGAGCGCCGGATCAAGTCTGCGAGTTCCTGGCGATTGCAGCCGATGTCCGTCAGCACGCGATCCAGATCGCGCCCGTCCAGGCTTGCGAGCTCCTGACTCGTGCGGCGGTGATCGATCTCTTCGCGTACGGCAGCCGCGAGGCCGCGCACGATGGACCGAATGGTCCGCGCGAGGCGTCCGAGCATGCCATCCCCGGCAAGAGCGTTGATATCCATTGCCTCGCTCCTTTCAAGCGTCCATCAGCAGCCGCTGCCGTTTGGAATGTGACGTCGCGGCAAGCGATCGAGCCTGTCCGCATTCGGGCAGAATCGGCGGTAGCCGGTCGGATCCTCCGGCGCGGCCAGCCACCGTTCGCAGGCGTCCACGTTCCTACAAAGCGCGCAGGTCCGGGCGAAGCGCTGCATGACGGTCCCGAGTGCCTGGGCACATGCCTGCGCGACATCGATATCCAACTGGCGCAGCATCGCGCGCATCAGGTTCGCGCGCCGCTCGAAGAAAGCTAACTCCAGCATCGTCTCCTGCTTGCGGACCGTCGGCGGCCGCTTTTCGCATTAATGTCTTAATTATGCCTCGCGGCTTTCCCGAGCACCTTGCGCCAGATCAAGTTCCGGACGCGGGTGTCATGTCCGGAACACACGCGGGTCTCCCGGCTGGAGCGAGGCGGCGCCGGGCCGACGGTCCGCGCCTCCGATTTGACTCACATCAAAGATAGGGTGATGCGCCGCGCTATGGTGACGGCCATGGCACAGACGCACATGCCCGACTTGACGGCGGCAGTCCCGCGCTACACGAGCTATCCGACGGCCGTTCAGTTCCATTCCGGAATCGGCCCCGAGACGCACCGGCGGTGGCTGGCCGCCCTGCCCGCGGCGGATCCCGTTTCCATCTACGTCCACGTGCCGTTCTGTCGCCAGCTCTGCCATTACTGCGGGTGCAACACGAGCATCGTCGCGCATTACGCCCCGGTGGCCGAGTTTCTGGACGGATTGGAGCGCGAGCTGGCGCTCCTGGGTGAGATCCTGCCCACGCGCCTGCGCGTCGGGCACATCCATTTCGGGGGCGGCACGCCGACGATCCTTACGCCGGCCGATCTCCTGCGCGTGCGCGCCCTGCTCGACCGGCATTTCGCGATCGAGCCGGATGCCGAAATCGCGATCGAGATCGACCCGCGCACCCTCACGCAGGAGTTGACGTCGGCGCTGGCCGCGATCGGCGTCACGCGTGCCAGCCTGGGTGTGCAGGACTTCGATCCGGCCGTCCAACGCGCCATCAACCGTATCCAACCCTTTGAGCTGGTGGAGGCTGCCGTGGCGCAGCTCCGCCGCGCCGGCATCACTGCCCTCAACTTCGACCTCATCTACGGTCTGCCGCTGCAGAGCGTCGCAAGTCTGTGCGCGACGATCGACCGCACGGCGCATTTGAATCCGGGGCGGATCGCGCTGTTCGGATACGCCCATGTACCGTGGATGAAGAAGCATCAACGCCTGCTGGAGCGCTATACCCTGCCGGACGCGACGTTGCGTCGCGCCCTTGCGGAGACGGCCGCGCAGCGCCTAATGGACTACGGCTACGTGCCGGTCGGGTTGGATCATTTCGCCCGGCCGGACGATTCCCTCGCCCGCGCGGCCAGGACCGGGGCGCTACGCCGCAATTTCCAAGGCTACACGACCGATCGGGCCGAGACGTTGCTGGCCTTTGGTCCTTCCGGGATCAGCCGCCTGCCGCAAGGGTATGTGCAGTCAGCGTCGAGCGTGCGCGCCTGGCGTAACGCGCTGGCAGCAGGCCATCTGCCGACCGCCCGCGGCGTCGAGCTGTCGCCCGAGGACCGCCTGCGCGCGGACGTGATCGAACGCCTCATGTGCGACCTGGAGGTCGATCTCGATGCCGTGGCGCGTCGGCATGGATGCACGGCCCACGCCGCCTTCGCGACGGAACTCGGCGCGCTGCAGGCGTTCGCCAGGAAAGGGCTGATTCAGATGGTCGGCCAGGGCCTGCGGGTAACGGATGCGGGACGACCTTTCGTCCGGCCGATCGCAGCCGTCTTCGACACGTATCTGCCGAAGAGCGCGGGCCGGCACAGCGCGGCGGTCTAGCCGCTCGACGCCCCCATTCTTGATCCAGATCAAAAGGCGGGCCGCGAAATTGCGATAGGTGTTCGGCGAAGCGACGTAACATGTAGTCCCATGCGGCACGAAAGATCATTGGCGGGCGGTGCGAAGCGCCGGGCGTCGGACGGGAAATCGAGCGCTTACGAGCCTCCCTGCGGGTCCTGTGAAGTGCGCGAGATCGGAATTTGCGACGCGCTGTCATCCGCCGAAATCGCACGCCTCGAGGCGATCAAGACGACGACGCGCCTCAGGCCCGGCGACGTGATCCTACGCGAGGGCGAGCCGGCCGATCATCTCTTCAACGTCAAGAAAGGCGCGATCAAGGTCTACAAGCTGCTGGCCGACGGGCGCTGCCAGATTACCAGCTTTCTGTTTCCCGGCGATTTTCTTGGGCTCGCGCATGACCAAAACTACGCCTTCACGGCCGAGGCCCTGACGGACGTGGAAGCGTGCCGGTTCGCCCGCACGCAATACGAGGCGGTCGTGCAGGCATGTCCGACGCTCGAACGGCGGCTGCTGGCGACGGCGTCGAACGAACTTGTCGCCGCCCAGGACCAGATGCTGCTGCTCGGGCGAAAGTCGGCAACCGAGAAAGTGGCCTCGTTTCTCCTGATGCTGTCCAAACGGGCGGTGAAACGCGGCGAGCCGGCAAGCCCCATCACGCTGCCGATGAAGCGCGCCGACATCTCGGATTACCTGGGTCTGACGATCGAGACCGTGAGCCGCGTTCTCACCCGGCTCAAGAAGTCCGGCGTTATCCGGATCCTGAACCCGGGCCGTATCGATCTGCTGCGTCCGTCGGCGCTCAGCGACTTGGCGGCGGGTCCCGGCGGCGCCTGAGCGTCTCGGCATCGCCGCCTGCATGGCGTCGCCCCCGATCATCGATGCCGTCAGACGGCGGGCCCGACGCCGGGTCCAGAGCGCCGTCATCTTCTTTACGCCATTTCTTTCTTCACGTCTTTTCTCACCATGAAGCTGCTTTTGATGCCGATCAATTTGAATAGGGCGTTGACGCGGCGACCGCGCCCGCTCCTCCGATCCGTTGCGATCGAACTGCGCCGCGGCGATGGATAAGGGGATTCGCGTATTTTGGCGGCGACACCATCGGTCTAAGGTCCGCCCATGATGTCGATCAAACAGATGGTGGAAAGGACCGTGATGGCCGGTCCGCCGACCATATACCTCGTCGATGACGACGAGGCAGTGCGGGACTCGCTGACGGTCCTGCTCGAGTCGTACGGCCTGTCCGTGCGCGCCTATGACTCCGCTTTGGCGTTCCTGGCGGACTACAGGCCCGGCGAGCACGCGTGTCTGCTCCTGGACCTTCATATGCCGGGCATGAGCGGGCTCGACCTCTTGGAACGGACTCCGCCGGGCCGGCTCGGCATGCCGGTCATCGTCATCACCGGCCGCGCCGATCCTGACGCCAGGCGGCGCGCGCTCGCGGCCGGCGTCGGCGCCGTGCTCGACAAGCCGTTCCGCGACGACGACCTGCTGACCGCGATCGTACGGGCGGTCGGTGCGCCTGCGTCGGGCCGCTGACGCAACCGGCCGGCGCGGCCGGTTTCGCGGGACCCGCGATACGCATACGTAGATTCCCTTACGTAATCGACCGGATGTTTCGTCGCGGCGCGCCCCTGTAAGCCTTGCCCATCGGGGCTTTGGCAATGGGAGCGCACATGGCAACGCAGATCTTGACCCGCAACGAACCCCGTGGCGGCAGGATCGCGAGCGCAACGGTCGGGTCCGACACGGCTGCCCCGCTCGCTGCGGCCGGCACGCGGCTGACGTTCCGCCGCGGCCAGACGATCTTCTACGAAGGCGATGCGGCTGACACGGTGTACCGCGTCGTGAGCGGCGCGGTGCGGACCTCCCGCCTGATGCCCGACGGCCGCCGCTACGTGGCCGACTTCCTGTTCCCGGGCGACTTCTTCGGCCTCAGCAACGGCGCCATGCACACCACCACCGCGGAGGCGCTGTGCGACGCAATCATCCTGCGCTATCCGCGCCGGCTGTTCGAGGGCGCGCTCGAGGTGGATCGCCAACTCGGCCGGACCGTTCTCGCCGCGCTCTGCGGCGGCCTGTCGCATGCGCACGAACGCATGCTTCTCCTCGGCCGCAAGACGGCGGTCGAGCGGGTCGCGAGCTTCCTGCTGATGATGGCCGCGCGCGCGGAGGACAACCAAGTCAATCTGTTGATGTCGCGCGGCGACATCGCCGACTATCTCGGCCTTACGATCGAAACCGTCAGCCGCGTGCTCTCGCAGCTCAAAGCGCAGGGCGTGATCCACCTGTCGGATCCGACCCGTATCGCGATCACGCGCCCTAGCACGCTCCGACGGATCGCCGAAGGCGGCGTGTGGCGGGCGCAACGATCGCGGCCGGGAACGGCGCGACGGCGTACCGGCTCATGGCCATTTACGGCGGAGCATCGCTGAAACAGGTCGCGCGGCATCCGAAACAGACCGATCGCAAGAAGCGCGCGGCCGAGGCAATTCACCCGTTGAGGTCAGCCCTGATTTTCCGGGCGCGCTGTCCTAATCTCCCTCCTGGACTCACGCGGGCTTGATCAGGCGCGTGCGCTCGAGCAGCTTGGCGTTGATCGCCACGATCACGGTGCTGACGGACATCAGCGCGGCGCCGACGGCCGGCGAGAGGACGATCCCGAACGGCAACGCGATGCCCGCCGCCAGCGGAATGGCAATCGCGTTGTAGCCGGTCGCCCACAGCAGGTTCTGGACCATCTTGTTGTAGGTCGCCTGCGAAAGCTCGATGATCGCGACGACGTCGCGGGGGTCGTTCCGAACCAGGACCACGTCGGCCGACTCGATGGCCACATCGGTGCCCGCGCCGATGGCAATGCCGAGGTCCGACTGCACCAGCGCCGGCGCGTCGTTGACGCCATCCCCGACCATGGCGACCTGGAGACCGCGATCCTGCACTTCCTTGATTTTTGCAACCTTGTCGGCCGGAAGGACCTCCGCGAAAAAGTCGTCGAGGCCGAGTTCCTGGGATACGGTCCTGGCAACTGCCGTCGCATCGCCGGTCAGCATGATGCATTTGAGGCCCATCGCCTTCAGCCGCTGCACGGCCTCGCGAGACTCTTCGCGCACGAGATCCGCAAGGGCGATGGCACCGAGCACCGCGCCGTCGAGCAGGACGTAGACCACGGTCTTGCCCTGTTCGGCCAGGCGCTGGACGCGCGAATCCGACATGGCAAGCCCATGCTCGCGCAGGTATCCGGGACTGACGACCTTCACGTCTCGGCCATCGACCCGGGCCTCGGCGCCCTGGCCGGTCAGGTTGCGGAACGCTTCGACTTTCCTTGCCGGGACGTTTCGTTCCCGGCCCGCGCGGACGACCCCGCCGGCAATGGGATGCTCGGACTGGCTCTCCAGGGCAGCCGCCCAGCCCAGCACCTCTTGTTCGGACGCGCCGGCAAAAGCGACGATGTCCGAAACGCCGAACTCACCCTTTGTCAGAGTTCCGGTCTTGTCGAACACGACCGCGCCGAGCTGCCGGGCCCGCTCGAAGGCGGCGCGGTCACGGATCAAGAGACCGTTTCGTGCCGTAAGGCTGGTGCTCACCGCCACGACCAGGGGCACGGCCAGACCGAGGGCATGCGGGCAGCTGATGACCATCACCGTGACCGCGCGCTCGACCGCGAACGCGAACGTTCCATCCAGCAGGAGCCACCCGAGCAACGTAATCCCGCCGACGCCGAGCGCGATGTAGGTCAGCCAGAGCGCCGCCCGATTGGCGAGATCCTGGGTGCGTGAACGCGTTTCCTGGGCCTGCCGAACGAGATCGATGACCTGCGCGAGATAGGTTTGATCACCGGTCTTGTCGACGCGGATCGTGACTGCCCCCTCGCCATTGATCGAACCGCCAATGACCTCCGCGCCCGGGCCGCGCCGAACCGGCTTCGACTCGCCGGTGAGCATCGCTTCGTTGAAGCTCGACCGGCCGTCGATGATGATGCCGTCGATCGGCACCTTCTCGCCGGGTTTGACCAGAAGCCGGTCGTTCTGGCGCACCTGATCGACCGGAATGTCCTCTGTCGTTCCATCGGCCCTCAGGCGATGCGTTTCCGCCGGAAGAAGGCGGACCAGCGCCTCGAGAGCGCCTGACGCGCCCAGCACGGACCGCATCTCGATCCAGTGGCCCATCAGCATCACGTCGATCAGGGTGGCGAGTTCCCAGAAGAAAGCCTCGCCCGGCAGCCCGAAGACGACCGCGCTCGAGAACACGTACGCGACGGCGATCGCGAGCGCGATCAGCGTCATCATCCCGGGTCGCCGCGACGTAACCTCGCCGGCCATGCCCTTGAGGAACGGCCAGCCGCCATAGAAAAAGACCACGCTGGAAAGCACGAACAGCACGTAATCGGACCCGGCGAACGCCAATGCGTCCGTCAGACCCAGCCAGTGCCGGATCATCGGCGACAGCAGCAGGATCGGTACGGTCAGGACCGCCGATACCCAGAACCGCCGCCGGAAATCCGCCACCATGGC
>DASVCL010000039.1:0-26452 GCA_036381615.1 Alphaproteobacteria bacterium
GGTCTCGTCGAGACGGCGGCGCGGCGTGAGGCGCGGCGCCGCCTTGAAAGGCGCGGCGTCGCCCGATTTTGCGCGCTTCGCCAGCGCGATGACGACGTCGGCGAAGCGGTCGAGCGAATCCTGACTCTCGGTCTCGGTCGGCTCGATCAGGAGCGCGCCATGGACGACGAGCGGGAAGTACATCGTCATCGGATGATAGCCCTCGTCGATCAGCGCCTTGGCGAAGTCGAGCGTCTGCACGCCGGTGTCCTTGAGGAAGCGGTCGTCGAAGAGGACCTCGTGCATGCACGGACCCTCGAAGGACGGCGTCAGCTCGGCGCTGAGCCGCGCCAGCAGATAGTTGGCGTTGAGCACGGCGTCGCCCGAGACCTGCCAGAGCCCGTCCGAGCCGTGGCTCATGATGTAGGCGAGCGCGCGCACGAACATCCCCATCTGGCCGTGGAAGCCCTTCAGCCGGCCGAAGCTGGTCTTGTCCTTCTCGACCAGCTCGAACCCCTTCTTGCCGTGCACCACCCACGGCACCGGCGCGAACGGCGCCAGCGCCTCCGACAGCACCACGGGACCCGCGCCCGGCCCGCCGCCGCCATGCGGCGTCGAGAAGGTCTTGTGCAGGTTGATGTGCATCGCATCGATGCCGAGATCCGCCGGCCGCACCCGCCCGACGATGGCGTTGAAGTTGGCGCCGTCGCAGTAGAAGTAGCCGCCCGCGTCGTGCACGAGCCGCGCGATCTCGACGACGTCGGGCTCGAACAGGCCGCAAGTGTTGGGATTGGTCAGCATGACCGCGGCGACATCGCCGCCGAGCTTCGCCCTGAACGCGTCGAGATCGACGCGGCCCCGGGCGTTCGCCGGGATCGGATCGACCGTGAAGCCACAGGCCGCCGCCGTCGCCGGGTTGGTGCCGTGGGCGGACTCAGGCACCAGCACGCGCCGGCGGTTCCCTTCGCCCCGTGCGTCGAGCGCGGCACGGATCGCGACCATGCCGCAGAACTCGCCATGGGCACCGGCGGCGGGGCTCAAGGCCACCGCCGGCATGCCGGTGAGCGCCTTGAGCCAGCGCGCCAGCGTGTCCATCAGCTCGAGCGCGCCCTGGACCGTGCTGACGGGCTGCAGCGGGTGAAGGTCGGCGAAGCCCGGCAGCCGCGCCAGTTTCTCGTTGAGGCGCGGGTTGTGCTTCATCGTGCACGAGCCCAGCGGATAGACGCCGGCGTCGATCGCGTAGTTCTTCTGCGACAGCCGGGTGAAATGGCGGATGACCTGGGGTTCGGAAAGGCCGGGCAGGCCGATCGCGCCCTTGCGCCGAAGTCCGCCGAGGCGATCGGGAACGTCCGGCACCGGCGGCAGATCGACGCCGCTGCGCCCGGCGCTGCCCTGTTCGAACAGCAGCCGTTCTTCCTGCTGCAGCGCGCGATTGCCCGACGCGGTCTCGACCGGCGGCAGCGGCGCGCCCGTCTCCGGGCGCGTGATGCGCCCTTGCGACATGTCCATCACAGCACCTCCTGCAGGGTACGGGCGAAAAGGTCCATCTCGGCCTCGGTATTCGTCTCGGTCGCGGCGACGATGAGCAGGTTCGCGAGATCGCGCTTGCCGGGCCACAGCCGCCCGCCGGGCACGCCGCCGAGCACGCCCTTCTTCACGAGCCGTTCGACGACGGGTGCGGCCGGCCGCGGCAGGCGCAACGTGAACTCGTTGAAGAAGGCGTCGTTGACGACTTCCACACCCGGCACCTGTCCCAGCTTTTCCGCGAGCCGCACCGCATTGGCGTGATTGAGCGCGGCGAGCTGCGTGTATCCGGCTTCGCCCAGCAAAGCGAGGTGAATGGTGAAGGCGAGCGCGCACAGGCCCGAGTTCGTGCAGATGTTGGAGGTCGCCTTCTCGCGCCGGATGTGCTGTTCGCGCGTCGACAGCGTGAGGACCCAGCCGCGCCGCCCGTCGGCATCGACGGTTTCGCCGGCGATGCGGCCCGGCATCTGGCGCACGTATTTCTCGCGCGTCGCGAACAGGCCGACATACGGCCCGCCGAAATTGAGCGGATTGCCGATCGACTGCCCTTCGGCGGCGACGATGTCGGCGCCCATGGCACCGGGCGGCGTGAGGAGGCCAAGCGAGACGACCTCGGTGACGACGACGACGAGGAGTGCGCCTGCCTTCTGCGCGGCCGCCGCCAGCGGCGACAGGTCGCGGACGTGCCCGAACACCGACGGATTCTGGACGACGACGCACGACGTGTCGGCGTCGATCATCGCCGCCAGGTCCTCGACGCCGTCAACATCGGGCGGGGCCGCGGCGACTTCGAAGCCGATCCAGCGGGCGTCGGTCTCGACGACCTCGCGATAATGCGGATGAAGACCGCCCGACAGCACCGCGCGCTTCCGCCGGGTGAGGCGGTTCGCCATCATCACCGCCTCGGCGCAGGCGGTCGCGCCGTCGTACATGGAGGCGTTGGCGATCTCCATGCCGGTGATGAGCGCCACCTGCGTCTGGAACTCGAACAGGGCCTGCAGCGTGCCCTGCGATACCTCGGGCTGATACGGCGTGTACGACGTCAGAAACTCGCCGCGCTGGATCAGATGATCGACCGCCGCCGGGACGTGGTGGCGATAGGCGCCCGCGCCGAGGAAGCAGGCGAGGCTGCCGGCATGCCGGTCCTTCGCGGCCATGGCGCCGATGGCGCGTTCGACTTCGAGCTCGGTCATGTGATGCGGCAGATCGACCGGCCGCTGCAGCCGTGCCGCCGCGGGCACGTCGCGAAACAGGTCGTCGATCGAGCCGACGCCGATCGCATCCAGCATGGCGCGGCGGTCGGCATCGGTGTGCGGAAGGTAGCGCATGGGCGACTCCTCACGATTGGACGAAGCGGGCTGCCATCGGCGCGTTCCGTGCGGCCGCAGCCATATGGGTCGGGCCGCAGGTCACGCCGCCGGCCGCTTCAGCTCAGGCCCTCGACGAACTTCTTGTAAGCGGCTTCGTCCATCAGCTCGGCGAGTTCGCCGGGATCGGCGAGTTTCAGCTTGAAGAACCAGCCCTCGCCCACCGGCGACGAATTCACGAGCGCGGGATTGCCAGAGAGCGCGTCGTTGACCGCGACGACCTCGCCCGAGACGGGGGCGTAGACCTCGCTCGCCGCCTTCACCGATTCGACCACGGCCGCCTCGCCGCCCTTGGCGACCTTCCGGCCGATCTCGGGCAGCTCGACATAGACGACGTCGCCGAGCTGCGCCTGGGCATATTCACTGATGCCGACCGTGCCGATATCCCCCTCGACACGGATCCACTCGTGTTCCTTGGTGAATTTCAGATCCGCCATGAATGATCTCCGTTGCTTGAAGCGCGCCGCTATCCCCTGAAGTAGCGGTGCGGAACGAACGGCAGCGGCACGACGCGCGCCGGGCGCGGCGTATCGCGCACGATCAGATCGAGTCGCGTCCCGGGTTGTGCCGACCGCGCATCGACATAGCCCATCGCGATCGGACCGCCGACGCTGGGACCGAAGCCGCCGCTGGTGACGTCGCCGATCCGGTTTCCGTCGGCGTCCATGATCGGCGTGTGTTCGCGCGCCGGCGCACGCCCTTCGGGCAGGATGCCGACGCGCCGGCGCGACGGACCGTGCGCGAGTTCGGCAAGGATGCGCGACGCACCCGGAAAGCCGCCCTCGGCGCGGCGCCGCTTCGGGATCGTCCAGCCGAGATCCGCCTCCACCGGCGAGGTCGTGCGGTCGATGTCGTGACCGTAGAGACACAGGCCCGCCTCGAGGCGCAGCGAGTCGCGCGCGCCCAGGCCGGCGGGCCTGACCTCCGGCTCCGCCAGCAGCCGTTGCGCGAGACGCACGGCCGCGTCCGCCGGCACGGAGATCTCGAACCCGTCCTCGCCGGTATAGCCCGAGCGCGTCAGCCAGCAATCAATGCCGTCGATCGTGAACCGCGCGAAGCTCATGAACTTCATCGCGGCGGCATCGGGCGCAAGGCGGGCCATGACGGCCGCGGCCTGCGGCCCCTGCAAGGCGAGTAGCGCCCGATCGTCGAGCATCGTCACCGTCACGCGATCGCCGATTTCGGCCCGGAGATGCGCGACGTCGTCGTCCTTGCAGGACGCATTGACCACGAGGAGCAGATGGTCGCCGGCATTGGTGACCATCAGGTCGTCGCGAATGCCGCCGGCCTCGTCGGTGAACAGCGTATAGCGCGTGCGGCCGACCGGCAGCCCGACCACGTCGCCGGGCACCAGCCGCTCGAGCGCCGCGGCGGCATCGCGGCCGTCGAGCCGCACCTGTCCCATGTGCGAGACGTCGAACAGCGCGGCGCCGGTGCGGCAATGCTGATGTTCGGCAATGATGCCGGCGGGATACTGCACCGGCATGTCGTAGCCGGCGAACGGCACCATCTTCGCGCCGAGCGACACGTGGAGCGCGTGCAGCGGCGTGCGTTTCAGCGCAACGGTCGAAGCTTGTGTCACGCTCAGGTCCTCCAGTCAGAGCCGCGGGGCAAGTCCGGCACGACGGCCGGACCTTGCGCCCCCTCTGTCCTTGGACCTGAAAGATTCACCGCGGGGCGATCCCCGCGATTTACATCTTCGGTGAGACGGCCGGCCTTGCGCCGCACCGTCTGCTTTCCAGAGCTCGTCCCCCTCGCGGTCCTTTTGCCTGAGAGTTTCCGGGGCGGTTGCTCCTTCGGCGCCGGCGCGGCCTCGGCAGTGGCCGGGCGGCCGGTCTCTCCCGCACGGGGGGCCCGTTACCGGGCCATCACCACGATAGTCGGGCCGACGTGCATGTCAATCGGACAAGAACCCAGGCCCGATCTCGCGCGACCGGGCCGCCGATTACGCGCCTGAGGACACGAAATCATTCCCCGTTTACAACCTACAGTTATAATGCCCGAGCCATCGCGTGCGAGAGGCTCGCCCGAACACCATGCCGAATCTGCCGAACAATAACCAAGATCCCCTGCTCGACCAGATTCGACAGCGCCTGAGCTTCGCCGAGAAGGAGGCGGTCGGCAAGTACCACATCCACGTCAATGATCAGACCCGCTATACGGGTGGCTCCGCGACGACATTCGCGACAGCGGCGACGCTCACACTGGGAAAGGTCGAGGGCGCGACAAACTTTCATCAACAAGTCACCCAGGCCCTGAACCGGTTCATCAATCAAGCCACGCGATCGACGTCGTCGAGCCAGCTCATTCACCTCGAAACCGGAACGAGCGGCGACGTCAAGAACATCCTTACCACCGAAGCCGCGGCCTATTCGCATCCGCTAAGCGGCGTGACGGGCGATCGTCGGCGACTGATCAAGTACGCACCGATCATCCGGCAGCAGCTCCTGACGAACACGCTGACGTCTGAGAACTCCGCGCTGCTGGCCCGTCTGCTTCAGGCAAACGGGAACAATGTAGCTGAGCTAGCGAAGCTGATAACCACCGAAGGCGTGAACGGGCGCTTCAACCTGCACGAGGCGAAAACGGCAGCGCGGCTGAGGCAGCACCTGTCGAACGTTGCGGCGAACATCAAGAGCAACAGTCCGTCCGCGCTCTCCCGCGAGGTCACCGAGGCGCGCGGCGAATACGCCGCAACCAAAATCATCCTGACGCTCTTCGGTTCGCCACAGTTTCAACAGATCGTCGGCACGGCCGGTGCGCTGCAGCTCAAGATCGGCAAGGCGGCGCAAGGCAGCCAAAACGGCATCGACCAGATCTGGGTCGAGCGCGACATGGCGACGGGCGACATCAAACGCTATTTCATCGTCGAGGCGAAGGGCAACAAGGACGCCACGGTCGGGTTCACGCAGCAGACCGGCTATCAAATGTCGTTCCGCTGGCTGTTCTACGCCCTCGTCATGATGTGGCGTGGCGACGGTCGCTACATGGACCAGACGTCCCCGAACCAGTCGCGCACGGCAAAGAAAATCCTCGATGCAATGTTCGACGACCAGAAGCGGATCAAGGTCGTCGGACTGAAGGTCAAATCGCTCTTCGGCGGCGGCACTCAGTTCAACAGCATTGTAGAGCTCACGTATTACGGCGAGTACAACGCGCCCGAGGTTCTGCAGGACATCATCATCGAAGAGGCTGCCTCGCTCGTGTTGAAAAGCACCCCCCTTACTCAAGCGGAACTCGGCACCGTGATCGCGGCAATCATCTACCTTCGGCAGGCACAGCAGATCGAGGAGGCGCGTCGTCGGCAGCAGGCGGTCGAGGGAATCGTCGCAATCCTGGCGAACGATCCGCAACTGCTCCAGATGTTCGTATCACTGGTGCAGGCGCTCCTCACCCCGCCGCCGCCCCAGCCGTTCATGTTCATGCCGCAACAGCAACAAGTGCCATGGCCGTCCATGCAAGCGCCGACCGGATACGGTTTTGCGCCACCACAGCCGGTGCGGCTCACGGCACAAGTTACATTCATCTCCGACCGCGGCTTCGGGTTTGCGCGCGACCCCATCTCCGGTGAGTCGTTCTTCATTCATGCCAGCGAATTCATCGATGCCAGGGAGCTTCCGTATGTGACTATCGGCCGGTGGGTGACATTCACACCGGACACGACGCACCGGCAAGGCCAACGCGCGCGCCGCGCACGTCAGATCCAGCTCGTCTGACGGCGGCTCAGCGCCTGTCGAACGTCATGACCTTGGAGAGGAAGGCGACATCGTCGCCGACGTGGTCGAGCCCGACCCCGGCGAACAGGCGGCGCAGATCGGCGCGCACGTAATCGGCGTAGTAGGGTTCGTGATAGGCCCTGGGAAAGACGTCGAGCAGCCGGTCCAGTTCGGGGTCGTCGCCGCGCTGGACCGAGTCGACGAGGATCAGGCGCCCGCCCGGCCGCAGCACGCGCGCGATCTCGCGCGCGACCCGAACGCGTATCTTTCGCGGCAATTCGTGGAACAGATAGATGCAGGTGACGACGTCGATGCTGCCGTCGCGGACCGGCATCGCCTCCGCCGCCGCATTGACGACATGCGTGCGCGAGTCCCGGCCGAGCGCGGTCCGGGCGCGCCGCAGATAAGGCGGGCTCAAGTCCAGGGCGATCACCGACAGCCGCGGATAGTTGTCCTTGACGAAGGTCAGGAAGCGTCCGGTCCCGGCGCCGACGTCGAGGAGACGCATCCCGGCCACGCGACGGCCGCGCAAAAAGTCCGCGAGCGGGACCAGCGCCTGACGCCGCATCGCGTCAGCCCCGCCGTAGAACAGGACTTCGACCTGATAGTCGTACAGCGCGGCGGAGGTATCGCTGAGATAGCCGTCGGTCTGATAGTGGAAGTTCTGCAGGTAGTAGCGCGGATAGCGACGGCGCATCCCCGCAACACCCCTGTAGATCTCGTCGCCGAGGCCCAGCCGTCGGCGGCGCCCGACGTCGTCGAGGTCGGTGAAGAAAAGACGGCTCAGGCGCAGCATCCGCATGACCGGCGGAATCCAGTCATGGGGCATGCGGTAGAGCCCGGCCTCGATATTCGCGAGGTCGCGCCGCAGGAGCGCGAGCAGGCGGACGAAGACGTCGGCCGTCGACGGCAGGCCGTCGACCTTTCCCTTCGGCGCCGCCGGCGCGCCGCGGCGTGCAGCAAGGCGGTATTGCGAATAGAACCACGCGATGCGAAGACCGTGCGAGACGCCATAGGCAAGGCGCTCCAACGGTCCGATGCGCGACATCCGTCCCGTCGACGTGGATGGCATTGCGGGCGACCGAGGACGACGACAGTGTATCCGGGCATACGCCAGCGGCGCATACCGTGAAACGCGCCACGCCTGCCGAATGATCCACGAGTGATCCGCGACCGCCGGGCCCGCGCGGCCGTACCAGCCGGAGACCTAGGACGCGCGCCCTAACGGCCGTTGCCGCGGTTCCACTGTAGCTCCTCGGGCGTGAGCTGGAAGCCGACGATGATGCCGTAGGCGGGGGCCCGCTTCACATCGGGCAGCGGGATCCGCGGCTCGATCTCCTCGATCCGGCCGACGCGGGTGCGCGTGTCCGGGAATGCGAACCGGATGTCGAAGATTTCCTTGGCGAGAACGTTCCGGTCGGGATCGATCACCGCCACGAAATAGTCGAACTGCGCCGCGCGGTCCTCGTCGGCGGGTCCGCGCGTCGCGGCGATGGCGACCTGCATGTCGAGCGTGACCACGTTCCCGTCGTAGCTGCAGCTCGTCGCGACGTCGACGATCTCGCCGCGGGCATCGATGTCCGTGAGGTCGCGCCCCGGTCCCTCGCGGAACTTCGTGACGGTCGCAGCACCGTCCAGAACCGAGACGCGCGGGCATGGCAAAGGCTCGGTCCGGCTGCAAGCCGACAGGGCCACGGCCCCAAGAACGACGAACGGAACGATCCTGAACAGCTTCATGATATTGCGCGGCCTCGGCCCCATTCTCCGGTGAGTGACGGCCATGCGCCGATGCGTCGGCCGGCCGGTTACGATGACGATCCTGGATTCAGCCCGGCCGGACGCGGTTTCCGCCGCAGAAGGGCTGTCCCCTGCTGCACCCGCCGGCGCACCGGAAACAAGCCTTGCCCGGTTCGACATCGATGCCGTAGGGAGCTTTCTGCACAGGAATTGGCCCGGCCATCCTTCGAATACTCTAAAATACCGGCTGCCGATCCCGTGAGCGCCGGTTAGGCTTCCGTTGCTGCCGACGACAGGGTAAGTTGCCGTCCAACCGCTTGCCAAGCTTGGGAATTTAGAGAAGCGACCATGAATCCTCAAGCGCCGATCCAGAACGGGACCGGCCATGCCTGACGGCGTGCCCGCCAAGGCGCCGCTCGACATCCTGCTGGCAAGCCCGCGCGGCTTCTGCGCCGGCGTCGACCGCGCGATCCTGATCGTCGAACGGGCGCTCGAGCGGTTCGGCCCGCCGGTCTATGTCCGGCACGAGATCGTCCACAACCGCTATGTGGTCGAGAGCCTCGAGGCCAAGGGCGCGGTGTTCGTCGACGAGCTCGACGACGTGCCGGACGGGGTTCCGGTCATCTTTTCGGCGCACGGCGTGCCCAAATCCGTGCCGCAGGAGGCGGAGCGGCGCAAGCTTCTCTACATCGACGCGACCTGTCCGCTGGTCAGCAAGGTCCATCGCGAGGCCGAGCATCACTTCGAAGCGGGCCGTCATATCATCCTGATCGGCCACGCCGGCCATCCGGAGGTGATCGGCACGATGGGGCAGCTTCCCGCGGGCGCGGTCACGCTGGTCGAAAGCGCGGCCCAGGCGGAGACCGTCACGGTTCCCGATCCGGCGAACCTCGCCTACGTCACGCAGACGACGCTGTCGGTCGACGACACGGCGGCGATCGTCGCCGTGCTGACGCGGCGCTTTCCGAACATCGCCGGTCCGCGGCGGGAGGACATCTGCTACGCGACGACGAACCGCCAGAGCGCGGTCAAGGCGCTGGCGGGGGCCGCCGATGCCGTGCTGGTCGTCGGCGCGCCGAACTCGTCCAACTCGATGCGTCTGGTCGAGGTCGCCAAGGCCGCCGGATGCGGCAAGGCCGCGCTCGTGCAGCGCGCGAGCGACATCGACTGGTCCTGGCTTGCGGGCGCGCGGCGGCTCGGCCTCACGGCCGGCGCGTCGGCCCCGGAAGTGCTGGTGCAGGAGGTCATCGCCGCGTGCCGGGAGCGCTACGACGTCCGCGTCGAGGAAATGCGCATCCGCGACGAGGACGTGCGCTTCAACCTGCCGCGCATCCTCGCGAGCTGAGCGTCCCCGATGCGCGCGACCGGTTTCCTCGATCGTGACCAGCCCGATCTGAACCACGAAGGGATCCGAATGCCTCGCGTACAGCGCGAACAGGGCCCACTTCGGGGCGCCCGCGTCCGTCGCAGCTCAACGCTGCATCGGACGTCACGCCCAATGGCACCGGAAGGCAACGATCCGCCAAGACATCAGGGAAATGAATGGGTGCGCGCGGCGCGCCATGAAATTGCCATTCGGGTCCCTGATGCTCCGGCTCGTTGTTCCACGGCAGTGAATACATAACCGGCGCGGACCGATCTCGCATGGCCGTCTATACCGAGGTCGACGACGACGCGCTCGAGGACTTCGTCGCCAAGTACGACATCGGCGATGTCGTCGCCTACAAGGGAATCGCCGAAGGCGTCGAGAACTCCAACTACCTGCTGCAGACGACGCGCGGCAATTACATCCTGACGCTGTACGAGAAGCGCGTCGCCAAGGAAGACCTGCCGTTCTTCCTGGGCCTGATGGAGCACCTGGCGCGGCAGGGCATTCCCTGCCCGACGCCGATCCATGGGCGTGACGGGCAGGTCATCCGGCCGCTCGCCGGGCGCCCCGCCGCGATCGTGAGCTTTCTGCAGGGCATGTGGCCGCGGCGAATCCAGGTGGCGCATTGCGGCCCCGTCGGCGAGGCCCTCGCCAAGCTCCATCTCGCCGGCGCGTCGTTTCCGATGCACCGCACGAATGCGCTGTCGGTCGGCGGCTGGCGCAAGCTTCTCGATGCGTGCCGCGCGCGCGCCGACGAAGTGAAGACCGGCCTGTGGGACGAACTCGCCCGCGAGTTCGACGACATCGCCGGGCACTGGCCGAACGATCTGCCGTCGGGCGTCATCCACGCCGATCTGTTTCCCGACAACGTCTTTTTCCTGGGCGACCGGCTGTCGGGCATGATCGACTTCTATTTCGCGTGCAATGACCTGCTCGCCTACGATCTCGCCATCTGCCTCAATGCGTGGTGCTTCGAGCCCGACAACAGCTTCAACGCGACGAAAGCCCGGCGCCTCGTCGCCGGCTATCGCAAGGTGCGCCCGCTCGAACCCGGCGAGATCGAGGCGCTGCCGCTGCTCGCGCGCGGCAGCGCGCTGCGCTTCCTGCTGACGCGCCTCTACGATTGGCTGAACCAGCCGAAGGGCGCGCTCGTGCGGCCCAAAGATCCGCTCGAATACTGGAAGAAGCTGCGCTTCCACGGCTCGGTCAGAAGCGCCGCCGCCTACGGGCTGTAACCGCCACCGCGATGAGGTCCCCGATGATTCGCGCCATCGTCCTTTGCGCCCTGATCCTGATGCCGGCCGGCCTTGCCTGGTCGCAGACGGCGAAGCAGGGCGACGAGAGCGCAACCGTGCTGCGGCTCGTCGAGAGCGCCGAGCGCACGATGACGCGCGACCGCCTGCGCGCGGAACTCAGGGCCGAGGCCGTCGGCGCCAATCCGACGCGGCTGCAGGCGGAGATCAACCAGCGCATGGCCGCCGCGCTCGACCGCGCCAAGGCGGTGCCGAGCGTCAAGGCCGAGACCGGCGGCTATTGGGTGCATGAGGAGCACCCGAAGAACGCCGCCCCGCGCTGGCGCGGGCAGCAGTCGCTGATCCTCACCGGAACGGAGTTCGGCGCGCTGCTGGCGCTCGCGGGCGAACTACAGCAGCAGGGCCTCGTATTCTCCGGCATGTCGTTCGACCTCCGGCCCGAAACGGCGCGAAAGGTGCAGATCGAACTCACCGCCGAAGCGCTGAAGCGGCTGCTCGATCGGGCCGAGCATGTCGCCGCCGAGCTGGGGCTCGACATCGTCCGCATCGCCGAGATCCGCGTCGGCAACGTGCTCGGCGCGCCGCCGCGCCCGGTCACCATGCGCATGGAGATGGCGACGGATGCCAAGGCGCCGCCGGTCGCCGAGCCGGGCGAGCAGACCGTCCAGGTCTCCGTCGAAGGCGAGATCGTACTGGGACCGCGGCGCGGACCGTGACCGACGCATCCGACATCGTCGACCTCTTCACCGACGGCGCCTGCAGCGGCAATCCCGGCCCCGGCGGCTGGGGCGCGATCCTGCGCTGGCGCGGACAGGAAAAGGAACTGTCCGGCGCCGAAGCGATGACGACGAACAACCGCATGGAGCTGCTTGCCGCGATCCGGGGCCTGGAGGCGCTGAAACGCCCGACCCGCGTGCGCATCCATACCGATTCCATCTATCTCAGGGACGGCATCACGCGCTGGATCCACGGCTGGAAGCGGAACGGCTGGCGGACCGCGGACAAGAAGCCGGTGAAGAACGTCGATCTGTGGCAACGGCTGGAGGCGGCGCTCGGCCCCCACCAAGTGGAATGGCACTGGGTGCGCGGACATGCCGGACATCCGGAGAACGAGCGCGCCGATGCGCTGGCGCGCGCCGCCATCGCCGCGTTCCGGGAAACGGGCGCTGCGCGCCGCGAGGACTTCTAAGACTTCTCAGGAAGAGGATTCCGAAGGACGATGCCGCGTCGCCTTCGGCGCGGCGGGGGCGGCCTCACGCGCCCGCATCGGCGCGTGAGGCGAATCGCATGGGTCAGCTTGCGCCGGCCCCCTTCTTGACGGATTCGAGATACTCGATCACGGCCTCACGATCGTCCTCTTTCTTGAGGCCGGCGAAGGCCATCCTGTTGTCGGGGATGAATCCTTTCGGATCGGCAAGATACTTGGAAAGGTTCTCCTCGTTCCAGACGACGTCCGCCTTCTTCATCGCCGGCGAATAGTTGAAGCCCTGGACCGATCCGGACTTTCGTCCGTACACATCCGCGAGCGACGGGCCGACGCGGTTCTTGCCCGGTTCCACCGTATGGCAGGCACCGCACTGACGCTTGAAGATGGCCGCGCCCTGCTGCGCCTTGTCGTCCGCCGACGCGCTGCCGGCGCTCACCAGTGCGGCCGCGACGGCCAGAACAACCAGACTCTGTTTCATCCTAACCTCCTCGCACGGCCTTCGCGGCCGTCCCAGTTGATGCAGCAGACGCATTCAACGCCCGCTGGTTCCAAATGCCCCCTCCAGCGACGGGGCCATGCCCGGCTGCGGCACGCCGTCAGCCGGCGATGCTCGTTCGGACGGCCACCCGCGCGCCTGACCGCCCACGGGCGCGATCCATCAGGAACGAGGGCGGGGAAAAGAACGGGACCGGTCCCCGCCCCTCCGAATTCGCATTGCAACCGAACGATTACGCCAGTTGCTGCAGAATCGTCTCGGCGTTCGAGACCTCGAACGCGCCCGGCTTCTCGACATTGAGCTGCTTGACGACGCCGTCCTCGATGACCGCCGAGAAACGGCGGATGCGCGTGCCCATGCCATTGGCGGTGACGTCCAACTCGAGACCCACGGCCCTGGCGAAATCGGCATTGCCGTCCGCGACCATCATCACCTTGTCGCCGACGTTCTGGTTCTTGCCCCAGGCATCCATGACGAAGGCATCGTTCACGGACAGGCAGACGATGCGGTCCACGCCCTTGGCGCGGATCTGGTCGGCGTGTTGAACGAAGCCCGGCAGATGCTTGGCGGAGCAGGTCGGCGTGAACGCCCCGGGCAGGCCGAACAGGACGACCTTGCCTTTGAACAGCTCGTCGGTGGTGATGTCCTTTACGCCTTCCTTGGACATGTACTTGAGCTTGACCGAGGGAATCTTGTCTCCGACCTTGATCATGTCTTTGTCCCTTCTGGTGGATCGAGTACGGTTGCGAACGCTGCGGCCGACATTCGCAGGCTGCCGAAGCTATTTCTATACCGCTGCCGCGCGTGCATCAAATGCCCTCGGTCGGCTTACGGTGCGACATTCGCGCGCGCATCGGCCCGGCCCGCCGCGCGATCGAGCGCCGCGAGCACGACATCGGATGACAGCAGTTCGGGCAGCGCGATGCCGGCCGGCGCGCCGGGGCCATAGACGACGTTGAAGGGAATGCCGTACCGCCCGAAGCTCGCGAGATAGTCGGCGATCCGCGGGTCGGGCAGCGTCCAGTCGGCGCGCATGGCGACGACCCGGGTCCCCTCCGGCCCCTCGCCCGCCAGACGCCGGGCGACCTCGCCGCGCGAGAGCACGAGTGTCTTGTTCGCCTGGCACGTGATGCACCAGTCGGCGGTGACGTCCACGAACACGATGCGGCCGTCGGCGACGAGGCGATCGATCTCGCCGCGATCGAATGGGCGCCAGCCGGGCTCGGCCACGACGGGCGGCGCCGATTGCGCGCGGAACGCGAGCGGCGCTGCGAACGCGATCGCGCCGAGCGTCATGAGCCCGAGCGGCCGCAGCCAGCGACGCGATTCCCCGGCCTCGCGCACGGCCCACAGGAACGCAAGCAGGAATACGACCACGGCCGCCAGCGCGAGTGCGGCACGAACCCCGACCTGGACGACGAGGATGGACAGCAGCCAGACGGCGGTGCCGAGCAGAGCCACCCCCAGCAGGCGCCGCAACACCACCATCCATGCGCCCGGACGCGGCAGCAGGCGCGCGAGCTGCGGCACCGCGGCAACGGCGAGATAGGGCAGCGCGAGGCCGATTCCGACGGCGGCGAACACGGCGAAGATCTCGGCCGGGCCCGCGGCGAGCGCGAAGCCGATCGCGGTCCCGAGAAACGGCGCCGAGCATGGCGTCGCGAGCAGCGTCGCGAGCGCACCGGTCAGAAACGATCCGACGACGTCGTCCTGCGCGCCGCGGGTGCCGCTCATGCGCACGGCGACGTTCGCCAGCGCGCCGGGCACGCGGATCTCGAACCAGTCCCACAGATTCGCGGCGAAGACGGCGAGCAGCAGAACCAGAAAGACGAGGAACAGCGGCTGCTGGAACTGAATCCCCCAGCCGACCGCCAGTCCCGCCGTCTTGAGGCCAACCAGGGCGGCCGCGAGCACCAGGAACGATGCGACGATACCCGCCGCCGACGCCACGAAGTTGCGGCGGATGGCGGCCCGCGCCGCGCCCGCATGCGCGACGACGTTGAGCAGCTTCAGCGACAGCACCGGCAGCACGCACGGCATCACGTTCAGAATCAAGCCGCCCAGCACCGCGAGCGCGAGGATGCCGAGAAAACCCGCGGCCGCGGGTGCCGCGCGCCGGCCGACGCTGAGCGTCCGCTCGGCGGCTCGCTCGCCGTCGATGAGCGTCAAGGTGACGGACCGGCCGACGAGGTCCTGCGCATCCTGCGCCGTTTCGAGACGAACCGGCACGCGCAGCTCGACGGCACGGCCGCCGTCGCGCAGCGCCGGCACTGGCCTGCCGAAGCTCCACGGGCCGGGCGCCTCGACGAGAACGTCGGGGGACGCGAACGGCTCGGTGCCGCGCGCCGCGACGATCAGTTGAGGCTCGGCACCGTCCAGCCAATCGACGCGCTCGATCGCAAGGCCGGCGGCCGTGCCGTCGCCCGGCACGCGCGCATTGAAACGGTCGATGAGATGCGCGAAGGCGCCGGGGCGCGCCGGCCCGGCCGGAAGCCCCAGTGCGAGATCCGCCTGGTACGGAATGCAGATCTTCTCGCAGACGAGGTAGTCCACGCGCGCGTCGAGGCGCACCGGCTGGCCCGGACGCTGCAACGTGACGTCGATCGGCAGCACGATCTCGCCGCCGTAGCCGAACGTCTCCAACCCGAACAGCTCGAACCGCACCGGGGCCGGCCAGCGGATGTCGGCGCGCGCCAGATTGTCCGATCCGCTCCAGTCGATGCGCGGCGGAAAGCCCGCATCGCCCGGCGAGCGCCAGTAGATCTTCCAGCCCGGCGCAAGTTGAAACTGCAGGCCGAGGCGAAGGCGCTTGGCGGTTCCGGTCGCCTCGACGGCCGAGACGAGACGCACGGCGGCATGATCATTGCGGCTCCAGGACGAAGCGGGCTCGGCATGCGCCGGCCCGCACACGGCGCCGGTCAAGCCCAGCCCCACCCCGAACAGCACGAGAACCCGCCGGAGCGACATCCACATCGAATTCATTACCGTTGCCGTCGGCCCGGAGACCTGGAACGATTCACCCGAGCCCTCTCTTCTATATAGTAGCGGTCGAAGCCAAAGGCGCGTATCCCCGCCTCCATGGCGGAGGTCGCGCCGGGCCGGGGCGTAGGCTTGTCTTAACCGGATCGAAGCCATATCTGATAGCCATGCCGCTGAAGACGACACATACGGAATCACTCACCGGAAATCTGCTGGTCGCGATGCCGCAGATGAGTGATCCGCGCTTCGAGCGCGCCGTGATCTATGTATGCGCCCACAACGACGAGGGCGCGATGGGCCTGGTCGTCAACAAGCTGTTCGAGCAGCTGTCGTTTCCCGATCTGCTCGAGCAGCTCAACATCAAGACCGGCCCGCGTACGCAGCAGATCCGCGTTCATTTCGGCGGTCCCGTCGAGTCGGGTCGCGGCTTCGTGCTGCACTCCGACGACTATGTGCGCGAAGGTACGATGCTGGTCACCAGCGGCTTCGCGCTGACCGCGACCGTGGACATCCTGCGCGCGATCGCCGACGGCGAAGGCCCCCGCAGCAGCATCCTGGCGCTCGGCTATGCCGGCTGGGGCCCGGGGCAGCTCGAAACCGAGATGGCGGCCAACGGTTGGCTGAACGTGCCGGCCGATCCCGAACTCGTGTTCGGGACCGACCTCGAGCACATGTGGCAGAACGCGATGGCCAAGATCGGCATCAGCCCGACCACGCTGTCGAGCCTGTCCGGTCACGCCTGAAGCAGCCGACGCGTCCCCATCCGGCGCGCGATCCCGTCGAGCGACGGCAGGTTCCGCAGCGGTCCCATCGCCGCGAGCGTCGGTGGGCCGGCAAAAATGCGACGCGCGGTGCGCGCGACGTGGTCGGCATCGACCGCGTCGATGTGCGCGGCGAGCTCCGCCGGCGGAAGCGGGCGACCGTACGTCAGAATCTGCGAGCCCAGCGCGTCCATGCGCGCATTGGTGCTCTCGAGCGACATGAGCAGCCCGGCCTTCATCTGCGTGCGCGCGCGGCGCACCTCCTCCTCGGGCGCCGGCTCGAGCACCGCCGCAAGCTCGTCGATCAGCATCGGCACGAGATCGGCGACCTCGGTCTCGCCGGTGCCGGTATAGATGCCGAACAACCCGGCATCGAGGAACGAGCTGGAGAACGACGAGATCGCATAGCACAGCCCGTGCTTCTCGCGGATCTCCTGGAACAGGCGCGACGACATGCCGCCGCCGAGCATGGTCGAGAGCACATGCGCGGCGTAATAGTCGGGGTCGTCATACGCCACCCCGGGAAAGCCGAGCACGAGGTGGACCTGCTCCAGGTCCTTTTCGTCGCGGAACTCGCCGCCGACATAGACCGCCGCGTCATAGGAACCGTCGGCCTCGGTCGGCACCTCGGTGAAGCTGTGGGAAACGAGGTCGACCAGCGCGTCGTGATCGACCGCGCCGGCGGCGACGATGACCATGTTGCGCGCGCCGTAATGGCGCAGCTGGAACTCGACGAGGGCTGCGCGCTGCAGCTGCTCGATGATCCGGGCGCGTCCAAGGACGGGCCGCCCGAGCGCCTGGTCGGGATAGGCGATTTCCTGGAAGTGGTCGAAGATCACGTCGTCGGGCGTATCGACCACCTGGCCGAGCTCCTGCAGGATCACGCCGCGCTCGCGTTCGAACTCGACGGGATCGAACACGGAGCGCTGCAGGATGTCGGCCAGCAAGTCCACGGCGAGCGGCAGATCGTCCTTCAGCACTTTGATGTAATAGGCCGTCTGCTCGCGCCCGGTGTGCGCGTTCATCTGCCCGCCGACGGCCTCGATCTCCTCGGCGATGCGTCGCGCCGAGCGCGTCGTCGTGCCCTTGAACGCCATGTGCTCGAGCAGATGCGCGACCCCGTTCGCCTCGGCACGTTCCTGGCGCGTGCCGACGCCGATGTAGACGCCGACCGAGACCGTCCCGACCCCCGGCATGGCGTCGGTGGCGATGCGCAGTCCGTTAGAAAGTGTGGTCACGCGAACGGTCATGCGAGCACCCTCACGCGCGACCGGACGAAGTCCTGAACCGCGCGAACGTCGTTGGGAAGCGTGGTCACGCGCTCCGGCCGCTCGAACAGATCGGCCAGGCGCGCCGGAAGATTCGGCCTTATCCCGGTCGCCTTTTCGACGGCGTCGGGGAACTTCGCCGGATGGGCGCAGGCGAGCGCCACGAGCGGCACCGACGGGTCGCGCGCGACGCCGCGCGCCGCCGCAATGCCGACGGCCGTGTGCGGATCGACGATCTCGCCCGTGCGCTGCCAGACGTCGCGGATCGTCGCGAGCGTCGCCTCGTCGTCGACGCGCGCGCCGGCAAACAGCTGCGTGAACCGCGCCCACCGCCCCTTGGCGAGGTCGAGGCGGCCGCGCTGGCGGAAGCGATGCATGAGCTTGGCGATCTGCTCGCCCTTGCGGCCGTGGAGGTCGAACAGCAGACGTTCGAAGTTGCTCGACACCTGGATGTCCATGCTCGGACTGAGCGAGGGCTCGACCGGCGCGATCGCCATCGTGCCCGTCGCGATGAGCCGCGCCAGGATGTCGTTGCGGTTGGAGCCGATGACGAGCCGGGCCACGGGCAGCCCCATCTGCGCCGCGGCATAGGCGGCGAACACGTTGCCGAAGTTGCCGGTCGGCACCGCGAAGGCGACCGGGCGCGCGGGCGCGCCGAGCGTCAGCGCCGCCGCGACGTAATAGACGACCTGCGCGGCGATGCGCGCCCAGTTGATCGAGTTGACCGCCGACAGGTTGAACTCGTCGCGGAAGGCGGCGTCGTTGAACATCGCCTTCACGATGTCCTGACAGTCGTCGAACGTGCCCTCGAGTGCGATGTTGTGCACGTTCGCCGCGGCGACCGTCGTCATCTGCCGGCGCTGCACCTCGGACGTCCGTCCCTTGGGATGCAGAATGAAGACGTCGATCGCCTCGCGATCGCGGCAGGCCTCGATCGCGGCCGAGCCGGTGTCGCCGGAGGTGGCGCCGACGATCGTGACGCGGCGCCCCTTCGCCTTGAGCACGTGGTCGAACAGCCGGCCGACGAGCTGCAGCGCATAGTCCTTGAACGCCAGCGTGGGGCCGTGAAACAGCTCGAGCAGGAAGTCGTTGGCGTCGAGCTGCCGGAGCGGCGCCACGGCCGGGTGGCCGAAATCGCGATAGGCATCCGCGATGATGTCCGCGAGGTCGCGATCGGCGATCGTGCCGCCGACATAGGGACGGAGAATCGCGAACGCGATCTCGGCATAGGGCCGGCCGGCGAGCGCGCGCAGCTCCGCCTTGCTGAGGCGCGGCCACGCCTCGGGCACGTAGAGGCCGCCGTCCCGGGCGAGCCCGGTGAGCAGAACATCGTCAAAAGCAAGCGCCGGGGCTGCCCCCCGGGTCGACACGTAAAGCAAGGCCGTCTTCCTCGGGACGTCAACAAGGCGGCCGAGACTATCCCCCGCACGCAGCGGCGGCAAGAACGATCCCGCGCCGTCCGGCGCCCCGGAGAGATGGGTCTAACTATTTGATATTATTTATCATATCTTCGGTGCTACCCACCCGGCGCGAGGCCGGCGCCAGCCCGTCTCAGGACTATTGTCCTGTGGATTAATCTTTGGCCGACTGCAGTCCGGCGGCACCGGCCGGGGGCGCCATGGGCTAGGAATACCGGGATTTCCCGGCAGCAAATCCGGGCGACGACAGCAAAATGCCCAACCCTTCCGGCCAGGCCCGCGGCATCGGCCGCCCCGCCCGCCGGCGCGACCGTCCGGTCGACGATTGGGCCCGTTCGGCACCGAGGCCGACGGCCATCCTTACCGGCATCTCTCGGCCATCGATCCGGAGCGGCAGGCGCGTGCCGAAGCGGCACGGGCGTTCGCCGACGTCCTCATCCGGTTCTTTGCCTGGATGACCTGCCTACTGACGGGCCCTGCCGGCACCGCCCGCGCCGCGAAAGGCTGGCGGAGGCGTCAGTAGGGAATCTTGTTCGGGTTGGCGGCCCAGGCGGCGAACACGGCGCGGCCTTCTTCGGGCAGCAGGCGCACGGCCGGCAGCCGCCGCGCGTGCAGCGGCAGGGCGACCTCGCGATAGAAGACGTCGTCATCGAAGCCGGCCGCCGCCGCATCGACACGATCGCTCGCGTAATACATGCGATCGAGCCGCGCCCAGAGGATTGCGCCCAGACACATCGGGCAGGGCTCGCAGCTCGTGTAGATCTCGCAGCCGGCGAGCGAGAACGTCTTGAGGCGCGCGCAGGCATCGCGGATCGCCACGATTTCGGCATGCGCGGTCGGGTCGGTCATGGTCGTGACCTGATTCCATCCCTCGCCGACGATCTCGCCGGCGCGGACGATCACGGCCCCGAACGGTCCGCCGCCGGCGCCGTCGGCGTTGCGGCGGCCGAGCGCGAGGGCACGGCGCATGAAATCTTCCGGGCTTTTCATGTGTCGAGATACCGGCGCTGGAGATGCTGCTTGTAGACGACCGGATCGAGCGGCCGGCCGGTCGCCTGCACCAGCAGTTCACGCATGGTCAGGGACGAACCCTTGGCATGGACATTGGCCCTGAGCCACGCCATCAGCGGGCCGAAGTCGCCCTTGGCGAGCGAGGGGCGCACCGACGCATCGGCCCGCGCCGCGGCGTCGAAGAGCTGCGCAGCCGTCATCGCGCCCAAGGTGTAGGTCGGGAAGTAGCCCCAGGCGCCGCCGGGCCAGTGAATGTCCTGCAGACAGCCGTCGCGGTCGTCCGGCGGCACGACGCCGACGAGTTCGCGCATCCCCTCGGCCCAGGCCGCCGGCAGATCGGCGAGCGCGAGGTCGCCGGCGATCATCGCCTTCTCGAGGCGGTAGCGCAGGATGACATGCGCGGGATAGGTGACCTCGTCCGCATCGACCCGGATCAGGCTGCGCTCGACGCGGGTGTAGATGCGGTAGAGGTTGTCCGCCCGCCACGCCGGGCCGCTGCCGCCGAAGGCGGCCGCGGCGAGCGGCGCCAGATACTCGATGAACTCGCGCGAACGGCAGGCCTGCATCTCGACCAGCAGCGACTGGCTCTCATGCGCGCTCATCCCCCGCGCCTCGCCGACCGGCTGATGCCGCCATTCGGGCGGCAGGCCGCGTTCGTAGAGCGCATGGCCCGTCTCGTGCAGCACGCCCATCAGCCCGGAGAGAAAATCCGACTCGTTCCAGCGCGTGGTGATCCGCACGTCCTCGGGCACGCCGCCGCAGAAAGGGTGATGGCTGGTGTCGAGCCGCCCGTGCCCGAAATCGAAGCCGAGCGCCTTCATCAACTGCTCGGCCAGCGCCCGCTGGCGGTCCGCCGGAAACGGCCCCGCGAGCGGCAGGACGGCGGGTTCGCGCGCCTGCTTCACCAGCACGGCATCGATGAAGCCGGGCAGGAAACGCGCGAGGTCGTCGAAGATCCGGTCGATCTCGGCGGACGAGCCGCCCGGCTCGTATTCGTCGAGCAGCGCGTCGTAGGGGCTGACGCCGAGACGCGCGGCCTTGATCCGCGCCACCTCGCGGACGAGGTCGAGCACCTGACGCAGCGACGGCAGCAGCCCGGCGAAGTCGTTCTCGGCGCGGGCCGTGCGCCAGCGCATCTCGCAGTCCGACGTCGCCCGCGAGAGCGCCTCGACGAGGTCGGCGGGCACCGCCGTGGCATGAATCCAGGCACGCCGCATCTCGCGCAGGTTGGCGCGCTGCCAGGGCCCGAGCGCGTCGACCCCGGCCTCCGCCGCATCGAGGAGATCGGCCATCGCGGGGTCGGTCATCTGCTCGTGCGCGATGACCTTGAGGGTCGCGAGCTGCTCGCCGCGCACGGCGGCGCCGCCCGCCGGCATCATGGCCGCCATGTCCCACTGCAGCATGCCGGCCGCCTCGCGTACCAGGCTCATGCGCCGGAAGCGGCGCTCGAGCGCGGCATAGGCGGTGGCCGCACTGGAGGTTTCGGCAACAACGGTCGCCATGGGCACGTGCTCTCGATCGATCAGCGTTGGGAAGGCGCGGCAGGTCCCGTCGGCTGCCGCTGCGACATGATGTAGATGACGCCGAGCGCGATCGCCAGCGCGTACCACGTCAGCGCGTATTGAAGATGATTGCTCGGCAGCCGGATCTGCGTCTGGCCGCCGATCGGCATGCCGCCCGGGTTCGCCGTCGCGCCTGCCTCGACATAGAACGGTGCCGCATCCGGAACGCCGGCCGCCGCGGCCATGGCCGGCAGGTCGTACCAGAACCAGATGTTGCGCGCCGGGTCGTTGTCCGGCATCAGCCAGCCGCGGCGCGCATCGACGCGGAGAATCCCTTCGATCGTCACCGTGCCCTGGACCTGGCCGGCGGCGCGCGTCGCCGGATCCTTGCGTTCGTAGGGAATCCAGCCGCGATTGACGAGGACCGGCGGTCCGTCCGGCCGGACGAGCGGCGTGACGACATGATACCCGGTGTTTCCGTTGAGCGAGCGCGCGTTGAGATAGAGCTCGCGATCGTGGCGGAACTCGCCGGTGACAGCGACGCGGCGGAACGCCCATGCGCCCGGATCGTCGAGCCGGGCCGGCAGCGGCACCGCCGGCGCGCCGGCGCGCTCGGCCCGCAGGGCATTGATCTCGTTCTTTTCGGCCAGGCGGAAGAGCTGCCACGTGCCGAGGCCGAGCAGAAACGCCACGCCCACGGCCGTGATCAGGGTCGGTACGAGGCGCGGCCGGAAATCGGCGAACAGATTACGCAGCATCGAAGGTGTCGCGCCGGTGCCTGTACTGGAGGGCGATCAGGATTGCCTTGAGCGGCCGCAGCATAGCAAGGGCGCCGCCCAAGATCACGACCGGCCAGATCACCATGTGCACCCAGAGAGGCGGCTCGAACCACGCCTCGGTCAGCAGCGCCAGCGCGACGACCAGAAAACCGAGAATGAAGATCACGAACACGGCGGGGCCGTCGCCGGAATCGTGCGCCTTGAGATCGAGCCCGCAATGCGAGCATCGCGCACGAACGTCGAGCAGCCCCGCGTAAAGCGGTCCTACGCCGCAATTCGGACAGCGGCAGAGCAGCCCGGCCCGGATGGGCGACGGCGGTGCCGGGCTGTCCACAGCCATACGAGACCGGTCAGTGCAGGTCGCTGAGCGTGACCGGACCCTCGCCCCACCAGTAGATGGCGGTAAACAGGAAGATCCAGACCACGTCGACGAAATGCCAGTACCATGCCGCCGCCTCGAAGCCGAAGTGGCGGTCGGGCGTAAACTGCCGCTTGATGGCGCGGACAAGGCACACGATCAGGAAGATGGTCCCGACGATGACGTGGAAGCCGTGGAAGCCCGTCGCCATGAAGAAGATCGACGGATACACGCCATCCGTGAACTTGAACGGCGCCTCGCTGTACTCAAGCGCCTGCAGCGCGGTGAAGCAGAGGCCGAGCGCAACGGTAAGCGCCAACCCGTAGACCACGTGCGCGTTGTTGTTTTCCCGCAGCGCATGATGGGCCCAGGTGACCGTCACGCCTGAGGTGAGCAGGATCAGCGTGTTGAGGAAGGGAATGTCGAACGCATCGAAGGTGATAATCCCCTGCGGCGGCCACACGTCCGAGCCGGCGTGCTGGGGGAACAGTGCGAAATGGAAATACGCCCAGAAGAAGGCGACGAAGAACATCACCTCGGAGCTGATGAACAGCACCATCCCGTAGCGCAGGCCGAGGCGAACGACCGGCGAATGCAGCCCGGGCGTGAGCGACTCCCGGATCACGTCGCGCCACCAGCCGGCCATGGTGAACAACACCAGCACGACGCCGATGATGACCTTCCAGATGCCGAGCGCCTGCAGGGCCGGCTCCAACCCGGGCCCGAACATTTCCGGGTGCATGTAGGACAGCCCCCCGATGGCGAGCACGAACGCCGAAACCGACCCGATGATCGGCCACGGGCTCGGATCGACGAGGTGGTAGGGTTGCTTGATTCCAGATCCGGTGCTGGGCTGGGCCATTTTTATTCGCTCCTGGTGCAGATCGCTCAGTTTGCGGCAGCAGACGACGGGGCCAAGGCCGCGGCGGCGCTGCTGGTGCGCAGCGCCCGGTCGGCATCATGCTTGGCCCGGAAGAAGGTGTAGGACAGGGTGATGGTGTTCACGTCGCTCAGATTCGGATCCTTGACGATTTCGGGATCGATGAAGAACGAGACCGGCATGTCGACGGCCTCGCCCGGGTCGAGGCGCTGCTCTTCGAAGCAGAAGCACGCGATCTTCCGGAAATAGAGGCCGGCCTTGGCCGGCGTGACGTTGAACGTGGCCGTGCCGATGACCGGCTCGGTCCCGTTGTTCCTGGCGCGATAGTGGATCAGCCGCTCCTCGCCGACCCGCACGCGCACCTCGTGCTCCACCGGCTCGAACGTCCACGGCAGGTTGGTGCCGCCGATGTCGGCATTGAAACGGACGGTCACGATGCGGTCGCCGACGACGGCCGGCGCCTCGGCCGCGCGCTGAGTCGTGCCGCCGAAGCCGGTCACCTGACAGAACAGCCGGTAGAGCGGAACGGAGGCGAAGGCGAGCGCGACCATGACGGCGACCACGCCGCCAAGGGCGACGGCGACGCGCACGTTGCCGCGATTGGACGAGGTGCTGCTCATTGCGTCCCCATCCGAACGATGGTGATCAGGTAAAACAGCAGGCACAGGCCGCCGATGGCGAGCCCGAGCGCCAGGTTCTTCGCGCGCCGACGTTTCCTGTCCTGCTCGGACATCATCGCAAGACTCATGATAGGGCCCCCGCTGGCGCGCGATCGAGGATGAGGAGCGCGAACAGCAGGAACAGGTAGACGATCGAATAGCCGAACAGCCGCCGCGCCGCCGTTTCGCCCGGGTCCCGCCAGACGGCGACGGCACCGGCAAGCAGCAGCGTGCTCAGCGCCGCTGCGCCGGCCGCGTAGAACACACCGGCCGTCCCCAGGACATAGGGCGCCAGCGACAGCGGTACCAGTGCCGCCGAATAGAGGACGATCTGCCGCTTGGTCTCGCGAATACCGGCGACCACGGGCAGCATCGGCACGCCGGCCCGGGCGTAATCGCCGGACCGGAACAGCGACAACGCCCAGAAATGCGGCGGCGTCCACATGAAGATGATCGCGAACAGCGCCAGCGCGCCGAGCGACACCTCGCCGCTCACCGCCGCCCAGCCGATCATCGGCGGGAATGCGCCGGCCGCGCCGCCGATCACGATGTTCTGCGGCGTCCGGCGCTTCAACCAGATCGTGTAGACGAAGACGTAGAAGCCGATCGACAGTGCGAGCAGGGCCGCCGCCGTCAAATTGACGGCAAGTGCCATGACGGTGACGGAGGCGATCGACAGGACGATCCCGAAGGCCAGTGCCTCGGCCGGATCCATGCGGCCAGCCGGAATCGGGCGCGCGCAGGTGCGTGCCATGACCGCGTCGATGTCGCGGTCGTACCACATGTTGATCGCCCCGGCCGCACCCGCGCCAACGGCAATGCACAGGACCGCGATCACGGCCAGCACCGGATGGAGGTTCCCGGGCGCAACCAGCATGCCGGCGACGCCCGTGAACACGACCAACGTCATGACGCGCGGTTTCAGCAAGGCGATGAAATCGCCCACGCTGGCGCCACCGGCGGCGCTGACGGCGCCGCCGCCGACATATCCGGAATGAGCCGTGCCGTCAGGCAATGCTGCCCTCCCGCGTGCAACGTCCGGCCGTGATCAGTGCTTCGCCTCTGCTGCGATGCGCGGCAGCTCCTCGAACGTATGGAACGGCGGCGGAGACGAAACGGTCCATTCGAGCGTCGTCGCGCCCTCGCCCCACGGGTTCGCCGCCGCCTTGCGGCCGGCCGCAAGCGACCAGAGCACGACCACAACGAAGAACAGGGTCGAGGCGAAGGCGATATAGGCGCCGACCGACGAGACGTAGTTCCACCCGGCAAAGGCGTCGGGATAGTCGGGGATGCGGCGCGGCATGCCGGCCAGCCCCAGGAAGTGCTGCGGGAAGAACGTCAGGTTGACGCCGACGAACGTGGTCCAGAAGTGCAGCTTGCCTGCCCATTCCGGAATTTCGCGACCCGACATCTTGCCGAACCAGTAGTAGAAGCCGGCGAAGATGGCGAACACGGCCCCGAGCGACAGCACGTAATGGAAATGCGCCACCACGTAATAGGTGTTGTGGAGCGCGACGTCCGTGCCCGCGTTCGCCAGCACGACGCCGGTGACGCCACCGATGGTGAACAGGAAGATGAAGCCGATGGCCCACATCATCGGCACCCGGAACTGGATCGACCCGCCCCACATGGTGGCGATCCACGAGAAGATCTTGATGCCCGTCGGCACCGCGATCACCATCGTCGCCGCCGTGAAGTAGGCGCGCGTGTCGACGTCGAGGCCGACCGTGAACATGTGGTGTGCCCACACGACGAAGCCGATCACGGCGATCGCGACCATGGCATAGGCCATGCCGAGATAGCCGAACACCGGCTTGCGCGAGAAGGTGGAGACGACGTGGCTGATGATCCCGAAGGCGGGCAGGATCATGATGTAGACCTCGGGATGGCCGAAGAACCAGAACAGGTGCAGGAACAGCACCGGATCGCCGCCCCCGGCCGGATCGAAGAAGGCCGTGCCGAAGTTACGGTCGGTCAGCAGCATCGTGATCGCCCCCGCCAGCACCGGCAGCGAAAGAATGAGCATGAAGGCGGTCACCAGTTCGCCCCAGACGAACAGCGGCATGCGGTGCATGGTCATGCCGGGGGCGCGCATGTTGAAGATGGTGGTGATGAAGTTGATCGACCCCATGATCGAGGACGCGCCGGCGAGGTGCAGGCTCAGGATCGCCATGTCCATCGACACGCCG
>DASVCL010000040.1:0-5292 GCA_036381615.1 Alphaproteobacteria bacterium
GCGGTAGTCGGCGATGATGAGGTCCGGCCGCTGCCGTTGTGCGGCGACGACGGCAAGCGCCGATTCCTCCGAATCGGCGCGGAGGACCTTGCAGCCCCAGCTGCGCAGGATTCCGCCCATGCCGTCGATCACGAGCGGATCATCGTCGATCACGAGCACCAGCTTGCCGTGCGCCGGATCGGCGATCGCTGACGCGACTGAGGCCTCGTCCGCGCGGCGCCGTTCCGCCGCCAGCGGCACCGACACGGAAAACCGCGATCCCCTGCCGGGGCGCGAACGCAAGTCGATCGGGTGGCCGAGCAGACCGCCCAGCCGGTCGACGATGGCGAGGCCGAGGCCGAGCCCGCCGCGACGATCCGCCCCGGCCAGTTGGTAGAACTCGCCGAACACGTTTCGCTGCTGCTCCTCCGGAATGCCCGGGCCGGTATCGCAGACGTCGATCCGAAGCTGCCCGCCCCTGCGGCGGCCGCCGACCACGACGCCGCCGCGCGCCGTGTAGCGCACTGCATTTGACACCAGGTTGAACAGGATGCGTTCGAGCAGGACGAAATCGCTTCGCACCCAGGCGCCGCTCGGCGCCACGACCAGGCGAAGCCCCTTCTTGCGGGCCGCGTCGGCGAACGTCGTCTCGATGCGCTTGAACAGGCGATCGACGGGAAATTCGGTGAAATTCGGCTCCAGGATTCCGGCCTCGAGCTTCGACATGTCGAGCAGCGCCTCGAACAGCTCGTTCATCGCGCCGACGGCGGCGTCGATGCGCCCGATGAGCCGGTCGCGCTCTTCCGGGTCGGATTCGGTGCGCAGTTGGGCGACGAACAGGTTCATTGCGTGCAGCGGCTGGCGCAGATCGTGGCTCGCCGAGGCAAGGAAGTGCGACTTGTATTTGTTCGCGACTTCGAGCTGCCGGCTCTTGTCCTGGATTTCCTCGAACAGCCGCGCATTCTGGATCGCCAGTACGGATTGCGCGGCAAAGGTCTGCAACAGTTCGATCGTGCTCTTGGGGAACTCGCCGGGTTGCTTGCGCCGGACCACGAGGGCGCCGACGATCCGATCGACCCCGAGCAGCGGCACGAACAGCAGGGCACGGTAGCCGGCGCGAACGATGACATCGAGGACGGGGGATGACGGATCGCTCTGAACGTCCGGAATTTGGACTGGTATGCCCCGCGCCGCAGCCTCGCCGACGGCCGTCTCGCTGAGACGCAATTGATGGTCCCTGACCTCGGCAATGACCGCTTCGTCCATTCCATAGGTCGCACGCAGCTGAAACTGTCGGGTGGCGTCGTCGTACACATAGATCGCGCCGGCCTCGGTATCGGACAGTTGGACTGCCTTGGCGACGATCGTCGTCAGCACGGTCTTGAGATCGACCGTCGAATTCACCGCCCGGCTGACCTCGCCGAGCGCGCGAAGCTCCTCCACCGACTGTGCCAGCTCGGCCGTGCGCTGCTTGACTTCCTTTTCAAGAAGATCGGCCGCTTGCGCTCTCTCGGCCAGCAACCCGTCGCGTTCCAAGGTGTTCCGGCGGAAGATCTCGGCCGCTCGCCCCATCGCCGCGATCTCGTCGGCGCCTTCCACCGCGACGGGTGCATGAAGGCTGCCGCCGGCGATGGCGAGCATGCCGTCGCTGAGTGCGGTCAAGCGGCGGACGATGTTCCTTCCGACGTAGAGCCACACGATCAAGACCGACGTCAGCAGGCTCAGCGCCACCAACGCGACGAGTGCGCGGGTGCTGAGGCGCTGGACAGACAGCGCGTCCCGGACCGCCTCGCCGACATCCTGCTTTGCGGCGCTGCCGAGCTGGTCCACCGCCGCGGTGAGTTGGGCCGATAAGTCAGCCGTCACGGCAAGCCGCTTCGCGCCCTCGCCCACCAGCGCCAGCTCCTGCCCGCGGGCTTCCGCAATGGCGTTCGGCCCCGCGACGAACTCCCGGAACTTCGCCACCTGCGCCAGGAACAGCGGGCGCAGCTTGGGATCGAGGCCGGCGGAGACCTCATCGAGATCGCGCAATGCAAGGCCGAGCTGCAGGTTCAGAATCGGAATGCGCCGCGCCTGCTCGGTGGTCGAGGCTTCGGCCAGCATGTCCACGACGGCGGAAACCTGCCGCTGGGCGGTCTGCGTCAGCCGCTGCAACTGGATCAGCGATTCCAACCGCTGCGCCGTGTCCGAGAGGCCGCTCGCATTCGTCTTTCGGACGTCTTCGACCAAGGCGGAGATCTGCCCCCCCATCACCTCCAGCCAAGGGGCGAGCAGCCGCTGCGTCTCTTCATTCGTCTGGAACACACGGCTCCGCAACGACCTGATGCGCTCGCTGATATCGAGCCGGCGCGCCACGACGTCCTCGAGCGCGGCGAGGCTGGCCGTCAGTGACGATACGACCGCCTCTATTTTCTCGAGCGGCAGTGCCTTCGTTCCCTCGTTCTTCAATTCGAGCAGCTTCCCGTTCAAGCGCTCGACCTCTGCCGCGAGTTCGGCCTTGACCTCGTCGCGTCGCGTTCGGTCGGTGGTCGCGAGCAACGCAGGTGCCGCGGCGATGATGCGCTCGGCCGAACGCGAGAGTTCAAGTGCCGTAAGGGCGGGCGGAACGCGCGTATCGACCACGTCGAGACGGCCGCCGACTTCGCGGAAAGCATAAATTCCCGCTGCGGCGGCCAGTATGGCAAAACCGCTAATCGCGAAGAACGCGAGCAGCAGCCGCGCGCGCACGCCGAAACTGCTGGCCCTGCGTTCGGGCCCTTGGTTCGTGGCGGCTTCCGATCCAGTCACGGTCGATCGGCACCTCAGCGTTCGTGCACTAGACTAGCATGAGGCGCGGCGAATGGTTTCAGCCATAACGGAGCCTGCCGGCCATACTTCAGGACCAGGACGAATGCACCCCTCGCCGGTCCGGCCGCCTCGGCGGATTTTGATTGGGCGACCAGCGATTTCCGGGCGAGCGCGGTGCGCACCGCACGCATGGTGGCGGGACGTCCGGATGATTCAATTCATCTCCGCCCAGCGACAAACTTGTACGCGCCAATCGCAGACCGCATTGGGCGCGGCAGGAGACAGCGATATGCAGCCAGTCAAGACTCACGTGGCAGGATTCTCCTTCATTATGGCACTGACGGTCAGCGCCGTGCCCGTTGCACTGGCGGAGCCCGTCAAGTTCGATGCGCTGGTCGCACATAGGGAAACGATCCGGCTCGATTTTGCCGATCCGAGCAAACACTTCCTGTTGTTGGTTCGACGAGAGGGCAAGTCCGAAGGTCAGGGCCCCCTCGCCGGTGCGGCGGTCCAGGAATTCGGGTCTCACGACATCGTGCCGGGCGTTGGCGGCGAGGCTCGCGGCTACCTCGAATTCATCAAGCCGGACCGAGACAAGGCGTACATCAAATGGACGATCCAGGCGGTCTTTGTCCCTGGCCCGGATGGCAAGCCAAAGCTGCTCGACAATGGCGTATGGCAAGTCGTCGGCGCGACTGGCAAGCTCGAGAAGCTCAAGGGCGCCGGCGCATTTCGTTTGATTCCGATGGGGTCTACGGAACGCCGCTTTGCTCTGGAGGGTGAGCTCGTTCAATAGGCGACAGCCGTGCACGCAAGGGCGGATGAAGCCGATGGCATCCGCCTGCGCTGCAGTTGAGTGGAGGCCGTCGATGAGGCGGAGGGAGGTTCTGGCCGGCGTGGGATTGGCTGCGGGCGCGACCCTCGGCTTCCCGGCACCGGCGATCGCGCAGGGAATCCGGCACCTCACGATGGTGACCGATTATCCCGAAGGCCCGGGCTTGCTGCCCAGTGCGCGGCGCCTGGCGCAGACGATTGCCGATGCCTCGCTCGGGCGCATCAGGATCGAGGTCTCCCCGTCCGGGGCGGTCGTACGCCCGTTCGAAACCTTCGATGCCGTGCAGTCCGGCGTCGTCGACATGTTTCACTCGCACATCGGCAACTTCGAAAAGAAATCGCCGGCGTTTCATTTCTTTTCCGGCGTTCCTTATGGCTTCACCGCGGACGAGTTGTTTGCCTGGGTTCGCTTCGGCGGAGGGCAGGAGCTATGGGATGCGCTCGGCGGCCAGTTCAACATCAAGCCGCTCCTAGCCTGCAGCACGGGCACGCAGATGGGCGGCTGGTTCACCCACGAGATGACCTCGACGGAGGGATTCAAGGGCCTGCGCTACCGGATGGCCGGGCTCGGCGCCGAGGTGTATCGCCGGCTGGGTGCGATCGTCGTGCTCCTGCCGGGCGCCGAAATCGTCCAGGCGTTACGATCCGGCGCGATCGAAGCCTGTGAATGGATCAGCCCGTGGCTCGACATGGCCATGGGCCTGCACCAGGCGGCCGGCTATTACTACTACCCCGGCTGGCACGAGCCGGGCATCGCGCTGGCGCTCGGCATCAACAGGCGTGTCTGGGAAAGCTTCGACGAGAGCGAGCGTCGGCTCATTGAGGCCGCCGCCGCGAACGAGTACGCCGTTTCGCTCGCGGAGTTCAACACCAACAACGCGCTGGCGCTGCGCAAACTTCGGGCGGAAGGCACCGTGAAGATTCGGAAGTTCGACGACGCCATGTTGAGGACGTTCGCCGAGATCAGCGAGGACGTGGTCGCCAAAGTTGGTTCCGGCGATGACCTCTCCAGAAAAATATATCGAAGCTACCTGGAGTTTCGAACGTCGATTCGGGAATGGAGCGATATCGCCGAGGGCGCGTACCTGGGCCTTCGCGCATTCCATTGATCGAGGACCACACGAACACCAGGTGGGTGTTCGCACCGCCGGTATTTCGTCGAGATTATCGAACGACCTCACCGAAGGAAGGCGGTCATGGCGGTTCCAAGGCGCGACTTCATCGGGCTTGAGCCTCCTGTCGTGACGGGGGCGCTGATCGAAGGCACGGATGGCCCCGACGATCTCGACGACCGCCGCCCGATGGGGGATGGGTTTCATGATCCCGGAACCGACGACACGATCCGCGCATATTTTGGCCCCGACCACATCACCATCCATAACGGCAACGACACCGTCTATGGCGGCTACGAGCAAGACTTTATCGTTGACCAGGGCACCGGCAATGACCGGATGTACGGGGAGTTCGGTGCCGATACGTTCCATATCGGCCCGGGTAACGACACCGTCGATGGCGGCCTCGCCAATGACGGCGTCTTCTACAGCTCAAGCCAGCAGCTTGTCGCCCTCGACCTCGAGAGCGGGTCGGCCATCGCGGAGGGGATCGACACGCTGATCTCGATCGAGCATGTCACCGGCTCGTCCGGCAACGACGTGCTGCGCGGCAATGCGGTGAACAACATGCTGTCCGGGG
>DASVCL010000041.1:0-5928 GCA_036381615.1 Alphaproteobacteria bacterium
TGCCGGCGGACGCCGGCATGCTGTTCGACTTCAAGCGGGATCAGCCGGTGTCGATGTGGATGCGCAATACGCGCATTCCGCTCGACATGCTGTTCATCGCACGCGACGGACGCATCGTGAACATCGCCCAGCGGACAGTGCCATTTTCCGAGGCAACGATTCAGTCGAAGGGGGCCGTGCGCGCGGTATTGGAACTCAACGGCGGCACGGCGCAACGCCTGGGCATTCGTCCCGGCGACACGGTCCGCCATCCGATCTTCCGGAACGGCGATTGATCGTACAGAGCGCGTCGTTCAAGTTTTCGCGCCACTCAAGCCGGTTCCGCGAACCCGGTTTCGCACGGACGGCCCTGTCACAGCTTTTCCGCCGTGAGGGGGGGCGAGCCGTTTTACCGCTTGCGGGCGAGCATGAGACCGTCGCCGATCGGTACCAGACTGATATCGACGCGCAGGTCGTTGAGAAGCTTGCGGTTCAGTGCGTCAATCGCCCTTGTCTCCTTGTCATCGGAGGCCGGGTTGACCACCGCGCCGCCCCACAGCACGTTGTCGATTGCGATGACGCCGCCTGCGCGCACGAGACGCAGGACCCGCTCGTAATAGGCGTCGTAGTTTTCCTTGTCGGCGTCGATGAAAGCGAAGTCGAATGGCGGCACATCAGCGGCGATCAGGTCGTCGAGAGTCCTGATGGCGGGCTGCAGAACGAGCTCGATCCGGTCGGCGACGCCAGCCTCGCGCCAATAGCGCCGGGCGATGCTCGTCCATTCGGCATTCACGTCGCAGGTGACGACCCGGCCATCGGGCGGAAGTGCAAGGGCGACGGCAAGGGTGCTGTAGCCCGTGAAGGTGCCAACCTCGAGGTACCGCTTTACGCCCAGCAGCCGGGCAAGGAGAGCCATGAATTGGCCTTGTTCCGGCGTGATTTGCATCATGGAGAGCTTCATCGGCGCAGTTTCGTCGCGAAGCCGGCGAAGGACGTCCGGCTCGCGAAGACTGACGGTCTGGATGTAGGCGTACAGCTCAGTCGTCAGCGGCGTGAACCTTCGCGACATGGTAATCCTCCTCGACGGGTAGGGGGCTGGCTCGGGCCGCCGGTGCGGCTATTGCAAGGCGGGCCGGGCAAACGCCATATCCTTGCGGGCGACGGCCCCTTCGTGTATCTCAGCCGCGACGCCTGTTTCCAGGCCGCCGGAGTGTAGCTCAGCCTGGTAGAGCGCCAGCTTTGGGAGCTGGATGTCGCAGGTTCAAATCCTGCCACTCCGACCAGTCTTCCCGGCGGCGGGCCGAGCACAGGCGACGACAACGACGACGGGCGAGACGGATGAGGGCGACAGCGCGAATTTACCGGCCGGCACGCAACGCGATGCAGTCCGGCCGCGCCAAGACCAAAAACTGGATTCTCGAATTCGAACCGCAGGATCGCAAGCGGCACGACCCGCTGATGGGGTGGCTCGGCTCTTCCGATACGCTCGGTCAGGTGACGCTCGTCTTCGAGACGCGCGAGGAAGCGGAGGCGTATGCGAAGAAGCGCGGCATCGAATATACTGTCGACATGCCGCATACGACGAAGCTGAAGCCGAAGAGCTACGCTGACAACTTTCGGTTTGACCGCGTCCGGTGACGGCGGCCGGCATGCGGCAGTCCATGCGAGCGACGCGCCCTTAGCTCAGTTGGATAGAGCAACAGCCTTCTAAGCTGTGGGTCAGAGGTTCGAATCCTCTAGGGCGCGCCAACAAATCGTGGGTCCTTCCCGGACGGCTTGAATGTCGTCGATGACGCCCTGAGCACGTTTCTTCCTGGCCAAGAGAGAATTGCCGCTGGCGGCGGTTCCGGCAATGTTGCCGGGCCATTTGCAAGCGTCACCGAATTGCCGGGGGCGCGAACCGTCCCTGATCTCAGCACGTTGGATCGCTTGACGCGTGGCTATCCGGTCGCCCGGCGCCTGGCAACGGACGCGAACCGCAATACCGGTAAGCCTTAATCGAACAAGCGATCGACAAGACGCTCCGAAGCTCTTCGCCGTGGCCGATATGGCCGACGGAGGCTTCGGGATGTGCGGCTCACGCCTCAATCCGGACTGGCGAACCGGATCGGGACGTCGAGCGCGCTGGCGACCGGCCCGTTCGGCCCTTGCGCCGGAACGAAGCGCCACGCGCGGACGCTGCGGCGCGCGGCGTCGTCCAGAACGGCATGGCCGCTGCTACTGACGACACTCACTTCGCTGACGGTGCCGCTCACGGTGATGTCGAGCCGCAGGGTGACGACGCCCTCGAGCCCTTGCTGACGGGCGGAAAGGGGATAGACCGGTGCCGCATTCGTCGGAAGAGGACGGGCCGGCCGAATTGCCTCGGCGGTCGACCGGGGCGCGACCGTTCCCGACGCCGCCTCCGGCGGCGAAGCGTGCGGCGCGCTTGGGTCTGAGGCCGGCCGGGCAGCGACAACGGGACCGTCATCCGCAGGTTCGTCGCGCGGGCCGACGGACTCATTGCGTAGGGAGGAGCCGATGTCGGTTCTCGTTTGCGGCGGCCGATCCGGGCGCATCGTCGTGTTCCAGCCGACCAGGAGCGCGCCGTAGATGGCGAAGGTGATGCCGACGGCTGCCATCAGGGCCCAGAGGGCAGGCATCGCTTCACCCGCCATCCGGTGGGGAAGCGGCGGGGCATTCCCGCGCGACGTACAGCTGGTTCCGTGGCGGACGACCCATGGCAGCGCCTCCACGATCGCAATCGTAGCGCTAACGACCCGGTCCAGCGCGTGTTCCAGCAGCGCACGGTCCCTGTCCAATCGGGCACAGCAGAGGGCGGTTGGGTCTTCGACCCGTCGGCACTACCATGCGCGACGGACAGCCGGGACGGATCGGCGCCGCAGGCCGGAACGACCAGGGGAGGACATACGATGAGCAATGACGAGCGATTGAGCGAAGCCGACCTAGCCGCCTTAGCTGCTCTCGACACCCCGACGGTCTGCAATGCCCTGGAACTGATCATGCCGGAGCGGCGAGCGGTCGGCTTCACGGTGCGGCAGCTCGTAGCGCCGTTTCCCGCACTCAAACCGGTCGTGGCCTATGCGCGTACGGCGACGATCCGGTCGCGCGAACCTGCGGCCGGCGGGGCCAAGACGCACCGGGCGCGTCAGATCGCCTGGTACGAGTACGTCGCGAGCGGTCCCAAACCGAGCATCGCGGTCATCCAGGACCTGGACGGCCCGTATGTCGGCTATGGCGCGTTCTGGGGCGAAGTGCAGACGGCCGTCCACAAGGGGCTTGGATGTATCGGCACGGTCACCGACGGTTGCGTTCGGGACATCGATCAGATGGCACCCGGGTTCTTCGTGCTTGCCGGAAGCATCGGGCCGTCGCACGCCTGGGTTCACATTGAGGACTTCGGCGGCACGGTGAATGTCGCCGGAATGACGGTGTCGTCGGGCGACCTGATTCACGCGGATCGGCACGGCGCGGTCGTCATTCCCCATGCTGCCGCCCGGAAGATCCCTGAAGCAGCCGCGAAGATCGCGCGGCGCGAGGCGGTGATCCTCGAAGCGGCACGCAGGCCGGAGTTCTCGATCGACGAACTCAAACGTGCGATCGGCATGGCCGATGAGATGCACTGACGAGGAGAAGCACCACTGCCGGTGATCGTGCCGTCTATCCAGGCGTCGATACGGCAGCCTCGAGTTCTTCTACCTCCATGCGCGTCCGCTGGCGATCCGGCTCGAGCGCGAACATGAGGACCGAGCGGCCGGTAACCTCGTATTCGTGCCCGCTGCTGAAGACGGTGGTCGGCTCGAGATCCGGGATATTCGTGTCGAGCATGAGCTCCCATCTCGATCCGCCGACCACGACCGGCAGCTTGAAACGCACCACGTCATGGTAGGCGTTCAGCACGAAAAGCAGCGTCACGTCGGAGGCCGGCTTGCGAAGCCCGGTGGCTTGCGCACGGCCGTCAAGGACGATGCCGAGGCAACGCGCCAGCGGATCGTTCCAGTGTGCCGGCGTCATTTCATCCCCGGCAGGTGTAAGCCAGGTAATGTCCTTGATTCCGAGCGCTTCGTTATACGCGCCGGTCAAAAAGCGGCTCCGCCGTAGGATCGGGTAGGTCTGCCGAAGCATGATCAGCTTGCGAACGAACTCGATCAGGGCATGCCCGGATTCGTCAATGCGCTCCCAGTCGATCCAGTTGATTTCGTTATCCTGGCAATAAGCATTATTGTTGCCTTGCTGGGTGCGGCCGAACTCGTCCCCCGCCAGTATCATCGGCGTTCCCTGCGAGAGGATCAGTGTCGCCAGCATGTTCCGCTTCTGTCGCTCGCGGAGCGCTCGGATCTCGGGATCATCGGTCGGGCCCTCGACGCCGTGGTTCCAACTCAGGTTGTTCGAGTGACCGTCGTGATTGCCTTCACCGTTCGCGTCATTGTGCTTGTCGTTGTACGAGACGAGATCGTGAAGCGTGAAGCCGTCATGGGCCGTGATGAAATTGATGCTGGCCCATGGTTTCCGTCCGCGACGATTGAAGAGATCGCCGGATGCCGTGATCCGCGCGGCAAGGTCGGGAAGACGGCCCTCATCACCACGCCAGTAGCCTCGCACCGTGTCGCGGAACCGGTCGTTCCATTCGGCCCACCCCGGCGGAAACCCGCCGACCTGGTATCCGCCCGGACCGACATCCCACGGTTCGGCAATCAGTTTGACGCGCGATAGAACCGGATCCTGCCGGCAGCTGTCCAGAAAGCCACCTCCCTCGTCGAATCCGTGCGGTTCGCGCGCGAGGATCGTCGCGAGGTCGAACCGGAATCCGTCGATGTGCATTTCCTCGACCCAGTAGCGGAGTGAGTCGGTGACCATCTGCAGCACGCGCGGATGGCTGAGATTCAGGGTATTGCCGGTACCGGTATCGTTGATGTAGTGGCGCCGGTTGTCGGGAACCAGGCGATAGTACGATGCGTTGTCGATGCTCCTGAAGCTCAGGGTCGGACCGAGCTCGTTGCCTTCGGCCGTGTGGTTGTACACGACGTCGATGATGACCTCGATCCCGGCATCGTGCAGGCGCGCAACCATTTCCTTGAATTCGTCGATACGTCCGGTGCCCGAGTAACGCGGCTCCGGGGCGAAGAATGCGATCGTATTGTAGCCCCAATAATTGCGGAGACCCTTCTCCAGCAGATGGTTGTCGTCGATAAAGGCATGAACGGGCAGGAGTTCGACGGCGGTGATTCCGAGCGCTTTGAGATAAGCGATGACGTCCGGTTGGCACAGCCCGGCATAGGTTCCGCGCAGTTCGGCAGGAACGGCCGGATGCATCTTCGTGAAGCCACGGACATGCATTTCGTAAAGGACCGTTCGCTCCCACGGCGTTTCAGGGGCGCGCTCGCGCCCCCAGGTGAATGCGGGATCGACCACGCGGCACTTCGGTACATAGGGGGCGCTGTCGCGCCGGTCGAATGAAAGATCCTGACGCGGAGAGCCAACACGATAGCCGAAGATGGCTTCGTGCCACCTCAATGTCCCGATCAGACCCTTCGCATATGGATCGATCAACAACTTGTTGGGATTGAAGCGATGGCCGCTCGCCGGCTCGTAGGGGCCGTGCACGCGATAACCGTAAACGGTTCCGGGGCGCGCATCGGGCAGATAGCCGTGCCAGACCTCGTCGGTGAATTCCGGAAGTTCGATTCGTTGAAGTTCCCGTCGGCCGTCGGCGTCGAACAGACAGAGCTCGACCTTGGTCGCATGCGCCGAAAACAACGCGAAATTCACTCCGAGTCCGTCCCATGTTGCGCCCAAGGGAAAGGGGCGACCCTCGCGTATGCGCGCCTGCTTCCGGATTTGCGGCAAGGATAAAGCGCGTTTCATCGGCAGCCTCGGCTGGCAGCGGCATCGAGGCGGAAGACAAGACGCCTCAGGACAAAGCTAGAGCTTAAACGGACCGGTTACGGG
>DASVCL010000042.1:0-11959 GCA_036381615.1 Alphaproteobacteria bacterium
GTCGCCATCGAGCGCTTCACGAACAGGACGGTCTTGGCCTTCTCGACGTCGAGGACCGGCATGCCGTAGATCGGCGACTTCGGATCGGTCTTCGCCGCCGGGTTCGTCACGTCGTTGGCGCCGATCACGAAGGCGACGTCGGTCTGGGCGAAGTCGCGGTTGATCTCCTCGAGCTCGAGCACCTCGTCGTACGGCACGTTCGCCTCGGCCAGCAGCACGTTCATGTGGCCCGGCATGCGGCCCGCCACCGGGTGGATGGCGTAGCGGACCTGAATCCCCTCGGCCTTGAGCAGGTCGGCCATCTCGCGCAGCGCGTGCTGCGCCTGGGCGACGGCCATGCCGTAGCCGGGGACGATGATCACCGAGTTCGCATTCTTCATGATGAACGCGGCATCCTCGGCCGAGCCGGCCTTCACCGGGCGCTGCTCCTTCGCCCCGCCCGCGGCCGCGGTACCGCCGTCGGCGCCGAAGCCGCCGAGGATGACGTTGAAGATCGAGCGGTTCATCCCCTTGCACATGATGTAGCTGAGGATGGCGCCCGACGAGCCGACGAGCGCGCCGGTGATGATCAGCAGGTTGTTCTGCAGCGTGAAGCCGATGCCGCAGGCGGCCCAGCCCGAATACGAGTTGAGCATCGAGATCACGACCGGCATGTCGGCGCCGCCGATCGGCACGATCAGCAGGAAGCCGAGCGCCAGCGACAGCAGAACCAGCAGCCAGAACGCGAACGTGTTCCCGGTCATCGCGAACCAGAAGCCGATCAGGACGATGACGACGCCGAGCGCGGCGTTGAGCGGATGCTGCAGCGGGAACGTCAGCGGCGCGCCGGAGACCAGGCCCTGCAGCTTGGCGAAGGCGACGACCGAGCCGGTGAAGGTGATGGCGCCGATGGCGGTGCCGAGTCCCATCTCGATCAGGCTTCCCAGCCTGATCGCGCCGGGCGTGCCGATGCCGAACGAGGTCGGCGAATAGAGCGCCGCGGCCGCCACGAACACCGCGGCAAGGCCGACCAGGGAGTGGAAGGCGGCGACGAGCTGCGGCAGCGCCGTCATCTGGATGCGCAGCGCGATGAAGGTGCCGATCGCGCCGCCGATGACGATGCCGGCGAAGATCATGCCGTAGCCGCCCACCTGGGGCAGTGCCAGCGTCGTGACGATGGCGATGACCATGCCGACGATGCCCCAGATGTTGCCGGCGCGCGCCGTCTCGGGGCTGGAAAGGCCCCGCAGCGACATGATGAAGCACACCGACGCGGCCAGATACAGCAGAGCTGCGAGATTGTCGCTCATGGTGCCGTGGGCCCCCCGAATTACTTCTGCTTCTTCTTGAACTTGCCCAGCATGCGCTGGGTGACGACGAACCCGCCGAAGATGTTGACCGAAGCCAGCACCACGGCGAGGAAGCCCATCGTCTGCGAGAAGCCGACGGTGCTGGCGCCGGCGGCGAGCAGCGCGCCGACGATGATCACCGACGAGATCGCGTTCGTGACCGCCATCAGCGGCGAGTGCAGCGCCGGCGTCACCCGCCAGACGACGTAGTAGCCGACGAACACGGCGAGCACGAACACGGTAAGGCCGAGCGTCAGTATCTCGGGGCCGTGGCCCGCGGCCTGCGGCAACAGCGCGCTCTGCGCGGCCAGCGCCTTGGCCTTCGCCGCGAGCGCGGCCGCATCGTTGGCCAACTGGGCTGCATTGTCGACGATGTTTGCCGGATCCATTCGTGCTTGTCTCCTTCTCACAGGCGCGGGCGACGCCGCACGCGCTTGTGTCTCCTGATTTCCAGCGGCTACGCCGCGCTCGGCGCCGTGGCCTCGGCGAAGGCCGGATGGACGATGCGGCCGCCCTGCGTCAGCAGCGTGCCTTTGATGATCTCGTCTTCCGGGTCGATCTTGAGCGCGCCGTCCTTGCCGATGATCAGGCCCAGGAAGCTGAAGAGGTTCTTGGCATAGAGCGCCGACGCGTCGACCGCGACCCGGCTCGGCACGTTGAGCCAGCCGACGATCTTGACGCCGTGCTCGACCACGACCTTACCCGGTACCGACAGCTCGCAATTGCCGCCGGTCTCGACCGCGAGATCGACGATGACCGAACCCGGACGCATCGAGCGGACGTGATCCGCGCTGACCAGCCGCGGCGCCGGGCGACCGGGGATCTGCGCCGTGCAGATGACGATGTCCTGCTTCTTGATCGTCTCGGCGATGAGTGCGGCCTGCTGGCGCTTGTAGTCCTCGGACATTTCCTTGGCGTAGCCGCCCGCGGTCTCGGCCTGCTTGGTCTCCTCGGATTCGACCATGACGAACGACGCGCCGAGAGATTCGACCTGCTCCTTCGCCGCGGGCCGCACGTCGGTGGCCGACACGACCGCGCCCAGGCGGCGCGCCGTCGCGATCGCCTGCAGGCCGGCCACGCCCGCGCCCATCACGAATACCTTGGCGGGCGCAACCGTGCCGGCCGCCGTCATCATCATCGGAAAGACCCGGCCGAACTCGACCGCCGCATCGAGCACCGCCCGGTAGCCGGCCAGGTTCGCCTGCGACGACAGGACGTCCATGCTCTGGGCACGGGTGATGCGCGGCACCAGCTCCATCGCGAACGCGGTCAGCCCGCGCTCGGCATAGGCCCGGACCTGGTCGCGATTGCGGTACGGGTCGAGCATGCCGATCAGGATCGCCCCCGACCGCATCGCCGCGATCTCGTCCTGCCCGCCCTCTTCCGGCGACAGCGGACGCGATACCTTGAGGACGATATCGGCATCGCGCAGCGCGGTTGCCGCGTCCGGGGCGATCTCGGCGCCGGCGTCGATGAACGCCTGATCGGGCAGGGCCGCGCCTTCGCCGGCACCGGTCTCGACGACCACCGTCAGCCCCATGGCCTTCAGCCGCTTGACAGTGTCCGGCGAGGCGGCCACACGCCGCTCATGGGGGCGGCGCTCCTTGGGAATGGCGAGCTTCATGGCAGGAAGGCCTTGTGATTCCAGTGCTTAGAGACGTTTGGGCCGGGCAACAATGCCAAGGCGGTCCTACTTTGCCAAGCGCGAATCCATGCGCCCGGCCACCGCCGTCGCCCGACGGAATCCGCCCGGTCGCGCCGCCGGCGGCATGGGCGGCGCCCCGGCGGTTCAAGGCATTCTTAACCAATCGAAATTTTACTGGTGGTTGTCCCACCCGACCGGGAAGGTGTCGAGATCGGCCATGTCCAGCCTGGCCCGCAAGTTCGCGCTGATCAGCGGCGTCATCATGCTGCTGGGCGCGATCGCGTTGGGTTACGCTCAATACAGGTTTGCCGTACAGAATCTGGTGACCCAGGCCGAGCGCCACAACGTCGCATTGGCCCAGGCGCTGGCCAACAGCCTCGAAGATTACTTCGATACGCTCTTCAGGCTGCCGCTTCGCGCCGACGGCGACTGGCGCGAAGCGGCGGAGATCGACGCGTTCCGCAAGGCGGTCATTGCCCAGCTCCGCGGCCTGTCGATCGCCAAGGTGAAGCTCTACAGCCTGGACGGGACGACGATCTTCTCGACCGAAGCGAGGCAGATCGGCGAGGACAAGGGTGCGAATGCCGGATTCCGCACGGCGCGGTCCGGAACGGTCGCGAGCGAGCTCACGCATCGGGACAAGTTCAGCGCCTATGACGGCGAGATCTCCGACCGCGACCTGCTGTCGAGCTACATCCCCGTCTATGCCGCGGGGCCGGGCACGCCGGTGCTCGGCGTATTCGAGATCTATTACGACGTGACGTCCTTCCTGGTCCGCCTCCACCGTACCCAGCTGGTGGCCGTGGGGATCGTGATCGCGGCCTTCCTCGCCATCTACGCAGCGCTGGTGGCCGCGGTGCGATACGCCGACGGAATCGCACGCCGGCAGCACGCCGCCAACATCGCCCTCGCCGCGCAGGTCGCGCGCGCCGAAGCGGCCAACCACGCGAAGACCGTGTTCCTCGCCAATATGAGCCACGAGCTTCGGACCCCGCTCAACGCCGTCATCGGATTTGCCGAGCTCCTCACGCGCGAGCATTTCGGTCAGCTCACCGACAAGCAGAAAGAATACGTTTCCGACATCCGCGCCTCCGGGCAGCATCTGCTCGAGCTGATCACGGACATCCTCGACATGACCCGGATCGAGATCGGCAAGATGGATCTGCGCGACGAGATCCTCGACGTCGGTCACATCGTGCAGACCTGCGTGTCGCTGATCCATCCGCGCGCGCAGCAGGTCGGCATCGCGGTTCTGGGCAACATCCCGAGCGACCTGCCGCACCTGCGCGGCGACGAGACCCGTATCCGCCAGATCCTGCTGAATCTGCTGTCGAACGCGGTCAAGTTCAGCCCCAGCGGCGGCAAGGTGATCGTGCATTGCACGCACGCCGCCGACGGCTGGCTCGAGGTCGCCATCGAAGACTCCGGCATCGGCATGAACGAGGACGAGATCGCCGCCGCCCTCGAGCCGTTCCGCCAGGTCGACGCCTCGCTCGCGCGCCGTTACGAGGGCGCCGGGCTGGGTCTGCCGCTGGCCAAGGAGCTCGCGCAGCTCCATGGCGGCGAGCTCACGATCCGCAGCGTGCCCGGGCGCGGCACGACGGCCGCCGTCCGCTTTCCGCCGGTGCGCGTGGTGGCCCGCCCGGGTGCCGCCGCGGGCGAGATGCGCCTCTCGCCGGCGTGAGCGGTCCCGCTAGCGCGGCGGCTCGAGGCCGACGGCCCTGAGCGCGGCGGCCTGCCGCTTCGCCAGCGCCTTCACGTCGAAATCCCTGATCAGATCGTGGAACAGGCGGTGCCAGTTGATCTCCGCGCGCAGGTGCATGAAGACTGAGCCGAGCCCGATCGCCGCCCGGTCCATCAGCACGAACTCGCGGGGCGGCGTGACGCCGCCGACGCGCCGAAGATCCCGGTGGACCTTCTCCGCCACCTCGCGGCCGTACATGCCCGAATTCGTCTCCTCGATCAGGCGCGGCCGGTCCTCCATCAGCGGGGCGTAGACGAACGCCGCCCACTGGTTCAGCACGGCGATCAGCTCCCTGGAGAGATTGCGGAAGCCCCAGGTTTCGTAGGCGTGGACGGCGAGCGCCTCGTCACCGCGCCGCAGCGCCTCGTACAGGTCGATGACGCCCGCCACGAATTTCGGTTTGAACACGCGGATGCAGCCGAAATCGAGCAGGTTGACGCCGCCGTCCGCGCGCACCGTGTAGTTGCCGAGATGCGGATCGCCGTGGATGACGCCGTAGAAGTAGAACGGCACGTACCAGGCGCGGAACATGTTGTAGGCGACCTGGTTGCGTCGCGGCAGCGGATCGTCCGCGACGGCCAGCAGCTTGATACCGTCGAGCCACGTCATCGTGAGCAGGCGCCTGGTGCAGAGTTCGTCGACCGGCTCCGGCACGCATACGCCGGGCTCGTCCGCCAGCATGCGCCCGTAGAGCCGCATGTGCCGGGCCTCGCGCTCGTAGTCGAGCTCCTCGCGCAGGCGCTCGGCGATTTCGGCGTGGATCTCCGTCGTCGAGATCGCGCGGTCGTAGCGCTCGTAGATCGAGAAGATCAGCCTGAGCTGGCGCAGATCGGCTTCGACCGCGGACTGCATGTCGGGATACTGCAGCTTGCAGGCGAGCCGCCGCCCGTCGAGCCCGATGGCGCGGTGGACCTGGCCCAATGAGGCGGCGGCCACCGCCTCGCGTTCGAATTCGCGGAAGCGCGACCGCCAGTCGGCGCCGAGCTCGCTCGCCATGCGTCGCTTGACGAACGGCCAGCCCATCGACGGGGCGTTCGACTGAAGCTGGATCAGCTCCTTCACATACGCGTCGGGCAGCGCGTCGGGGATCGTGGCCATGAGCTGCGCGACCTTCATCAGCGGGCCCTTGAGCCCGCCCAGCGCCGCGCGCAGATCGGCCGCGTGCCGCTCGCGGTCCATCCTGACGCCGAGCACGCGCTCGGCGCCGAGCCGCGCCGCCAGGCCGCCGACGGCGGTTCCCACCCGGGCGTAGCGCCGCACGCGCCCGCCGAGCGTGTTCTCGTCGTCGCGTTCAGCCATCGGCGGTCATCACCGGCGCAACCGCGCTCATGACAGCCGCTCGAGCTCGTCGATGAGCCCCGCGATCACGTCCAGGCCGCTCTGCCAGAACCGCGGATCGGCGGCATCGAGGCCGAACGGCGCGAGCAGCTCCTTGTGATGCTTGGTGCCGCCCGCGCGCAGCAGGTCGAGATACTTTTCGGCGAAACCCGCCGGCGCGCGCTGATAGGCCGCATAGAGCGAATTCACCAGGCAGTCGCCGAACGCATAGGCATAGACGTAGAACGGCGTGTGGACGAAGTGCGGAATGTAGGACCAGTAGAACTGGTATTCGTCCTCGAACCGCAGCGCCGGCCCGAGGCTCTCGCGCTGCACGTCGAACCAGATCTCGCCGATGCGGTCGGGCGTAAGCTCGCCGTTGCGCCGCTCGTCATGGAGTCGCCGTTCGAACTCGACGAACGCGATCTGGCGGACGACGGTGTTGAGCATGTCCTCGACCTTGCCCGCCAGCATCGCCTTGCGGCGTTTCGGATCCTGCTCCGCCTCGAGCATGGCGCGGAAGGTCAGCATCTCGCCGAAGACCGAGGCGGTCTCGGCCAGCGTCAGCGGCGTATCCGCCATCAGGTGGCCTTGTGATGCGGCCAGAACCTGGTGCACGCCGTGGCCGAGTTCGTGCGCGAGCGTCATCACGTCGCGCACCTTGCCCTGGTAGTTCAGCAGCAGGTAGGGGTGGACCGACGGCACGGTCGGGTGCGCGAAGGCGCCCGGCGCCTTGCCCGGCTTCACGGGCGCGTCGATCCATCCGCGCTCGAAGAAGCGCGCGCCGATGGACGCCATCTCGGGCGAGAAGCGCGCATAGGCATCGAGGACGATGTCGCGCGCGCGCGGCCACGGGATCACCTCCTCCTCGACGTCGGGAAGCGGCGCGTTGCGGTCCCAATAGGGCATCTGCTCGACGCCGAACCACTTCGCCTTGATCGCGTAGTAGCGATGCGACAGCCGCGGATAGGCAGCGCGGACGGACGAGATCAGCGCGTCGACGACCTCGTCCTCGACGCGGTTGGCGAGATTCCGCGCCGAGATCGGCTGCGGATAGTGCCGCCACTTGTCTTCGATCTCCTTGTCCTTGATGAGGGTGTTGGTGACGAGCGCGAAAATGCGGACGTTGTCGCCCAGCACCTTGCCGATCGCCTTGGCGGCCGCCCGGCGGACGGCACCGTCGCGGTCGGAAAGCAGGTGGAGCGCCTCGGCGCTGGTCAGATCCTTGCCGTTCACCGGGAAGCGCAGCGCCGCGATCGTCTCGTCGAACAGACGCACCCAGGCGCTGCGTCCGGTCACGTGCTTCTCATGGAGCAGCCGTTCCATCTCGTCCGAAAGCTGGTGCGGACGGAAGACGCGCAGGTCCTCCAGCCACGGCCGGTAGTGCGCGAGTTCCGGCGCGCTCAGCTTGTCGGCAAGTGCCGCATCCTCGATCCGGTTGAGCTCGAGCGTGAAGAACAGAAGCTGCGCCGAGATGGCGTTGACCCGCTCCTGCATCGTCTGAAAGAACTTGGCGACGAGCGGATCGCTCTGATTGCCGGCATAGGTCAGCTCGGCAAAGCTCATGATGCGGCCGAGGCGTTCTTCCATCCGTTCGAACTCGCGGACCGCCGCGCCGAGCTCGGCCCCCGGCAGATCGGCCAGCCTGCCGAAGTAGCGTTCGCGGAAGGCCCTGGCGTCGGCCTCGGCCGCGTCGAGGTCGGCGGCCAGCGTCGGATCTTCGCGCCCGGCATAAAGGTCGGCGAGGTCCCATTGGGGAAGATCGCCGAAATTGTCCGGTTCCGAGGGACGTTCGAGGACGGTGGCGGCCGGAACACGGCCGCGGCAACAGACAGGCTTCATTGGGCTTAACTCCTGCAGACGTCCATCGATATAAGTGTCGGCGGCCACGACGCCAAGTTCCGGTCTATCCGCGATAAGCGGCACCGCGCCAGGGATGTGAAGGAGCCAGATGGATTACCGCACCTGTCCCAATCTTGTTCGCATGCTGTTCGATACGGCCGCGCGGCTGGGCGACCGGCCGGCGCTTGGGGCAAGGCGCGGCGGCGCGTGGGTGACGACGACCTATGCGGAGCTCGCCCGCGAGGTGAACCGGCTCGCCCGCGGTCTGCGCGCGCTTGGCATCCGGCCGGGCGACCGTGTCGCGCTCGTCGCCGAGAACCGTCCGGAATGGATCGTCGCCGACTATGCCATCATGGCCGCGGGCGCGATCAGCGTCCCCGCCTATACGACGAATACCGCCGCCGATCATCGTCACATCTTCGCGAATGCCGGGGTGAAAGCCGTCATCGCGTCGACCAGGGCGCTGGCCGAGCGCGCGCTCGCCGCGGCCCGCGAGACGCCCGGCTGCGGCGTTCTCGTCGCGATCGAGCCGCCGGAACTCGCGCAGGATGTCGGCGTGCGGATCGTGCCGTGGCACGAGGCGCTGTCGCTCGGCGACGCCGCGCCCGACGACGTCGCCGAAACGGTGGCACGCCTGACGCGCCGCGACATCGCCTGCATCATTCACACCTCCGGCACCGGCGGGCTGCCCAAGGGTGTCGCGCTGAGCCACGGGGCGATCCTGTGCAACTGCCAGGGCGCGTACGATCTGCTGCGGCAGCTCGGCCTCGAGGAAGAGGTCTTCCTGTCGTTCCTGCCGCTGTCGCATTCCTACGAGCACACCTGCGTCGGCGCGTTCGCGCTTTCGATCGGTGCGCATGTCTGTTTCGCGGAGAGTGCGGAGGCGCTGATGCGGAACATCGCCGAAGTGCGGCCCACGATCATGACGGCCGTGCCGCGCCTCTACGAGGTCATGCACGAGCGCATCGCCGCCGGCCTCAAACGGGAGAAGCCGCTGAAGCGCCGGCTGTTCGAGCGCACGCTCGAACTCGGCCGCAAGCGCATCGAGGCGCCGGACACGCTGACGCTGGGCGAGCGCATCATCGATTCCGTCCTCGACCGGCTCGTGCGGCGCAAGGTCGCCCGGCGGTTCGGCGGGCGCCTCAAGGCGTTCGTCTCCGGCGGCGGACCGCTCAACTACGATATCGGCCTGTTCTTCACCGCGCTCGGCGTGTGCCTGCTGCAGGGTTACGGCCAGACCGAAGCCGCACCCGTGGTGAGCTGCAATCCGCCCCATCGCGTGAAGCTCGCGACGGTCGGTCCGCCGCTGACGGATGTCGAGGTCAAGACCGCCCCCGACGGCGAGATCCTCGTGCGCGGCGAGCTGGTCATGTCGGGCTATTGGAACGATCCGGAGGCGACGGCGAACGCGATCCGCGACGGCTGGCTGCATACGGGCGACGTCGGGGTGATCGATGCCGACGGCTACATCAAGATCACCGACCGCAAGAAGGATTTCATCAAGATCTCGGGCGGCGACATGATCGCGCCGGCCCGGCTCGAGGGCATGCTCGCGCTGCAGCCCGAGATCGCGCAGGCGATGGTCTACGGCGACCGGCGGCCGTATCTCGTGGCGTTGATCGTGCCGCACGCCGACCTGATCGCGGCGTGCGACGAAAAGACGTTGAAAGCGAAGATCGACACGGCCGTCGCGCGCGTCAACGCGCAGGTGGCGCCCTACGAGCGCGTGCGCAAGTTCAGCCTGACGCACGAGCCGTTCACCATCGACAACGAGATGATGACGCCGACGCTCAAGATCAGGCGTCACAAGATCCGCGAGATCTACGGCGCCAGGCTCGACGCGCTCTACGGCTAGGCCGGAGCTGCCGCAGGATGTACGGGGCCGTGATCGGCGACATCGTCGGCTCGATCTACGAGGCGCGGAACCGCAAGAGCAAGGATTTCGCGCTGTTCGGGCGCGGCTGCACCTTCACCGACGATACCGTGTGCACGGTCGCGGTCGCCGCCGCCCTGCTCGACGGCCTCGATCCGGCCGTCAGCCTGCGGGCCTGGGGCCGGCGCTATCCCGACCGCGGCTATGGCGCCGGCTTTCGCGAGTGGCTGCGCCGGCCCGAAATGGGCCCGTATCGGAGCTGGGGCAACGGCGCCGCGATGCGGGCCGGTCCCGCCGGCTTCCTCGCGCGCAACGTCGACGAGGCCGCGGCGCTCGCCCGGCTCGTCACGGAAGTCAGCCACGATCATCCGGAAGGAATCAAAGGTGCCACCGCCGTTGCGACCGCCGTTCGCCTCGCCCTCGCGGGCGTTCCGGCCCATGAGCTGCGCGCGCAGATCGCGGCGAGGTTCGGCTACGACCTGTCGCGCAGCGTCGATCAGATCCGGCCCGGCTACCGCTTCGATCCGTCCTGCCAAGGTACGGTGCCGCCGGCCCTGACCTGCGCGCTGGAGGCGACCGGATACGAGGACGCGCTGCGCAACGCCGTCTCGATCGGCGGCGACAGCGATACCATCGCCTGCATCGCCGGCGCCGTTGCCGAGGCGCTGTTCGGCATTCCGGACGACATCCTCGCCCGCGGCAAGTCGTATCTGCCGCCGGAGATGATCGACGTGCTCGACCGCCTCTACGTCCGACGCGCCGCGCTCGGTGCGGCTTAACGGCGCGCCCGGAGACGAGCGGCGCGGGCCGGACATGGCTTGCGCGTGAAAATTTCGTGACTCGCGACGGCGCCGTCGTCCTAACTTCCCGTTCGTGCCATTGAAGCCGGAGACTGCAGAGCAGACGAGCTTGCCGCGGCGCGTGCTGATCCCGCTGATCGTCGCCTGCGCCCTGTTCATGGAGAACCTCGACTCGACGGTGCTGTCGACGGCGCTGCCGGCGATCGCGGCCTCGTTCGGCGAAAGCCCGGTGCGCCTCAACCTGGCGATCACCGGATATCTGTTCAGTCTGGCCGTGTTCATTCCCGTCAGCGGCTGGATCGCCGACCGCTTCGGCGCGCGGCGCGTCTTCACGCTCGCGATCGTCGTCTTCACGCTCGGCTCGGTCCTGTGCGGGTTGAGCGGCTCGCTCGTGGAACTCGTCCTTGCGCGCATCCTCCAGGGCCTGGGCGGCGCCATGATGGTGCCGGTCGGGCGGCTGGTGGTCTTACGCGCCGTGACAAAGCCGGAGCTGGTCCGGGCGATGGCCTATCTGACCATGCCCGCCCTGGTCGGGCCGGTGATCGGGCCGCCGATCGGCGGGTTTCTCGCGACCTATCTGTCCTGGCGCTGGATCTTCTGGATCAACATTCCGATCGGGATCATCGGCATCACGCTCGCGCTCCTGTACATCGACGACACGCGCGACCAGACGGTGCCTCCGCTTGACGTGCGCGGCCTGCTGCTCACGGCCGTCGGGTTCACCGCGCTGGTCTTCGGCTTCGAGACGATCGGCCGCGACGTTCTGCCGGCCGGCGCCGTCGCCGCGCTGCTCGCCGTGGGCGCGACGGCGCTGGCCGCGTATGTCCGCCACGCCCGCCGCGTCACCGCGCCCGTCCTCGACCTGTCACTGTTCCGCATCCCGACGCTGCGGATGAGCCTCTTCGGCGGGTTCCTGTTCCGCATCGGCGCCGGCGCGTCGCCGTTCCTGCTGCCGCTGATGCTCCAGATCGGCTTCGGCCTGACGCCGTTCAACTCCGGCCTCATCACCTTCGTGTCCGCCATCGGCGCGATCACCATGAAGGTGGCCGCAGCCCCGATCCTGAGCCGCTTCGGGTTCCGGTCGATCCTGGTCGGCAACGGCCTGCTCTGCGCGGCCTTCTTCGCCGTTTACGGACTGTTCCGGCCGGACACGGGCACCGCCGTCATCCTGCTGATTCTTCTCGGCGGCGGATTCCTTCGCTCGCTGCAGTTCACCAGCCTGAATTCGCTGGCATTCGCCGACGTGCCGACCGAGCGGATGAGCCGCGCCACGAGCCTCTCCGGCACGGCGCAGCAGCTCGCCACCAGCGTCGGGGTGGGCACGGGCGCGCTGATTCTGCACCTGGCGATGATGGTGCGCGGCAGCCACGTCCTGGCTCTGGGCGACTTCACCATCGCGTTCCTCGTCGC
>DASVCL010000043.1:0-37328 GCA_036381615.1 Alphaproteobacteria bacterium
GCGCACGCTCGCCTGGCTCAATCGCTGCCGCCGGCTCACCGTCCGCTACCAACGCCGGGCCGATATTCATCAAGCCTTCCTCACGCTCGCTTGCGCGCGCATCTGCTTCCAACAACTCCAGCGGTTATGTTAGGTGCTCTAAGCCGCCTTCGCCGGATTTGCGCCCGCAGCGGTGACTGAGCCAGTCAGAACCGGGGGGCTGCGCATTGTTGCCAAAAACATCGGGGCCGGCCGATCGGCCGGCCCCGAAAGCGCGATTGCCTCGCGCCATGCGCAACCGTTCAGGCGGCGCGGAGCCGCGCGAGGAAGGCATCGACCTCGTGGCGGAGCAGCTCGGCCTGCCGGGCGAGGTTGCCGGCCGCGCCCAGGACCTGCGTTGCCGCGGCGCCGGTCTCGGTCGCGGCCTGGGTCACGCCGGCAATGTGGGTCGAGACCTCCTGCGTGCCGCGGGCGGCCTCCTGGACATTGCGGGCGATCTCCTGGGTTGCCGCGCCCTGCTCCTCGACCGCCGTGGCGATCGTGGTGGCGATCTCGTTGACCGCGCCGATCGTGCGGCCGATGCCCTTGATCGCGTCGACCGAGGCCTGGGTTGCGGTCTGGATGGCCGCGATCTGCTGGGCAATCTCCTCGGTCGCCTTGGCGGTTTGGGTGGCGAGCGACTTCACCTCGCTGGCGACCACCGCGAAGCCCTTGCCGGCCTCGCCGGCGCGCGCCGCTTCGATCGTGGCGTTGAGCGCCAGCAGGTTGGTCTGCCCGGCGATGTCGTTGATCAGCTTCACCACCTCGCCGATCTTCTGCGCCGCCTCGGCCAGGCCCTGAATCGTCCGGTTGGTCGCGCCCGCCTCCTCGACCGCCTGGCCGGCGATCGTGGCCGACTGCGCCGCCTGCCGGCCGATCCCCACGATCGAGCTGGACAGCTCCTCGCCCGCCGCCGCGACCGTCTGCACGTTCGAGGACGCCTGCGCGGAGGCCGCGGCCACGGCGGCGGACCGGTGCGTCGTCTGCTCGGCGGTCGCAGTCAACGTCTGCGCGGCCGACTGCATTTCCGTGGCCACGGTGGCGACCGATTTCACGATTCCACCCACCGCCGCCTCGAAATCGTCGGCGAGTTTGACGACCATCGCCTTCTTCTCGGCCTCGGCGCGTTTCTCCGCTTCCGCCTGCTCGGCGCGCATGCGATCGGCCTCGATCATGCTCTGTTTGAATACTTCGATCGAAGTCGCCATCGCCCCGATCTCGTCGGCCCGCTCGCGGCCCGGAATCTCGAACTGGTAGTCCCGCTTGGCGAGCCGCTCGACGGATTTGCTCAGCGCGGCGATCGGGCCAACGACCCGGCGCGCAAAGAAGAAGTGCAGGATCGCGGCGATGCTGGCCGCCATGACGCCAATGAAGACCTGCGCGATCAGCATCATGCGGCTTGCGGTTTCGCGCGCCTCACGTGCCTCCCTCTCTGCGCGCTCGTTCATCGTGCGCTGGAATTCGGTTATCGGATCCATGATCAATAACCGCCTTGGCGAGCGTCTCGCGCACGATCTTTGTCGGCCGCCGGCGCGGCCGGGTTCCAGAGTGCGCCGGATCCGTTGCGGAGTTCGGCCGCGATGAATCCGATCCACTCGAAAAACCGTAGCGCCCCGGCGTCGCCGCGGCACAACGCGCGCTTCTCGACGGGAAGTATTCGCGACGATCCGGCGGCTGGTGCGCGGCGCGGAACGTTCATATTGTCATCGACGAGGCCGGGACGCATCTTGTCGGCCGACGGAGCGCCGGCGGGCGTAGCCGGCCGCACCGATCGAAAGGATGCGCTCATGACGGATCGTGTGCGCGCCGCCGACGCGTGCGCTTCACATCTTCGGTTCTCGTGCGGCCATAGGATGGTGGGTCGTGGCGCTTGAGCTCGCCGCGACCGAGTACGGCGAAGGGCCGCCGGTCCTGGTACTGCACGGGCTGCTCGGCTCGGGCCGGAACTGGACCTCGGTCGCCCAGAAGCTCGCCGCTTCGCATCGCGTGTTCACGCTCGATCTGCGCAACCACGGCGCTTCGCCCTGGGCGGAGACGATGACGTATGCCGAAATGGCCGAAGACGTGCGGGCGTTCGTGAAGGCGCGCGGCCTCGGCCGCGTCGCCCTGATCGGACACAGCATGGGCGGCAAGGTCGCGATGGCGGTGGCACTCGCCGACGGCGAAATCGTCGAACGCCTCGTCGTCGTCGATATCGCGCCCGCCGCCTATCCGCCGACGCATCTCGACTATGTTCGCGCGATGCGGGCCGTCGATCTCGGCCGCGTGACCCGGCGCGCCGACGTCGACGCCCAGCTTACCGCCGCCGTTCCGAACCCGGCCGAACGCGCCTTCATTCTGCAGAACCTCGTTCTCGGGGACGGACGCGCAAGCTGGCGTCCGAACCTCGCCGCGCTCGAGCGCGCAATGGGCGACATCGCGGCTTTTCCCGCGTTCCCGCCCGGATGTACCTATGCGGGCCCGACGCTGTTCGTGGCCGGCGGCCGCTCCGACTATGTCCGCCCCGAGCACGAACCCGCGATACGGCAACTGTTCCCGCAGGCCGGCATTATCCGGATTCCTGGCGCCGGCCATTGGGTCCACGCCGAACGGCCGGACGAATTCTTGCGGACCGTGACGCCGTTTCTTGCGGGTGACGTGTAGCTTGGTTCGGAACGGCCGCGGATATCTGCGCCTCAACAGTGGCAGGACGGCCGGGAAGATGACACTAAGCGTTCAAAAGAATTGGAGCGGGTGAGGGGAATCGAACCCCCGTCGTAAGCTTGGGAAGCTTCTGCTCTACCATTGAGCTACACCCGCTCCGGAGGCTTATCTTTTATAGGGGAAGGGCCCGGCCCGGCGCAAGATGGCCCCCGGCTTCGGCCCCGTTCTTCCTGACCGGTCGACAAGTCCAAGACAGGAAATGTCGCGCGAGAGACAAGGCGAACTGCCGCTCGGGCCCGGGGGCCGGAGCCGTGACGACGGCGCGCCGGCCGGTGTCACGGTACTGACCATCGGCCATTCCAACCGCACGGCCGCGGACTTCGTCGGCCTGCTGACGCACCATGGCGTCGAGCTGCTCGTCGATGTCCGCGCCTTTCCGCGCTCGCGCCGCAATCCGCAGTTCAATACGGACGCGCTGCCGGACGTGCTCGCCGCGGCCGGCATCGGCTACCGCCATGTTCCCCGGCTGGGCGGCCGCCGCCCGGTCCGTGCCGACTCCCCGAACACGGGCTGGCGCGAGCCCGGCTTCCGCGGCTACGCCGACTATATGGCCACGGCGGATTTTGCCGCCGGCCTTGCCGAGGTCGTCACCGCGGCCGCGTCATCACGCGTCGCGCTGATGTGCGCCGAGGCCGAGCCGTGGCGCTGCCACCGCAGCCTGATTGCCGACGCGCTCGTCGTCCGCGGCGTTCACGTTGCGCATATCATGGGCACGGCAAGCCCACGCCCGCACCGTCTGACCCCGTTCGCGCGGGCTGACGGCACGACGCTTACGTACCCGCCGCGCCTGACCGACTAGACCGGGGCCATTGGTTTCGGTCCCGCGACGCCTGACCCATACACGAAGTTGTTATTTTGGCCGCGCGGTCGGACGATGCGATTCTCCGGGCCACCATTTCGCGTGACAGAACTCTGGACAGGAAGGATTGATGACAGTCTCCGCTCTCGCGCCCCGCTCCCGGCTCGATCCGCGCAAGTTTCGCGATCCGAACGTCACGGCCAAGGGCGAGCGGCGCGCCGCCGTCGCGTTCCGTGGCCTCCGCACGCTGTGGTTCAACACCGGCACGCTCTGCAATCTCGCCTGCCGCAACTGCTACATCGAATCGACGCCGACCAACGACCGGCTGGTCTATCTTTCGGCCGCCGAGGTTCGCGACTATCTCGACGAGATCGCGCGCGAGGGGCTGCCGACGCAGGAGATCGGCTTCACCGGCGGCGAGCCGTTCATGAATCCCGACCTGCCCGCGATGCTCGAGGACTGTCTGTCGCGCGGCTTCCGGGTCCTCGTCCTCACCAACGCGATGAAGCCGATGATGAAGAGGCGCGACGCGCTCCTGGCGCTCAACGTCCGCCATCGCGACCGGCTGGTGATCCGGGTCTCGATCGATCACTACACGCGCGACCTGCATGAGCTGGAGCGCGGCCCCCGCGCCTGGGCACCCATGTTCGAAGGATTGATGTGGCTGGCGCGCAACGGCTTCAACATCCATATCGCCGGCCGCACCTTCTCCGGCCAGCCGGAGGCGGAAATCCGCAAGGGCTTCGCGCGCCTGTTCGCCGAGCACGGCATTCCGGTCGATGCCTTCGACCCCGTGCGGCTCGTCCTGTTTCCCGAGATGGACGCGAATGCCGACGTGCCGGAGATCACGGAGGCCTGCTGGGGCATTCTCGGCGTGTCGCCGGATGCGATGATGTGCGCCAGCTCGCGCATGGTCGTCAAACGCAAGGGGGCCGCGCGGCCGGTCGTCGTCGCGTGCACGCTGCTGCCCTATGAGGCGCCGTTCGAGCTCGGCAACACGCTCGCCGAAGCTGCCGTCGAGGTGAAGCTCAATCATCCGCACTGCGCGAAGTTCTGTGTCCTGGGCGGGGGCGCATGCAGCAGGAACTGAGCCCGTCCGCGGCACTCGACATCGGCGAGATCGACGGCCCGGTCCTCGTCTTCGGCGGCCCGTACGGCAATCTCGAGGCGACGCAGGCGCTGATCGCGGCGGCGGATCGGCTCCGCATACCGGGGGCGCGCGCCATCTGCACGGGCGACGTGGTCGCCTATGGCGCGGACCCGCAGGCCGTCGTCGACCTGATCCGCGGCTGGGGATGCATCGTCGTGACGGGTAACTGCGAAGAAGCCCTCGCGGCGGACGCGGCCGATTGCGGCTGCGGTTTTGCCGAAGGCTCCACCTGCGCGGCGCTGTCCGTCGCCTGGTTCGCCGCGGCGCGGCGCGATCTGAGCGCGGCGGCGAAGCGCTGGATGGGGCAGCTGCCGCGACGCGTGGCATTTCGGCTCGCCGGGCGTCGCCTAGTCGCGATCCATGGCGGCGCCGAGCAGATCAATCAGTTCATCTTCGCCTCGACGTCCGCCGACGAGAAAATCCGTCAGCTCGACGCGCTCGGGGCCGACGGCATCGTCGCGGGCCATTGCGGCCTGCCGTTCTCGCAGCTCGTCGGCGGCCGGCTCTGGCACAATGCCGGTGCGATCGGCATGCCGGCGAACGACGGCACGCCGCGCGTGTGGTTCAGCGTGCTGACTCCCGCGGCCGCCGGAATCATGGTGACGCATCACGCGCTCAACTACGATCATGCGACGGCGGCCGCGAAGATGAACGACCGCGGCTATCCGGCGGCCTATGCGTCATGTCTCGGCACCGGCCTGTGGCCGTCCTGCGACATCCTGCCCGAACCGGAGCGCGCACAACGCGGCCAGCCGCTGGCGCCCGGCGGTCTTTTCTGGCCGCATGCGACACGGCCCGGACTCGTGCGCCGCGCCTCAGCTTGACTTCACCACGACCGGGCCGTATAGACCGAACATACGTGGTGATTTGAGCCGACCGGCTTGCGGGCCACGGAAAACAAGTCGCTAAAAGGTCGGAGGCCCGATCCCGAGCCCTGACCCGACGGTCGGGGCTTTGCTTTTCAAAGGGGTCGGATCATGGCCGGCGGCGAACGCTCCTCCGACAGGTTCAAAGGTTCTGGCGCCCTTCGGCCACGCACGCGTGCGATCCGCGGCGGACTCGACCGCTCGCCTCATCGCGAGACGGCCGAGGCGCTGTTCATGACCTCGGGCTATGTCTACGGCTCCGCCGAGGAAGCCGAGAACTCCTTCGCCACGGGCGGCAAACCGCGCTTCGTCTACTCGCGCTACGGCAATCCGACCGTGGCCATGTTCGAGGAGCGCCTGCGCCTGCTCGAAGGTGCGGAGGCCTGCCGCGCCACGTCCAGCGGCATGGCCGCGGTCTTCGCCGCCCTGATGAGCCAGGTCCGCGCTGGCGACCGCGCCGTGGCGAGCCGCGCGCTGTTCGGCTCGTGCCACTACATCGTCGCCGAGCTCCTGCCGCGCTACGGCGTCGAGACCGTGTTCGTCGACGGCACCGATCTCGATCAATGGGCGCGCGCGCTCGACCGGCCGACCCGCCTCGTGTTCCTCGAGACGCCGTCGAACCCGATGCTCGAGATCATCGACCTGCGCGAGGTGGCACGGCTTGCGCACGCGGTGGGCGCCCGCGTCGTGGTCGACAACGTGTTCGCGACGCCGCTGCTGCAGCGGCCGCTCGAATTCGGCGCCGATATCGTCGTGTACTCGGCGACGAAGCATATCGACGGCCAGGGACGCAGCCTGGGCGGCGCGATTTTGGGTTCGCGGGCCTTCGTCGAGAACGAGCTGCAACCCTTCCTGCGCCACACTGGCCCGGCGTTGAGCCCGTTCAACGCCTGGCTCCTCGTGAAAGGGCTGGAGACGCTCGAGATCCGGCTCGAGGCGCAGTGCCGCACGGCGCTCGCGCTTGCCGAATTCCTTTCGGGCCACAAGGCGGTCGCGCGCGTCCTCTATCCGTCATTGCCGTCGCATCCGCAGGCGGCCCTTGCCGCGCGGCAGATGCGCGCCGGCGGCACGGTCGTGACCTTCAGCCTCAAGGGCGGCAAGGAAGCGGCGTTCGCGTTCATGAACGCGCTGCGCATCGTCGACATCTCGAACAATCTGGGTGACGCCAAGAGTCTGGCGTGCCATCCCGCGACGACGACGCATCAGCGCGTCGGGCCTCAGGAGCGCGCACGGCTCGGCATCGACGACGGGGCGATCCGCCTCTCGGTCGGCCTCGAGGACCCCGCCGACCTCGAAGAGGATCTCGCGCACGCGCTGAGCGGGCTGTAGCACCGCGACATCGGCTCGTCGGTTCGTCGAGACCGGTCCGGGCGCGGCACCACAATGCCCCTATTCTGCCCAGATGCGGCCGCACTTCGCGGCGAAGCTTGGCCGTGGCCGAACAGACAGCGGTGTTCGGGAACATCTAGCGGTACTCGGGAACCGAGAAAGCGCTGGGGCGTTTCAACAGCTTAGCCGTGATCCTCGCGGCGACGGAGACAAGAGAAATTGAAAAGGACCCCGTGATGAAAAAGACGATTTCCATTGCCGCCATCGCCGGCTGCTTGGCGCTTGGGGCCTGCGCGAGCGAACGCGCGCAGACCCAGCAGGCGCAAGCCGGCACGGATTTCACACGTGCGCTCGCCCAGGAATACTACGCCTATGCCGATCAGCAGCGCCTCGAGGCCTGGGATTACGGCGCATCGAACTACTTCCGGCGAAAGGCGGATCGGGTGGCGCAGGGCGAAGCGCTCCCGCCCGAAACCCCAAAGGAGGGCTGGACCCCGCGCTTCGGCACCGAAGGCGACGTAAGGGCGGCGCGTGAGCGGCTCGTGAGCGCGCTCCAGGCCAACGCGACGGTGCGCGCCCCTGCCGCGGCGGCACGCGCGCAGGCGCGTTACGACTGCTGGCTCGAGCATACGGACGACCCGATCCTTGCGGAGCGGGGCTCGTGGCTGCAGCAGAAGCTTCAGGAATGCCGCAGCGAATTCCAGGCGGCGATGAACGAGGTCGAGGCGGCAATGCGCCCGGCACCAGTGACCGCCCCCGCGCCGGCACCGGCGGTCCCGCCGCGCGAGCAGTCGTTCCTGGTCTTCTTCGACTTCGATCGCGCAGTGGTGACGCCGCAGGGCGCGGAAGTCGTGCGTCGGGCCGTCGATACATGGCGGCGCGGCGGCAATCCGCGCATCACGGTTACAGGCCATGCCGACCGCGCGGGACCGGAGGCCTATAACCAGGCGCTTTCGCAGCGGCGTGCCCAGGCTATCCGGGATGTCCTGACACGTGAGGGCGTTCCGGCCAACCAGATCACGACCTTCGCGCGCGGCGAGACGCAGCCGCTCGTACCGACGCCTGACGGCGTCCGCGAGCCGCAGAACCGCCGCGTCGAGATCGTCCTGCAGTAGCGGCGACCTCGGACGCGGGACGTCCCCGCGCTCGGATCCGGTACGGGCGCGCTCCCGACGGGGCGCGCCCGTTGCCGTTTTCAAACTCTAGGCTGTTGGCCGCGCGAACCGCGGGCCGCCGCCCGACCGGCGGACCCGATGTCCGCCATGCTGGACAAAGTGCGGGGGTGATCTAAAATTATGTTGGTAGCCCGTTTGCTTGACCTCTTCGGGCGAGCCTGAGCATGTACAGCAAAACGACCAATTCAATCCGCGTAACCGTCAAGCCGGTCTATCTTGAGGACCAATCCTCGCCGAGCGAGAGTCACTACGTCTGGGCGTATCACGTCCGGATCGAGAATCTCGGCCAGGATACGGTCCAGCTTCGGAACCGCTACTGGCGGATCACGGATTCCTTCGGTCGCGTCCAGGAAGTGCGGGGCGCCGGGGTGGTCGGCGAACAGCCGGTCTTGAAACCGGGCGAGGCATTCGAGTACACGAGCGGCACACCGCTCCACACGCCGTCCGGTATCATGGTCGGCTCGTATCAGATGGAGACGCCGACAGGCGACCGTTTCGACGTCGCCATCCCGGCATTCTCCCTCGACAGCCCGCACCAGAAGGTGCAGCTCAATTGACGAAGGACGATCGGTTCTCGTGAAGATTCCGTCTCCCGGCGGTTCCGCCCTCAAGCCGGCTTCGCGCGTCGTCGCGCCGGGCGCGGCCACATCCATCCAGAAGCCGACCCGAGCGGAGGCAGAAGCGGCGGTTCGGACGCTGATCCGCTGGGCAGGGGACGACCCGGATCGCGAGGGGCTGGCGGAGACGCCGGCGCGGGTGGTGCGGGCCTACGAGGAGTGGTTTTCGGGCTACACCATCGACCCCGAGGAGTTCCTGCGCCGGACCTTCGAGGAGACCGACGGCTACGACGAGATGGTGGTGCTGCGCGACATCCGGTTCGAGTCCTTCTGCGAGCACCACATCGCCCCGATCGTCGGGCGCGCCCATGTCGCTTATCTTCCCGATCACCGCGTCATCGGCATCTCCAAGCTGGCGCGGCTGATCGAGGCGTATTCGAAGCGCCTGCAGATCCAGGAAAAGATGACGGCCCAGATCGCCAACACCTTGAACGAGGTGCTCATGCCCAAGGGCGTTGCGGTCGTGATCGAGGCGACGCACCAGTGCATGACGACGCGCGGCGTCCACAAGAGCGGCGTCAGCATGGTCACGAGCCGGATGCTCGGCGCCTTCCGCGATAACTCCGCGACCCGGCGCGAGTTTCTCGCAATGATCGGCCAGCCCCGGGAACGCCTTATCACCGAGGGCTGACGGCGCGCAGCTCGCGCTGCGGCGGCCAGGACGGTAACGCGGAAAAGGGGGCCGCTTGCTCGACCTGCGACCGGTTTTCTTCATCATCGGCATCTTGCTGGCGGTGCTGGCGGCAGCCATGATGCTGCCCGTCCTGCTCGACGTCGCCCAGGGCAACATCGATTGGCAGGTATTCGCGGCCGCCAGCATGCTGACGCTGTTCGTCGGCGTATCGCTCGCGTTGATGAACCGCGCCGGCGGCATGCACCTCAATTTGCGCCAGGCTTTTCTGATGACCACGCTGTCCTGGGTCGTGATCGCGGGATTCGCGGCGCTGCCGTTCGCGTTCGCGTCGCTCGGACTCGACTATACCGACGCGTATTTCGAGGCGATGTCGGGCCTGACGACGACCGGTGCGACCGTGATCGTCGGGTTGGACAATGCCCCGCCAGGCATCCTGCTGTGGCGTGCCCTGCTCAACTGGATCGGCGGCGTGGGCATCATCGCCGTGGCCATCGTCATTCTGCCGATGCTGCGCATCGGCGGTATGCAGCTCTTCCGCCTCGAATCGTCGGACAAGTCGGACAAGGTGCTGCCGCGTGCCGGCCAGATCGCCAGCGGGATCGGCATCATTTACGTCGTGCTGACAGGCGCGTGCGCCTTGTTCTATTGGCTCGGCGGCATGAGCGGGTTCGAGGCCACGACGCACGCGATGGCGACTCTGGCGACGGGCGGTTTCTCGACCTCCGATGCGTCGTTCGGGAAGTTCGACAGTCCGTTCATCGAGTTCGTGGGAATCGTCTTCATGCTCCTGGGCGGCATGACCTTCACGCTGTTCCTGCGCATGCAGAGCGGCGACTGGCGGGCGCTTTCGACGGACAGCCAGGTGAAGTTGTACTTGAGCATCTTCGCCGGGTTCACCCTCGCGATCGCGCTTTGGCACTGGCTCGTCAACGATGCCGCTTTTCTCCAGGCGTTGCGGCATGCCGCGTTCAACGTCGCTTCGATCCTGACGACGACCGGCTTCGTTTCGACCGACTACAGCACGTGGGGGCCGTTCCCCGTCGTGCTCTTTTTCCTGCTGACGTTCGTGGGCGGCTGCTCCGGGTCGACGGCGGGTGGCATCAAGATCTTTCGGTTCCAGGTCCTGTTCGAGATCGGGCGCGTCCATATCCGTCATGCGGTGGCGCCGAGCGGCGTGTTCGTGCCGAAATACAACCGCCGCCAGATCACGGAGGCGGTCATGCAGTCGGTGCTCGCCTTCGTTGTGCTCTATCTGCTGTCATGGGCGATGTTCTCGGCCGCACTTGCCCTGTGCGGTCTCGATCCGGTCACGAGCATTTCGGGTGCTGCGAGCGCGATCAGCAACGTCGGTCCGGGGCTCGGCGACATCATCGGTCCCGCCGGCAATTTCTCGACCCTGCCCGAGACGGCAAAGTGGCTGCTGAGCCTGGCCATGCTGCTCGGACGGCTCGAACTCGTAACCGTTCTCGTTCTTCTCACGCGCGACTTCTGGCGGAGCTGACATCGACCGTGACCCCAGCCTCACTCGAACTGATCCATCGTCTCGTCGGGTTCGACACCGTTTCGGCACGGTCGAACATGGCGCTGATCGACTATGTCCGCGATTACCTCGCCGGGCACGGCATCGCGTCGCGGATCGTGCCGAATGCCGCCGGGACGAAGGCGAACCTGTTCGCGACGATCGGCCCTGAAATGCCGGGCGGCATCGCGCTCGCCGGCCATACCGACGTCGTGCCGGTCGAGGGTCAGACGTGGTCGAGCGATCCGTTTCGCGTCACCGAGCGCGACGGGCGTCTCTACGGCCGCGGCACGGCCGACATGAAGAGCTTCATTGCCGTCGCGCTGGCGCTCGTGCCCGCGTTCAAGGCGCGGGGCCTGAAGAAGCCGATTCATCTCTGCCTCTCGTACGACGAGGAGGTCGGGTGCTTCGGCATGCCGGCGCTCCTGCGCCTGCTCGGCACCGAGCTGCCCAAGCCGTCGATCGCGATCATCGGCGAGCCGACATCGATGCGGGTCGCCAATGCCCATAAGGGCGTCATGGTGCAGCGCGTGACGATCACCGGCCGCGAATGGCACTCGAGCGCGCCCCACTACGGCGCGAATGCCATCGCGCTGATGGCGCGGTTCGTCGCCTTCCTCGACGAGCTTCAGGCCGAACTCCGGGCGGCCGGCGACACGGGGGCGGTGCCGGGACTCGAGTTCGATCCCCCGTGGACGACGATCAATGTCGGCACGATCGCCGGCGGAACCGCGCTCAACATCGTCGCCGGCCGGTGCGAGCTGCTGTGGGAGTTCCGGCCGCTGCCCGGCATCGACCCGGGCGCGATACTGGCGCGTACCGAATCGTTCCTGTCGCGCGAATTGCTGCCGCGTCTGCGCGCGCAGGCGCCCGACGGCGCGATCGAGACGGAACAGCTCTGTGCGGTGCCGGCGCTGCGGCCCGAACCGGACGGCGCGGCCGAGACGCTGGCGCGCCGGCTCACCGGGCAGAACGCGACGGTCACCGTGGCTTTCGGCTCCGAGGCCGGGCAGTTCCAGGAAGCCGGCATCTCGGCGGTGCTGTGCGGCCCGGGAGACATTGCCGATGCGCACAGGCCGGACGAGTTCATCACGCGCGACCAGGTCGCGCAGTGCGAGGCGTTCCTGCTGCGGATCGCGGACTGGGCGTCGCAGTAGCGCGGCAGTAGCGCGCCGTCCGGCGGTCAGAACAGGAGATATCGGCCGAGATCGCTGCGGATCTGCCGCTCGAGCGACGCGTTGAGGTCGTTCATCGTCGCCTCGAGCAGGTCGAACCAGACCTTCTCGCGCTCGTTCAGCGTGATGTCCTCGGCGACCGTGCGCGAGCGCGAGGCGCTGGCCCTGACGAAGGCGTTCCGGAAATTGCCGCGCGTCTCGCGGATCTCGAGCGAGGCGACGAGGTTGATGTCGTAGCGCTGCGCCTGGTCCGTCGTGAAGACGCCGCGCACGCCCTGCGTGCGTGGCAGCTCGGTCTCGATGACCTTGGCGTCCTCGATCACGAAGCGCGCGTAGCGGTCGGCCGATCCGGCCGCGACAAGGCGGTCATTCGCCCATTGCCGCAATGTCTGCTCCGGGTTGACGGGAAACAGATGGTCGACATTCGGGGCCGCCAGCGGCTCCTGATACGAATCCACGATCTCGATGCTTCCGACGTCCAGCCGGAACTTGTCGAGATGCCCGTAGGTGAGCTGCGGGAACCGCACCCGGTTCACGGGGGTCTCGCATGCATCGAGCGCCGCACCCGCCGCGGCGAGGAGAAGCATGAGGCAGGTTCGCCTGTTCATTGCCGTCCGCCGATTCTCAGTCCGGTCGTAGCCTGAGCCGGGAATGTGGCAGGCCTGCAGCCACGCTTCAAGGGCGCCGGGGCGTGGCGCCCCGCGCGTCGTCGGGCCTATTGCGGGCGGTCGAACAGGCCCGCGACGTCGTCATCGTCGAACACGTGATGCGTGTTGCAGAACTCGCACGTGACGACCAGCTTGCCGTCGACCTTGAGGTCCTCGATCTCGTCCCGCGAGAACGCCCGCAGGACGGCCGCGACGCGCTCGCGCGAGCAACGGCAGTCGTGCCGCAGGTCATGCGGCCGGTAGATCTTGACGCCTTCGGCCAGGAACAGCCGGTCGACGAGCTTCCATGGCGGCAGATCCGGATCGACGAGTTCCGCGGGCGTGGCGCTGCCCATCAGCATCAGCGCCCGGCGCCAGCCGTCCTCGGCTTCCTCTTCCGCCAGCGTCAGCGGCCGCTCGATGTCGCGACCTTCGGCCGAACCCTGTGCGCTTTCGGGCGGCAGGTGCTGCACCATGATCGCGCCGGCCCGCCACGTCTTCTCGCCCGACGGGGTTTCCCGCAGGTCCGCCGCGACCTTGAGACCGGCCTTGAACTGCTCCGACTGCCGGAAATAGTGGTGCGCGCACTCCGCCAGCGTGGCGCCGGTCAGCTCGACGATGCCCTGGTAGCGTTCGGTGTGCTCGCCCTGGTCGACGGTGAAGGCGAGGTAGCCGGCGCCGAACAACTTCGGCACGGACGGCGCCTCGCCCAGGCCCTGGAGCCGGTCGGCGTCATATTGCGCGTAGGCGCGGATCGCACCGTCGCTGGTCACGTCCGCGACCATCATGCGGATGGGACCATCGCCCTTGGTCTGGAGCGTGAAGACCCCATCGTATTTGAGGGTCGCGGCCAGCGCCGCCGCCATGGCGATCATCTCGGCCAGCGTGCGCGCGACCAGCGGCGGGTAATCGTGCCGCTTGACGATCTGGTCGACCACGGGCCCGAGCCGGACCACCCGCCCCCGCATGGCGAACGGGTCGATCTGGAAGGGGAGGACGACGTCGTCGGCCGAAATGTTCGGTGGATCAGGCGTAGTCATGATGCCCACTCAATATTGGGCCTCGGGCCGGAAGAGACAACCCGCCGGCCGTTTTCCACGTCCGCCCGCGTGCCGCGGTGCGCCGCCTCAGGTCAGGCCATGCACCAGGCGAGAATACCCTTCTGCGCGTGCAGACGGTTCTCGGCCTCGTCCCACACCACCGACTGTGGCCCGTCGATCACGCCCGCCGTCACTTCCTCGTCGCGATGGGCGGGCAGGCAGTGCATGAATATGGCGTCGGGATTCGCCAGCGACATCAGCCGTTCGTCGACCCGATAGGGTGCCAGCATATTGTGGCGCTTCTCGCGCGAGACGCGGCCGCCGCCGTTGTCCTCGGAATCCATCGACAGCCACGTATCGGTGACGACGCAGTCGGCGCCGCGCACGGCCGTCTCGGGATCGGTCGTGATGGAGATGCGCCCGCCCTCCTTGCGAGCCCACTCGACCATCTCCTGCGGCGGGCGCAGCTGTTCGGGGCAGGCGAGGCGCAGCTCGAAATTGAAACGCACCGCTGCCTGGATCCACGAGCCCGCCATGTTGTTGCCGTCGCCGGACCACGCGACGACCTTGCCGGTGATCGGTCCGCGATGCTCTTCGAAGGTCATCACGTCCGCCATCAGCTGGCAGGGATGCGTGCGGTCGGTGAGGCCGTTGATGACCGGCACCGTCGCATGCGCCGCAAGCTCGAGCAGCTGCGCGCTGGAGCTGGTGCGGAGCAGGATGGCGTCGCAGTAGCGCGACAGCACGCGCGCCGTGTCGGCGATGGTTTCGCCGCGCCCGAGCTGCGTGTCATGGCTGGTCAGGACCACGGCGTCGCCGCCGAGCTGCCGCACGCCGACCTCGAACGAGACGCGCGTACGGGTCGACGGTTTCTCGAAGATCATGGCGAGCGTCTTGCCGGCGAGCGGCTTGAAGTTGCCGTTCGGCGGCTCGCCGCGCTTGTAGGCGACACCCAGCGCCAGGATCTCGCGCAACGTGCGCGTGTCCAGCCTGTCGAGATCAAGGAAATGCCGGATCCCCTCCGGCCGTGTGGTGCGGGCCGGCATCGTTACCCTGTCTTCCGCTGCGTCTGCTGCCGGCGAACGTCGTCGCACGCCGCTTCGATCATCGCCACGGCCTCGCCGATGTGCTGCGCCTCGATGATCAGCGGCGGCAGCAGCCGGACCACGTTCTCGCCCGCGTTCGCGGTGAGCAGGCCGCGGGCGCGCAGCGCCGCGGCGACCTCGGTATTGGGTCGCCGGCACTTGAGGCCCAGGAGAAGTCCTTGTCCGCGCAGCTCCTCGAACACGTCGCCGTGCCGTTCGACGATCATGGCAAGCTGCTGGCGCAGATGGCTGGCGACCGACTGGACACGGTCGAAGAACCCGTCTTCGAGCATGACGTCCAGTACGGCGTTGCCGACGGCCATCGCCAGCGGATTGCCGCCATAGGTCGAGCCGTGGGTCCCGACCGTCATGCCGGCGGCGGCCTTTGCCGTCGCCAGGCACGCGCCCAGCGGAAACCCGCTGCCGATCGCCTTGGCGATGGCCATCACGTCGGGCGTGATGCCGGTCCATTCATAGGCGAACAGTTTCCCGGTACGGCCCATGCCGGTCTGGATCTCGTCGAAATACAGCAGCAGGCCGTGCCGGTCGCAGAACTCCCGCAGCGCGCGCAGAAACTCCGGTGCCGCGGGACGTACGCCGCCTTCACCTTGCACCGGCTCGATCATGATGGCGGCGGTCTGAGGGCCGATCGCCTTCTCGACCGCCTCGAGGTCGCCGAAGGGCACCTGGTCGAAGCCTTCGACCCGCGGTCCGAAGCCTTCCAGGTACTTCTGCTGTCCGCCCGCTGCGAGCGTCGCCAGGGTGCGGCCGTGGAAGGCACCCTCGAAGGTGATGATGCGGTAACGTTCCGGATGACCTTGGGTGGCGTGGTACTTGCGCACGACCTTGATGCCGCACTCGGCCGCCTCGGCGCCGGAATTGCAGAAGAAGACCGTATCAGCGAAGGTGTGCGCGACGAGCCGCTCGGCGAGGCGTTCCTGCCCCGGAATCCGGAACAGGTTGGATGTGTGCCAGAGCTTCTGCGCCTGCTCGGTCAACGCCTTCACGAGATGCGGGTGTGCGTGGCCGAGCGCGGTCACCGCGATGCCGCAGCCGAAGTCGAGATAACGTCGGCCGTCCGTCGCGATGAGATACGGGCCCTCGCCGCGCTCGAAGGCCACATCGGCGCGGTTGTAGGTGGGCATGACGGGCGGAACAGGCCGAGTTTCCGCGGCGCTCACGTGCAAGGTCTCCTTACTGGTGTCGCGGGTAGGGGATGCCGCACCGGGGCGGTGCCGACCAGCGAAAGCGCAAAGTATTGGCGTGGGTTGTCCCCCTGTCAATCGTTGCAAGGATCGGAGCAGCCATTCGGTTATCGGAATGGTTGCGGTTTCTGCCCGGCGGGAACGGCTGCCCCGGGGCGGCCCGCCATGGCGGTCCGTTCGTCAGTGCCGACCGACGCACCCGCCAGCTTACCCTGTGGACTGACGGTTATACGCGTCCCTGATACGGCAAATCAGCGCCGCACCACGCGCTCGGCCGCGAGCAGGACCGCGTCGAGGACCAGGACGATGACGAACGCATAGACGAACGTCGTCGGTATGGCGAGCCAGCCTTCGCCCAGCAGCGCGGGCCGGAAGATCGCGACCAGGCCGGCCGCGACGAAGGCCGGCACGACCACGCGCATGCGCCAGTCGTCGAGATAGGTGTAGAGCGCGACGTAACAGATGACGCCCATGACAAGTGCGCCGATCATCGTGACCTCAATCCTCCATTTCTCCGTCCCTGGCCGATTCCGTCCGGCCGGCGTCGTCGGTCCCCATTATGCCCGCAGCTTGTAGCCGGTCTTGAACATCCAGTAGCACAGCCACAGCAGAACGGCGTCGGCGATGCCCATGACAGCGATTCCGACCGCGAGGCTGCCGTCGTGATGGCCGAGGAAACCATAGCGGAAGCCGTCGATCATGTAGAAGAACGGGTTCCACAGCGCGATCATGTGCCAGGGTTCCGGCAAACGGTCGACCGTGTAGAACGTCCCGGACAGGAACGCGAGCGGCGTGACCACGAAGTTGGTGACCGCGGCGATGTGATCGAACTTCTGCGACCAGATGCCGCCGGCGACGCCGAGCGCGGACAGCAGCAACGAGCCGGCGACACCGTGGAACACGACGTAGAAAAGGCTGTGCAGATGGATCGTTACGAACGGCGCGAGGCAGGCCGCGACGGTGACGCCGACGACGATGCCGCGCGCGACGCCGCCGAGCGCGAAGCCCAGTGTCAGCTCGGCCGCCGACAGGGGCGGCATCAGCGAGTCGACGATGTTGCCCTGTACCTTGGAGATCACGATCGATGACGACGTGTTGGCGAAGGCGTTCTGGACCATCGCCATGATGATGAGACCCGGGGCGAGGAATTCCGGAAACGGCACGCCGGCCACCTGACGCACGGCACCGCCGAGGGCCAGCGCGAACACGGCGAGGAGCAGCAGCGTCGTGACGACCGGCGCGGCGATCGTCTGGGTGAAGACCTTCAGGAACCGCCGAATCTCGCGCAGGATCAGGGTCCATAGTCCCAGCCAGTTGACCGGACCGTATCGGCGCGGCGGCAGCGGCAGAGCCGCGGGCGTGCGCACGGTCGCTCGTGCCGGGGTGACGGGGTGGGAAGACGTGTCGGGCGACATGGGCGCGAACCTTAGGCTTGGCGTCCGCGATGCGCAACGGGACGACGTATCGCCGACCGGGTCCTCGACATTGCACCGGTCGGCCTTCGGCCGATACTTGTAAGGACAAGGATTGCCTCGCCATGGCCAGACCCCGCCGCCCGCCGCGCCCGATCACGCCGGACTACCTGGAAAAGGCCGCGCTTGCCTATCTCGAACGCTTCGCCTCCTCGGCCGAGAATCTTTCGCGCGTGCTGATGCGCCGGGTCGAGCGTGCCGCGCGCGCCGGGATCGGCGACCGCGACGAAGGCCGCCGGCTGGTCGACGCGCTGATCGCGCGCTACCGCGCGCGCGGGCTTCTCGACGACCGTCTCTATGCGGAGGGACGCGCGCGCAGCCTTCATCGCCAGGGCCGGCCGCGGGCCGAGATCGCGCGCCGACTCGCCGCCAAGGGGGTGGCGTCGGACGATATCGACGCCGCGATCGAGAGCCTGTCCCAGGACGTCGCCGACATCGACCTGGCCGCCGCCATCGCGTTCGCGCGCCGCCGCCGCATCGGGCCATTCCGGACGGGCGCACGGGACACGTATCGGGACAGGGACTTGGCGGCCATGGGACGCGCCGGCTTTCCCTACGAGGTCGCCCGGCGCGTCGTGGAGGCGGAGTCGCCGGCGGAACTCGAGGACATGCTCGCCGACGAGGTATGAAGGACAAACGGGTGTCCCACTGTCCCGGCGTTCTGAGTGGGCCGGTTCGCCCTGCTGCGATCACATCAGCCGCAGGTTGCCGAGCCGGTTTTTGACGGCGGATTTCACCGCGCTGTGGATCGTCACCGGAAAGTCCTTTGGCAATCCGCTTTCGAGCCGGCTGAGGGCCCGGTCGGCAGTATCGGCCATCTCCTCGATCGCATCGCGCACGAGGGACTTCGGCAGGCCCGCGGCTTCGCCGGTCTGCACGAAATGCCGGCCATGGATATCGTCGATCCGATAATGGCGGCTCGTGCCGACGGACATGGCAAGCTTCATCTGCCTGCGCCGAATCTGCCCGGCCTCCAGGCTCGGCTGTGCGGTGAGAACGTCATAAAGCGGCGCCAGCCGAAAACGACCGCCGGGACCGAGGAAGATGCTGAAGTTCTTGGCGTGCCCATCGGTTGCGCCGATCAGCCAGAACAGGATCTGCGCCTTGAGAACGGTCGCCTGATCGGCAGCCGGAGTGTCGCTGCCCTTGAGCAGATCCAGAACCCGCACCAGGTCCGGCCCGCCGTCACTTTGATATTTGCGGGTCGGCGGCACCGAGAGGGCCTGGCAGAAATCTTCCTGGGGCAGCCGCAGCAGGCGTCCGTCCTTGGTCCAACGCCGGTCGAACCGCTCGACCACGAGTGCCTTGGTCGCGCCGAAGGTTCGGATTTCCGCCTTGTTGACCGGCAGCCCGAAGGCGGCGGCCAGGGCGAGGCAATAGAATTCGTTCTCGACGCTGTCGGACAGGTCGACGCCGTCCGGCAGCCTGCCGATCTGTCTTTTGAAGATATGCGTGGTCGGCGTGGTGCCGTGGGGCTTGAGCCATTTTCCGTCGTGCCAGAGCAGCGCCGTCTTTTCCTGCGCTCCGGCGAGCGAAATCCGAAATGCATCGTCGCGATCAAGCCCCAATGGGGCTTGCGCGAGGTCATTGAGCAGTCTTTCGATCGCGGCGTCATCGACGGGCTCACCGCGTATGACGGCACTGTCGTCAAGATCGTCGTCCTCGCCAACGAACTGCAGTGCGCCGACGCAGTCACGGCCGATGGCAGCGAGCAGGCTGTAGGCATCCGTGCCGGCCGCCCCGACCCTCTCGGCGACGCGTCGGCGTAGCGCCAATGAATCCGGCAGGAGATTGTCGAACACGGCAACGACGGGCTCGCCCCGGTAAGCCTCTTCGCGCAAGGGCAAGGACAGCGAGACCGGGAACGCGTGGTTCCAGTCCAGCCAGCTCTGGTCATAGCGAAAGTCGATCGCGCCGGTCGCCGCCTTGTTCAGGCGGCCGACCAGGCGATTGTTCAACAGGACCCGCAGCGGCGCATGGCGGCGACGCCGCGGCATCAGAAGATCTCCTCGATTTCAGCTGCGGTGCTCTTGGAGCGGGGCACGATGCGGAACTCGAGATCGAGGGCGGCGAGGACCGCCAGGACCGTGTCCAGCCGCGCTGCCGGATTGCCGGTCTCGAGCAGGGAAATGGTGTCCTGGCGCAAGCCGGCCCGCTCGCCGAGCTGGGTCTGGTTGAGGCCGCGCGACTTGCGCGCGCGGCGGATGAGGGCGCCGATCTGTTGCGGTGTGCGGGCAAGGTCAGCCATGTGTTCGTCCCGTTTTATGGGATAAATCCAATAACGTATCAATATGGCATCTAGCCAATGATTATTTGTTATTGGCTATATCGCATAAAATGTGATTATGGGAAATAGCCCATAAACCCGTCGGCGCCAAGGGCAGCCGGACCTCAGCCTCCGAAATTCGGCGGCGACAGTTCAACTCAACGGCCTGCGTCCCGCCTGCTTCGGACGTTCCGCGTGTTCCCGGCCGTTCCATGCGTTTCCGGCGTTTCACGAACGCCGAAAATTGAAAGCTTCTTCAATGGTTTGATCGCATCCGCCGAACTGTCGTGCCCAAATCGGACCGGGACGGCGCCCATGCCGGCAAATGCGGGACAGCGGGACACTGGAACAGCAGGACACTGGGACAGCGGGACACTGGGACAGTGGGACAGGGCGAATGTCCGGGCATGCCCGCCGCCTCAAAAACCAGAACGCCCGGCGGGGAGACCTCCCGCCGGGCGCACCTGTCCGGCCCGGATTGGACGAAAAACCGGCGGTCGGGTCAACCCACTTTCCACTTTCATCTTCGGTCCGCCGTTCAGCCCGCCGCCCCGGCGGTCTCGGCATCGGGGAATTTCCCGTCCCCGTCCGGGCGGACGACGCGCACCACGCGCTGCGGGAAGGGCATCTCGATTCCCTCGCGGTCGAAGGCTTCCTTCAGCAACAGATTGTAATTGCGCATGATGGTCCACTGCCGGGCCGGCATCACCTTGATGCGCCCGAGAACGATGATCGCCGAATCGGTGAAATTGTCGACCCCGTGCAGCTCGAGATCGTCCAGGATCATCGGCCCGAACTCGGGGTTCGCACGAAGCCGGCCTGCCACCTCGCGCATGACGCGCTGCACTTTCTCGACGTCACTGCCATAAGCGACCCGGATGCGGAACACCGCATAGGCGAAGTCCTTGGTGCGGTTGCTGATCGTCTGCACCTCGCCGAACGGGATCGTGTGAACCGTCCCGTCGAAGTCGCGCAGGCGCATGACGCGCAGCGACATCCATTCGACCACACCGCCCTTGTCGCCGATCGTGACGATGTCGCCGACCGCCATCGAGTCCTCGAGCACGATTGAGATGCCGCTGAACAGGTCCTTCATCAACGCCTGGGCGCCGAAACCGACGGCGATGCCGACGATGCCGGCGCCGGCCAGCAGCGGGGCGATGTTGATGCCGATCTCCGACAGCGCGACGAGCCCGACGAACACCGCGAGGAAACCGAAAGTGATCTGCCGCAGCAGCGGCAGCAACGTGCGGGCCCGCGCCTGGCGGCGCAGGCCGTTGACGCCGTTCGCTGGCGGCCGGTTGAGCCAGCGCTCGAGCATCGCGTTGACGAGTTCCCACAGTCCAAGTGCCACGAGCGCGGTGAGACCGACGGAGATCAAGCTGCTGCCGATGCGGCGGCCGCCGGGCGTACTGAGCCAGTCGAGCGATCCGGCGCCCCAGGCCTGGAGGATCATCAGCGCCGCCGCGACGTAGATGATCGTGGTGCCGACGACGATCAGGATCTGAACATAGCGGTTGGCGCGCTGTTCGAGCGTCGGAAACAGGTCGTGCATGTCGGTGCTGAGCTGGAACAGCCGGGCGACGGCGCGCCGGAGCAGGGCGGAGATCGCCCAGGCCAGCAACAGGATCAGCACCGTGAGGCCTGTCGCCCGTGCCACAAAGGTGAAGCCGCCATCGGGCCGCACCAGCCAGATGAAGGTCACGAACCCGACATAAATCAGCGCGCCCACGTGCCAGATCTCGGCCAGACGCCGGCGCAGCGATGCCGCCGTCTGGCTTCCCTCGATATGGCCGGCGATGAGCCGCGCGACCTGTCCACGGTTCTGCAGGATGAAAATGGCCAGGAGCAGACCGACGACGACGCCGAGCAGCTTCATCACGAATACGTGCCCCGAGCGCGGCAGGCCGATCATCAGCGCCGCTTCGGCCGCGAAATAGCCATACACGGTAACGTTCGTCAGGCGCCGCACCCAGATCTGCAGGTAGATTGCCGTCTCATCGTCGGCCGGCACCAGGCGGAGACCGGGCGCACTCGGCGCCAGAACGGCGCGCGCGACGAGGCGAACGGCGCGGGCGATGAGGTTGGCATTGATGAACGCGAGGGCGACGAGCCGCGCGGTACGGGTCGGATCGACGACGGTGAGAAGCCCGAACGCCGCGACCGCGAACACGACGACCGGTATGAGGCCGATCACCAGATGGAAGAGAAGGAACGGGACCCGGGCCCAGCCACTGCGGATTTCCTGGCGCTCGATCCGGCGGCGTGTGGACCCGAGCAGGCGCGTCGTGACCCATTCCGCGATCCACGCGCCGAAGAGCACGATCGCAAGCTTGCCGAAGATCTCGGTCAGGCGCGTCCGGGCCCACTCGTTCTCGGCCAGATGCTGGAGCCAGGCAAAGAACTTCGGGGCATCGGTAACGAACGCCGCCGCGCCGAAGAGCGCATGGCTGAATTCCGCGACCTCCTCGGAGAGTGTTGCGAGAAACCGGCCCGCGACCCGGTCCGGAATGACCGGTTCGGCCGGCGCCGTGCGGCGCTGCGCTTCGATCACCGCACGCAGGCGTTCGACGAATTTCTGGCGTTCGGCGTCATTCTCGAGCATGCCGACGAGCCGCTCGAGCTCTGCGGTCGAGACCGTCGGGGCAGCGGCGGGGGCCTGATCCTGGGCGAAGGACGGCAGGGCGCTCGTCATGAAGAAGACGACGAGCAGCGGACGTAGAACCGCGCCGACAAGCCAGGATAGCTGTTTCATGGTCACCTGCCAGAAACGGAAGAATCAATTCGTGTGCGCGACGGCAGCGAAGACGGCGCCGGGGTCCGGACGGGTCCCGGCGGCCGGCCCCACTTTCCGCAGAATTGTGGTCGGGCGATGGCAGCCATGCCAGGCGGTGGATTCGGTCAGGTCGGGCAGAGCCTAGCTACCCGGTTCGCCGAACCGAATCCAGCCCGCTCCCTCGTGGCCGAAGCGGAATGTTTCCGGATGTAAGATCTCGGCGACAATTTCGAGCGATTCGACGAGCCGCGGCCCGGGGCGGTTGAAGTATTGGTTGCCGTCGAGCAGGTACACCGCGCCGGACCGCACGGCGGGGAGCTCGCGCCATTCCGCACGTCCGGTCAGCGCCGGCATCTCCGCCCGCGTGCGCGCGATGTCGAACCCGCAGGGCAGGACCAGGATGACCTCGGGTTCCGCGCGCACGAGATCGTCCCAGGCAAGCGAAGGCGAGTGTCGGCCGGACTCGCCCAAGAGGTTCCGTCCGCCCGCCATCGCGATGAGATCGGGCATCCAGTTGCCGCCGGCCATCAACGGTTCGATCCATTCGATCGTCGCGACGCGCGGTCGCCGGGGGACGGATTTCGCGCGCGCGGCGATCGCATCCATGCGCCGGCGCATATCGCGGACGAGCGATCGGCCCGCGGCATCCCGGCCAAGCGCGGCCGCGATGCGCACGATATCCGCGAAGACGTCTTCCAACCCGAAGGGCGACACGGCGACGATCTGCGGGCGCGAGCCGATCCAGTCGGCGAGGGCGGCCTCGACGTCCGCCATCGAGACGGCGCAGACCTCGCACTGAGTCTGCGTGACGATCACGTCGGGCGCGAGTTCCCGCAGCGCGTCCGCATCCACCTGGTAGATCGACAGCGCCTGTTCGAGCAGCGTCCTGACCTGACGGTCGATGTCGCCGCTGGGGCGTCGCGGATCGAGCTTCGGTGCCGAGACCGCCGGCAGATCGCGGACGTCGGGCGGGAAATCGCATTCGTGGCTGCGCGCGACGAGGAGGTCGCGGGCGCCGAGCGCGACGACGATCTCGGTCGCGCTGGCAAGCAGGGAAATGACGCGGGGACGAGGCACGCCCCGGATGATGCGGGCCGGCCCCGTCGCGGTTCAAGTGGTTCAGCGTTCGTTAACGCGCGCCGCGGAGACTCCCGGTCATGCTGGGCGCCCCCCGACAAGCTGCGGAACAGCCGCACTGGCTCAGCTTGGAGCGGCTGCGGATCTATCCGCGCATCTTCATTGCCGTCTACGTGATCATGGCGGTCGCGTGGGTGCTGATGTCGGCCGACCTCGTCGATCCCAAGGGCAAGCCGCTCGGCTACGACTTCATCACCTTCTGGGCCGCATCGTATCTCGCGCTCGCCGGCGAGGCCGCCGCGGCGTTCGACGTGACGCGCATCGTTGCGGTCGAGCAGATGGCCGTACCGGGGAGCCCGGCGGTCTTTCTGTGGCATTACCCGCCGCCGTTCCACCTGATCGTCCTGCCGTTCGCGCTGATGCCCTATCTCGTCGCCTATGCGGCGTGGGTCGCGTCGACGCTGGCGGCTTCTGCCGGGGTCATCCGGCGCTTTGCGCCACGGCCCGAAACGCTCGCGCTCGTGCTTGCCTTTCCGGGCACGTTCGTCAACGCCTTCCATGGCCAGAACGGCTTCCTCAGCACCGCCCTGTTCGGCGCGGCGCTGCTTCTTCTGCCGGCCCGACCCGTCGCGGCTGGCGTAATGTTCGGGCTCCTGTGCTACAAGCCGCAGCTCGGGCTGCTCGTTCCGCTCGCGTTGCTGTGCGGCCGGCAATGGGTAGCGCTTGCGAGCGCCGCCGCGACGGCGCTCGCGTTCGCAGGCCTCAGCACCGTCGCGACCGGATGGGACGCGTGGGCCGCCTTTTTCCGCAACCTGCCGACGGTCCGCCTCCTGCTCGACGACGCCATGCTGCCGTGGGCGAAGATTCCCAGCGTGTATGTCGGCCTGCGGATGCTCGGGTTCGGCGTGACACCGGCCTATGTCGTCCATGGCGCCGTCGCGGTCTTGGTCGCGGCGACCGTCGCGCGCGTGTGGTGGCTGCGGGCGCCGCTGCGCCTGAGTGCCGCCGTGCTCTCGGCCGGGGCCGTCCTGATCCCGCCCTATCTGTTCGACTATGATCTCGCCCTGCTCGCCATCCCCCTCGCGATCCTGGCCTGGGACGGATTGTCGCGCGGCTGGCGGTCCGGCGAGCGCGAAATTCTCGTCCTCGCCTGGCTGGTGCCGATGACGGCGCCGATCATCGCCATGCCGACTGGGATCAACGTCGCGGCGCCATGCCTTGGCGCCCTGTTCATCGTCGCGGTCCGCCGCGCCCTGGCGGCGATACCGGAATCGCGCGGCGAGGTCGCCTTGCCGCGCGGACAAGCGGTGCCGGTGCTGCCAGCGGCGAAACCGGGGCTTTGACGGCTGCGCCCGACGGGCCTCGTCCATTTGACTCCGGCTCCCCGTGACCGGCATAAAGGCCGCGACCCAACCCATCGCCCTCGGGAGGAACCTGATGTCCAAAGGCTGGATCGCGCGCGCATGCCTCGTCACCGCTGCCCTGCTCGTGACCGCGTTCGGCGTGTCGGCGCAGACGCTCCAGAAGACGACCGTCGGCGCGCTGCGGCTGACGTCGTCCGGGCCGATCTTCATCGCGTTGGAAAAAGGATACTTCCGGGACCAGGGCCTTGACGTCGAGCTCAAGGTCTTCACGGCGGCCGCGCAGCCGCCGCTCGCCGTCGTCTCCGGCGACGTCGATTTCGGGGTGACCGGCCTGACGGCGAGCTTCTACAACCTTGCTGCCAAGGGCGGCGTCAAGATCATCGGCGCGCAGAGCCGCGAGGAGCCGGGCTTTCCGCTGGTCGCATACATGGTGACCAACAAGGCGTGGGAGAACGGTTTCCGCTCGCTCAAGGACTTCGCCGGCAAGTCGGTCGCCACGACCACGACCGGCTCGACCTTCCACTATTCGCTCGGGCTGCTCGCCCGCAAGTACGGCTTCGATCTGAACTCGGTGCAGCTGCGCCAGCTCAACGGATTGCCCGCCATGCAGGCGGCGTTCAAGGGCGGCCAGGTGGACGCGACCCTGGTGCCGGTCAACGGCGCGCGCGCGCTCGAAAAGGACGGTGCGGGAAAAATCCTGGGCTGGGTCGGCGACGAGACGCCGTGGCAGCTCGGCGCCCTGTTCACCAGCCCGCGCAACATCGCCGAGCGGCGCGGCATGGTCGAGGCTTTCGTCCGCGCCTATCAGAAGGCGGCGACGGACTACCACAAGGCATTCAATCAGAAGAACAGCGCCGGCGAGGTGGTGAAGGGCGAGAACTTCGACGAAATGCTCGCCATCATCTCGCGCGCCATGCAGCAGCCGCCCGAGCTCCTCGCCGTCGGGCTTCCGTACATCGATCCGGAGGGACGGCTCCTGGTGGACGACATCTACAGCCAGCTCGAGTTCTGGCAGAGCGTCGGACTGGTCGACAAGGACGCGAACGCGAAGGAGATCATGGACCTGACGTTCATCGATGGCCATTTCAACGTGCCGAAGAATTGACATCGGCGCCGTGACGAAAGGGGGCCTCGCCCGCATCGGCCGGGTGAGGCCCCTACGTCTTCCGGCCCCGGATTTTCGCGACAGGTGATCGCGTGGAACTGCTCGTCGAAGGCGTCAGCCATCGTTACGGCGACATCGCCGCCCTGGAGAACATCGATCTGACGGTGCGCGAGGGCGAGATCCTCGCGCTGATCGGCCCTTCGGGGTGCGGCAAGTCGACATTGCTCGGCATCGTCGGCGGCATCCTGAAGCCGACGTCCGGCCGCGTGCTGGTCTCGGGCGAGCCGCCGGCCGGCTCGCTCAACCCCTTCACCTATGTGTTCCAGGATTTCGCGCTTCTGCCCTGGCGCACGGTCGAGGGCAACGTGGCGCTGCCGCTCGAGCACCACGGCCTGCCGGAGAGCGAGCGCAAGGCCCGCATCGCCCACGTCCTGGCCCGCACCGGCCTGACCGAGTTCCGCCATGCCTTTCCCAAGCAGCTGTCGGGCGGCATGCGCCAGCGCGTCGGCATCGCGCGCGCGCTCGTCGTGCGGCCCGCCATGCTGTTGATGGACGAACCGCTGTCCGCGCTGGATGCGCAGACGCGGGAGCTGCTGATGGAAGATTTCCTGGCGCTGTGGCTGAAGGAGCGCATCACCGTCGTCTACGTCACGCACAACCTCGACGAGGCGCTGCGGCTTGCCGACCGCGTTGCGATCCTGTCGCGCCGCCCCGGGCGGCTGCGCGACATCGTGACCGTCGACATCGCCCAGGCCGAACGGACGCAGCCGGCCGCGCAGATGCGGCTCACGGACCTTCACGACCGGCTATGGCGCGTGATCAAGGCCGAAGCGCAGGTCGCCGAACGGGAGGTGATCGAAGATGGCATCGCAGGCACTTGACGGCAGGATGCGCGAGGTTCCTTTCCGCGGCGGCGGGTTCGTGCTGCTGCGGCGTCGCGGTGCCGCCGTGATCTTCTTTGCAGGCCTCATCGCGGTGTGGGAGCTGGCCGTGCGGTCGGGCTCGATCTCGCCGCTGTTCCTGCCCGCACCGACGAGTGTCGTGCATGCCCTCTACGATCTGGCGGTGTCGGGCGCGCTGTGGCGGCACATCTCGGATTCGCTCTTTCGCCTGGTGTTCGGCTGGACGCTCGGCACGGCGGCCGGGCTCGTCGCCGGATTCGCGATGGGGATATGGTCGATCCCGCGCGCGATCGGCGTCCCCTTCGTGTCGGCGCTGTTTCCGATTCCCAAGATCGCGCTGCTGCCGCTACTGATCCTCTGGTTCGGCATCGGCGAGTCGTCCAAGGTGGCGACCATCGCACTCGGCGTGTTTTTCCCGACGACGATCGCGACCTATAGCGGGATCGACGGCGTGCCGCGCAACCTGATCCGCATGGGACAAAGCTTCGATCTGCCCTGGCATGCCATCCTCAAGGACATCGTCCTGCCGGGGGCGATGCCGGGAATTCTCGCCGGCTTCCGCATCACGGCCTCGATCGCGCTGATCCTTCTGGTCGCCGCGGAAATGATCGGCGCGCAATACGGCATCGGCGCCTTCATTCTGTCGGCCGGCAACCTGATGCAGACCGACCAGCTGCTCGCGGGCGTCGTGCTGCTGTCGGTGCTGGGACTGGTGATCGGGACCGGTCTGTCCCGTCTCGAGCGATGGCTGCTCAGATGGCGCTAGGTGCGCCGTGATCCCGGCGCACCGGGCCATGTTGCGTGTCGCATCGCCCAACCGGTGCCCGCCCCCGGCGCTCGCGAAGGCAACGTCCATTCCGGCAAGAGCATGGCAACGACACTGAACGCGACCACCCGTACCGTCCGCCGGCTGGCGGCTGCTCAGCCGATCCGCCTGCAGGCGGATATCTGCGTGCTTGGGTCGGGCGCAGCCGGCATCTCGGCGGCGATCGAGGCCGCGCGTCTGGGGCACCGCGTGCTGCTGGTCGATGGCGCGCCGCAGCTCGGCGGCCAGGCGACCGGGGCGATGGTCGGCACGTTCTGTGGCTTCTATTCGAACGGAAAGCGGCCGCGCCTCGTCACGCACGGCATCGCCGCGGAGATCCTGCGCGATCTGCGTGCGAGCGGCGATGCGCATGACATCACCGGCCGCCGCAATACGCTGATCGTGCAGTACCGCGTCGTCGCGCTGCAGCGCTGGATCGAGGAAGCGGTCCGGCGGGCCGGTATCGACGTCATTCTCGGCGCGGTCATGCGCGCCGCGCATCGCGAGGGCCGCCGCCTGACGCGGATCGAACTGGCAACGCGCCATGGCGACGTCGAGATCGCGGCGCGCGGATTCGTCGACGCCTCGGGCGACGCGGCGCTGGCATGGACCGCCGGGCTCGAGTGCCGGGAAGCGGCGGCAGGGCCCGCCTTCGGCACGGCCATGTTCACGCTCGAAGGATTCGATGCAGCGGGACTGGCGCGGCTCGACCGTGCAGCGCTCCAGGCGCGGCTCAAGGAAAAAGGGTCGGCCTATGGCCTCAAGCGGCACGACGGGTTCCTGTTCTCGCCGCCCGGCTCGGACGAGGCGCTCGTCAACATGACGCATGTCGAGACGCCGCTCGATCCCGTGGGCGCGAGCCGCGCGGTGCTCGAAGGACGGGCGCAAGTGGACAGTCTCGTCGCCTTTCTCCGCGCCGAGTTTCCCGACGTCTTCGCCAAGGCGCGGGTGCGGGCCTATGCGTTGCCCGGCATCCGCCAGACCCGCTCGATCGCGGGCGTGCATCAGCTTACCGCCGACGAGGTGCGTCACGGCGTGCGGTTCGACGATGCCGTGGCGCGCTGCTCATGGCCGATCGAATATCACTATCGCGCCGACGCAGTGCACTGGGAGGAGTTCGGCGACGACCACATGCATTACGTGCCGTTCCGCAGCCTGACGCCGGCCGAGGCGGACAACGTCGTCGCCGCCGGACGCTGCATCGACGCCGACCCGGTCGCGCTCTCATCCGTCCGTGTCATGGGGCCGTGCATCGCGATGGGGGCGGCCGCCGCCCATGCGCTCGATCTTGCCGGCGCGGGTTCCGTGCATCAGATCGACATCGCCGAGCTGCAGCGGCGCCTTCGCAAAAACCTGGAAGACGTCGACTGAGCAGGCCGAAGCCGCGAATGCATCGCGGGTGCCGGCCGCATCCCGCATGCCCGGCTTTCGAGGTCGCAGGCGATCGTCGTTCGACGGCCGTACCCTGGATTATTTGCCGTGGCGCGCCCTGGTCCGGGCGGCCTTGCGTGCGGCGGCGCGCTTCGCCTGACTCGCGAGCGCCTTGCGCGATGCCGTGCCGCGTGGTTCGCGCTTGAGAACCTGCGAAACGGCGCGCGAGACGCGCGGTTGGCGATGGGTCTTGCGCTTGTGCTGACCCGCCGCATAGGCGTACGCGGCGCTCTTGCGGGTGCTTTTCTTGGCCTTACCTTTCTTCGGCGGAGGCAGGGCAACGCCCGCGCGCCGGGCCTTCGACAGGCCGATGGCGATGGCCTGCTGCGGCGAGCGCGCGCCATGCTTGCCACGGCGGATATGGCGAATCTCCTCGCGCACGAACTCGCCCGCCTGCGTCGTGGGCGCCTTGCCCGCGCGCTTGGCCTTCCGGGCTTTTTCCACCGTTCGCTTTTCCGGCATCAGCGGTCTCCCGTAAGGACAGACAACGACACGACGCGCGCGCCGCGCCCCGTCACACCACCCCGTTACGCTTGCGGACGTGCCCCATGTCGCACTCGTGATACCAAAACGTGTGCGCTACCGAATCGATCCCTTTTGCGCGAACCGATTGTTTCGGTCGCGCGGCGTTGTCGGCGAGATGTGACCGCATATGCGTTGTTCCACATCGGCCGCGAACAGCTCAGGACATCTCGCGGCCCCGTCGCGTCCATCAGACCTGGCCCGAAATGACCGTCCGCGCGGCGGCAGCCGACAGGACGACGGCGAGGCAAGGGGCGTGACATGGCGCGCGCCTGGCCGGGATCGGCATATACTTCCGGGACCGGCGGCCGGTGGTGCCGGAACACGCGCCAAGAGGTAAGATGGCGGTATGGCGAACGACGAATCGTTGCTCGGCAAGGTCAGACAGAAGCTTGTCGAGACCAAGCAGAAATGGGCCGGCGAGGGCCGGCTGCTGACGGGCGAGACGGCGGATCCGAAGACACGGCGGCTGCCGCCGGGACAGCGCGAGGTGAAGAACTGGCCGGTGCTCGATCTGGGCATTCAGCCCGACGTGCCGCCGGAGAAATGGCGGCTTACCGTCGACGGCCTTGTCGAGAATCCGGTGACGTGGTCGTGGGCGGACTTCGCGGCGCAGCCGCAGGTGACGCGGACCTCGGACATTCATTGCGTCACTGCGTGGTCGCGCTTCGACAACCGCTGGGAGGGGGTGGCGACGCGCCATCTCCTTGACCTCGTGCGGCCGAAGCCCGAGGCGCGATTCGTCATCCAGCACAGCTACGACGGCTACACCACCAACGTCCCGCTCGAGGCATTCGCGGGCGAGGACGTGCTGCTCGCCTGCCGGTGGGAAGGCAAGCCGATCACGCGCGAGCATGGCGGACCGGTGCGTCTCGTCCTGCCGAAGCTCTATTTCTGGAAGAGTGCGAAGTGGCTGACGCGCCTCGAATTCGTGGCGCAGGACCGGCCCGGATTCTGGGAGGTGCGCGGCTATCACAATTACGGCGATCCCTGGCGGGAGGAGCGCTATGGCTGATACGTGCGACAGGATCGGCCGCCGGCGGGTGTCGGCCCTGCTGCTCGGCGCCATTGCGGCAGCAATCTCCGTCCCGATCGGCGTGCGATCGCATGCTGTTGCGGCCGGCGGCGACGGCAAGGCGCGAACGAAGAGGACCAGCATGGCGGCGCATGATTTCGATTTCGTCTCGATCGACGGCGAGGCCCTGCCGATGCGGAATTTCGGCGGGAAGGCGGTCCTCGTCGTCAACACCGCGTCCTTCTGCGGCTTCACGCCGCAATATGCCGACCTCGAGAAGCTGTGGCAGCGCTACAAGGACCGCGGCCTCGTGGTGCTGGGCGTGCCGTCCAACGATTTCGGCGGGCAGGAGCCGGGCACGGCTTCGGAGATCAAGGCGTTCTGCGAGACCTATGCCGTCTCGTTTCCGCTCACCGAGAAGCAGAAGGTCGTCGGGCCCGAGGCGCATCCGTTCTATCGCTGGGTCGCCGCGGAGCTGGGCGAGGCGGGCGTGCCGCGCTGGAATTTCCACAAATACCTGATCGACCCGTCGGGCGAGATCGTCGGCGCCTGGCCATCGCGCGTGACGCCGCTGTCGCGCGAGGTGACGGACGCCGTGGAGCAGGCGCTGCCGCGCTGAGCGTCCGGCCCCGTGCGAGTTGCCAGAGCGGGCGGGTTCCCCGATAACTAAGGTCGCGGTTGATCGCGCGCTTCCGCGTCGGGTCGGACACGACGTCCGCCGGCGCCCGCATGGGGAGGCGGCTTCCGCCGGCACGCGAAGGACATGAAATAAAGTGACGCAACAACAATATCTTCTCGCGCTCGACCAAGGCACCACCAGCACCCGGGCCATCCTGTTCGATATCGACGGCGTGCCGCGGTCCTCGGCACAGGTCGAGCTGCCGCAGATCTATCCGCAGCCGGGATGGGTCGAGCACGACCCGGAGGAGATCTGGCGGGCGACCGTCTCGGTGCTGCGCCGTGCGCTGGCAAATGCAAAGGTCGAGGCCGCCGCGGTGGCCGGGATCGGCATCACCAACCAGCGCGAGACGACCGTCCTGTGGGACCGCCGCACCGGCAAGCCGATCCACAACGCGATCGTGTGGCAGGACCGCCGCACGGCCGATTGGTGCCGTCGCATGGCGGGCATCGTCGGCGATGTGGAACTGGGCGCGCGCACGGGGCTGCTGTTCGATGCGTATTTCTCGGGGTCCAAGATCGCGTGGCTGCTGGACAATGTCGCCGGCGCACGCGACGCGGCCCAGCGCGGCGATCTCGCCTTCGGGACGATCGACACGTTCCTGCTGTGGCGGCTGACCGAGGGACGGTGCCACGCCACCGACGCGACCAACGCGTCGCGGACGATGCTGTTCAACCTGCATACGCAGGACTGGGACGACGAACTGCTCAAGGCCTTCGGCATTCCGCGCGCCATCCTGCCGGAGGTGCGCGACTCGGCCGCGCTGTTCGGAGCGACGAACAAGGATCTGCTCGGCGCACCGGTGGCGATCGCGGGTATTGCCGGCGACCAGCAGGCGGCGACGGTCGGGCAGGCGTGCTTCAAGCCGGGCATGATCAAGAGCACCTACGGCACCGGTTGTTTCGTCGTCATGAACACCGGCGACAAGCCGGTGCGCTCGAAGAACCGCCTGCTGACGACGTTGGCCTACCGCCTGAACGGCAAGCCGACCTACGCGCTTGAGGGCAGCATCTTCGTCTCGGGCGCGGCGATCCAGTGGCTGCGCGACGGGCTCAAGCTCATCCGCCGTGCCGATGAGACGGAAGAACTGGCGCGCAGCATCAAGGATACGAAGGGCGTCTATCTCGTCCCCGCCTTCACCGGGCTGGGCGCTCCCTACTGGGATCCGGATGCGCGCGGCGCGATCATCGGGCTGACGCGCGACAGCGGCATCGCCGAGATCGTGCGCGCCGGGCTGGAGGCGACCGTGTATCAGACCCGGGACCTGATGGATGCGATGGCGAGCGACGGGGCCATCGACGCGGCGGCGATTCGCGTCGACGGCGGCATGGCGGTCAACGATTGGGTCATGCAGTTCCTCGCCGACCAGCTCGCCCTGCCGGTGGAGCGGCCGACCGTGACCGAGACGACCGCGATCGGGGCCGCGTACCTCGCCGGCCTGACGGTCGGCCTGTTCGGCTCGACCCACGACATCGCGCGCAAATGGCAGCGCGATCGGGTCTTTACGCCCGCCATGCCGGCCGATATCCGCGACCGCCTCTATGCCGGCTGGCGTGCCGCGGTGCGGCGTGTGCGAAATGATTAACGGGCCGGCGTGCCGCTTTTTTGTGGGAGGTGCGGCATTCTCGTGCTAGGGTTCTGTCATAAAAGCTTCAAATCACCGCCGCACTTGAGTAATTAGGGGCGGCGTATGTGGTACCTACCACAGCAGGGAGAAACCCAGAGATGATTTCCCGTAGGACATTGCTCGGCGCCGTCGCGGTTGCGGCGCTCTCGGTCGGCATGGCGGACCGCGCCCAGGCCCAGGTCGAGATTCAATGGTGGCACGCCATGGGCGGCCAGCGCGGCGAGACGGTCAACGAGATCGCCGCCGGCTTCAACAAGATGCAGAGCGAATACAAGGTCGTGCCCGTCTACAAGGGCAGCTACAGCGACACCATGACGGCGGCGATCGCGGCCTTCCGTGCGAAGCAGCACCCGCACATCGTCCAGGTGTTCGAGGTCGGCACGGCGACGATGATGGCGGCCAAGGGCGCGATCTATCCCGTCCAGCAGCTGATGGAAGAGGCGGGCGAGAAATTCGATCCGAAGGCGTTTCTCCCGGCCGTGTACGGCTACTACTCGACGACGGACGGCAAGCTGCTGTCGATGCCGTTCAACTCGTCCACGCCGGTGTTCTACTGGAACAAGGAAGCGTTCAAGAAGGCGGGGCTCGACCCGAACAAGCCGCCCAGGACCTGGCCCGAGGTCGGCGAGTATTCGAAGAAGCTGATGGCGGCGGGCTTCCCCTGCGGCTTCAGCACGCAGTGGCAGACCTGGATCCAGATCGAGAACTTCGGCGCGTGGCACGACCTGCCGTTCGCGACCAAGGAGAACGGCTTCGGCGGGACGGACATCGAGCTGAAGATCAACAGCCCGCAACACGTCCGGCACATCCAGCAGCTCGCCGACTGGCACAAGGAAAAGATCTTCGTCTACGCCGGCCGTGAGAACAAGCCGGACCCGAAGTTCACGACCGGCGAATGCCCGATGTTCATGGGCTCGTCGGGCTCGGCCGGCGGGCTCGAGAAGGCGATGAAGGGTGTCGAGATCGGCACGTCGATGCTGCCGTACTGGCCCGACATCAGGTCCGAGCCGCAGAACTCGATCATCGGCGGCGCGACGCTGTGGGTCCTCTCCGGCAAGCCGAAGTCCGAATACAAGGGCGTGGCGAAGTTCTTCACGTATCTGTCCTCGCCCGAGGTGCAGGCGAAGTGGCACATGGAGACCGGTTACGTCCCGATCACCAAGGCGGCTTACGAGTACACGAAGAAGAGCGGCTTCTATGAGAAGCACCCGGGCCGCGACGTCGCCGTGCTGCAGCTCAGCCTCAATGAGCCGACGCCGAACTCCAAGGGGTTGCGCATCGGCAACTTCGTCCAGATCCGCGACGTCATGGACGAGGAACTCGAGGCCGTGTGGGCCGGTCAGAAGTCCGCGAAGCAGGCCCTCGACGACATCGTCGCGAGGGGCAACAAGCTGCTCAAGGACTTCGCCCGCGCGAACCCGTCTTAAGGTAACCCCGGCGCCGCCCGCCTGCGCGGGCGGCGCCGATTCTTTTGCCGCTGATGGAAAAACGTGTCGTCTTCAAGGGCAAACTGCTGCCCTATCTGCTGGTCGCGCCGCAGATCGTTGTCACGCTCATCTTCTTCATCTGGCCCGCGGCCCAGGCGCTGAAGCAGTCGGTTTTCATCGAGGGCGCATTCGGCGGCAACGCCCAGTTCGTCTGGCTGGAAAATTTCGCGGAGCTGTTCTCCGACCCGGGCTATCTGCATTCGGCGCGCGTGACCATCGTCTTCAGCGCCGCCGTGACTTTCTTCGGTCTGGCGATTGCGCTGCTGCTCGCCGTCATGGCGGACCGCGTCATTCGCGGCGCCACGGTCTACAAGACCTTTCTCATCTGGCCTTACGCCGTCGCGCCGGCAGTGGCCGGCGTGCTGTGGGGATTCCTGTTCAATCCGACGGTCGGCAACCTCGCCTATCTTCTCAACAAGATCGGGTATGAGTGGAACTACTTCGTCAACGGCGGGCAGGCGCTCGTTCTGGTGGTGATCGCCGCCTGCTGGAGCCAGATCAGCTATAACTTCATCTTCTTCCTTGCCGGCCTGCAGTCGATTCCGAAGTCGCTGATCGAGGCGGCGGCGATCGACGGCGCGGGCCCGGGGCGGCGGTTCTGGACGATCGTGTTCCCGCTGCTCTCGCCGACGACCTTCTTCCTTCTTGTCGTCAACGTCGTTCATGCATTCTTCCAGACGTTCGGCATCATCCATGCCGTGACGCAGGGCGGGCCGGCCAACGCCACCGAAATCCTCGTCTTCAAGGTCTACAACGACGGCTTCCGGGGACTCGACCTCGGGGGATCGGCGGCGCAGTCGGTCGTGCTGATGATCATCGTCATCGCACTCACCGTTCTGCAGTTCCGCTTCATCGAACGCCGGGTCCACTATTGAGCGCGGGCGAGACATGATCGAGAACCGTCCCTGGCTCACCTTCCTGTCGCACGCGATCGTGCTGCTCGGCATCGCCGTCGTGGCGTTTCCGGTCTACATCACGTTCGTCGCCTCCACGCACGATCAGGTGACGTTGCTGCAGGCGCCGATCCCGATGCTGCCCGGCAACCATATGCTCGAGAACTACCGGCAGGTGCTGTTCGAAGGTGTCGGGGCCGCATCGGCCGGCGCACCCCCGGTGCTCCTGATGATGTTCAACAGCCTGGTCATGGCCGTCGTCATCGCCGTGGGCAAGATCGCGATCTCGATCATCGCGGCCTATGCCGTGGTCTATTTCAGGTTTCCGCTGCGGATGACCTTCTTCTGGATGATCTTCATCACGCTGATGCTTCCGGTGGAGGTGCGCATCCTGCCGACCTACGAGGTCGTCGCGAACCTGGGCATGCTGAACAGCTATGCAGGCCTGACGATCCCGCTGATCGCCTCGGCGACGGCCACCTTCCTGTTCCGCCAGTTCTTCCTGACGGTGCCGGACGAGCTGACCGAGGCGGCGCGCATCGACGGCGCCGGACCGCTCCGCTTTTTCTGGGATGTGCTGCTGCCGCTGTCCCGGACCTCGATCGCGGCGCTGTTCGTCATTCAGTTCATTTACGGCTGGAACCAGTATCTCTGGCCGCTGCTGATCACGACAGACGAAAGCTACTACACCGTCGTCATGGCCATCTCCCGCATGATGAACGTGGTCGATGCCGCGGCGAGCTGGAACCTGGTGATGACCAACACATTGCTTGCCATGATTCCGCCCGTGGTGGTCGTCGTGCTGATGCAGCACTGGTTCGTCAAAGGCCTGGTCGAGACGGAGAAGTAAGGGGCGAAGATGGCTGGCGTCAGCATCAGGAGCGTGAAGAAGTCTTACGGCGACGTCGAGGTGATTCACGGGATCGACTGCGAGATCGCCGACGGCGAATTCATCGTCATCCTCGGCCCCTCGGGCTGCGGCAAGTCGACCCTGCTGCGGATGATCGCGGGGCTGGAGGAGATCACGGCCGGCGAGATCGCGATCGGTGCGCGGGTGGTGAACGACCTGGAGCCCAAGGACCGGAACATCGCCATGGTGTTCCAGAACTACGCGCTCTATCCGCACATGACGGTCTACGACAACATGGCCTACGGTCTTCGCATCCGCGGCATGTCGAAGGCCGAGATCGACATGCGGGTGAAGAAGGCAGCCTCCATCCTCGAGCTCGACGGGCTGCTCGCGCGCAAGCCGCGCCAGCTCTCGGGCGGCCAGCGCCAGCGCGTCGCCATGGGTCGCGCCCTCGTGCGCGAGCCGGCCGTGTTCCTGTTCGACGAGCCGCTCTCCAACCTCGACGCCAAGCTGCGCGTGCAGACGCGGGCCGAGATCGCGCGGCTGCATCAGGCGACGGGGACGACCTTCGTCTACGTCACCCACGACCAGATCGAGGCGATGACGATGGGCGACCGCATCGCCGTGCTCAACGGCGGGCTGATCCAGCAGTTGGGCGCGCCGCAGGAGCTCTACGATACGCCTGCCAACCTGTTCGTGGCGGGGTTCATCGGCAGCCCGGCGATGAGCTTCCTCTCGGCGCGGCTGGTCCAGGTGGATGGCGGCGCGGCGGTGGTGTTCGCGGGGACGGGCGTCGAGCGGGCGCCGCGGGTTAGCGGCGCGCTGGCGGGCGCGGGGACGGCGGAGGGGCGAGCGGTGGTGGTGGGCGTGCGCCCTGAGAGCCTGCGGCTGGCGTCCGATGAGGCGGCGGTTGCGCTGACGGGGACGGTCGAGCTGGTGGAGCATCTGGGCAATGAGCAGCTGGTACACGTCTCGACTCCAGCGGCGCTGGCGCTGGAGTCGAGTGGGCGCGCGCGGGAAGACGGGGCGCTGGAGCGGCCGCGCGTGGTGGCGCGAATGGACGCCTCGAAGCGGGTGTCGCTGGGCGAGCGCGTG
>DASVCL010000044.1:0-25451 GCA_036381615.1 Alphaproteobacteria bacterium
CTACGAAGGGCTCGACAACAACCCGCAGAACTGCCGCAAGTAACGCGCCGCTTCTTCTCGCCCGGCGGCGCGAGGCGGAGCCGCCGGAAATCAGTCGCGCGAACCGCCGGCGCTCGACAGCGCGCGCGCGAGCTGGCTGAACGCCTCCTGATGCTTCTCGTTGCGGATCTCGCTGAAGTTCCGGGCGAGTTCGAGCATCATGCGCTCGCGCGCCGTCGGCGCCTTGGGCTCGGCGCCTTCGCCGAGGCCCTCGTAGAAATAGCCGACAGGGACGCTCAGTACCTTCGCAATCTCGAACAGCCTTCCGGCGGAGACGCGATTGATGCCGCGCTCGTACTTGTGCGCCTGCTGATACGTGACGCCGATGAGGTCGGCGAGCTGCTGCTGAGTAAGGCCAAGCATGATCCGCCGCTCCCGGATTCGGGCACCGACGTAGCGGTCGACATTCTGGGCCGCTGCGTTCCTCTTCATCCGACGCCTCCTCCGCGCATTCGCGTTGCGCGCGGGCAAACGGGGGCCGGCTTCAATTGCTCACTCTCACGCCGTGCGCGCGAGAGACAAATGTATTTTTTCAACCGGAGGGAAAGGCCAGCGGATCAGATTTCGATCGAGTAGTTCTCGATCACCGTGTTGGCCAGAAGCTGGCGGCACATCTGCTCGACTTGCTGGCGGGCCTTGTCGCGGTCGGTCTCGGCGAGCTCCAGCTCGATGTACTTGCCCTGGCGGACCTCGCCGATGCCGGTGAAGCCGAGATGTCCGAGCGAGGCGGCTATCGCCTTGCCCTGCGGATCGAGCACGCCGTTCTTCAGCGTGACATGGACCTTGGCCTTCACTGCAGCGTCCTCGGGCCCTTGAAATCGGCGGGCGCGACGCCTTCTGGCAGGATGCCGAGCCGGCGTGCGACTTCCTGGTAGGCTTCCTCGACCTTTCCGAGGTCCTGGCGAAACCGGTCCTTGTCCATCTTCTCGTTCGTGCGCGCGTCCCAAAGCCGGCAGTTGTCGGGGCTGATCTCGTCGGCCAGCACGATGCGCATTTCGTCGTTCGTGTAGAGGCGGCCGAACTCGAGCTTGAAGTCGACGAGCTTGATCCCGATGCCGAGGAAAAGACCGCTCAAGAAATCGTTCACGCGAAGCGAGAGCTGCAGAATGTCGTCGATGTCCTGCGTCGTCGCCCAGCCGAAGGCGGTGATGTGCTCCTCGGAGACCATCGGGTCGCCGAGCTTGTCGTTCTTGTAGTAGTACTCGACGATCGAGCGCGGCAGCACGGTGCCTTCCTCGATGCCGAGGCGCTTCGACAGGCTGCCGGCGGCGACGTTGCGGATCACCACCTCGACCGGGATGATCTCGACCTCGCGGATGAGCTGCTCGCGCATGTTGAGGCGGCGCACGAAATGCGTCGGCACGCCGATTTCCTCGAGCCGCATCATCAGATATTCCGAGATGCGGTTGTTGAGGACGCCCTTGCCGGTGATCACGCCCTTTTTCTTCGCATTGAAGGCGGTCGCGTCATCCTTGAAGTACTGAACGATGGTACCTGGCTCGGGGCCTTCAAAAAGAATCTTGGCCTTGCCTTCGTATATCTGTCTGCGTCGGGACATCTGGGCTGTTCGGGAAACGGCCGACCCTCCGGCCGGCATGACGGACTCGATCACGGGGGCGCCCGTGCGCGACCTCTTATATACCCCTTGAATGCCGCACCGCAATGCTACCAATTCGCGGCCCTAATCAAAGAGTTACGTCCTCGTAGCGGATCGAGTCGGGGTGACCGCGGCCGAACTTCCAGACGGGTTTCACCATCGGTCCTGCGGCAACGCTTGGCAGCGCGATCAGGGACGACGAGGTCGTGCCGAACCCTTCGGGCGTCACCACGGTCATGGCCGACCGGGGGCCGCTGCCGGCCTCCGTCGCGCGGCTTGCAAGCAGCGCCTGCCACGCCGACCAATCGCCCCGCTTCGGATCGGGCACAGCAGCGTCGCGGAACCGCGGCAGGTAATGGCGGATCCGCGGGGAGGTCGTATCGTTCAGGTCGTGCGCGGTCAGCATCGACAGGCCCTCGGGCACTTCGTGGACCGTGATCGCATCGGGCGCGCTGCCGCCGAGCGAGCGGATCCAGAATGCGTCGCGGTTGTCTGCAACGAACATGTTGAATGGCCGCCAGGCACGGGCGTCGAGCCTCGCAAGCGCCGCCACGGCTGCCACCGCATCGGCGTGATCGAGTGCCTCGAGCGGAAGCTCGCCGCGCGAGCGCAGGCCCGTCGCGGGCCCGAGCGTCCCGGGTCGGTTGAGGACGCCGGCGACGACGCCGTGATCGTTGATGCCGAGCCACGTGCCGCCGGCGAGCTCGTCGAGCCCGGCGACGACGTCGCGGTCCGGCCAGTGGCGCGCGGGAGGGCGCCAGGGCCGCTCGACCCGCTCGTCGCGGTTGGCGGCGATGATCAGCGGCCAGTCGTGACCGGGGCGGCGCAGGAAGACGACGGTGCACATGGCAACTTGGGCGGACGGCGCAATTGCCGCTGGTCCACGCCACTTGCATAAGACCGCCGGGGCATCCTAACGTGGACGCCGCAGAATTCAGGTTTCCGGCGAGGAGACGGCACGGGCATGACGACCTTCGACGACCGCGAAAAGAGCTTTGAACAGAAGTACAAGCACGACCAGGAACTTCAGTTCAAGGTCAATGCCCGGCGCAACCGGCTGCTCGGGCTGTGGGCGGCGGAGCGCCTGGGGCTGAGCGGCGCGGCCGCCGACGAGTACGCAAAGACGGTCGTGCAGGCGGATTTCGAGCGACCCGGCGATTCCGATGTCGTCGAGAAGGTTCTCAAGGACCTGACCGACAAGGGCGTGAGCGTCACCGAGGTGCAGGTGCGCAAGGAAATGGAACGCCTGCTCGCGGTGGCAAAAGAGCAGATCATGAAACAGGCGTGAGGCGGGCCGCCTCGCGATCGATGGCCGAACCCGGTTGGTTCGGCAGAAGCGCGGTGTGACCGCCGCGCGCGGATGCGTTCATCCGACGAGATATGCGACGTGCGCGTGCAACGTAAGCGCGCGTTTGAGACATCGCCGACATTGCCGCGACGTGAGCCGTCTCACGCGCGCCTCAGCATACAAGATGCAGCCGTCGCGTCGAGTTGAAGCGCTGCATGTGGCCGTCGGTCATGCGATCCCCGAATTTTGAGCGGCGTTTCCCGCGCGTGCGCCCATAGATCGTGGGCAGGGGCGGGAGCGGAGGTCTGACGGAACTCTGATAGCGGCGCCACCGTTCCGAACCGTTGCAGCGGCCGGAACCGGAAACCCAGCGAGAGAGGGCGCCATGTCGAGGGGGTCGCAGACCCGCGCGCAGTACGACGAACGGCGGGTGACGCTCGGCGCCCGGTTCAGCCGGGTTCGCGCATTCACCGAGCAACTGGCGTCGTGCCTGACGCCCGAGGACCAGACGATCCAGTCGATGCCCGACGTCAGTCCGACGAAGTGGCATCTCGCGCATACGACGTGGTTCTTCGAGACATTCCTGCTCGAGCCCCACGATGCGGGATACGAGGTCTTCGACGCGCGATACGGATTCCTCTTCAATTCGTACTACGAGGCGGTCGGGCCGCGACATCCGCGACCGCAGCGCGGTCTGCTGTCGCGGCCGGGCGTCGACGACATCATGCGATATCGGCGGCACGTCAGCACGGCGATGGAGCGGTTGATCGCACATGCAGCGGACGAGTCCTGGCAGGCCATTGCACCGCTCGTGGAAATCGGCATCGCCCACGAGGAGCAGCATCAGGAGCTGATCCTGATGGACATCAAACACGTGTTCTCGTGCAATCCGCTGCGCCCGGCCTACAAGGCATCGGCGCCGGCGGCGCGTGCCGCGCTTTCCCAGCAGGGGTGGACGTCCTACGCCGGCGGCCTCGAGGAAATCGGCCATGGCGGCGGCGGATTCGCCTTCGACAACGAAGGGCCGCGGCACAAGGTCTGGATCGAGCCGTTTCGGCTCGCGAACCGCCCGGTCACTTGCGGCGAGTATCTGGCGTTCATCGAGGACGGCGGCTACCGCCGCCCGGAGCTCTGGCTGGCGGACGGATGGGCCGCCGTCAATTCGCGCGGCTGGGAGGCGCCGCTCTATTGGGAACGGCACGATGGCAAGTGGCTGATCTTCACGCTCTCGGGTCTGCGTTCGCTCGATCCCGCCGAGCCCGTGTGCCACGTCAGCTACTACGAAGCCGATGCGTTCGCGCGGTGGGCCGGCAAGCGCCTGCCGACCGAGGCAGCGTGGGAGACAGCGGCCGCGACGCTGCCGGTCGCCGGTAATTTCGCCGATCGCGGTCTTTTCCACCCGCAATCCGCGCTGCAGGCCGAGGGGCTGGTCCAGATGTTCGGTGACGTGTGGGAATGGACGAGCAGCTCGTACGGCGCCTATCCGGGCTTCAGACCGGCGGCCGGCGCGATCGGCGAATACAACGGCAAGTTTATGGCGAACCAGATGGTGCTGCGCGGCGGCGCAGCCGTGACGCCGCCGGATCATGTCCGCGCCACATATCGCAACTTCTTCTATCCCGATGCGCGCTGGGCCTTCAGCGGCATCCGCTTGGCGGAGGAGGCGTAATGGAAAGCAGCGTTCACAACCTTGTCGATCTCGCGCCGACCGGGGAGAATTTCCGGGACGCGGTTCTCGCCGGACTCTCGCGAACGCCGAAGTCGATTCCGTGCAAGTTTCTTTATGACGCGCGCGGCTCGGCGCTGTTCGAGAAGATCTGCGAGCTGCCGGAGTATTATCCGACGCGCACCGAGTGCGGCATTCTGCGGCGGGCCGCGAGCGAGATCGCCGAACATGCTGGGCCGGACTGCCAGGTCGTGGAATTCGGCAGCGGATCGAGCACGAAGACCCGCATTCTCCTCGACGCGCTGCGGCGACCTTCGTCCTATGTTCCCGTCGACATCTCCCGCGAGCAGCTGCGCGCCGCGGCATCGGCGCTGGCCTCGCGCTATCAAGGCCTCAACATCATCGCCATCTGCGCCGACTACACGGCGGACGATTTCGTGCCGGCGCTGCCCGACGCGAACGGTACGCGGCTCGCGTTCTTTCCCGGTTCGACCATCGGCAATTTCGAGCCCGGGGAGGCCAAACGCTTCCTCGCGCGATGCGCGCATGTCGTCGGCGCGGGCGGCGCGCTTCTGATCGGCGTCGATCTCAAGAAGGACGAAGGGATCCTGAACGCCGCCTATAACGATGCCGCAGGCATCACCGCCGCGTTCAACCTGAACCTGCTCGTACGAATGAACCGCGAGCTCGGTGCATCCTTCGACGTGCGACGCTTCGCGCACGACGCGTTCTATTCCGAGGCCCAGGGCCGGGTCGAGATCTACATCCGAAGCCTCGAGCGCCAGGGCGTGTCGGTCGCCGGGCGGTCGTTCCTTTTCGCGCCCGGCGAACGGATCCATACGGAGAACTCCTACAAATACGCGATCGGCGAGTTCCAGCACCTCGCCGAAGAGGCCGGCTTCCGGCCTGTTCGCGCATGGACCGACCCGCAGCGACTCTTCAGCGTGCATCTGCTTCGCGCCTCGTCCTGACCGACGGACACGGCGCGAGCCAAGCGGAACCGTTTGCTCCTTCTGACGTTAAGCTTGCGACAGAGAGACAGAGTGGGAGTATGCGAATGCGCTGGATGCTCCTGGCCACGGCCGTCGTGGTGTTGACCGCGTGTGCGCGGGAACCGCGCGTCCAATCCTCGACGCTCGATGTCGTGACCGTCCGGTATTTCGGCGACGGCGGCAGCGCCGTCGACGACAAGGCGCGCGAAGAATGCGGGCGCTACGGACGCCGTGCGATCTTCCGCAACAACATCTCCGAGGCAGGCGGCGACAAGCTGGCGATCTACGATTGTCGCGTGTAAGTGCCGCCGCCAATTCTCGAAATCGCAACCGGTGGCAACCTTACCCTGACTCCTTTCCCGGAGGGGCGGAGAAAGGGGGCCGCCCGCTCACCGACGCGACCGGCGGCCGCGTGACTTCGCGCCTGCGTTTCCGTTTCCGTTCGCCTTGCCGAAGACCCGCTTGAAGATCGTGTCGACGTGCTTGAAGTGGTAGTCGAGATCGAACTGCGCGGCGAGCTGCTTCGGCGGAATGTATTTCGTGACGAGAGGATCGGCCCGGAGGCGGTCGAGCAAGCTGCCGCCGTTCTTCCACGTCTCCATGGCGTTGCGCTGCACGATCTTGTAGGCGTCCTCGCGGCTCATCCCGGCCTGGGTGAGGGCAAGCAGCACCCGCTGCGAATGGATCAGGCCGCCCAGCCGGTCGAGATTGGCCTTCATGCTCTCCGGATAGACGACGAGATTCTCGATCAGGTTGGCAAGACGGTTGAGCGCGAAATCGAGCGCGATGGTCGCATCGGGTGCGAACACGCGCTCGACGGCGGAATGCGAGATGTCGCGCTCATGCCACAGGGCGACGTTCTCCAGCGCCGGCGTGACCGCGGCGCGGATGATGCGGGCAAGCCCGGTGAGATTTTCCGACAGCACCGGGTTGCGCTTGTGCGGCATCGCCGATGACCCCTTCTGCCCGGGGCTGAAGTACTCCTCGGCCTCGCGCAGCTCGGTGCGCTGCAGGTGGCGGATCTCGATCGCGATCCGCTCGATCGAGCTGGCGATCACACCCAGGGTCGCAAAGAACATCGCGTGGCGGTCGCGCGGGATGACTTGAGTCGAGATCGGCTCGATCTCCAGCCCGAGCTTCTCGGCGACATAGGCCTCGACCCGCGGGTCGATATGGGCGAAGGTGCCGACCGCCCCGGAAATGGCGCAGGTCGCGATCTCGCGCCGGGCGGCTTCGAGCCGGGCGCGATTGCGCGCGAACTCTGCGTAAAAGCCCGCGAGCTTGAGCCCGAACGTCACCGGCTCCGCATGGATGCCGTGGCTGCGGCCCACGACGGGGGTCATCTTATGCTCGAATGCCCGTTTCTTGAGCGCGGCGAGCACCCGGTCGAGATCGGCGAGGAGGATATCGGACGCCTGCTTGAGCTGGACGGCAAGGCAGGTGTCGAGCACATCGGAGGAGGTCATGCCCTGATGCACGAACCGGGCCTCCGGCCCGACATGCTCGGCGAGATTGGTCAGGAAGGCGATGACGTCGTGCTTGGTTTCGCGCTCGATTTCGTCGATTCGCGCGATCTCGAATTTGCCGCGGGCCCAGACCGCCTTCGCCGCCGATTTCGGGATCACGCCCAGCCGGGCCTGCGCGTCGCAGGCATGCGCCTCGATCTCGAACCAGATCCGAAACTTGTTCTCCGGCGCCCAGATGGCCGCCATCTCCGGCCGGGAATAACGCGGAATCAAAGCTTTGTGCCCCTTCGTTGAATGATGTGTCGCGGCTGTATCCGGCCGGAACGACGGCAGAGATTTATCCCGGCATCCGGGGCCAATCAAAGCCGAAAGTGGTGCCGTTCGGCACGCATCGATTCGCGCCGCCGCGATGTCCCGGACTCAAGTTTGTGCGGCGACCCGGTCGGCGTGCAATCGGCCGTGTAGGCGGCGTGGCGGAAAGATGATCGGCGGGTTGCGCCGACGGACTATCGGAGCGCGGCAGGTCCGGAGGACCGCCGGTCCAGGCCGCGGCGATACATCCCGATCGTCAGGCGGCGCTATTCACCGCGCCGCGCCGCGCGCGCCGCCCGCCAGTCGGCAAACAGACGGTCGTCGTGGCGCTCCTCGAGCTTTTCGAGGATCAGGGTGAGAAGAAGGCGCAGAGTCGTCATCGAATCGGCCCTCGTCGAATGGAGGTTGGATACCATTGGCCGATGACGAAACTTTGACACCCTCGCGGCAATTTCCGGAAAGGCGGAGAGGGTTTACCCCTGTCAAGGAAGCGGTCATTCAGCCCGCTGCGCCTGCCACCTGTTCGACGCTCGACCGCGACCGTTGGGGCGCGACAGGCAATCCGTCCGGCGCGGCTTATGACACCGCGGACGGGACCGTCACCCCGATCATGCTGTCGCGCGTGACGAGCGCCGCGAGCCTGTCCTCGTCCCAGCCGTCGGTGCCGGCCGGCCGCATGGGAAGCACGAGATAGCGAAGGTCGGCCGTCGAATCGACCACCCGCACCTCGACGTCGTCCGGCAGATGCGTGCCGAACTCTGCGAGGACGCCCCGGGGGTCCTTGACGGCGCGCGCACGGTATTCGGGGCTCTTGTACCAGGCCGGCGGAATGCCGAGGATCGCCTTGGGGTAGCACGAGCAGAGGGTGCACACGACGAGGTGGTGCCGCCGCGGCGTGTTCTCGAGTACCATCACGTCCGGCGCGTTGCTGCAGTCGATGCCCAGCTCTTCGGCGGCGGCCTTGGCGTCGGCGAGCAATCGCTGTTTGAAAGCCGGATCGACCCACGCCCGCGCGACGAGCTTCGCCCCGACCGCCGGGTTGCGGGAGTCCATCAGGTCGATCTGCCGGCGCAGGTCGTCGGCGGTGAAGACGCCCCGTGCGATCAGTAGCTCGCGAATCGCCCGCTCGAGCAACGCCGACTCGCGCGACGGGCCATGCGCGGCGATCGGGGCATGTTCGTCCCGGCCGTGGGTATGGTCGTGGTGAGAGTGGACATGAGCGTCAGCCATGGCGTTCCTCCGCCGGTTCCAGCCAGTGCTCGTAGAGATCGGCAACCACCGTGTCGGCGGGCCCGGCGCCCGCCCCGGACCATAGTCCCGCCCGCGCGAAGCGGACCTGGTAGAGCATGCGGGCCGGCAGACCCGGCTTGCCGAAGGCGAGTTCCTCTGGGTTCGGAAAACTGCCGAGCCGCCGCTCGACAATGCCTTCGCGGCCGCGCAGGTAGTGTGGCGTCCGGACGTGCACGCGGACCGGACCGGCCTCGGGCCAGTCGTTCCGCACGCGCACGCGGTCGCCGGGCGCGAAGAGGGCGTTCATGTTTTCACCTCGCCGGACGTCTGCAGACGAAGCTCGGCCAGCTTGTTCTCGACGGCCGCACGATCCAGCACGCCCTTCTCGAGCAGCAGGTCATGGATGGCGCGCAGCCATTTCTCGTAATAGGACAGCTTCATATATTCGTGCGGGGGCAGCGATTCGATCGCGCGCCGCAGCTCGTCCACGCGGATGATCCGTCGCGACGGATGCGACAACAGATACATCATCGCGTCGACGTTCTTGTCGAACTGGGTCAGCTCGTGCTCGGTGCGGTCGATGGGACGCGAGGCAAGGGGCTCGACGCCGCCGAGGTCGTGTGTAGCGCGGGGCGGGCTCTGGCTCATGCCGGTGAGCTTAACGCCGCGATGCCGCGGCATTCAAGGCGGGCCGCGGTTGGCGTCGCGGGCGCTCTGCGGCTAGTCTTCCGCCGGCAGAAGGAGAGCTGAGAATCCGGATCCATGCACCAGGTGGAGATCCGTCCCGAGATCATCGCGCGTGTGATGCAGCGCCGCAAGCGCCTGCACCTCTTCGACCGGTTCGATCCGATGCGAACCGCGCTGGTCGCGATCGACATGCAAAACACCTTCGTCGCGCCCGGTGCGCCGGCCGAGGTACCGGCTGCGCGCGGCATCGTCGCAAACATCAACCGGCTGGCCGAGGCGCTGCGCCAGCGACGCGGCCACGTGATCTGGGTGACCCACGCCAACCGGCGCGTGGGCAACGGCAGTGACTGGCCGGGGTTCTTCGAGAATTTCGTGGCCGACGACGTGCGGATGCGGACCATCGACAGCCTTGCGCCGGACGGAGAGGGGCAACGTCTGTGGCACGAACTGGTCGTGAAGCCCGGCGACATTCATGTGATCAAGAACCGCTACAGTGCGTTGGTTCCCGGCGCCTCGCCGCTCGAGCGTATTCTGCGCGGCATCGGCGTCCGCACGCTGCTGATCGCCGGCACGAAGACGAACGTGTGCTGCGAATCGACGGCGCGCGACGCCATGATGCTCGATTTCGAAATCGTCATGGTTTCAGACTGCCTCGCTGCGCTGTCGGACGAGGAGCATCGCGCGACCTTGGAGACGGTCATCCAGCAGTTCGGCGACGTGCTTTCGACCGACGAGACGATCGCCCGGCTCAGCGCGCGCTAGCCTTCGTGCTTGCGGCCGATCCTGGTCAGCACGACGATATTGCCCATCAGAATGAGCACCATGCCGGCGAAGGCGAGCGGCGTCCACCGATAGCCCTCGAAAATGGTCGAGAGCGTCAGCGCGATCACCGGAAAGACGACGCTTGCATACGCGGCGCGGTCGGGCCCAATGCGCCCGATCAGCGTGAGATAGCAGCCGAACCCGATGACCGAGGCGAAAACGGCGAGGAAGAGCAGCGAGCCCACGTAGGCCGGTGAGAGGTCGAACACGATCGGAACCCCGCGGGCGAGCACGAACGCGGTCGTGAACAGGGCGCCATAGGCCATGCCGAACGCGTTGCCCTGGACGACGGGGATGCCGGCCCGCTGATTGCGGGCGGAGGCGATGTTGCCGAGCGAGGCGAACATGGTGGCGACGAGCGAAAGGCCAAGACCGATGAGCCCGTTGCTCGACAGGTCGAAGGCGACGAGGTCCGGCCAGAAGACCAGCGCAAGGCCTGCGATTCCGAGCGCCGCGCCGAGCGCGACGCGCGGCCGGACGGGAAAACCGAGCAGCAGCGCGCCGAAGAAGATGTTCATGACGACGATCGTCGAGAACGTCAGGGCGACGAGTCCGCTCGTCATGTAGCCGGTCGCGAAATAGAAAATGATGTAGTTGATCGAGAAGAGCGGCAGCCCCTGCAGCGCGATGAACGCATGTTGACGCGGGCTGAAGCGGAGCTTCAGGCCGCGCAGCCGGCACCAGCCGAGGAGCAGCGCGGCGGACAGGATGAAGCGGTAGGCGACCGAGAGCTCGGGCGGGACCAGGCCGAGCTGCAGCTTGATGCCGAGCCAGGACGAGCCCCATACCGCAATCGTGACAAGATACAGGAAGACGTTGTTCATGAGAGTTGACGCTGCTGAGAAGGCAGGGGCGTTGCGGGCGATCAGAACAGCCCGAGGCTGCGCAGGCTCGCGTGGCCCGCGCGGCCGACGATGATGTGGTCGTGGAGCGCGATACCGAGCACCGCCGCCGCCTTGGCGACCTCGCGGGTCATCTCGATATCCGCCTTGGACGGGGTGGGGTCCCCCGACGGATGATTATGCACCATGATGATCGCCGACGCGCCGAGCTCGAGCGCACGCTTGACGACTTCGCGCGGATAGACCGGCGTGTGATCGACGGTTCCGCGCTGCTGGGGCTCGTCAGCGATCAACGCATTCTTTCGGTCCAGGAACAGGAGATGGAACTGCTCGATGGGTTCGTGCGCGAGCCGGGCCCGGCAGTAGTCGAGCACCTTCTGCCATGAGCCGAGGACAGGGCGATTCACGACCTCGGCACGGGTCATGCGGAGTGCCGCCTCGCGCACGACCTTGACGATGTCGATCGCGGTGTTGCCGAGGCCCGCCTCGGCAAGGCTCTCGCGTGGCGCGGCAATCACGGCGGCGAAGGTCCCGAAGCGCTCGATGAGCGCCTTGGCGAGCGGCTTCACGTCGCGGCGCGGGATCGCGGCGAACAGCAGCAGTTCCAGGATCTCGTAGTCCGGCAAGGCCTCGCCGGCCTTCCGGAACCGTTCGCGGAGCCGGGCGCGGTGGCCGTGGTAGTGCGGCTTCTCGTTCGGCACCGATGGTTCCGCCGCCGGCCGTTCGTCGAATTCGTTCACGCTTGCCGCCCCGGGATGCTCGACCTTGAAGGTCGACAGCTTAGCATCCGCCCCGTTGTAAGGGCGAGGCCGCCTACAACCGCCGAACGTGCGGGCCCGGGTGAGACGAGGGCAGGGTGGGGCCCGTCGATGGCGTCGCCACGGCGCCGGTACGCCGCGGTAGAGGCATTCCACGGGCGAGGTGCTAACGCCGGACGATGAAGAGCGCCGGATCGTGCCGCGTCTCCCATCCGGCCCGCTCCAGTTCCGGCGCGTCGCTTTCCTCGGCCGGGTAGCCGAGGCAGAAATAGCCGATGAACCGCCACGCGTCGGGAACGGCCAGCGCCTCGGTGACTGCGACCGGATCGAGGATCGAGACCCACCCCATGCCGATGCCTTCGGCGCGGGCCGCCAGCCACAGCGTATGAATCGCCGCGACCGCGGAGTACGCCATCGTCTCCGGCATGGTCCGGCGACCGAGCCCGTGACCCTTCGTCGTCGTCGGATCGACGAACACCGCCACGTGGCAGGGCGCTTCATCGAGCCCGGCGAGCTTGAGGCGGGCATAGCGGGCGGCGCGCTCTCCGGTCAGGTCGGCCAGCGCCTCGCGGTTGCAGGCCTCGAAGATCGCGCGCACACGGTCGCGTCTTCCATTATCGTCGACGGTGACGAAGCGCCACGGTTGGCTCAGTCCGACCGACGGCGCCAAGCAGGCGAGCCCGATCAGACGCTCAAGCGTGCCGTCCGGCAGCGGATCGCGGCGGAACCGGCGAACATCGCGGCGCCATGTCAGGAGATCGCGCAGCCTTGCGCGGAATGCGTCATCGAAACATGGCGGATCGCGCCCGGCGGGATTCTGGCCGTCACCCATGACCCGCCGGCGATCAGAGGGCGTAAGGCGGCCGCGTATAACCCTTGGGCGAGAGCGTGAAGATCTCGTACCCGGTCGCGGTGACGCCGACCGAGTGCTCGAACTGCGCCGAAAGCGAGCGGTCTTTGGTCACGGCCGTCCAGCCATCCGCCAGGATCTTCACTTCCCAACGACCGGCATTGATCATCGGCTCGACCGTAAAGAACATGCCCTCGCGCAGGACGACGCCGGTGCCGGGTTCGCCATAGTGCAGGACCGACGGGGCATCGTGAAAGACGCGCCCCAGTCCGTGCCCGCAGAAATCCCGCACGACGGAAAACCGTTGCGCCTCGGCATAGGTCTGGATGGCATGTCCGATGTCGCCCAGGGTTGCGCCCGGGCGCACGACCTCGATGCCGCGCATCATCGCCTCGTACGTGACCTCGACGAGGCGACGGGCCTTCACGCCGACGTCGCCGACGAAATACATCCGGCTCGTATCGCCGTGCCAGCCGTCGAGGATCACGGTGACGTCGATGTTGATGATGTCGCCCTCGGCAAGGCGCTTGTCGCCGGGAATGCCGTGGCAGACGACGTGGTTCACCGACGTGCAGATGGACTTCGGGAAGCCGCGATAGCCGAGCGGCGCGGGGATGGCGCCGTGCGACACGATGAAATCGTGGCAGAGCCGGTCCAGCTCGCCGGTGGTGACCCCGGGCCTTACATGGGGCGTGATGAAATCGAGCGTCTCAGCGGCAAGCCGGCCGGCCCGGCGCATGCCCTCGAAGGCATCGGCCCCGTGAATCTTGATCGTGCGGCCTTCCTCGGCCGCTTCGGTGCGTTTCAGTTGGTTCATGGCCCTAAATCTATGTCGGCGGACGCCGCGTTACCAGAGTGCCGGGCGGCGGTTTCGGCGGCCGCGTCGGGCAGCTCGGCTGCAGCGAAGATCGGATCCGCATTGAGCGCGTACAGCTCGGCATCGGGCACGTTGAGCGCGATCCGCGCCGCGGCGTTGAGCTCCAGCATGTCATGGTCCAGACCGGTTTCGCGGCAGGCCCGCGCCAGCCCGGTCAGGGCCGCGTGGGCGATCTCGGCGGACTCGACGGCGTAAGGGCCCGGCCTCGCACGTGTGCGGCGGCTGGCCGCCGCCTCGTCGGGATGCTCGAATGCCCAGCGACAATGATCGGCGTCCCGGGAATGCACGCCGCGGCAACGCAGCGGCCGCGCCGCATGGATGGAGCAGGCGCCGTCGACCAGGAACGCGCATGGCTGCTTGAGGCGCGCGCGCTCGAGCGGGGAAAGACCGCGCGCGCGGGCATCGAGGGCGGAGAGCCTTCGCATGAGCACCGCGCGGGCATCCGGGGCAAAGGTTCGCTCGACATACCGGACGATGGCAATAACCTCGGCCGGCAGCACGGCCACGAGCTGGTGGCAGCACCAGGAACATCCAGAACGGCAGACGAGCGGCGCGGCGCCCGCGACGTCGACGCAAGGCCGCACGGCGGCCCAGACTTGATCGGCATGGGCCTGTGCGGCCTGCGCCATCGCCGACATTCGGCGCTCGCGGGGCGCCTCGCGCGCGGCATCGAGTGCCGCGAAGTAAACGGCGTTTTGAATCTCGCCGGCCTTGATCGGTGGCCCGCCCCCGCCGTCCGGCGGCGTCGCCGGACGGGGCGGCGGCATTGAGGGCGCCGCCACGGGCAGCGAAGACGCGATCGGCACCGCGCGCCGGCGCGGAACCGGCACCGAGCGGCTGTGAAACGCAAGGAACGCAAAGGCATCGGTCGCATCGAAGCCGGGCGCGCCCTGCCGGAGGGCAGTCACGGCCTCGGCACCTCCGGTTCCGACGGCGCGTCCCGCAAGCTTGGCGCGGCGACGACGCTCCTTCCGATTCATGCACTGATTGTGACCGATTCGGGGGCGCTACCGCCAGTGGCAACACCGCCTGTCGCCCGATTTCGGCCTGCTCGGGCGCCTGCCGACTCCGCCGGCGGGAAAAAATGACGGGCGCGCCGCCGATCGCGGCGCGCCCGTCGCACAGCGCTTCTTATGTCAGGCGCCCATCGCCTTCTTCAGGTTCTCGTCGATCTTGTCGAGGAACTGGTTGGTATTCAGCCACTTCTGGTCCGGCGAGATCAGGACGGCGAGGTCCTTGGTCATGTAACCAGCCTCCACCGTCTCGATGCAGACGCGCTCCAGCGTCTCGGCGAACTTGATCACGTCCGGCGTGTTGTCGAAGCGGCCGCGATAGGCGAGACCCCGCGTCCAGGCAAAGATCGAGGCGATGGGATTGGTCGATGTCTCCTTGCCCTTCTGCCATTCGCGGTAATGGCGGGTGACGGTGCCGTGCGCGGCCTCGGCCTCGACCGTCTGACCGTCCGGCGTCATCAGGACCGAGGTCATGAGCCCGAGCGAGCCGTAGCCCTGGGCGACCAGGTCGGACTGCACGTCGCCGTCGTAATTCTTCGCCGCCCAAACGAAGCCGCCCGACCATTTCAGCGCGGAGGCCACCATGTCGTCGATCAGGCGATGCTCGTAGACGATGCCCTTGGCCTTGAACTTGTCGGCGAACTCGTTCTGGTACACCTCCTCGAAGATGTCCTTGAAGCGTCCGTCGTAGGCCTTGAGGATCGTGTTCTTGGTCGAGAGGTAGACCGGGTAACCGCGCATCAGTCCGTAGTTCATGCAGGCGCGCGCGAACCCGCGGATCGATTCGTCGACATTGTACATCGCGAGCGCAACGCCCGGTCCCGGGAACTCAAACACTTGGTGACGGATGTTCGAGGTGCCGTCGTTCGCCGTGAAGGTAATCGACAGCTTGCCGGCCGCCGGCACGACGAAATCCGTCGCGCGATACTGGTCACCGAAGGCGTGGCGGCCGACGACGATCGGCTTGGTCCAGCCGGGCACCAGGCGCGGCACGTTCTTGATGACGATGGGTTCGCGGAAGATGGTGCCGTCGAGGATGTTGCGGATCGTCCCGTTCGGCGACTTCCACATCTGCTTGAGGTTGAATTCCTTGACGCGGCCCTCGTCGGGCGTGATCGTCGCGCACTTGACGCCGACACGGTATTGCTTGATGGCATTCGCGGCGTCGACCGTGACCTTGTCGTCGGTCTTGTCGCGGTTCTCGATACCGAGGTCGAAGTACTTCAGATCCACGTCCAGGTAGGGGAGAATCAGACGTTCGCGGATCATCTTCCAGATGATCCGGGTCATCTCGTCGCCGTCGAGTTCGACGATCGGATTGGCGACCTTTATTTTCTTCATGTTCAGCTAACTCCGGAAAATGGCACGGGCCGGCGCGGGTTTTTAGCGTACTCGGTGGCAGAAGTCATGGCCCCGATCAGGGCCCAGGACGAGCCTGCCCCACACGTGCCTACAGCTTGCGAGGCTGCGACGGAACCGTGGGGGGGCGGGCACCGGCGATGGCCGGCAGAATGTCCTCGACCGTGCCCACGACCGTAAAGAAATCCCGGAACTCCGGCCGCGCATAATGCGCGTCGATGATCGACTCGATGAGCTTGAGCAGCGGATCCCAATAGCCGCCGAGATTGCAGACCACCACCGGTTTGTCATGGAGGCGGAGCTGGCGCCAGGTCAGGACCTCGAACATCTCGTCCAGCGTGCCCGGACCGCCGGGCAGCACGGCGAACGCATCCGAGCGGCGGAACATGGCCTCCTTCCGGGTATGCATGCTTTCGACGACGATGAGTTCGCTGACGCTGCCGTGGCCGACTTCCGCCTGAAGCAGATGATCGGGGATGATCCCCGTGACACGGCCGCCGGCCGACAGTGCCGCGTCGGCGATGACCCCCATCAGGCCGACCCGTCCGCCGCCGAAAACCAGCTCGATGCCCTTTGCGGCGAGAATGCGTCCGAGTTTAGCAGCTTCGGCGCGATGTTCCCTGGCGCCGAGGTCCGAGGATCCGCAGTAGACACAAAGCGATCGAATTTCCGTCATTCAGCCATCGCATCTATAAGGGAGACCCCGCAAGCGGGGACACGGTTGAGGGGCTTGCCGTCAGCACCTATCATAGATCGGCACGGCAAACCAATCGTCGACCGGGGAATAAACCGACAAGCCCGGTGTTCTCTGCTTGGGCGAATCGCCCGAATCCGGAGCAAGGCACAAGCAAGGGGGAAGGATGACGAGAGTTTGGTTCGGTCTGGCGGCGATTGCCGCCGTTGCAGTGGCAGGCGGCTTCGCCGTGGCCGAGGCGCAGACCGGCGCCGCACAGCAGGCCGCGCAGCAGATTGCGCAGCGTCAAGACCTCATGAAGGCGAACGGCCGGGCGATGCGCACACTGACGCCGATCGTCCGCGGCGAAGCCGCGTGGAACCAGCAGGCGGCCGTCCAGGCGGCGACCACACTCCACAACGCGGCGCGCCAGATTCCCGCGAGCTTCCCGGAAGGCACCGGTCCGAATGCCGGCAAGACCGATGCGCTGCCGTCCATCTGGCAGAACTGGGCCGACTTCCAGGCGAAAGCCAAGGCGTTGGAGACGGAAAGCGCGAAGCTGCTGGAGCTCGCCAAGGCCGGCGACGAGGCGGGATTCAAGGCGCAGTTTCCGACTGTCGCCCGCACGTGCGGCGGCTGTCACGAGAATTTCCGGGCGAAGAAGAACTAGTCGGGGGATCGGGTGCGGCCGCAACGTTTCTGGTGGACATTCGCGGCCGCATCCGTTCTCGCTTTCGCCGCCTGCACGTTGCCGGCGGCGGCGCAGTCGCCGGATCACGAGGCCGTGCGGCGCGGCGAATATCTCTTCAACGCCGGCGGCTGTTTCGGCTGCCATACGGACGTCAAGGGCGGCGGACCGCCGCTCGCCGGCGGACGCCCCCTGCATACGCCCTTCGGAACGTTTTACGGACCGAACATCACGCCGGATCCGGACCATGGAATCGGCCGATGGACGGAGGCCGATTTCATTCGGGCCATGCGCCAGGGCATTCGACCGGATGGAGCCCATTACTATCCGGTCTTTCCGTATACCTCGTTCACGGGCATGACGGACGGCGACCTGCGCGATCTCTGGGCCTATCTTCGTTCGGTTCCGCCGGTGGCACGGCCCAACCGGGCGCACGAGGTCAGGTTTCCCTTCAGTTTGCGGCCGTTGCTGACCGTCTGGAAGTGGCTGAACTTCACGCCCGGTCCGTTCTCGCTGGACGACACGCAGCCGCCGGACGTCAATCGCGGCGCCTATCTCGTCCGGGCGGTTGCGCATTGCGGCGAATGTCACACCCCGCGCGACGCGCTCGGCGGGCCCGACTCGTCGCGCCTGTTGGCGGGCACGTCGGACGGACCGGATGGCGAGCGCGTGCCGAACATCACGCCGCATCCCGAGACCGGCATCGGCGCCTGGAGCACCGCCGATCTGCTCGACGTCCTCAAGCTCGGCATGACGCCGGACGGCGACTTCGTCGGCGGTTCGATGGGAGAAGTCGTGCGCAACACGACGAGCAAGTTGAGCGATGACGACTTGCGGGCGGTCGTGGCCTATCTGAAGTCGCTGCCACCCGTCGAGAACCGCGTCGCCCGCAGGCAGCGCACGCAAGAGTAGAAGCGCCGATCGCGCCAAACGCCGGTTGCGCGTGATGGCGGCTTTGACCTATGGTGCAAACGGACCGTGTCCGAATCGCGAGCGGCGGAAGCTTTGCCGTGCCTGTCGTCACGGTCGAGGCAACTGTCGGAACGGCGTGTGAAACGCTTCATCGTTATCGGTCTCGTCGGGCTTGCGATGGTCGTCGGCGGCATCGTCTGGGCGTGGCTGCATCTCGCCCAGAACGAAGACCCGGACAGGCCGGCCGTCGTCAATGCGCCGGCGTCGGAACCGCAGCCCGCCGCAACGGAGACGCCGCAGGAGATGCGCGCGCCGCCGATTTCGGCGCCCGAGCTTCCGAGTTTCGATGTCGTTCGCGTCAATCCGGCGGGCGACGCAGTGATCGCGGGGCGCGCCGTGCCGAACGCGCAGGTCATCATCATGGACGGCGAGCGCGAAATCGGCCGCGCCCAGGCCGATGGACGCGGCGAATGGGTGTTCGTGCCCAGCGAGCCGCTGCCATCCGGCGCGCGCGAATTAAGCCTCTCCGCGCAGCTTCCGGACGGGTCGACCGTGAAGTCCGACCAGGTCGTGGTTCTGGCCGTGCCGGAGCGCGGCCAGGACGTGGCCGGTCGCCCGGCAACGGGTGAAACGTCGTCGCTGGCGGTCGCAATGCCCCGCGACGGCGGGGCCGGCAGTCGCGTGTTGCAGGGGCCGGCCGACCGCAGCGACGGGGCGTCCCGACTGACGCTCGAGACCATCGATTACGGCGAGCGGGGACACGTTGCGCTCAGCGGTCGTGCGCCGCCCGGGTCCGAGGTCCAGGTCTATCTGAACAACAAGTCGCTCGGCCGTGCGGTTGCCGACGCCAACGGGAATTGGACACTGGTCCCGGGCGTGGAGATTGCGCCCGGCACCTATACGGTGCGGGTCGATCAGCTCGGACCGCAGGGCAAGGTCGCCGCCCGAATCGAGCTTCCCTTCATGCGCGAAGCCCCCTCGCGCCACCTCGCGGCCACCGCCGGGCGTGTCATCGTGCAGCCGGGCAACTCGCTGTGGCGGATCGCACGGCGGACCTATGGCGAAGGCATGCGGTTCGTCGAGATTTACGAGGCCAACAAGGCGCAGATCCGCGATCCCGACCTGATCTATCCAGGCCAGGTCTTCGTTCTGCCGCAAACGCACTGATGGGCTGCGTCAGATCGTGCGGTGATTAGAGGGCGTTGCGCTCGCGAGCAGCTCGGCCAGCCGGCGCAACGACGGCCTGAGCTCGAGCAGCGCTTCGGTAATCGACGTCAGCAGCGCCACGGGCGTGACCGGCTGCGGCACGACGACGTTGCCGCGGATGACGAGATTGATGGCGTCATCCAGGTCGATATGCAGGCCGGACGAACCGGCCCGTGCCGCGACGAGGGCCTGGATGGCGGTTCGTGCGGCGAGCGACTCCGCACTGTAGGGCAGCGGGCCCAGCTCGGCCGTCAGGTCGATGATCCAGTCGCCGCGATCCGGTCGCGCTTCCGCCGTGAATGTCGCACCTTCGAAGTCGAAGCGGAACGAGAACCGCTGGCGCGGGGAGCGCCGCACGGTGCCGTCGGGATCGATCTCGACGTTATCGATGAGGATGGCGAGTCCGTCGGACGCAAGCATTTCCAGCGTCCGCGGCGACTGCGCTTGCGATCGGACCGTTTCCATGAAGCCAATGCCTCTTGCCGAAGACATATTGAGGCAAATCTGCTTTAAGGAAGCGTAAAGCGACGTGTCGCACGACCGTTTATGCCTTCATTCCCGCCCGCGGGTCGGTAGAATGCGGCCCGCGCAACGACAGTATGAAGACGTGATACCCAAGACCGATGAGTGAAGCCCTCAAATCCGTGGTCGCTCCGATTCATCCGGCGGGATATCCGTTCATCGCGATCGCTGCCGCCGGCGCGGTGATCCTCGGATGGATCTGGCCGCCGCTCGGCTGGATCGGCGCCGCGGCGACGGCGTGGGTCACGTATTTCTTTCGCGATCCGGACCGGGTGACGCCGACGCGTCCGGGGTTGATCGTCAGCCCGGCGGACGGTCGCGTCCAGCCGATCGTACGCGCGGTTCCGCCGCCCGAGCTCGGCATGGGCGACCGGGAGCTGACGCGCGTCAGCATCTTTCTCAACATTTTCGACGTGCACGTGAACCGGGTGCCGGCCGACGGCGAGGTCGTCGCCGTACACTACCGGCCCGGCAAGTTCATCAACGCCGCGCTCGACAAGGCCAGCGAGGACAACGAGCGCATGGCGGTCCGGCTGCGCATGCCGGACGGGCGCGAAACCGCGTTCGTGCAGATCGCCGGCCTCGTCGCGCGACGCATCGTCTGCGAGCTCAAGCCGGGCCAGGTCGTGAAGAGCGGTTCACGATTCGGCCTGATCCGCTTCGGCAGTCGGCTCGACGTCTATTTACCGGACGGCGTGGCGCCGCTGGTCGTCGCGGGTCAGCGCGCGGTCGCCGGCGAGACCGTTCTTGCCGACCTCACCTCGGGCGAGCCGGCCCGTATCGGCGAGGTACGTTGATGCTGCGTCCCGACACGCCGCAATTCGGACGGTTGAAGTTGCGGCGGCCGCGGCTGAAGCGGCCGACCATGAACCAGCTCGTTCCCAACGCGCTTACCGTCGGCGCCCTGTGCGCAGGGCTTACGGCGATCCGGTTCGGGTTGATGGAGCGCTGGGACTTGGCCGTGTTCGCAATCGTCGTCGCGGGTATTTTCGACGGGCTGGATGGCCGCATGGCGCGTCTGTTGGGCGGTACGTCCAAGTTCGGCGCGGAGCTCGATTCCCTGTCGGACTTCGTGAGTTTCGGCGCGGCGCCGGCGGTCCTGCTCTACATGTGGACGATGCATCAGTTCGGCGGGATCGGCTGGGCGATCGTGCTCGTCTTCGCGGTATGCACGGCGCTTCGTCTCGCGCGATTCAACACGGCACTCGGCGATCCCAGCCCGCCACCCTGGGCGCGCTACTACTTCACCGGCGTGCCGGCGCCGGCCGGCGCCGGGCTCGTGCTGCTGCCCTTGATGCTCACATTGGAGTTCGGCCCCGGCTTTTTCGACCGGCCGAGCGTGAATGCCGTAGTACTGGTGACGATCGCCCTGTTGATGATCAGCCGCCTGCCGACGTTCTCGATCAAGCAGATCCGCATTCCGCCGTCGTTCATGCTGCCGACCCTGCTTTTCGTGGGAATCATGGTCGCAGCGCTCGCCAGTGCGCCATTCACCACGTTCATCTGCGTGGGGGTGATCTACTTGCTGAGCATCCCGGTTTCGGTCTGGATGCAGATGCGCGCCCGCCGCACGGCCCCGGGACCGGCGGACGTGACGCCGGCGCCGTCGCTGCCAGCTGCGGAGGCCGCGGAAGCGCCCGCGACCCAGCAGCGCCCCAACGAACCGGTCTGAGAGGTCCGCGCGGCCCGATCGCCGCCGTCAGGACAAGCCGAAACCGCTCGGCAAATCATCGGTGCGGTGCAGGCGCGACAGTCGGTCCGCGACGCGCGTCGGCTCCGGAATCCGATATCGCGGCGCGCAGGCGAGCACGTAGACGATTGCCGTCTCCAGGCTGATGCGATGACCGACGGAGACGTAGATCGGACGCGTGCTCACCCGGGTTCTTAGGACGGCACCGACGATCTGGTCGCCGATCATGAGCGGCGACCAGGCACCGCGCATCGGTTCAGGTTCGACATAGCGGCCGACGAGGCGCGATTTCGCCGCGCCGATCGCCGGGATGTCGGCCAGCAGACCGATATGGGCGGCGATGCCGAGGCGCCGCGGATGCGCGATTCCCTGACCGTCGACAAACAAGAGGTCGGGCCTGGTCCTGAGCTTCGCGAGCGCCGCGAGCATGACCGGCGCCTCGCGGAACGACAGCAAGCCAGGGATGTATGGAAATGTGACGCGCTGAACGGCGAACGTCGCCTCGACGAGCGCCAGATCCGGATAGCGAAGCAGCGCCGCGGCCGCGTACATCCGGCCCTCCGGCGGCGCCTCATGGGCATCCAGCCCGGCGATGTATCTCACGGGCCCGAGGCGATCGGTCGTGACGACGCGCGACCGCAGGACAGATTGGAGGCGCCGCGCTTCGTCCGGCGAGGTCGGCCACGCCGCCGGGCGCCGAAGAGTCTTCGTATTCATCATCGTCTCATCACGACCGAACGCCGCGAAACGTCCGCCGTTTCGACACGACGGGTGATCGGGGGTGTCCACCGGCGAGACGGGGGCGGCCGCAGTGCAGGTGCTGGCCTCGTCTGAAGAACTCGGCCGGCAAGCCGATGCGCTTCGCGCCGAGGTCGGGCAGTTCCTCGAAAAGATCAGGGTCGCCTAGGGGCCGCCGGCGGGCCGATCGAGGTTGAGCTGCCTGTAAAACACGGCGGTTCCGCCGGTCGCATGATTGCGCGTGGAGCAGGCTGTGTCCGTGGCCCGTCCGGGCCGCCCAGGCGACTTGTGTTCCTGTTTTGTTCCATATAAGTTGGGCGCTTGGATCTGGCTATGGATCAGAGGGTAGTGCCATGGTCGTCGCGTCTCTTTCCGGTGCGCAGTTCCACATCAATCCGGACGGCGTCTGGCTCGAGGTCGAATCGCCGGTCGGCATGCGGGCCGCCGTCAACCTTGCGGAACTCGGCGAAGGCTCCGAGGTAGCCGAGATCTTCCGCGAGTGGTGCCATTGGCACGTCGCGCGCATGGACGCGGCGCAGGACTGAGCGTCCGGCGCGAACCCGGCGCGCGACGTCCTTAGACTTTCTGAATGTGGAGGCCGCCGTCGATGTGGAAGGCGTCGCCGGTGCTGAACGGTATCGCGCCGGAGGCGAGCGATGCGACGGCGCGCCCGACGTCGATGGGCTGGCCCCATCGCATGATGGGCGTGAGGCCTTCACCGATCATACTTTTCCCTGGCAACCGCCGTCATGTCGGTCTGGATGATCCCCGGCCGGATCTCGTAGGTGTAGATCCGGTGCGGCGCCAGCCGGACGGCGAGCATTTTCGTCATCATCGACAGCGCCGTCTTGGACATGCAGTACTCGGAATGGTCGGGCCCGGCGATGAACGCGTTTGCCGACGAAATGGTGATGATGCTACGCGCGGGGGAATCGGCGGGCCGCTCCTCCGCGACCATGCGCCGCGCGACCTGCTGGGTCAGGAAGAACGTGCCGCGCAAGTTGACTCCCATGACGCGGTCGTAACTTTCCGGCTTCACGTCCAGTATGTCGCCGCGGACCTTCACCTGGACGCCCGCGTTGCTGACCAGGCAGTCGAGCGTGCCGAAGGCGGCGTAAATCTCGTCGATCATGGCCGCGTGCCGGTCGAGACCGGCAATGTCGCCGCGGATGAAATGCGTTCTGGCGCCACGGTCGCGCAAGGCGGCCAGCGTCTCGTCGCAGGCGGCATCCTGCTCGAGATCGATGATCGCGACGTCGAAGCCCGCCTCGGCCAGCGCATAGGCGATGCCGCGGCGACCGCCCGTAACCAGCGCGGCGCGACGTTTGCTCTCCTGCATGTTGCCCCCTCGGTCCGATGCTTTGCGACGGTTCCCGTTGTCCATCGGGTGGTGAAACCCGCCCTGCCGCCGGTACGTTGACGCCGGCAGCGATTTCCGGCGACGCTGCCCGCCCCGCGGCGAACCATGCCGCGTCCTGGCGAGACTGTCATCGGCATTGAAGGGGAAGAATGGTGGACGAACGCAACCGCATGATCGGCCTCGACACGGACCGGATTCGGGTGGAGCTTGCCCCGGCAGTCGGCGGTGCGATCGCGCGCTTCGACTGCAAAGACGCCGGACGGTCGGTGGAAATGATGCGGGGAGCCAGCGTGGACGGGCTGCGCCAGGGCGATCCGCGTGCCATGGCGAGCTTCCCCATGATCCCCTATTGCGGGCGGATCCGAAACGCGACCTTCGGGTTCGACGGGCATACCTATACGCTCGCCCGTAATTTCGGCGACGCGCCGGTCTCGATCCACGGAAACGCGTGGCAGCGTTCATGGGCGGTGGAGGCCGCGGAGTCCACGACCGCACGGCTTCGACTGGAACACGACCCGGCGGATGCGCCCGGCGAATGGCCGTTCCGTTATCGGGCGCGGCAGTCGTTCGCGGTCTCGCGGGACATGCTCGAGGTGACGATCGAGCTCACCAACCTGGACCGGCGTCCGATGCCGGCCGGATTCGGCCTGCATCCGTACTTTCCATGCACACCTGAGGCGAAGCTCACCGCCTCGGTCGCGGGGATGTGGGAAAGCGACGCATCCCTCATTCCGAAACGCCACGTGCCGATCCGGCCGGTGTTCGGGCGCGTCGCCGACCTCAATCTCGATGCGTGCTTCACGGGCTGGAACGGGCGCGCCACCATCGAATGGCCGGAGCGGAGCCTGGGTCTCGAGATCGAGGCGGACCCGGTATTCGGAAACCTGGTGGTCTATACGCCGCCGAACCGGGATTTCTTCTGCGTCGAGCCGGAATCTGCCGTCCCTGATGCGTTCAATCTGGCCGCGGACGGTGTCACGGAGACGGGCGCCGTCGTCCTTGCGCCGGGAGAGACCTGCGCTGGCCGCGTTCGCTTTCGGGTCGTATCATGAGCGCGGGCAGCGGGTCCGCCGCAGCGGGATTGAGCCGGGATATGGACATCGACAGAACCGATGGGCTTTTCGAGCAGCTGCTCGGGCGCAATCTGCAGGCCGCGACGGGCCGTCTTGTCCTGCTCGTCGCCGGAACCGCGTTGATCGGGGCGGCGGTGGCGTGGCTCGTCACCGGCTGATCTGATCGGAAGCGTGTGAGCGCCAGGCTCGTGGTTGCCGGCTCCGGCCGGCTGCACCCGATCCCGACTTGATTTCACGTGCCGTCGTTCGCGGGCGTCCCCGATGCTAGGCGGCGCGGCTGCCGCGGATGAACCGTGCGACCGCGGGGTGCCCGGCGCGCTCGAGCTCACCGACGCTGCCTTCCCAAACGATGCGGCCGTCCGCGAGCAGTGCGACCCTGTCGGCGATACGTCGCACGCTGGCGAGGTCGTGGGTGATGGTGATCGCCGTCGCCTTCAAATCGTCCAGAGAACGAAGGATGAGCTGGTCGATAAGCGTGGTCAGGATAGGGTCGAGGCCGGCGGTCGGATCATCCAGGAGCAGGATGTCCGGACGCCCGGCAATGGCGCGGGCGAGGGCGACGCGCTTCTGCATGCCCCCCGACAGTTCCGCGGGATAGAGGTCGGCGGTCGCCGGCGGCAGATTGACGGCGGCGAGCCTCGCCCGCGCCAGATCCTTCGCCGCCTCGCGCGCGAGGCCCTCGCGGCTCATCGGGCTGAAGGCGATGTTGTGCCAGACGGGGAGGGAGTCGAAGAGGGCGCCGTTCTGGAACAGGACACCGAACCGGCGCAGGAGCCGGTCGCGCTGGTCTG
>DASVCL010000045.1:0-41642 GCA_036381615.1 Alphaproteobacteria bacterium
CCTGATGGACGCCCCGGACACGGTGACCGGGCCGATCAATCTCGGCAATCCGGTCGAGTTCACCATCGCCGAGCTCGCCCGCAAGGTCATCGACCTCACCGGCTCCGCCTCCAAGATCGTCTACAAGCCCCTGCCCGTCGACGACCCCACCCAGCGCTGCCCCGACATCACCCTTGCCCGCAACCTCCTCGGCTGGGAACCCAAGGTCTCCCTCGACACCGGCCTGCGCCGCACCATCGAGTACTTCGACAAGCTGCTGTCCGAGGACAAGGTTCCGACGGCGCGGCAGTTGCGGGCCTGAGCGCTCAGCGCGAGGCGAAGCCGTCGATGTAGCGATTGAGCCGGGTCCGATAATGGGCCCAGGTGAATTCGCAGGCGCGCGCACGCGCCGAAAGCGCCATCGCCGCCCGCAGATCCCGGTCGCGATAAAGGCGTTCGATCTTTTCCATCAGCGCCTCGACATCGCGGATCGGCACGAGGAATCCGTCCTGGCCATCACGGACGACCGAACCCGAGTTCGGCGTGGTCACGACGGGAAGGCCGCTGGCGAGCGCCTCGTAGATCGCCAACGCGGAGCCCTCGTGGAGGGAGGGATAAACGAAGATGTCGGCATCCTGAAACAGGCGGTGGACCTCGTGATACGGCACGTGCGCCACGTGTCGGAACACATCGCGGTAGCCGGCGAGCGCGGCGTCGCGACCGATCATCTTGCCGACGAGGATCAGTTCCGCATCGGGGAGCTTCAGGCGCTTCACGGCCTCGAGAAGGTAGCGAATGCCCTTGCGCTGGCTCAGCTGCCCGACGAAGAGGAGCCGAAACCCCTTGCGTTCACGCGGCGGCGCGGGGCGGAAACGCTCGATGTCGACCCCGTAGGGAAGAACGAAGATCCGCTCGGCGGGGGCGCCGCGTTCGATCAGCGTGTCGCGGACATAGTCCGACGGCACGAGTATGCCGTCGGCCTCGCGGATCTCGGCTTCCTGACGGGCGACGATCTCGGCCGGCGTCTCGACCATCGTTTCCGCGAATTCGGGCGCAAGCGCGCTCTCCTCCCGGAACAGCTTCAGCGCCGCGCCGATATGGCCGACGACCTGGTTGAGAATGGACACGGCGCCGACCTCGCGCGCAGCGCGCCCCGAGAGCAGCGCCGAGCCGTCATGGCCGATGACCACATGTGGCGGCCGGCGCCGGATCTCGCGGGCGACGGCCCGGTCGAGGATGTCGTTGCGCCAGCCGATCACCCGCGCGAGGCGGTCGGGGCTGGCGCCGAGCCGGCCCATGGCGATGTGGATGGCCTCGGGCAGCGGGCGCAGACGGACGCGCCGCGGATCGATCTCCGTATTGGCGCGACGCCGAAGCTCGCGCTCGATCGGGGCGCGCACCGCTGCCGGCAGCAGGCCGACGGCCCGGGCGAGTCGACCGGTGGGCGCATAGAAGAACCCCGTATGGAAGGCGCAGTCGAAGCCGCCCTTCTGCAGGCCGGCGACCAGTTCGTAGGCAAGATGGTTCGTCCCCGGATGATGCACGAGGACGCGTCGTCCGGCGCGCATCGCCGCGACGGCCGGATCCTCGGGCTTTGTGGTCGGGCGCGGGTCAGCCATGACGCTTGCTCAGCATGCCGATGCATTTACGGAAGAATAGGCGCGAGAGCGCCCAGTCGTCGGCCGTCGGAACGAACAGTCGCGCGATCGGCAAGCCCAGGTCGCGCTTGAGCGACATGGCCATGACGCCGGCCGCGGCCACCTGGGACAGCACGATGCTCCAGGCCGCGCCCGCCAGGCCGAATGGCGGCATCAACACGGCGATCAGGCCCGCGGCGGCGACGAGCCCGACCAGTTCCGCGCGGCTGACGACGAGGGAACGGTCCCAGGCCTTGAGTGCCTGCTGGAACATGAGCTTCGCGGCGAGCGGTGCCGTCCCGAGCAGAAGAATGCCGGCGATGGGAACCGCCGGGGCGAACGGCCGGCCGAAGAGAAGGGGCACGAGCCAAGGGATCAGGACCAGGAGCGCGGCGATGGTCGCGACGGCGATCGCCATGCTGAACCGGAGATAACGACCGAACACGACGGTCTTGCCGCCGACCGTGTCCTGCTGGCTGATCTTCGGGAAGGCGACGTTTGCCACGGTGTAGACAAGGATGAGCGGGCCGTTCGCCACCGTCAGCGCGACGACATAGAGGCCGAGATCGGCGGCCGGCAGCCACAACGAGATCACGGCCTGATCGAGGCGCTGGCGGAGCGAATAGAGGATCTCGCCGACATGCACCTTCACGCCATAGGCGACGAGCCCCTTCATCACGTCCAGCCGCGGCCGCCACGAGATCCAGCCCCGGCGGTAAAGCAGGACGAGACCGAGCAAGCCGGCCGCCAGCTGCGCGATGATATAGGCGGCGGCGAAGGACGAGACTTTCGGACCTGCCACGAGACTCAGGGCAACGATGCCGGCGAAATAGACGATCGGCACGGCGGCGCGCAGCACGTTCCAGATCGTCATCTGCAGATGCCCCTGGAACATGCCCCCGGTGAAGAGAGACATGAAGTAGCTCGGCAGGAACGCGCAGAGGAAATACAAGGCGATGATCTTGACGTCCGACCCGTACCCGGTGAGCGCGATCGGGATGACGACGAGGCCGATGGCGGCAAGCACGACCGTCAGCAGGCCGAGAAGAGCGGCAATGGCGGCGAACAGCTCGCGCGGGTTCGCCGCGCGTGTCGCCGCGCGGTAGAGCATCGCATCATAAAGACCGAGGTTGCCGAGTTCCGCGATCAAACCCGGCCACAGCATGATCGCCGCGAGTTCGCCACGGCCCTCCGGCAGGAGCAGGCGCGCGGCGAGCAGACCGGTCAGGATATTGAGCCCCTGGATCAGCGCCGTCGTGACGAAGGAGACGGAAATGTCCTTCATGCGCCCGGTCCCGCCAACTTGCCGGGGCAGACGGCCGCGAGCGCCTGCCGCAGCCCGGCAACGTCTTCCTCGAAGCTCCAACGTTCAATGATGGCAAGGCTGCGTCGGCCCATGGCGGCGAGCCGATCCGGGTCCGCGAGCACGTCGCGCATCGCGCGGGCGAGGTCGGCGATATCGTCCGTTCTGAAGATCGCGCCGTTCTCGCCCGGCCGGACCAGATCGGGTGCTGCCCCCACCATGTCGCTGGCGATCACGGCACGCCCGGCGCACATCACCTCGTTGACGACCAGGCCCCAGGCCTCGCTGCCGGACGGCAGCACGAACACGTCGCACAGATCGTAGCAGCGCGGCAGCTCCGTCTGCCGCTGGAAGCCGAGGAACCGCACCGCGCCGGGGGCCAGACGCTTCGCCTCCGCCTCGAGGCGGGAACGGAGCGGGCCGTCACCGGCAAACAGTAGGTAGGGACGCCGCAGATTCGGATCCTCAGCCACCTTGGCGAAAGCGTTGATGAGTTGAAGCGGGCGCTTGCGCTCGATCAGCTTCGCCGCAAACAGCAGGATCGGCCGGCCCGGCTCGAGACCGAGCGCGCGTCGAAACTCTTCGCGTGTGCCTGATGCCTTGAGGGCGTCGGCCCGGAACCGCGCGTTGTCGACCGCGTACGGCACCGGAAAGATGCGTTCTTCCGGAATCCCGTGCTCGATGTAGTAACGGCGATTCAGGCTGCCGATGGCAAGAAACGCGTCGACGAAATGCCTGAGGCCGGCGAAGAAGGCCTGTTTGGCCGCGCGCTTCACGGGGCCGCGCGATGCGGAGATCGGCGTCGCCTCGTCGCGCAGCAGAACCTTGATGCCCCGGCGTCGCGCGGCCGCCATGGCGGTCCAATGCAGCCAGCGCGCATAGCCGTGGATCCAGATCGCATCGAAGCCGCCCTCCGACAGACGGCGGGCCAGCCCATAGTTGAGCGGCTTCCAGAACCCGAGGTCCTTTTCCTCGTGCGGCCCGATGACGGGAAGGAATTCGTGTCGATAGCCGTCGACCAGCGGCACGTCCCACTCGATCGTCTGGCCGAAGTCGTGGGCAACGAAGGGACGTACCGAAAAGTCCGTTCCGAAGAAGACCTTCAGATCGATATCCGGTTCCGCGCTGATCCGGCGCAGCAACGGCGCCTGATACTGGATCGGGTGCGTAACGAGATAGGCGAGCCGCAATTTGCGCATCGGGGTCGGAGCCTTGTATCGCACGTCAGTCGGACCGGGCGCCGGCGGCCACCGTCATGCGGCGGACGACCACGTCGTCCAGGATGACGTGAACGCGCTCGTGGAAGTGGCGGAGGTCGAAATAGTCGATGCCCTCGGGCCTGGTTCCCTTCCGGCGCGCGAGCGCGGCACGGATTCCCGCCAGGATGTCGGCGGGGTTTGCGGGATCGACCATGATGCCGAGCTTGCCGTCACGTACCGCCTCGCGGCTGCCATCGGCCATGCTGGCCACGACCGGGCTGCCGCACGCCATGGCCTCGAGGAACACGATCCCGAACCCCTCGCCGCGGCTCGGCATCGCGAACACGTCCGCCAGGCGGTACAAATCCCGTTTCTCGGATTCGGCCACGTATCCGGTGAAGACGACATGGCCGCTCAAGCCAAGGGCGCGCGCCTTCGCCTCCAGTCTCGGTCGGTCCGACCCGTCGCCGCCGATCACATATACCAGATCGGGGTATTCGCCGATGAGTTGGGGAAGGATCTCCAGAATCTGGTCGATGCCCTTGTACCGTTCCCGCGCCTCGAGCCTGGCGAGCGTCAGCAGGACGCGCTTGCCGGCGAGATTCCACCGTGCGATCAACGCCGGATCGACGGGGCCGGGCGTGAATTCGGAAAGATCGACGGCATTGGGCAGAACGAAGCCGCGCGCCGCATCGACCGACGTCCAGGCCAGGAAGCGCGCCTTGGTGTAGCGGCTGACGGAGACGAAGAAATCGATCTGCCTTGCGAGCCGATCCGTCAATGGCCGGCCCGTCGGCTCCCACGCCTCGATGCCGTGAATGACGAGGCCGAGCGGCACCTGATGCAGGAGCCGCGCGGCGAAGGCGACGGGAAGCAGGTGGACATGGCCGCACACGATCAGATCGAAGCGATCGGGGGTGAGGACGGCGCGCGCCACGCGCAGCAGCCATGTCGATTTGGCGCCGATGCCGCCGGTCCGGTAATCCAGCCGTGCCGGCAAGGCCCCGATCGGATCGGGAACATGGCGGGGTATCGCGACGATCTCCCGGACGGCGGAATAGCTGGAGAGCGCGCCGAGGAAATCGCGGTTGAACTTCGCGATGCCGCCCCGGCCGCCGAACGCCTCGTGCAGGAGGACCAGAATCCTCATGCGGCGCCCTTCTGCGCGGCATAGACCTGGCGTGCCCAGCTTCGCAGGCCGCGTTCCGCAGGCTGGCCGGCCTTACCCGAAATCCAGTCGCGCACCGGCACGACGAAACCGGTCTTCGGGCGCTCGAGAACATCGCGTGGCAGCGCGGTGCGCGGCGTGGCCGCCATATCCCGTTTCATCGGCGGCTGGGCCGAGGCCAGCAGCGGCGCGAGGTTCCGGATCAGTTCGACGTCGACGAAAGGCACGCGGATTTCCAGCGAGTGCGCCATACCCGCCCAGTCGGCGTCGCGAAGGAGTTGGTTGCGCATATACCAGGACAGCTCGAATGCGGAGACCTTCAGGCGCGGTGCATCTATGCCCGAAACCGTGTCGTCCAGCCGGGACAGCGTGTCGAGCTCCTGCAATCCCTGCTCGACCATTTCGCGCGGAAGAATTCCGGTGAGCTCCCAGGGCATGAAGAGGCTGCGGCGCAGGAGATAGGCGCCCGACCATGTCGACCCGTATTCGAGCAGTCCCGCGTATTTCGGCGACGTCATGCGTCCGATCAGCCCGGCGGAGGCCCTGCGGATCGCACGTCCCAGCATTCGTAGGGGCGCGAGCGGGGCCAGCGCGCGCACCAGCTTTGGAACCTGGGTGAAGCTGGGATATCCGCCGAACAATTCATCGCCGCCGAGGCCCGACAGCGCCACCTTCAACCCGGCCGCGCGCGCCTCCTTGGCAACGAAGTATGTGTTGACGCCGTCGATGGAGGGTTGATCCATGGCGTCGATCAGCTTGTCGCGTTCGGCGGCGAACTCCAGGCCCGGCACCCAGCGCGTCTGATGCCGCGTGCCGCGCTGCCGTGCGACGGCCTCGGCAATTTTCGTCTCGTCGTTCGTGCCGCCCTGAAACTCGCGGAAGCCCAGCGTCACCGTGTTCAGGTTGGCCGCGCCGGATTCGACGGCCAGCGCCACGATGGTCGTCGAGTCGAGCCCCGCCGACAGGAACACGCCGACCGGCACATCGGCGATCAGGTGATGGGCTATGCTGTCGACGAGCGCATCGCGCAGCATTTCGGCGCGCGCGACCGGGTCGGCCGGTGCCGGCGCGACGTCGTTGAAGACGTCGCGGAGATCGAAGAAGCGCGCTGGCCTCTGCGCGCCGGCACGGTCGATCCACATCATGCACCCGGCCGGCAGGGCTCGTATGTCGCGATAGAGCGTATAGGGGTCCGGTACGTAGCCCCACAGGAAGAAGCCGACATGGCCGGCCGGTTCGGCGGCGGTGCCGATCTTTCCGCCCGCAAGCAGCCCCTTCACCTGCGACGCGATGCGGATCGTACGGCCGTCGTCGGCGTAGTAGAGCGGCTTGATGCCGAACGGATCGCGCGCAAGGAAAAGCCCCTTTCGGGCGTCGTCCCACAGGGCGAAGGCATACATGCCCCGCAGATGCCGCACCATGTCCGGGCCGTACCGGTCATAGAGATGCAGGAGAACCTCGGTGTCGGATTCCGTCCGGAAGACATGGCCGGCCTCGGCGAGACGGCGCCGCAGTTCGCGGTAGTTATAAATCTCGCCGTTGAAGACGATGCGCAGGCGTCCGTTCCCATGGACCATCGGCTGGTCGGCGACGGCCCGCAGGTCGATGATCGAGAGGCGCCGGTGTCCGAGCGCGACCCGTTCGTCGGCCGACCGCCATTCCCCGGCGCCGTCCGGTCCTCGCGCCGCCATACGGTCGCGGATCGCGCGCAGCTCCGCCAGCTCGACCGGCGCGGCCGAATCTCCGTACGCGAACAGGGCTGCGATGCCGCACATCTACTTGATCGCCACGGCCAGCATGTTTTGGGTCAGGACCGGTTGGGTTACGCCGGTTTCGACCGCAAGATAAAAACGGAGGATCGCGCGGATCACCTTCCACAGGACCAGGCGGACCGTGCTCCTGAGGCCATGCGCGACCGGTTCATCCTCGTAGAATGAAATCGATCGGAAACCGGAGGCGAGCGCGAGCTGCGTCAGCGATTCGCACGTGAAGGCGACCTCGTGGGTGAGGTCGCCATAAAGCGTGACGCCGACGAAGGGCGAGGCGCCATTCGGCACGTGGAGAATCCAACGGCCGCCCGGTTTCAGGACCCGCTTCACTTCGTCCGTCACGTCGATGAGTTCGTCGCGGTCGAGGTGCTCGAGCACGTCGTAGGCGATCACCGCGTCCTGGCTGGAGTCCGGCAGGGCCCGGATGGCTTCGAACAGATCACCTTGACGGACGCCGGCGATCCCCAGGCGTTCGGCCGCGGCGACCTGGGACGGGCTGGCATCGACGCCGACGATGTTGGTGTATCCGGCGGTCCGCGCGACATGGAGCAGTGCGCCATGCCCGCAACCCAGCTCGAAGATGGCGGCGGCCCGGTCGGCCGGGAAATGACGCGCGACCAGCCGCTTCAGGTGATGAAGCCGCGGGGCAAGCTCCGCCAGGCTGTCGGGTGCCAGCCGTTCGGTCGCGGCATCAACATAATGCCCGTAAATGCGCGCGCGATATTTCGAGTGGGGCATGGACGAGGTGCGGATGGCGGGTCCGTATCGGCGGCTATCCGCCGTTCCAGGTCAAGCTTCTAGCACATTGCGCGGCATGCCCGCAGGCCGGAAGCTGACCGACAGGGGCTAAATCGATCGGTCGAACGGCGATCTCGCTACCGTCGTCCGTGCTGCATCCGCCGGTCTCGGCGGGGCGGCCGGCGTGTCGGGCGCGCTCGGTGCGGCAACCGCGCCGAGATGGCGTGCGAGCAGCTCGCCCAACGTCGCGACGAACCGGTCATAGACGAACAACTCATCGACGAAACGCTTCCCGCTCGCGCCCATGTCCGCGCACAGGGCCGGCGAGTCCGCAAGTTCGCGCAGGCGCGCCGCGAGCTTGGCCGGCTCGTTCGGGTCGACCGCAAAGCCGTTCGGGTCCCCGGCCTTGATCGCCTCGACCGAGCCATCCTGGTTGCCGCAGATGAAGGGCACGCCACAGGCGGAGGCCTCGATCAGGCCGAGCGGCACCGCTTCGCCCAACCCCGGTCCGCCGCGGGCGACCAGGACCGCCACGTCGGCGGCACTGTACAGATAGGGTAAAGCGTCCTGGTCGACGAGGCCGAGGAAACGCACCTGGTCGGCGACCCCTGCCTCGCGGGCATAGGCCTCGATCCTGGGGCGCGCAATGCCGTCGCCGACGACGATGTAAAGAAAACGCGGGTCCTGCAGCAGCCGCAGCGCATCGATCGTCTGATGGTGACCCTTGTTCGGCGGTTCGCACATCGCGGCGACGGTCGTGACGATGAAGCGCTGCGAGAGATCCGTAAGCCCGAACCGACGCTCGACCTCGTGTCGTGCCGCCGGCTTGGGGATGGGGCGGAAGAAGCCGGTGTCGACCGGGTCATAGAGAAGTCCAACGGGCGGGATGCGCCGGTGAAAGAGCGGCAAGCGGTCGATCGTATACTGGCAGTCGGCGATGACCAGATCGGCCCGGGCGAACCCGAATTCGCGCACCGACGCAAGCCGCGTCAGGATATCGATGTTGTAGACGTTCACCACGTAGGGGGCGCCGGTGATCGCGCGTGCAATCCAGCCGAATATGGCCAGATAGACGTGATTGATGACGACCGCATCGAAGCGGCCGTGCCGCTTCAGCAACAGGCGCAGAAAATTGACGCCGGCCCGGTACTTGTTCACGAACGCGACATGCCGGTCGACGATACCGCGCTCCACCCGCACGTCCTGCTTGTTGAACGACAGCACGAACAGGCGATGTCCCAGATCGCGCAAGGCGCGGATCTGGTAACGGCTGTAGGTCGCAATACCGCCCACGCCCTCGATATCGAACCCGATGTAGAGGATGTTCATGCCGGGACCGTGGTAGGGAGGTGGGGCAAGTGCCCAAAAACGCTCGTGACGATGGGTCTATTCCGGGATCGGCGCCTGCAGGATACCGATTGACCGTCGGGCCCGCAACGCGCGGTCAGGTGGCTTGCCGCCCCTCAACAGTCGCTACTTTATGGCAACGGCCAGCAGGCATTGGCTGAAAATGGCGTCGCGCCCGGTCTCGCCGGTCTCGGCAGCCAGCACCAGTCGTGCAACACCCCGTATGGCTTTCCAGAGGAACCAGCGCACCAAGCTTTTGAGGCCATGAGGGACGGGCGCATCCTCGAAGCTGCGGACCTCCCGAAAGCCCGAGGCGGTCAGGATCTGTGCGATCGAAGTCCGGGTAAAGGCGCCGTTCGCAAGGTAGTCCCAATACCGCATGCGGGCGCCGAACAACGCCTCGCCGTTCGGGACGTGCAGGATCCAGCGGCCGCCCGGCTTCAGCACCCGAAAGACCTCGTCGGCCAGGGCGACCTGCTCGTCGCGGTCGAAGTAGTGGAAAAGGTCGAACAGCACCACGACGTCGAGCGATCCGCTCGCCATCGCGGCCAGTCCCTCGCGCAGATCTTGTTGCCGAACCCCCTCGATGCCCAGACGGCGGGCCGCCGCCACCTGTTCCGGGCTCGCGTCGATGCCCGTCACGTCGGTGTAACCTGCCCGGCGCGCCGCCCAAAGGAGGGCGCCATGACCGCACCCCAGATCGACGATCGCGGCGTTCCGGTCGGCGGGGAAGTGGTCGCGTATGAGGCGGTCGAGATAGGCACGACGCCGCTCGAGCCCCTCCCGGGTGGCGGCGTCGCCGACGCTGGCATGCGTCGACACGTAGCGGGCCAGCAGGCGTGCGCGATAGTCGGAAGACTGGGTATCGGCCATGAGGCGATGAGCGATCGGCTGCGGAGAATATCAGGGCGACTGCGCCCGGCAATGGAAGAATGCGCGGCCGCAATGCGTTCTCCCTCCGTCAGGTCAGACATTTACAGATGACGGGTCGCCTGCTTTTTGTTAGCTCACCGCCGCCCGTCGGAGGTCCCCATTCGCATCGTTCACGTGATTGCCTCGCTTGCCGCCCGTACCGGAGGGCCGGCCAAGGCCGCCATCGACATGGCGCGGGCAGTGGCGCGGCTTGGCCATCGGGTCGACATCTTCACGACCGACCGGGGTCTGGCGGCGGACGAGATGCCGGCCCTGGAGCGGCGGATGGCGGACGACGGCGTGGGGCTCCATTTTTTCCGGCAGCACTTCCCGGCCGCATTCGCGACGTCGTTTCCGCTGGCGCGCGCGCTGGCGAACGCGATCCCGGCGGCCGACGTGGTCCATATCCACTCGCTTTATCTGTACCATGTCTGGGCGGCGGCACGGTTGTGCGCGCGGCACCATGTCCCCTACCTGCTGCGGCCGCACGGCACCCTCGACCCGTATATCTGGCGGCGCCATCGGTGGCGAAAGAAACCCCTGGAGCTCCTGTTCCAGAACCGCGTCATCCGCGGGGCGGCCGCCCTCCATTACACAGCCGCCGAGGAGATGAGGCTGGCCCAGCCTTTCGTATTCGGCACGCCGGGCGTGGTGATCCCCAACGGCCTCGATCTCGCCGACTATGCCGATCTGCCGCCGCCGGGCCGGTTCCGGGCACGATATCCCGAGCTCGCGGGGCGTCGCATCGTCCTGTTTCTGGGCCGCCTCAACTTCAAGAAGGGGCTCGATCTCCTGGTGCCCGCTTTCGCCAAGGCGTTGACGGCGCAACCTGACCTGCATCTCGTCGTCGCCGGCCCGGACGACGGGATGCGCGCAAAGATGGATGCCTGGATCAGGCATGCGGGCATTGTCGACCGCGTGACCTTCACGGGGATGCTGGCACACGGCCCGAAGCTCGAGGCGTTCCGCGACGCCCTGATGTTCGTGCTGCCGTCCTATTCGGAGAATTTCGGCATCGCCGTGGCCGAGGCCATGGCTTGCGGCGTGCCGGTCGCCATCTCGGACAAGGTGAACATCTGGCGGGAGGTCATGGACGCCGGCGCCGGTCTGGTGGGACCCACGACGGTCGAGGCCGTTGCCGACCAGATCGTCCGCATCGCGGCGGATCCGGACCCGGCGGCGCTGGGGGCGCGCGGGCGCCGGCTTGTCGAGGCGAAGTTCGCGTGGGACAGGATTGCGCATGATCTCGAGACCGTGTATCGCTCGGTCGCCGCGACCGGTCGGCCGTCACATCTTTCCCGATAACCCTGTTCGGCTGACGCTCCGGGCCCCTCGTCCAACATGCTGCCAATCTCCATCGTTGTGCTGACGTACAATGCCGAGGCGACGATCGGCGCGACGCTCGCCAGCGCACGGCGCGTGAGCGACGACATCCACGTGGTCGATTCGTTCTCGACGGATCGCACGCTCGAGATCGCCCGGGCAGCCGGGGCGAAGGTGGTACAGCACCCGTTCCAAAACTACGGCGCGCAGCGGAATTGGGCGATCGACACGCTTGCGCTCAAACATCCCTGGGAGCTTCATCTCGATGCCGATGAGCGTCTGAGCGACGAACTCGTCGCGGAACTCGGTCAGCTGTTCGCCGGCGAGGTGCCGGACGACATCGCAGGCTTCTACGTGCCGCGTCTCGTTCACTTCCACGGGCGCCCGCTTCGTCACGGCGGCATGTATCCCATCTATCATCTGCGTCTGTTCCGGCGTGGCCGGGGCCGGTGCGAAAGCCGAAAATACGACCAGCATTTCTATGTCGACGGGCGAACCGGCAAGCTGCGGAGCCCGATGATCGACGACATCCGCCTGTCGCTCAGCGAATGGACGCAACGGCACAATCGATGGTCGGATGCCGAGGTCGACGAACTGCTGGCGCCGGAGCCATCCGGCGTGATCAAGTCGGACAGGGAGGGCGATCCGGTATCGGAGAAGCGCCGCCAGCGCGATTTCTACTACCGGCAGCCGCCGTTCCTGCGCGCGTTGCTGCTGTTTCTCTACCGTTATGTCTGGAAGCGCGGCTTCCTCGACGGGCGCGAAGGGCTGATCTTCTACGTGCTGCAGACGTTCTGGTTCCGCTTCCTCGTCGACGCGAAACTCTATGAGCGTCGCAAGCACAAGGACCGTTCATGACGGCTCGCTGTATTCTCTGCAGCGGCGCGACGCGAGTGGTATTGGCCGACGTTCGCGACAACCGGTTCGGTGTTCCGGGCGCATGGTCGATCCTGATCTGCGATGATTGCGGGCTCGAGCAGACGAGCCCCCTGCCGACCGCCGCCGAGCTCAAGCGTCTTTACGAGACGTACTACAATTTCGCGCAAGTTTCGGGCGGCGGCGGTGCCTATGTCGGTTGGCGCGAGCGGTTTCTGATGTCGCCGTTCTATCGGCTCATGCTGGCGGTCGACGGCGACATCTCTTTCCATGGCGAGAGGGGGCAAGGCCGCCTGCTGGATGTCGGCTGCAACGAGGGACGAGGCCTTACGCTTTATCGGCGCAACGGCTTTACGCCGGAGGGGCTCGAGCTCAACCGGAACGCAGCCGCGAAGGCGCGATCCCGCGGTTTCGTGGTTCACGACGTCGATCTCGACGCATTCCGGCCCGAGGTCCCATTCGACCGGGTCGTGCTGTCGAACGTGCTCGAGCACGCGCTCGACCCGCGTGCGATGCTCGCCGACGTGCACCGGGTCCTGCGTCCGGGCGGCGAAGTGTGGATCAGCCTGCCGAATGCGCGGAGCTGGCTGCGCGCCCTTTTCGGCCGGGCCTGGATCAATTGGCACGTGCCGTTCCACATCACGCATTTTTCGTCGGCGCGCCTGAAACGCTTGCTTGGTTCGTGCGGGTTCGATGTGGTCGCGGAGCGACAGGTGACGCCGGCCCTGTGGGTCGCGCAGTCGATCATCGCATGGCTGTTCCCCGATCGACCCGCACGCCTGCGAAGCACGGTGCTGGTCGGCGGCCTCATGCTGATCGCGCGCGGGGTCCTGTTCCCGGCGTTATGGCTCGGCAATGTCCTTGGGCGCGGCGACTGTCTGGTGATAAAGGCGCGGCGCCGATGAGAATTCTCGTCCACGACTACCCTGGCCAGCCGTTTCAGCCGCAGCTGTCCCGGTATCTCGCCCGCCTCGGCCACGAGGTACTGCACGTCTTCTTCCAGTCGTTCCAGAGCCCGCGCGGCACCTTCGCCCGTCGGCCGGACGACCCGCCGGGATTCAAGGCGCGCGGCATCACCCTCGACGAGCCGTTCGCCAAATACAGTTTCCTGAAGCGCGTCTTTCAGGAGCGTGCCTACGGGCACCGCCTCGTCGAAGCGATCGACGCATTTCGCCCCGACGTCGCCCTGGCCGGCAACGCACCGCTCGACATTCAGGCGATCTCGTTCGACTACTGCCGTCGTCAGAAGATTCCGTTCGTCTACTGGCATCAGGACATCTACAGCCTTGCGATCGACCGCATCCTTCGACGCAAGCTTCCGGTAATCGGGGCGCTGATCGGGGCGCGGTACATCGCGCTCGAAAAGCGGCTGCTCCGCGAAAGCGATCACATCGTCACCATCACCGAGGACTTCCTGCCGATCCTGACGGCATGGGGCGTGCCGCGCGAACACGTTACGGTCATCGAGAACTGGGCGCCGCGCGAGGAGCTGCCGGCGCGGTCGCGCGCCAATGCCTGGGCGGTCGAGCACGGACTCGCCGACAAGCTGGTGTTCCTCTATTCGGGAACGCTCGGGCTCAAGCACAACCCGGATCTTCTGCTTCAACTTGCACGCCATTACCGGGATCGGCCGGATGTCCGCGTCGTCGTGAACTCCGAAGGCCTGGGAGCGGACTGGCTGCGGGACAATGGCCGCGGCCTCGACAACCTGATCCTGCTGCCCTTCCAGCCGTTCGAACGGATGCCGGACGTGATCGCCACCGGCGACGTCCTGATCTCGATCCTCGAGCCCGAGGCCGGCATCTTTTCGGTCCCGTCCAAGGTGCTGACCTATCACTGCGCGGGGCGGCCGATCCTCGCCGCCATTCCGCCCGAGAACCTTGCCGCGCGCACGATCGTCCGAAATCGTTCCGGCCTGGTCGTCGCTCCCGGCGATACCGACGGGTTCATCAAGGCCGCCGACCGTCTGGCCGGGGATGCGGCGTTGCGCGCCGAGCTCGGCCACAACGCGCTGGACTACGCCAACAAGACCTTCGATATTGAGGTCGTCGGTGCGCGATTTGCGGCGATTCTCGAGCGGGCTGCGAAATCCAGAACCTGATGTCCGGGCGATAACGGCAGGAATGGCGTGCCGAACGGCAGGGACCACGGTGGCCGAGACTGGGGACGTGACATGGGTCGTATCGATATCGACCGGTTCTTCGCGAGCGAGCTCGATGAGCATGCCGACGTCCTCGCCGCGACGCGCAGCCAACTGGCTCTCGAGTTCCGGCGTCTCGTCGCCGCTGCCGTGACGTGCCTTTCGAACGGCGGCAAGCTCCTGTTCTTCGGCAACGGCGGCAGCGCCGCGGACGCCCAGCATCTCGCGACGGAGCTGACCGTCCGCTATGTCCGCGACCGGAAGGCGATTCCGGCGATTGCGCTCACCACCGACAGTTCGGCCCTGACCGCGATCGGCAACGATCTCGGGTTCGATCTCCTGTTCGCCCGTCAGATCGAGGCGCTCGGCCGACCCGGCGACCTTGCCATCGGCATTACGACTTCGGGTACCTCGCCCAATGTGGTCAAGGCTTTGGAGACTGCACGCCGGATGGGGTTGACGGCGGCGGCGCTGACCGGGAAGGGTGGCGGCGCGATGAAGGGGCTTGCCGATCCCTGCCTGATCGTGCCGTCCAATACCACCGCACGAATCCAGGAAATGCATATCATGCTGGGCCAGATGCTGTGCGGCGCGATCGAACAGGAACTCGGGCTAGTCTGACCGTTCGAGATTCCGCACCAAGATCACCATGAGTATGGACACCAAACTCGCTGCCCATGTGGACCGCTTCGGGACGGTCCGCGTCCTTTGCGTCGGCGACGTGATGCTCGACTGTTTCGTCTATGGGCACGTCGACCGGATCTCGCCGGAGGCGCCGATCCCGGTCCTGCGGATCGAGCGCGAATCGGCCATGCTCGGTGGCGCCGGCAACGTCGTGCGAAACATCGTGGGACTCGGTGCCGGCGTGGAGTTCGTCTCCGTCGTCGGCCGCGATCCCGCAGGTCACGAGATCACGGGGCTGGTCGGCCAGCTCCAGGGGGTCGAACCGCATCTGCTGGTCGAGCGTCAGCGCCAGACGACGATCAAGCGCCGTTTCGTGGCCGGCAGCCAGCAGCTCCTGCGCGCCGACCAGGAAACCATCGCCCCGCTCAGCGATGCGACGGTCGCCGACATCGTCCGTCTGGTCCAGGCCGCCGTGTCGGACTGCGACGTCGTGATCCTGTCCGATTACGCCAAGGGCGTTCTGACGCCGCGCGGGCTCCAGGCCATGATCGCGGCCGCGCAGATCGCCGGCAAGCCGGTGATCGTCGATCCCAAAGGGGTCGATTTCTCGCGCTACAGGGGCGCGACGCTGCTCAAGCCCAACCGGCGGGAACTCGCCGAAGCGGCGCAGATGGCCGTCGACAGCGATGCGAGCGTCGAACGCGCCGCCCGCAAGATCATCACGGCCTGCGGCGTCGATGCCGTGCTCTGCACCCGGGGGGTGGATGGCATGACCCTGGTTACCAGCCAGGACGTACATCATCTGCCGGCCGTGGCGCGGGAGGTCTTCGACGTATCGGGCGCCGGCGATACCGTCGTCGCCACGCTGGCCGTGGGTATTGCCGCGGGGCTGTCATGGCTCGAGGCGGCCCGCCTCGCCAACGTGGCGGCCGGGATCGTGGTCGGAAAGGTCGGTACGGCCGTCGCCTATGCGGCGGATCTGGTCCGTGCCCTGCATTCGGCCGACGCCGCGGCACGGGACAACAAGATCGCCACGCGCGCCGAAGCGGTGGAGGCCGTCGCCCGGTGGCGCCGCCAGGGGCTGCGTGTCGGTTTTACCAATGGTTGCTTCGACCTCCTGCATCCTGGCCACGTGTCCCTGATGAGCCAGGCGAAGGCGGCCTGCGATCGGCTGATCGTTGGGCTCAACAGCGACGAATCGGTCCGGCGCCTCAAGGGCAAGGACCGCCCCATCCAGGGCGAAGCGGCGCGCGCCTCGGTCCTCGCGTCGTTGGCGGACGTCGATTTGGTCGTCGTGTTCGAAGAGGATACGCCGCTCGAGCTGATCGAGGCGCTGCGGCCGGACGTCCTGGTGAAGGGGGCCGATTACCGGCTGGACCAGGTGGTCGGGGCCGATCTCGTCCAAGGCTGGGGTGGGCGCGTGCTGCTGGCGGAACTCGCGCCCGGTCACAGCACCACCGCGACGATCCGGAGAATGGCCCGCTGATCGCGACCGCCGCCGATGCCGGGTGTTTTAGGCGAAAATTACTAGATATCCTGACACATCACAGGGCCGGGCCCGGCCGCGGTCCCGCAGCCCTCGCGCCGCTCGACACGGCCCAGTGCCGGCTGGGTTCGCGGCAGGCCCTGGAGCGCCGCGCGGCGCTGGGCCGCCCGCTCCCGAATGCAGGTTGTATGGTCCGGCGTCTCGGCCACATGCCCTAGGGCGATGCAGGCCAGGGAGTCGGCAGCCCGCTGCTTGGCGATGAACATCTCGATGCGGCTGACGAGGGCCGGTTCCGCGGGCGCCGGCGACGAAGGGAGTCCGTTCCCCTCGGCAGAGGAACCGAGAAGTCCCAGCATCAGCAATCCAAGAGACGATACCCGCATAGACCCTTCGCGCCCATCGCGCGCGCCACCTTTTGGCACAACGGTATTCGCGCCGGCAAGTCTTTGTGCATTTAAATTGTGAGATGTGCCGGTAAAGACAAGATTAAGACGTTCGGGAGATGGGGACTGACCGGCATTTGGCCAACGGATCCGGCCGCCGTCACGTCTCCGGATCGAGGACGCGTCGAAGACGGTCGGCGCTGGCGCGGGCGAAGCGGATCAGGATTTGGCGGCGGCGGGCCGGGCTCAGGGCCGGTGCGGCCATCGCCGGACGATGGCTGACCGCATCATATGCGTCGGCGACGATCAGGCCGACCTCGGCCGGAAGCAGGCCCACGGGGAACCCGGCAGGGACCGCGAACGCAAACCAATCACAGTAGTCGAGGTACTCGCGCCACTTGCGGTCCGCACGGTAGTCGGCGGGCGTGGTCTTGATCTCGACGATGAGGAAACGGCCGCCTTCGTCGAGCGCGATCAGGTCCGCACGACGGCCGGACAACAGCGGGAACTCGGTCAGGCAGCGCCAGCCCTGGCGATCCAGGGCACGGCTCACGCCCCGGGCAAGGGCGCGCGCATCGGGCGTCAGGGGATCCGGAACCAGGGGTGAGGCGGAGTCCATGGCGACGAGAGGCGGCAGGATATCGGCACGGCATGATACGGGATTGGCGCGCCCATGCGGTGCGCTAATATCGCATCGGTCTTCAACAAGGAAGCTGTCGATGCCGAGATCCACGAAAAGAGCCTCGGGAAGCTTATCGCGGCGCGGCGGGCGACGCCGCCCGGCACCCCCGTCACCCGTGGCGCAGGCGCGGATCGACCTCGCGGCTGCCCTGCGGTGGGCGGCCAGACTGGGCCTGAACGAAGGGGTCTGCAATCACTTCAGCCTGACGGTGCCCGGGGCAGAGGATCTCTACCTCGTCAATCCGCACGCACTCCATTGGCACGAGATCCGGGCAAGCGATCTGATCGTGGTCGACGGCCAGGGGAGGACCGTCGAGGGCCGTCTGACGATCGAGGCGACGGCCTTCTATATCCATAGCCGGATCCATCGCGCGCGGCCGGACGCGAAATGCGTGCTGCATACGCATATGCCCTATGCGACGGCACTGACCATGATCCAAGGCGGCCGGCTCGAGCCGTGCATCCAAAGCGCGCTGCGGTTCTACGGCGTCGTCGCCTACGACACCGACGTCGGCGGGTACAACGGGCTTGCGCTCGATACCTCCGAAGGCGACCGGATGGCGAGGGCGCTCGGCGACAAGCGGGTGTTGTTCCTGGAGAACCACGGCGTCATCGTCGTCGGTCCCGACGTGGCGACGGCATTCGACGATCTTTATTACCTCGAGCGCGCGGCGCAGGCGCAAGTGCTGGCGATGTCGACGGGGCGCCCGCTGAAGCTCGTCGGCGACAACATCGCGCGGACGGTACAGCAGCAGATCGAAGCCGACCTGCCGGTCTATGCGCGCAACCACTTCGAGGCGCTGAAGCGCCTCCTGGACCGCGACGATCCCGATTGGCGTCGCTAGCGACGGATTCCTGGACGACGGAGCGGGAAGGGAGTGCCGCGGCCGTCCGTCAGGTCGACGGAACGTGCTTGAGCCGGCCCCGCCCGGTTACGCGACCCACGAGGTCGTCAGGCAGTCGGCTGAACTCGGCGACGTTCGGCGGCGCCGTCGTCGTTGGCGCGGCCGCCGCTCATTTTGGCTCGAATCGCAGGGCGGCCCCGTTCATGCAGTAGCGCTGGCCCGTCGGCGCCGGTCCATCGTCGAACACGTGGCCGAGATGGCCGCCGCAACGCCGGCAGTGCACCTCGGTCCTGACCATGAGGAAGCTGCGGTCCGTCGATGTCTCGATCGCACCTTCGATCGGCGCCCAAAAGCTGGGCCAGCCGGTGCCGCTGTCGAACTTCGTGTCCGACGAGAACAGCGGCTGACCGCAACCGGCGCACCGGTACGTGCCGGCGCGGTGCTCCTTGTTGAGCGGGCTGCTGCCGGCGCGCTCGGTGCCGTGTCGCCGCAGAACCTGATACTGCTCAGGCGTCAGCAGGCGCCGCCATTCGGCGTCGCTCCTGACCACCTTGTCTTCGTCCTGCGTGCCGCCGGCGGGTTGGGAGATTGTCATGGCCGTGCCTGTCTTCCGTGTGGGTTCGATCGGAACAGGCTAGCCGGTGGGCGTTTCGGCGGCCACCCGTCCGTTCGGTACGGCCGCGATCCGGTCAAAGTCGCGGGCGACCCGGGTGTCCGGGAAGGCGCTTCGCGCCTCGGCTTCGAGCTGAGCCGTCCCGATCCGGTCCGGGCGGGATACCGGGCGCGCCGGGTCGGTCCGGCGGCACCGGCCGCCTTCAGTCCGCGAACGTTCCGATCGGAACGCCGGCGACATCGACCCGCATCATGAACACGCTCCCGGCTTCCGGAACGCGCGCAAGCGTGTCTTGGGGCAGGCCGTCACGCAGGCTGGTGAAAAACAACGTGCGCATGTCCGGCCCGCCGAAGCATGGCATGGTCGGTGCCGGCACCGGCACGGGGATGCGCATGAGCAGCGTGCCGTCAGGGGCAAAGCGGTTGATGCAGCCGGCCGAGACGCCGCAGCTCCAGTAACACCCCTCGACGTCCGTTGCACCGCCGTCGGGACGGCCCTCCTCGTCCGCCAGAATGCGGATCCGGCTGCGTCCAGAGATGGCGCCGGTGACGGCATCGAAGTTCCAGCGGTCGATCCAGGGACCGCGCGAGTCGGAATGGAACATCGTCCGGCCGTCCGCCGACCATGCGAGGCCGTTCGAAACCTTGAGACCATCGATCTTGCGCTCGGCCCGCCCGTCGGCGGTGACGCGATAGAGCGCCGCAACCGGCTCCTTCGTCGGCCGATCGTCCATGCTGCCGACCCAGAAGGCGCCATCCGGCCCGACCTTGCCGTCGTTCAGCCGATTGGTCGGTCGGTTCTCCTCGACGCGCGCCAGCAGCTCCAGCTTCTCGGTTCGCGTATCGAAAAGATAGACGCCGTTTCCGACCGCGACGACGAGTCGGCCGCTGCGGGCGATTCCGAAACTGCCGACCGGCCCGTCGAAGGTCCATTGGCGTCGCCGGCCGGTGGCAAGCTCGAGAGCGTATATTTCCCCGGACAGAATATCCGCCCACAGCAGCCGGCCGTGCTCGGCATCCCAGACGGGCGATTCGCCGACGCGGCAGGGCATGCGAACAAGGCATTCGATCGCGCGCATGGATCTCACGTGGGTTCGGTATGGGGAAGGCGACGCGAAGCGGCGCGTCGGGCCAGTCGGCGCCGCGGCATCATGGCGACAGATCGGTGGAAATCGATAGTTGCATGTCGACGTAATCGAGGGATCGGTCCGGCCAGGATAGCCGCCTTTGCCGCCGTTGCGACATGGTTCTTGACGTCGGCGCCGACGCTGCTTCGGCCCCCGCCGACAACGACTTTGCAATCGGCAGTCGAATGGGATAGAGGCGGAAGCCCACCGCTTGCGGTGCACCGACAGGAGAGGGGGAGTTGAACATGCCAGGACGTCTAGCGGGAAAGCTTGCGGTATTGACGGCAGCCGGTCAGGGAATCGGCCGTGCGACCGCGCTGGCATTCGCGGCGGAGGGGGCGAGGGTGGTTGCGACCGACATCAACGAGGATGCCCTTGCCGCGCTGAAGAAGGAGGCACCGCAGATCGAGACCCGCCCGCTCGATGTCCGGGATGGGGCCGCGATCAAGGCGCTCTCGGCGCAACTGGGGGCGGTCGACGTCCTGTTCAATTGCGCCGGCTTCGTCCACCACGGCACGATCCTGGAATGCTCCGAGGGCGACTGGGACTTCTCGTTCGATCTCAACGTCAAGTCGATGTACCGGATGTGCCATGCCTTCCTGCCCGGCATGTTGAGCGCGGGCGGCGGCAGCATCATCAACATCGCCTCGGTCGCATCGAGCGTGAAGGGTGTTCCCAACCGCTTCGTCTATGGCGCCACGAAGGCCGCGGTGATCGGTCTCACGAAATCGATCGCGATCGATTTCATCACGCGCGGCATACGTTGCAATGCGATTTGCCCCGGCACTGTCGACACGCCCTCGTTGGGTGAGCGCATGAAGGCACAGGGCGACGTCGAGAAGGCACGGGCCGCCTTCGTCGCCCGTCAGCCGATGGGGCGGCTCGGCCGGCCCGAAGAGATCGCGCAGCTCGCCGTCTATCTCGCCTCCGACGAGGCTGCGTTTACGACCGGGACCATTCACATCATCGACGGCGGCCTCACGCTCTGACCGATCTTGCGTCAGGTCCGTCGCGACGGACGGCGCGACGACAGGTTTCACCGCTGCCACCGACACGGTCCTGCCGGGGTGGGCGAATCGGCCGTCCTCCCGGCAGGGACCGTGGGCGCGCTTCAACCGCGCCCGATGAAGGGCATCTTGGTCGCCATTACCGTGAGGAATTGCACGTTGGTGTCCAGCGGCAGGCTTGCCATGTAGACCACGGCCTGCGCCACGTATTTCGGGTCCATCGTCGGCTCCGGGGCGATCGTTCCGTTGGCCTGGGGCACGCCGTCCTTCATTCTGGCCGTCATCTCGGTCGCCGCGTTGCCGATGTCGATCTGGCCGCACGCAATGTCGTACTTGCGACCGTCCAGCGAGGTCGATTTGGTAAGACCCGTGATCGCATGCTTGGTCGCGGTATATGGGGCCGAGAACGGCCGCGGCGCGTGTGCCGAGATCGAGCCGTTGTTGATGATCCGCCCGCCGCGCGGCTGCTGATCCTTCATGATCTTGAAGGCTTCCTGCGTGCACAGGAAGGCGCCGGTCAGATTGGTGTCGACGACCGCCTTCCACTGCTCGAAGGTGAGATCTTCGAGCGGGATCGCCGGGGCGCCGATGCCCGCGTTGTTGAACAGAAGGTCGAGGCGGCCGAACGTTTCCTTCGTCTTTGCGAAGAGTGCCTTGACCGATGCCGGATCACCGACGTTCGTGGGAACGGCCAGCGCACGTCCGCCTGACGCCTTTATCTCGCCGGCGACCGCTTCCAGCGCCTCCTTGCGGCGTCCGGCGAGCACGACGGCGTAGCCCTCCTTGGCAAGTGCGATCGCGACGGTCTTGCCGATGCCGGATCCTGCCCCGGTAACCAGGGCGACTTTGCCTGACGAACTCATTTGCTGCTCTCCTCCTTTGAACTCCCGCGCTCCTGCAGGAAAGTCTTTCTTTTGCGATGCGATAACTCGGCTCGCCGATCAAAGACGCCAGCCATCGGTTGATGGTTCAACCCCGGTGCGCGGCTGGTGTCAACGCCTCCCATACATCGATACCGCATGGCGGCCGTGTCGGAAACGCCGGGCGCGGGCTGCAACGGGTTGCGCCACGATCGGCTTCTGTGATTCCTGACGGTTTGGCCATCATATCCGCGCCCGGTTCAGCGGGCATCGGGAGGTACATCCGTGAACGATCGGCGCGTGGCAATCATCGGGTTCGGCGCAATCGGTTCGGAAGTCGCAGCAGGTCTTCAGGCCGGTCTGGCGGGAAGCGTGGATCTTGCCGTGCTGTTGCGTCCGCACTCGCCGCGCCGGGAAAGCCTGCCTGCCGGAATCCGCCTGCTTCACGACATGCGGGAACTGCTCGCCTGGGCGCCCGATCTGACGGTCGAAGCGGCCGGCCACGCCGCGTTGGCGCAATACGGGGCGGATTGTCTGTCCGCGGGCCGGGATCTCGTCGTCTCGTCCGTGGGCGCGCTGGCGGATGACGTATTGCGCGAGCGGTTGATGACGGCGGCCAAGACAGGCCGGGCGAAACTGATCGTCCCCTCGGGCGCGGTCGCGGGTCTCGACTATCTTGCGGCCGTTCGCGACGTCGCCGGTACGCGCGTGACCTATGTTTCGCGGAAGCCGCCGGCAGCCTGGGCTGACGAGCTGGCGCGGTTGGGTCTGCGTCCCGAAGACGTGAGGGACGAGATCGAACTGTTCGCCGGCTCCGCCGCCGAGGCGGCGCTCAGGTATCCGAAGAATCTCAATGTGGCGGCGACACTCGCGCTCGGCGGCATCGGCATGGGCGCGACCGACGTTCGCGTGGTCGTCGATCCCGCCGCCGGCGGGAATCAGCACGAGGTGATCGTGAGCGGTCCGGCGGGCGAGTGCCGCATCACCCTGGTGAATCGGCCCTCGCCGGGAAACCCGAAGACGTCGTGGGTGACGGGATTGAGCGTCACGGCCGCGATCGTCCGCCACTTTGCACCGCTGCGGATCGGCTGACGGTCCGGCGACGGTACGCGGGCCGGTGGGATTGGCGGCCGGGTTAGGCCGTCATTTCCCGATCCGCACGTCGGAAGGTGACGGCGAGAAGGATCATGGCGGCGCTCATTCCGGCCAGCGCCAGGAATGCCGGGACGAAGCTGCCGGCGATGCTGCGAATCCAGCCAAGCACCACGGGGAGAAGCGCCGCCAGAAGATAGCCGGCACCGAGCGACAGCGCCGTGAGCCGGCTCGCCCCCTCGGCATCGGCGGCATGGTCGATCGGCAGGTTGAGGGCAAGGGGAAAGATCGATCCGATGCCGAGGCCGAGCAGGACGGCCCACGCGACCGGGGCCGTGGTCGGTGCGAGCGCCACGAGCGCGAAGCCGACGACGGACGTTATCAGCCCCACGATCATCAATGGACGGCGGTCAGGCCAACGATCGGCAAATGTCGCGAAGCTGATCTGGATGAATACCTGCGACGCCGTGACGGTCGCCAGCAGCGCCCCCGCCTGAGTCGCATTCCAGCCCAATTCTTCATAGAACGCGACGAACCAGGTTTGCGTCGCCCAGAACACGCCGAAGGTTCCGGCCGAGAACAATGTGATTCGCCAGGCGAGACCGCTCTTCCATGGCAGTCCGGCGACCTTCCGTGCCGGCTCTGCGGCCCGTGACGGACGGGCGAACGGGGCCCATGCGATCAGGGCGGCGACGGCGGGAACGCCCCAGAGCGCGAGGGCCCAGGCCCAGCTGCCGAGCATCACGTATATCGGCGCGGTGACGGCGACTGCGGTGGCCGCGCCCAGCGTCATGCACATCGAATAAAGACTCATCACCGATGCCGACCGCTGCGCGAAATGGCGTTTGACCACCCCCGGCACCAATGCCTGTCCGACCGCGACGCCGGCGCCGACCAGAAGCGCCGAACCGAACAGCACGTCGGACGTACCGATCGCACGCAAGAGAATGGCCAGCGCGGTCAGCGCAAGGGCGCCGAGCAGTCCCCGCTCGAGGCCGAAGCGCGTCATGACGAAGGGAACAAGAAATGGAAACACGCCCATGCAGAACAGCGGGATGCTGGTCAGAAGGCTGGCCATCGCGTGCGTCAGCCCGAGTTCGGCGCGTATCGTTTCCAGCAGCGGCGCGACCGACGAAATGCCAGGTCGCAGGTTGAAGGCCACGAATAGAGTCGCGGCGAGAAGAAACCCGCGGGCGGAATACGATCTGGGCGCCATACTCATGCTCGGGTCATCGGCGTCAACGTGGAACGTACCATGCCAGGAGCAGCGCCGCCGTGAGTACGGACAATGCGGTCGAAATGACGACGCTGCTTGCCGACCGCTGGACGTAGAGATCGTACCGCCGCGCCAGAATGAACGGATTGACGCCGGTCGGCAGGGCGGCGACCACGACGGCGACGGCCGCGTCGATCGGCTCCAGGCGAAAGACATGCGTCGCGAGCAGCCAGACGAACGCCGGAAAGACGACGAGCTTGAGGAACACGATCACGGCGATGTCGCGCATGTCGCCGGCGATGCGAAAGCCGGCGAGCGTGCCCCCCAATGCGAATAACGCGGCCGGCGCCGCCGCCCCGGCAAGCATCCGCACAAACGTGTCGAGCGGCGCCGGAACGGGCCAGCTCGTGTAGCCCCAGGCGGAACCGACGACGATCGCCAGGATCAGGGGGTTCTTGACCAATGCCGTCGCGGTCGTGACCACGACCTTGCCCGGCCGGCCGCCGTCGCCGCGTCCGATCTCGATCAGTACGGTGGCGACGGAAAGGAGAATGACCGTGTGCAGGCTGACGATGAGAAGCACCGGGGCCTGTCCGGCCGTCCCAAAAGCGGTGAAGACCAGCGGAATGCCGAGCAGCACGGCGTTTGAGAACGTGGCGCTTATCGCCATGAGCGCCTGCTTGGCGAGATCGAGGCCGAAGGCAAGCCGGCCGACCAGCATGGCCACCGCAAATACGGTCAACGCACTTCCATAATAGACGAACACGACGTCGACATTTTGGGCGTCGCGCAGCACGCCGCCAGCGGTGCTGCGGAAAAGGAGTGCCGGAATCGCGAGATAGTAGACGAAGTCGGAAATGCCTTTGATGCCGCCCGCATCCAGGATCTTCGCGCGCGCGATCCCGTAACCGCACAGGATGAGCGCGAAGACGGGCAGGACGATCTCCACGGCGATCTGCATTCGGAATCCGGACCCTTCCAGAGAACAAGCGCGGTCCCGCCGGCCGAAAACAAACCGGACGGCACGGAAGGCGCGACTTACGTAGGCGGCAGCGGCGTTCGGAAACGCCTGCGAAGATGGCGAAGACTAGGCGCGGAATGACGGCTGCGCAAGGCATCCGCCATGGGCGGTTTTCCTGCCCGTCACGGGTGGGAGGTGGAGCAAGTCGATCTCCTCGAGCAGGCCATCGTCAGCGGGCGTCCGTCGGTCCTGCCGGAGGATCCGCCACCGGCGGGCGGCCGGTCCGAACTTGCGCGCCGGGCCGCAGGACCGGCTTCAGGATGAGTGATTGCGCTGCGACCGGCGGTGCCAGTGTCGGCGCCGTCCGTCATTCCACGCAGGCTGATGGATCGTCTCCGACGTCGTGAACGACGTTTGCCATGCAGGCACCTGTAACGATGCAATCCGACGCCAGGAGAACGAATGCGACGACGGTCAGCGTGCCGAATGCGACCACTGAGGCGTTCCGGCCGCGATTTGATTCCGGGGCAAGGCGAAGCCGCACCGCGAGCCCGCTCAGCACCGCCAGCATTACGAAGAGCGCGACCAGCATCAGATGTGCATGCATGGCGGCTCCCCTCAATGCAGCGGCACACCTGGCCGCGGCAGCGCGTAGCGCGGCGGCAGATGCCAACCCGCCTCGTCAAGGGTCGTGGCAAGCAAGACCGCCGCTTCCAGGAAGGGTTTGCGTAGCGCCGGCATGACGAGTTGCGACGCCTGGGCTTCGGCATAACGTCGATCATCGGCTTGGCTCGCCGCGATCAACCCGAGGATCGCCTGCTCGTCCGCACCGACGACCCGGCAGGCGAGGCGATGGCAATGCGTCGGCCGACACCCGCCGCGCGCGAGCATAGATAGCAGACAGCGCAGCATGGCGAACGCCAGAGAGCCGCTAGTCGCGCCGCACGCGCGGATCATCTCGCGATGGATAAGAACGGCATCGCCCGGCGTCTCAGCCCAGGTCCGGATCGACCACAGGACGAGTTGCTCGGGAAAGGTCAATTGCGCGATGTCGAGCGCGCAGGGTTCGGCCACCAGAAGGTCGTTGTGAACGCTCCGCATGCCGTCCCGACGGTAAGCCGATGTCGGGTCATTAGTCAATGCAAATGAGAACTATTATCAAGTAGCGGTGACCCTGCCCGATACCCCGCCGCGGCCCGCCCGTCGGGCTCGACATTCCCGGCGCCGGTAGACCGGCGCCGGGAAAGCGGTGGTGCAAGGCGGGTCGCGGTGCAGCCGGTCAGCCCCACACCTCGCGGGCGGTCTCGACGATCAGGCGCAGTTTCGCGAACTGTTCGTCGATCGTGAGCGCATTGCCGTCGACGGTCGACGAGAACCCGCATTGCGGCGACAGGCATATCTGATCGAGCGGGACGAACTTCGCCGCCTGGTCGATCCGCCGCTTGAGCTCGTCCTTGCTCTCGAGCGCGCCCTTCTTGGTCGTCACCAGGCCCAGGACGACCATCTTGCCCTTGGGCACGAAGCGCAGCGGCTCGAATCCGCCCGAGCGCGCGTCGTCGTACTCGAGGAAGAAGCCATCCACTTTCAGCTCGTTGAAGAGCGCTTCGGCGACGTGGTCGTAGCCGCCGGATGCGACCCATGACGAGCGGAAATTGCCGCGGCACATATGCGTGCAAATCGTCATGTTGGCGGGCTTCTTGGCCAGCGCCTTGTTGATGAGGCGTATATAGGTGAGGTGCTGGGTCTCGCCGTTGCCGCCCAACCGCGTGATGTGCTCGCGTTGCGCCGGGTCGTTCAGGTAGGCGAGGCTCGTGTCGTCGAGCTGCAGGTAGGTGCATCCGAGCTTGCTGAGTGCTTCGATCTCGTCGGCGTAGACCTGCGCCAGATCGTCCCAGAACGCCTCTATGTCGGGATAGATGTTGGAGTCGATCGCCGCGCGGCCGCCGCGGTAATGCATCATGCTCGGCGAGGGAATCGTGAGTTTCGGCGTGCCCTTGGTCACGGATTTCAGGAACAGGAAATCTTCGCCGAAGATGCATTTCTCCAGCTTCAGCTTGCCCGTCACCTTCAGGGCCGCCGGCGTGAACTCGATGACGCCCTGCTCGTTGCGGAACTGGATCTTGAGATTGTCCATCACCTTCGTGACGCCGCCGATCTGATACAGGAAATCCATGTGCCAGGAGCCGCGGCGGAACTCGCCGTCCGTAACGGACTGGAGGCCGACGTCTTCCTGCATCTTCGCGACCTTGCGGATCGCCTCGTCTTCGATGCGTCGAAGTTCGGTCGCCGACAGGCGGCCCTGTTTGTGGTCTTCGCGAGCCTGCAGGACCTCCTTGGGCCGGAGCAGGCTTCCGACATGGTCCGCGCGGAACGGTGGTGTCGTGCGACTGGGCATGGCGTCTCCTCTCTAGTCCGTGCATGGCGCGCCGCCGTCGCGTGCGACGGCCGCGCGGCCGCAGGTCGTTTTCCCCGCTTATCTGAACGAAGGAAACGCCTTGGCGCAATGCGGATCATGCCGGCCGGCCCATTCGGTCCAAAGGCGGGGCGTCGGTACGGGCGAGGCGACGACGGGTCGCTTCGCGCGCCCGCACGGCCTCCCGACGGAGAGGCGCCTGAGATATGACGGCAATCCCGTCAATCGGCCGGTGCATCGGGCCAGGTTCGGACCGGACGGGACCGGTTCTGTGCGTCCTGCTGCCCCGGCCGCGTTCGGTACAAGGCGGTCATGCCCGGGGCGGCAGTTGCGGATGCGGGCGTTAAACACCTACAACGGTCCGGCCGACCGGGCGCCACCCCGTTTGACGCGATGACGGGACGGCTGCTGGCGTCCACCGGCCGGGTATCCCGCCCTTGGGGTTGAACACGATCATGTCGCTCACCCGTTCCGAGGTTCGCATCATCCTCGTCGGCGCGCTTCTGGCGATCTTTCTCGCGGCGCTGGAGCAGACCGTCGTGGCGACGGCCTTGCCGTCGATCGCCGCCGACCTCGGTGGATTCGAACTGATCTCCTGGGTCGTCACGGCCTATATGCTCAGCTCGGTCTGCGCGACACCGATCGTCGGCAAGCTCAGCGACCTCTATGGCCGGCGGCCGGTGCTGTCGGCATGCCTGGCGATCTTTCTGGGCGGCTCGGTGCTGTGCGCGCTGGCGCCGGGCATGGTTCCGCTCATCGTCGCGCGCGGCATCCAGGGGATCGGCGGCGGCGGCTTGATCACGCTCGGCCAGACCATCATCGGCGACGTGATCTCGCCGCGCGAACGCGGACGCTACGCGGCCTATTTCTCCGGCGTGTGGGCGACCTCGGCCCTGCTCGGGCCTGTGCTGGGTGGGCTGCTCGCGGAGCATGCAGGATGGCCGTGGATCTTCTGGATCAACCTGCCGCTCGGGTTCGTCGTCCTGCTGCTGTCGGACCGGGCGCTGAAGAAGCTTCCGGCCGCTCAAGGCCGCGGAAGCATCGACTATATCGGCATTACCCTGCTCTCGCTCGGTGCCGTCGCCCTCCTGCTCGTCCTCTCGTTGGGCGGCAAGCGACTGGCGTGGACCTCGACCGGGACGATCGGCCTCGTTCTTGTCGCCGGGGCAGCGTGTGCGGCATTCATGTGGCGTCAGCGCACGGTATCGGAACCGATCCTGCCGCCGCGCTTCCTGGTTGACCGAGTCGTCGGACCCGTGCTCGGCGCGTCGTTCCTTGTCTTCGGCAGCTATCTCGCCGTCGCCGTTCTCGCGCCCGTGTATTTCCAGGTGGCGCTTGGCGTCTCGGCCAGCGATTCCGGCATTCTGATGATTCCGCTGCTGCTGTCGACCTCGATCGCCTCCGCGCTGGCCGGCCGGTACAACCGCCGGTCCGGGCGGTATCGCCGCCCGCCGCTCATCAGCCTGCCGCTCGCCATTGCCGGGCTTGTGGTGCTCGGCTTCGTTGCCGGCCGTCTCGGGCCGATCGGTACGGCGGCGCTGTTGACCCTCGTGGGCCTGGGCATCGGGCCGATCTTTCCATGCAGCATGGTCGCCGCGCAAAGCGCGGTTGCCCCGCGCGACCTCGGCGCCGTCAGCGGTGCCGTCGGGTTCTCCCGATCGCTGGGCGGCGCCGTTGCCATCGCGGCGGCCGTGGCGCTCGTGCTCGGCATCGTCCGGCACGATCTGCCCGAAACAGGCGCGATCGCGAGTCTGGAGGACCTCGCCCGGACCAGCCTCACGCCGCATGCCCGCGCCATCGTCGCCTACGCGTTCACCTATCTGTTCTGGGCGATTGCGACGACGCTTTTCTTCGGCTTTCTGACCTTCGCGCGGGTCGAGGATCGCCTCCTGCACACGCAATCCGGATCCGAGCGAACGGCGACGGGAGACTGAGGCGCGGCGGAACGGGCGCCTCGCCGTTCCGGGCGGCCGGCTCGCTGATTTTCTCGCCGATCGTCGATCCGGCCGGTATTGCCGACAGGTCTTTGCGTGGAAGCGATCGGTGGCCGAAGCCGGACGGCTTGCGGCGACAGGTGAAGTCCGTCTCCATCCGAGCTTCGGAGCTTCATCTCGCGCTGCGGGATTTGCTGGCCAAACGTCAGGACGATTCGCTAGCCTTGATGCAGCCGTGCCACGATCCGTCTTATCGACGTGCGGCGGCCGGAGCACGGTTCCGCCAGGCGCATGGATTTTTGGTGTGAACACGTTGCCGGTACGGAATGATGCGTGTGGGTTCGATCTGCGCGGTCGGGCCGGATGCATCGCGCCTGCCGCCCCGGTTGCGGCCGGCCTCCCTGCCGGTCCTGACCGTCATCCTGACGAAGCGGCCGGCCCTGCCGGTCCGAGTTCGTCCGGCCGATCCGACCCGTTCCGCAAGCACGGAAAGATCGCGTCATGAGCCGCCGCCTGTCCGAGGACGCGCTGGCTGACATTATCGACCAGGCGCGCGGTCGGACCCCGGCGGATCTCGTCATCAAGAACGTCGATATCCTGGATCTCACCACAGGCGAAATCGGCCGCGGGGATATCGCGATCTGCGGCGACCGGATTGTCGGCACATACGATCGATACCGCGGATCGGTCGAGATTGACGGGCAGGGGCTGACGGCGGTTCCCGGGTTCATCGACTCGCACGTCCATTGCGAGTCGACACTGGTGTCCCCGCTCGAATTCGATCGCTGCGTCCTGCCCAAAGGGACGACGACCGCGATCTGCGATCCGCACGAGATCTGCAACGTTCTCGGTACGGCCGGACTCGAGTACTTCCTTCGGGCGGCGTCTGCGACGGTGATGGACCTGTTCGTTCAGCTGTCGTCATGCGTGCCGGCGACCGATCTCGAGACGTCGGGCGCCCGGCTGACGGCCGATGATCTGCTCAAGTACAAGCAGCACCCGAAAGTCCTCGGCCTCGCGGAGCTCATGAACGTTCCCGGCGTGCTGGGCAAGGAACCGGAAGTCCTTCGCAAGCTGTCGGCGTTCTCGGATTTTCACATCGACGGCCACTGCCCGCTGCTCTCGGGTCACGATCTCAATGCCTATATTGCGACCGGCATCCGCAACTGCCACGAGACGACGTCACTTGGCGAAGCGTGGGAGAAGCTGCGGAAAGGACTGCAGGTGCTGATCAGGGAGGGCACCGTTTCGAAGGACCTGCAGAAGCTCTACCCGATCATCTCGGCCGCAACGTCGCCTTTCGTCGGCCTGTGCACGGACGACCGCAATCCGCTCGACATCCACGAGGAAGGCCATATCGACCACCTGATCCGCACGGCGATCCGGCACGGCGCGCCGGCGGCGCATGTCTATCGGGCCGCGACGTGGTCGTCCGCGCGCAGCTTCGGTCTGCGCGATCGCGGGATGATCAGTCCCGGCATGCAGGCCGACATCGTCCTTCTGGACGATCTGCGTGAATGCCAGGTCCGACAGGTCATCTGCAAGGGCAGGCCGGTCACGTCCGATCTCTTTGCGGCACGGCCGAAGGTCGAGCCGGTCGGCCTCGACTCGATGAGGCTAGAGTGCGTAACGGCGGATATCTTCCGCCTGCCGAGCAGGGTCGAACCCTTTCCGGTGATCGGCGTCATTCCGGGCTCGATCATCACCGAGCATCTGCAAATGATTCCGAAGGTCGTCGACGGTGCGTGCGTCAGCGATGTCGACAGGGATCTGCTCAAGGTCGCCGTACTCTGTCGTCATGGCCGACCCGGCGGCATCGGGCGCGGTTTCGTCAAAGGGTTCGGTCTCCGCAAAGGTGCGCTGGCGTCGTCGGTCGGGCACGACAGTCACAATGTCTGTGTGATCGGCGCAAACGACGACGACATGGCCTGCGCGGTCAACCGGCTGATCGAGATCGGCGGCGGGTTCGTCGCGGCCTGTGACGGCGACGTGCGTCAGGAGCTTGCCCTCCCGATCGCAGGGCTCATGAGCGATCAGCCATTCGAGTTCGTTGCCTCGAGATTGCGTGAACTGAGAGACGTCGTGCGAGACATGGGTAGCACCCTGCCGGAGCCGTTTCTCCAGCTGGCCTTTCTTCCGCTGCCGGTCATTCCTCATCTTCGGATCACCGACAAGGGCATCGTCGACGTCGACCGCTTTGCCCTGGTTGCCTGACGGCAACGAACGTCCGCGTGCGGCCGGCCGGGCAGGACGTGCGGCTGCAGCCGACGCTCCGGCCGAAACGGGCGCACGATCGGGGCCCGGACCATGCCGCCCAATGTGATGAACGGCGTCATCAGCGCCACGCCGGCGCCCGCTCGACGAGGGCGCAAGCCGTCGATGGCGTGGCTCACGGCCCTTCGTTCCGGATCGGGCGCGCCGGTCAGTGGACGACGGACACTTTGACGTCGCCCTGCCGGCGCAGGACGCTGACGGAGACGTCGCTGCCGGAGCGCTGAATCAGGACGTCGGCCGCACTCCGGCCGAGCCGCAGGTTGCGGAGCTCGATCCGATCCAGGAAATCGGGCAGTCGGGGTTGATTGAACGTGATCTGGCGCGCCCCCAGATCGAAGCCGAGGCCCAGATTCGCCTGCAGAAGCGCGAACGGAGTCGCACTGGCCCAAGCCTGGGGCGCACAGGCAACCGGATAGAAGGTCGGTCCTCTGCGGCGCGTGCGCTGGAATCCGCAGAACAGCTCCGGCAGGCGCTGCAGGTCCATGTGGATCGACGCATCGAAGATTGCCCGGGTCAGGCGGGCGACATGGTCCTTGAGCCCGTAGCGGGCGAAACCCAAGGCGATGATCGCGTTGTCATGGGGCCACACGGCACCGTTGTGGTACGACATGGGGTTGTAGCGCGCCTCGGTGCTCGCGACCGTCCGAATGCCCCAGCCCGAGAACGAGGTACGCCCCATCAGCGCCACCGCGACGCGCACGGCGCGCTCCGGCGCGGCGATGCCCGTATAAAGCGCGTGCCCCGCATTGGACGTGCGCACACGGCAGGGCTGCTTGTTGCCGTCGAGCGCCAACGCGTAGGTACCCAGATCCTCGCACCAGAACGCCTGTTCGAAGCGTTCGCGCAGGGCCTGCGCCTCGTGATCGAGCCGCGCCGCCACCGCCTGAAGGCCGAGCGCGCGCGCCATCGACGCGGCTCGACTCTTTGCGCCATAGACATAGGCCTGGACCTCGCACAACGCGATCGGCGGCTCGGCGAGGCGGCCGTCTGCATGAAAGATCGCGTCTCTCGAATCCTTCCAGCCTTGATTGTCGAGGCCGCTTTCGCTCTTGCGGCGATACTCGACGAACCCGTCCCCGTCGACGTCGCCGAAGCGGTCGATCCAGGCCAGTGCCGCCTCGATGTTGGGCCACAGGGACCGGATCGTCTCGATGTCGCCGGTACGACGGAAGTATTCGCCCGCAAGGAGCACGAACAGCGGTGTCGAGTCGATACTGCCGTAATACAGGCCGAAGGGAACTTCGTGCAGCCTCGCCATCTCGCCGCTGCGCATCTCGTGCAGGATCTTGCCCGGCTCGGCGTCACGTGCGGGGGCGAACTCCGTCGCCTGTTTACTCGCGAGAAAGCCGAGTACGCCTTTGGCGATCGCCGGGTCGAGCCATAGCGTGAGCAGCGCCGTGATCAACCCGTCACGCCCGAACACGGTGCTGAACCACGGTATACCCGCATAGGGGTACGGCCCTGCGTCCGTGTCCGTGATCAACATATACAGGTCGGAGATCGACCGGCAGACGAGCTGGTTGAACAGGTCGTGCGAGCTTTCGACCGCCGCCGCGCGCGAGCTGGAACGGTGCAGGAGGCGCCGGGCCTTGCGCATATCCGCAAAGAAGACGCGCCCGCTCCATTCGGCCGTACGCGGTCCGCATCCGATCTGTACGAAGAGCGTGAACCGCTCCTTCGGTGCCAGGGCGAGGTCGAATGCGGCATGCGTCGTGTCGAGGTGGCTCGGCGCGGGATCGAAGCGGATGCATGTCTCGCGCAGCACGCCGTCCAAACCCTTGTAGCGCAGGCTCGCCGCGCTCGGATTCACGCGCTCCGCCGTGTTCCAGCCGCGGCGCGTCCGGCGCTGGCCGCGAATCTCGAAGATATCGGCAAAGTCCGCGGCAAAATGCAGGTCGAGCCGTACGCGCTGCGGACCTTCCGAGAAATTGAGAACGGCGATGCGCTCGTAGCAGGCCGCCTCCCACAGGAATTTGAGGCGATGAATATGGATCGTGTCGCGCACGAGTGCGAGGCGCCCCTCTTCCATGAGGTCGGGGTTCGTCAGATCGACGACCAGGGCCGCGTTGTCCATCTGCACGGTCGAGCTGAGCAGGAGCGGCTGTCGGCCGTTTATGCGCAGCTCGAGCCGCGACAGAAAGCGCGTGTCGTTGTGGTAGATTCCTTCCGGCCCGCCGACCGATGCCGCATCGCCATAGTGATCGAAGACGGCGAAGGTGTTCCCGTGCTTCAGGGTTCGCGGCCGGCGCTCATGCAACGAGGCGGTCGCCGGGATGTAGAATTGCGTCGCCGGCCCGCGGTCCGCGACGGCGGGCCCGGCGGCCGCCGCTTGATCGTTCATTGCACTCTTACGCGGCGTGCTTTGCGAGAGGTTCGCCACCGGTGTTGGCGGCCTGGATGGCCCGGCCACCCGTCTCGAGGAGCTGGGCATACACGCGGATGTAATCCCGCGCCATGCGCTCGACCGAGAAGCGCCGCTCGAAGTGGCGGCGGACCGTCGCGCGCGACAGCGCATCGAGCCGTGCGATCGCGGCGGCGGCGGCATCGACGCTGTCGACGAGAAAACCGGTTACGCCGTCCTCGATGATCTCCGGAACGGAGCCATGCGGCCAGGCGATCACGGGCGTGCCGCAGGCCATGGCCTCGATCATCACCAGGCCGAATGGCTCGGGCCAGTCCACCGGGAAGAGCAGCGCCCGCGCCTTGCCGAGGAACGCGCTCTTTTCGGCTTCGCCGATCTCGCCCACGAACTCGACCAGCGGATCGTCCAGAAGCGGCCGAATCCTGGCGTGGAAGTACTCGGTATCCGCCTTGTCGACCTTTGCCGCGATCTTCAGGCGCAGCCCGGTCCTGCGGGCGATCTCGATCGCGCGGTCGGGGCGTTTCTCGGGACTGATGCGGCCCAGGAACGCAAGATAACCCCCGCCGCCGTCGCCGAGCGCGTACAGGTCGGCCGGCAAACCGTGGTGAACCGTCGTCTGCCAATTGACCCAGGGCAGGTGGATGCGCTGCGCGTCGGAGATCGACACGAGCGGCATGGCCGGGAACTCCCGGTAAATGGCCTCCAGGTCAGGAATGTCCAGCCGCCCGTGGAGCGTGGTCAGCGTCTTCCCGGCGATCGGGGCGGCGAGCGGGAAGTGCAGATAATCGGTATGGAAATGGATGATGTCGAAGCGATCGGCCTGCTGCATCACCCGGTGCAGCAGGACGATGTGGTGCGCGAGCGGGTCCTTGCAGCCGGAGTCGAGGCGCAGCGCCCGTGCGCATGGGGCAACGAGCTTCGCGGCCGTGCGCGAGTCGCCGCTGGCGAAGAGGGTCACGTCGTGACCCTGTCGTACCAGCTCTTCCGTGAGATAGGAGACGACCCGCTCCGTGCCCCCATAGAGTTGCGGCGGGCAGCTCTCATACAATGGGGCGACCTGGGCGATCCGCATCGTTCGGCAGCTCCCTTTGTTCTCGAGTGGCGTCGTGATCCATCGCGGGCTCTGCCCCGGAGGCGCGCTGGGAGAGCCGGCGCGATTTCCGCGCAATCCGATTTGGGTGCTTGGCTTGCGGTTTCAATAGCCATCGGAGGGGTCACGTTCGAGGGATCACGTTCGGTGTACCGGCCGCGCGGCGGGGCGGGTCCCCGCACGACCAGGTCCCGCGTTGCGCAGTCGTGTTACTGGCCGCCAGCCTGCTAGCGATCGGACTCTTCGATTTCGACGAAAGAGGCAGGGGCATGTGCGACGTGGCGGCGCCATGCCCGAACCCCACTGCCCGCAACCCTGGCGCGCATCCAAGTCAGCCGGCTCCCCGAGGGCGCCGAGTCTAGCGCGCGGGTGGTGCGACTTCGGCGCGGAACGTAAGGCGCCGCCCCTCGCGTAAAACGACGAGTTCAACGACCGAGCCGACCGGCGTCAGGCCGATGCGGTTCCGTAAGTTGCTTGCGCCGCGCACGGCGCGGCCATCGACGGAAATCACGATGTCCCCGGGTCTCAGGCCGGCACGATGCGCCGGCGAGCCGGGATCGATCCCTACGATCACGGCCCCTTCCGCGGAATGCGGCAGTCCGAGCTTGGTGGCGAAATCCGGCGTCAGATCTTGAAGCGCGATCCCGAGCTGGCCCCGACGCACCGTGCCGTAGCGGATGAGCTGCCTCATCACCGCTTTGGCCATATTGCTTGGGACTGCGAACCCGATGCCGATATTGCCGCCTGCCGGCCCGAGGATCGCGGTGTTGATGCCGACGAGTTCGCCATTCAGGTTGACGAGCGCGCCGCCGGAGTTGCCGGGATTGATGGCGGCGTCTGTCTGGATGAAGTCTTCGTAGCCGTCCCTGGTGAGCCCAGTGCGGCCAAGCGCGCTCACCATTCCGCCCGTTACCGTCTGGCCGAGGCCAAAGGGATTCCCGACCGCCACGACGAAATCCCCGACCCGAAGCGCGTCCGAATCGCCGAATGCGATGGCGCTCAGGTCATCGGCGTCGATCTTCAAAAGTGCGATGTCAGTGTCCGGATCGCTCCCCACGAGCTTGGCGGCAAAGCTACGCTTGTCCTTGAGCGTCACGACGACGGCTTGCGCGCCCTGGATGACATGATGGTTGGTGAGGACGTAGCCCTGATCGGCGTCCACGATCACGCCTGACCCGGCGCTGAGCGTCGGGCGCAATGCGGCATCCGGAATGTTGAAAAAGCGCCGGAAGAAGGGATCTTGCAGGAGCGGGTTCTCGGCGGCCGGCGAGCGGTGGACAACGGCGATATTGACCACCGCCGGCGTAATGCGTTCGACGAGGGGCGCCAGGGTGGCTGTGCCCGCCGGCAGGGACAATGGCGTCCCGCACACGGAGCCGTTTGGCAGGACTGAAAGGCTCGCGGCGACCAGCAGCAGGATCGTCTGGTACCGAAGCCGCATCAGCATGGAAAGGCCTCTTGGTTGGAAAGTTGGCTCGTGCCCCCGCGGGCCGGCTGCTCGATCATGCGCGTTTCGATATCGCTGTCCACAATGAGCGCTTTCACGTCGGCCTCCGTGAGCGTCTCCTTCTCGAGCAGCATCCGCGCGCCGCGTTCGAGCCGGTCGCGGTTGCGGCTCAGGATATCGACGGCGCGCGCGAAGGCCTTGTCGATGATGTCGCGTACGGCACAGTCGATCTCGCGAGCGGTTTCCTCGGCGTAACGCCGCTCGCGGCCCGTTGACGGCATCGGCGCGTGCAGGAAGGTGCGCGGATCGCTCTCGTAGGCCACGTGACCGAGCTGCTCCGACATGCCGTAGCGGACCACCATGTCGCGCGCGATGTCCGTCACTTTCGCGAGATCGTCCGCAGCGCCGGTCGAGAGATGGCCGAAGACGATGTGCTCCGCCGCCCGACCGCCCAGCAGCACGATCATTTTGTTCTCGAGTTCCGTGCGCGTCATGAGGAAGCGATCCTCCGTCGGCCGCTGGATCGTGTAGCCGAGCGCGCCGACCCCGCGCGGAATGATCGAGATCTTGTGCACCGGATCGACGCCGGGCAGCGACATGGCCACCAGGGCATGGCCCATCTCATGGTAGGCGACGACCTTGCGCTCGAACGGGTTCAAGAGGCGGTTGCGTTTCTCGAGGCCGGCGACGATGCGCTCGACCGCGGCAGTGAAATCCTCCATGGCCACCGCGTCGGCGCCACGCCGCGTGGCCAGCAAGGCCGCTTCGTTGACGAGGTTGGCGAGATCGGCGCCGCTGAAGCCGGGCGTCAGCGCCGCGATCTTCTCCGGATCGACGTCCGACGCCAGCTTCACATTCCTGAGGTGCACGTTCAGGATCTGGATGCGCCCGGTCTTGTCCGGCCGATCGACCAGGATCTGGCGGTCGAAACGCCCAGCCCGCAGCAGCGCCGGATCGAGGATCTCCGGGCGGTTCGTCGCGGCGAGGATCACGATCCCGGTCCTGGGGTCGAAGCCGTCCATCTCGACCAGGAGCTGGTTGAGGGTCTGCTCCTTCTCGTCGTGTCCGCCCGCGTAGGGATAGGCGCCGCGCGCGCGGCCCAGCGCATCGAGCTCGTCGATGAAGATGATGCATGGCGCCTTCTGCTTGGCCTGCTCGAACAGGTCGCGCACGCGCGCCGCGCCGACGCCCACGAACATCTCCACGAACTCCGAGCCGCTGATCGAGAAGAACGGAACGCCCGCCTCGCCCGCGACCGCGCGCGCCAGCAGGGTCTTGCCGGTGCCGGGCGGGCCGACCAGCAGTACGCCCTTCGGCACGCGTCCACCGAGCCGGCCATAGCGTCGCGGGTCCTTCAGGAATCCGACGATCTCCTGCAGCTCGTGTTTGGCCTCATCGACGCCGGCCACGTCGGCGAAGGTCGTCTTGGTGTCGGTCTCGACGTAGATCTTCGCCTTGCTCCGTCCGATCGACATCAGGCCGCCGAAGCCCTGGCGCTCGGCGATGCGTCGGAAGACGAACATCCACAGTGCGAAGAAGACGACGACTGGCACGATCCACGACAGTAGGTCGGTCAGGAACGTGCTTTCCCGTGCGCCGGAGAACCGCACACCATACTGCTGCAGCTCCTCGGCGAACGCGGGATCGACCCGCGTCGTCACGAATTGGCGACGGCCATCGGGCAGCGGCTCCTTGAGCGTGCCGTGGAGAAAGTTGTCGGTGACGACGACCTCGGCGACCCGGCCTTCCCGAAGATGGCTCTGGAACTCGCTATAGGGGATAGGCTGTATCTGGCTTGCCTGGGTCCAGATGTTCTGGAGCAGGACTACGCCGAACAGCGCGGCGACGAAATACCAGATGTTCCACTCGGTCTGCTTGGTCATGGCCGTCCTCTCGTCCGTGTTCGACGGGCGCAATCTGGCCCACGACTTGCTCTCTATTGCAGGGACAGGTTCGGCAGGGGCGTCCAAGCCGCGGTGCCGATCCCGCGCCGCGGCTGCAGGCGGTCGAGCAGGGCTGCCGGGTCGGGAATCCCGCCAAGAACCTCCACCAGCGCGTCGATCAGCCCCGCCGTCGTCTGGACGAGGAGCGCGCAAGCCGGCGCGAAGGCCCGAAGCGCGAGGCAGGTCAGCGCCGCATCCTCAAGAACGATGCTCGCGAACGCCGTCTGCGGTCCTGGCGCCGGGATCGGGACATGGGCCGGAGCCTGGCCCGTCCGGCCGGCCTCGCGCAGCCCGCGCCGCAAGACGAGAGCGCGGACCGCGTCGTCGAATGTGGCCGCTCCCGCGCCGCCTGGTTCCACGTCCGCGAGCGCGCGGAGACGGCGCAAGGCCGCAATGATGGCGCTGGCAATATCTGCGTTGTCGGCGCGCCGGGACGCCGTCAAGACGGCTGTATCGAGAATCGATTGAACCATTTGCCGCATCGTCGATACCCTCCCTCGAGCGATATCCGCGTGCAGCCAATGAGATCCTCCGGACCCAGAAGGCATCCGGCGTCAACAACATAGGATCGGGAATCGGGCCTTCAAGGCCACGCTCGTCGCAACCTTCCGCGCGCCCGGGCACGGCTGAGCAGGCTTCCGCGTTGCGGAGGCCCGATGTCGGCACCGAAGCGCCGGCCTGATCAGCCCGCGAGGATGCCGGCCGGACCGAATCGCCAGCCGACGAAACAGGTCCTGTACCCGGCGGCGAAGCCTGCCATGTCTCTTGATAAAGCTGCCGCGCGGTTCAACGCGGATCGCGATCCGGCGGCATCGGGACAGTCGCGCGCGCGCCGGTCCACGCCGGCGGATCGCTCGCCGGGAACGACTCCATCGAGGCGACGAGCACCGGATCGACCGATACCGGCTCCGTGGCCGGACCGGTTCGAGCCCGCGGCGCCCGCGCATCATGCCTGAGGGCCAAAATGTCGGTCATCATGCTCCTGTCCTCATGATGGCGCGACAAAGCAAAGCCGCGGCCCGGCATATGAGCACCCTGTCCGGCCACGCCAAGGGGATCTTGACGGTCCTGTCCTTCTACATACATCCGAACCGGCCTCTGGATCGAAGGCGGATGATGCAGGGAAGGCCATGACGACGCAGACTGCGGGTCGCGCGTCCGGCGGGCGCGTGCCGCCATCTCCCCCGGATCCGCACCAGCGCGGTTCCGCCGCGCTGGTTCATTTTCAGCCCAAGCCACGGATACCATTGGCGCCGCATCCGCATCTGCGGGAGACGCGCGCGGTGATCTACAGGCAGACGCCGTCCGTTACACAAAGCGGCCGGGCGGGTGCGAAGAATTGGATCCTGGAGTTCGAGCCGACGTCACCGCCGGTCACCGACTCTCTGATGGGATGGACGGGCGGCGGCGGCGAACGGGTTCGGCTGCGTTTTCCGGATCGCGCGAGCGCGGAACGCTTCGCCCGGAGGCAGGGGGTAGAGTGGACGGTGGTCGAGCCGCCGCCGAAGCTCAACCTTCGACCCAAGTCTTATGCCGACAATTTCCGTGTCGCGCCGCTCGATCCGTTCGTCCCGTCGTCCTCGTGAGCGGACGGGCGCACACGCCAGTTCCTTCCCGGATCACATGCGCGCGATGATCCGGACCGACGGCCCGGCGTAGCACGGTCCAACGGCTGAAAGCGGCAACATGTATGTCCACGCGACGAACGCGGCCTGGGGTGCGAGCCGGTCGCCTCGTCCGGGTAGCATCCGCTAGGGTTGCTCGCAGCGTCCCGCGCAAGTGCCGCCCTGGCCTTGAAGCCATGGCTCGGCATCCCCAATACATCTCCCGCTGCCCAACGCAGGCTTCATGGCGTTCGCCGCCGGTGGCGACACTCCGAAAGCCATTTTTCAACCGCTGAATTCGGATGCCGCCCGGTGGCGTCGCCGGTGAAGGTTGGAGAACGGCAATGGCACGAATTACAACCGAGGACTGTCGCGTTCACGTTCCGAACGATTTCGAGCTTGTCCTGCTCGCGGCGCGACGCGCCCGCGAGCTGAATGCCGGGACCACCCCGGTCGCCGAAGCCGGGGAGAAGGAAAAGACCACTGTCGTCGCGTTGCGCGAGGTTGCGAGCGGTCGCCTGGATATTGACCGGCTCCGCAACGATCTGATTGCAAGTCTGCAGACCGCTGCGGCGAACGAGCCCGAACCTGAGCCTGCGCCCGAACCCGAAGATGCCGCGGCGGCCCGGAGCATGCTCGAGGCGACGGCACGCAACGCCGAAGCCGTCGACCTCTTTTCCGAACCGGACGAACTGTCGGACGAGGCCCAGGTCGCATCGCGGGTCGCTTGACGCAGACGTGGGGTCGGCTCCGCGACGTCCGCTCCATGTCGCGGCTCGCGAACCGTGTGCGGTCATGGCACTGACGAGCCGGCCTCCCCCGAAGATTGGAAGACCGCCTGCTCGGCACTCCATGGCGTCGCGGCGGCCGGCTTTTCGTGGCGCGGGGCGACTTGGCCGGTCCGCAGCGCGAGACACCGCACGTCGCGCGGCGGTATCCCGGGGCATGCGCTCTTGCATGTGCCCTCGGAACATCGGTGCGCCGGACAGCTCCTGTCCGGCGCCTGCAACCGGCTGGCGATTATCTTGCGTGCGAAACGATCGTCACGAGCCCATGCGGCGAACAAACATCGCCGCGGCCGCACAATCCGCATTCGCGGCGAGCTGCCGCCGCATTTTGCCCGACGCCGTCGATGCCGCTTCGGCGGCGGTGCTTCCCGCAGTCGCTGTCTTCTGGTGCCGAACCGATCCGGAGCCTCGTAGCGCCGTTCAGGCGGGTTCCGTGGGAAATCCTGCGTCTACCGCGTCCTTGAACGCACCGAGGTTGCGCACCTTCGTATAGCCGAGTTGC
>DASVCL010000046.1:0-17137 GCA_036381615.1 Alphaproteobacteria bacterium
CGAGCACCTCGTGGGCGGTGAAGCCCAGGCCCAGGCCACCGACCAGCACCGTCCGCGGGTCGGCCACCAGCTCCAGGGCCCGCTGGGCCAGCGCCCGCTCGGTCGTTGTCTCCCGGGTGTCCATCACGAAGACCCCGTTGACCCGCAGCTCGAGGACGGCCGGACCGCCGTTGCTGGTGCGGCGGCGCAGCACCACCTCGCCCCGCGGCGACTCCGCCCGCGCGATCTCGTCGTACCTGACGTCATCCGGATCGTGCCCCATGGCCCCCGGAGCGTATGACGTCCCGGACGGGGGAGCTGCCGGGCCGCGCCGATCGACACCCACCCGTGACGTCATACGAACGGTGGCCCGGGGGCCTCGAGTCGTATGACGTCCTGGGTCGGACACGGGCGGGGATCCACAGCCGCAGCACTGCCCGTTGCGCAGCGGCGCGCGGATGACGATGGTCACGAGATGGATCCGTATCGTCCGCATCTGCTCCGCTACCGGAGGGTGCACAACCTCGCCGGCCGCCAGGCCGAGGTGGTCTCGCGTCGACAGCTCTACGCCATCGGGATCACCCGGTGGGAGATCAAGGCGCACGTCCGGGCCCGTCGCTGGCAGGCGATCGGCGACCAGTCCGTCTGCCTCTACACCGGCCCCCTGACTGATGAGGCCTGGCAATGGGCGGCGGTGTTCCAGGGCGGCCCGCGCGCGCACCTCGACGGCGCCTCGGCGCTGATCGCGAGCGGGTTGAGGAGGTTCGAGCTGCCCCGGATCCGCGTGTCCGTGCCTCGTGGGGCCCGGGTACGTCGCTCCACCCGATTCGACATCCGCCAGACTCGGCGCTGGTCACCCCACCTGGTGGCGGAGACCGGCGTACCCCGGACTGCGCCTCCCGTGGCGGCGATCCGGGCGGCGCTGTGGGCGAAGTCGGACAAGCAGGCGGCGCTGCTCCTCACGATGACCGTGCAGCAGGGCCTGGCGGTCCCCGAGGAACTGGCCGAGGCCGCGTTGCAGGTGCGCCGCGACCGTCGTCGCCGCCTGATCCACGACCTGCTGCTGGACCTGCTCGGCGGCGTGCAGAGCCTCGGAGAGCTCGACTTCGCCCGGGAGTGCCGGCGACGGGGCCTTCCGCGGCCTTCGCGCCAGGTGCTTCGCAAGGTGGGTGTGAACCGCTACTACCTCGACGTGTGCTGGGACGACTGGCACGTGGTGGTGGAGATCGACGGCATCCACCACAGCTGGGCGGAGAACCTGGTGGCCGATGCCCTCCGGCAGAACGCGATCGCGCTCGGCTCGGACAAGGTGCTGCGACTCCCGCTCCTCGGGTTCAGGGTGCAGAGGGAGGACTTCTTCGCGCAGATCGAGGCAGCGCTGCACGCGGCCGGTTGGAGACGGTCCGCCGCCTGACCGCAGGACGTCATACGATCCGTGGCGCCGGAGCCACCTTGCGTATGACGTCAGCGCTCCCGCGAACGCACCCGGATCCCGCTGATCGGCACGGTCACCGCTCCGGACGGGTCGGTGAAGAAGTCGTTGCCCTTGTCGTCGACGACGATGAAGGCGGGGAAGTCGACGACCTCGATCCGCCAGATCGCCTCCATGCCCAGCTCGGGATAGGCGATGCACTCGACCTTCTTGATGCAGTCCTGCGCCAGCACCGCGCCTTCACCGCCGACGGAGCAGAGATAGAACCCGCCGTGCTTCTTGCACGCCTCCGTCACCGCCTTGGAGCGGTTGCCCTTCGCGACCATGACGTAGCTGCCGCCGGCCGCCTGGAACTGATCGACGAAGGAGTCCATCCGCCCGGCGGTGGTCGGGCCGAACGATCCGGACGCGTAGCCTTCGGGCCGCTTTGCGGGCCCGGCATAGTAGATCACGTGGTTCCGGAAATAGTCGGGAAGCGGTTCGCCGGCGTCGAGTTTCGCCTTCAGCTTCGCGTGCGCGGCATCGCGCGCGACGATCAGCGGGCCGGTGAGCATCACGCGCGTGGTGATCGGATAGCGCGAGAGGATCTGGCGGATCTCGCTCATCGGCCTGTTGAGGTCGATCCGCACGGTCTCGCCGCCGAACTTCGAGGCGTCGATGTCGGGCATGTACTGCGCCGGATCGGTTTCGAGCTGCTCGAGAAAGACCCCGTCCTTGGTGATCTTGCCCAGCGCCTGACGGTCGGCCGAGCACGATACGCCGATCGAGATCGGCAGGCTCGCGCCGTGGCGGGGCAGGCGGATCACCCGTACGTCGTGACAGAAATACTTGCCCCCGAACTGCGCGCCGATGCCGTTCATCTGCGTCAGCTTGTGGACCTTCGCTTCCATTTCGTGGTCGCGGAACGCCTGTCCGAACTTGTTGCCTTCGGATGGCAGGCTGTCGAGATAGCGGCAGGTCGCGAGCTTCAGCGTCTTGAGGTTGAACTCCGCCGACGTGCCACCGATCACGATGGCAAGGTGGTAGGGCGGGCACGCGGCGGTGCCCAGGGTCTTGATCTTCTCGTCCAGCCACTTGAGGAGACCGTCGCGATGGAGCCGCGCCGGCGTCTCCTGGAACAGGAAGGTCTTGTTGGCCGATCCGCCGCCCTTCGCGACGAACAGGAATTCGTACTCGTCGCCCTCGGTCGCGTAGAGCTCGATCTGCGCCGGGAGGTTGTCGCCGGTGTTGACCTCGTCGAACATGGTCAGCGGCGCGACTTGGCTGTAGCGCAGGTTACGCTCGGTGTAGCTGCGATGGACGCCGCGCGCGATCGCCTCGGCATCGTTGGCGCCGGTCCAGACCTGCTGGCCCTTCTTGCCCATTACGATCGCCGTGCCGGTGTCCTGGCACATCGGCAGGACGCCGCCGGCGGCGATGCACGCGTTCTTGAGCAGCTCATAGGCGACGAAACGGTCATTCGCCGACGCCTCCGGGTCGTCGAGAATGGCGCGGAGCTGCTTGAGATGCCCGGGGCGGAGCAGGTGCGAGATGTCGTTGAACGCCTGCGTCGCCAGCAGGGTCAGCGCCTCCGGCGCGACCTGCAGGATATCGTGGCCATTGAACCGGGCCGTCGCGACGTGATCGCCCGTCAGCTTCCGATAGGGCGTGTTGTCCTCGCGCAGCTCGATCAAATCGCGATAGGTGAAGTCAGCCATGACCGTCTCCGGTTAGCCCGGTCGTTTTGTGTTCCGGGAACGTGATGGGAACGAAACTAGCCTTGCGGGCACGGCAAGGTAAGGACCGGCGGCCCGGTCCGCAAGACCTCGGCTGGGCGCGGATGTCCCGTCGGCGCCGCTCCGCAGGGTCGCGGCGCGTGACGGGCTATTTCTTGCGGAAGCTGTCGAGCGCGACGACGCGGCCACCGTCGCCGGCCGGTCGCGCCGGCGTTTCGGCCGGGCGGGGCGCGGGCTCTGGCGCCGCCGCGGCCTCGTCGGCCGCCTCGGCCGGCTCCTGAGCGCGCGTGAACTGCAGGCCGAACTGCACGGACGGGTCGACGAACGCGACGATCGCGCGCCACGGCACCTTCAGGCGCTCATGCTTGCCCTCGAAGCTGAGCGTAACGGCGAAGCCTGTATCGTCCACCTCGAGGCCCCAGAACTGGTGCTGGAGGACGATGGTCATCTCGGGCTTGTAGCGGGCGCGCAGGTAATCGGGTACGACGGCCTGCGGATCGGTCGTCCGGAACGTGACGTAGAAGTGATGCTGGCCGATAATGCCGCGCTCGGCAAACACGGCCAGCGCCTTGCGCACGACGCCGTGAAGCAGCGCCTCTTCCATCATCTTGTCGAACTGCAGAAGATCGGCGCTCAAACGTGTCTCCCCAGAACAAAATCGGCTGATGCGGCAATCGAGTGGGGGGCTTCTGTTGCCCGGTGCCCCCCGGACCGCGCTACGTCAACTGCTTCAGATCCTCAGAGGACCTTAGGCAGCCTTGGCAGCGAGAGCCACGTTGTCGTTGGCATCTCTAGAGCGGCCCGATAACGGCGGTACCATGCCGGGCGAAAATCGTACCTTTCCCCGCGCGTCGATCCTGGTTCGCCCCCATGGAGAAGGGCGGCCGACCGCTGCCGTGCTCCGACCGGACACCGGCACCGGATCGCCGCCGATTGGTGGAGGCGCCGGGCACTGCCCCCGGGTCCGCAGCGGCTATTCCGCACGACGTTTATCGCCATAGTCGGGTTGCCCCGACGCCGGAAAATATAGGCATTCCCCTGGGACTGTGGAAGGGCGAAGCGGCGGCCGCGGCCTTCGGAGACCGGCGCCATCTTCTATGACGGCGGCTTCGGCTATGGCGGTGGCCCTCGGCCACAGGTAGAGTTGGCTCCGGTCAACCGATTCGCAAAACGGCGGATGAAACAATACCACGAGCTGCTGCAGCTCATTCTCGACAAGGGCGTGGTAAAGCGGGACCGCACCGGCGTCGGCACGAAGAGCATCTTCGGCCATCAGATGCGCTTCGATCTGGCGGAAGGCTTTCCGCTGGTCACGACCAAGAAGCTGCATCTAAAGTCGATCATCCATGAGCTGCTGTGGTTTCTCGCCGGCGATACCAACGTCCGCTACCTGCAGCAGAACGGCGTGACGATCTGGAACGAGTGGGCGGACGCGGACGGCAACCTCGGGCCCGTCTACGGTTATCAGTGGCGCTCATGGCCTGCGCCCGACGGCCGGCACATCGACCAGATCGCGGCGGTGGTGAGCGAGATCAGGCGCAATCCCGACAGCCGGCGCCTGATCGTCAGCGCGTGGAACGTCGCGGACATCGACAGGATGAAGCTGCCGCCGTGTCACTGTCTGTTCCAGTTCTATGTCGCCGACGGGCGGCTGTCCTGCCAGCTTTATCAGCGCTCGGCCGACGTGTTTCTGGGCGTGCCGTTCAACATCGCATCCTATGCGCTGCTCACGATGATGGTGGCACAGGTGACGGATCTGAAGCCCGGCGAGTTCGTCCACACGCTGGGCGACGCGCATCTCTATCTCAACCACGTGGAACAGGCGCTGACGCAGCTCACGCGCGCTCCCCGTCCTCTGCCGCGCATGGAGATCAACCCCGCGGTCAGGGATATCTTCGCATTCCGGTACGACGATTTCCGCCTCGTCGGCTACGATCCGTACCCGCATATCGCGGCGCCCGTGGCGGTGTGATGCGCGTCACCTTCGTCGTGGCGGTGTCCCGCAACGGGGTCATCGGTCGGGACAACGCGCTGCCGTGGCACCTGCCCGAAGATCTCAGACGCTTCAAGCACCTGACGACCGGCAAGCCGGTGATCATGGGGCGCAAGACCTTCGAGTCGATCGGACGGCCGCTGCCGAACCGGCTCAATATCGTCATCAGCCGCGGTTCCGCCTTTCGTCCGCCGGGCGTCGAGGTCGTGGCCGATCTCGATGCGGCGCTCGCGCGCGCCAGGGACGCCGGAATGGGCGACGAGGCCATCATTGCCGGCGGCGGGCAGATCTATGCCCTGGCCCTTCCGGTCGCGGACCGAATCCACCTGACGGAGGTCGATCTCGATATCGACGGCCATACCTTCTTTCCGCGGCTCGATCCGACCGAGTGGCGCGAGGTCTCGCGCGAGCGACATGACGGCAATCCGTCGTTCAGTTTCGTGACGCTGGATCGCGTGGGCTGACCGGATGGAGACGAACCTGCCGAAGAGGACGGATCCGCCGTCGCCGCGGACACAGTGGCGCGCCGTCCTGTGGATGCTGGGCGCGGTCGCGTCGTTCACTGCCATGGCGCTCAGCGTCAGGGAGCTGAGCGACTCGCTGTCGGTGTATCAGATCCTGTTCCTTCGCAGCGCCGTCGGCCTGCCGCTGATCGTCGGCGCCGCGGTCGCGTTCGGCGGCACGGCGGGGCTGCGCCGGCTTCGCACGGCCAACATCCGGCTCCAGTTCGTCCGGAACTGCATCCACATCTTCGGCCAGCTCGCCTGGATCTATGGATTGAGCGTCCTGCCGCTGGCGACCGTATTCGCGGTCGAGTTCTCTTCGCCGCTTTGGGCGGTCCTTCTGGCCGTCCTCTTTCTCCATGAATACCCGACGCGGCCGCAGAAAATCGGTCTTCTCCTGGGGTTCCTCGGGATCCTTACGATCGTCCGACCGGGGCTCGACGGCATATCCTGGGACCTGGTGATGGTTCTCTTCGCCGCCTTGGCCTATGCCGGCGCCCATCTCAGTACCCGCATTCTGGCCCGCACCGACCTGCCGATTTCGATCGCCTTCTGGATGTGCCTCATCCAGACGCCGCTCGGGCTGGCCGTAAGCCTGATCGATTGGCGACCGGTCGGGGTGGCGGACGTGCCGGCGATTCTCGTGCTCGCGGCAAGCGGCCTGACGGCGCATCAGTGTCTGTCATCCGCGCTGCGCCTGGCGCCGCTCGCGCGCGTGCTTCCCTTCGACTATCTGCGGCTGCCGCTCATCGCCGTGATCGGCGCCGCCTTCTACGGCGAAGCCCTCGATCCCTTTGTCCTGGTCGGCGGTGGGATCGTGCTTTCCGGTGTCATCATCACACAGGTGGCACGGCAGGGAGGTGGGGCGGCCGCACCCGCGCAGGTCCGACAGGCGTCCGGCACGATCGCGTCGGACTGAACATTTTTCCACGCCGGCCGGTTGCATCTCGAGCCGGGTTCCTTGTCTCGGGATCGGAAGGCGACGTGATGAATATGATCGGACGGCCGTGCCGATCGCGTATCTCGCGCATCGCCTCGATACCATCGATCTCGCCTTGAAGCCTGATGTCCATGAGGATCAGGTCGGGCTTGAGTTCATGCGCCAGTCGGATCGCCCGTGCGGCGCTGGTTGCGATGCCGACGGTTTCGCCGCGCGACTCCTCGATCATGTCCGTAAGGTCGAGCGAAAGAATGCCGTCGTCTTCGACGACCAGCACCCGAATCGGTTCGCCCGTTCTCCGGGACACCAATCCGCTGCGGTGGGACAGGTCGCCGTTGTCGCCCGCCTTCGAACTTGGGAGCATGCTTGCCGGTGGCAGTTGGCCCCCGATGGCGCCCGAAATCGTCCCGGCCTGCGATGATCCTACGTGCATCGGGATCCGTTAGCCCGCATCGGCCAGGCACAGTTCTCGGATGCGGGCAGCCAATGCTTCCGGTCGTCCTCCGCACGTCACGATACAGTCTGCACCGGCCGCTTCCACGACCGCGCGAAGGAGCGGGTGGCGAACGGCCACGATCAGCCGGAAGTCTCGCGCCGCGCGGTCAGGCAATGCCTTCAGGAAGCGGTACGATTCGGAGCGCAGCGTCTCGATCTCGATCGCGACGTAGCGAGGCTTGAGCCGCGACAGGTAACGCGACCCCTGCCAGCAGTGTCGCGCCAGGATCAGGTTGCACTTGGCGGCGAGGAGCGGGCGCCCGATATGGGACAGCAGGGCCCTGTTCTCGACGACGACGAGCGCGTAGGGCCGCGGCTCTCCGCGACTGCTGGAAACCGGGCGCGCGGGCGCCTCCACATAGTGGAGTCTGGGCCGCCGACCGCTCATGATGTTCACGGGTGCCTTGGTCGGATCCTCCCTATGGTCAACTTAGGCCGGCCGTGATCCCTTTGCAAAGGCGCCCGCGGCCGGACATGCGAGCTTGGGTGTTGGCGATGTTTCGCCGGTAGCTCTCATGCGCTTGGCGGTGGCCGGATCGGCGCATGGGCGGATGCTGCGCTCCGGGGGGCACGCGACCGCCCTCTTGCGGCAGGCAATCCGACTTGAGCCGCGAGGGTTTATATTTTAGGCTTAAAATAATAGCCGATACCGACGCTGGACGGGCGGGGTTCAGTCCCGGTGCCGCGCCAGTCGGGAGGACGCATGGAACGTTCGTTCAAGAAGGAAGTGCAGAAGCTGCGTCTCGGCGCAGGCGAGATCTTTCACGGCGAAGGCATTCTTGCCGTCACCAAGGCGCTTCTGCAGTCGGGCGTCAGCTACATCGGCGGTTACCAGGGCGCGCCGGTCTCGCACCTGGTCGACGTACTCGCCGACGCCCGCGAAATTCTCGACGAGCTGGGCGTGCATTTTCAGCCGGCAGCGAACGAGGCCGGCGCCGCCGCGATGCTCGGCGCCTCCATCAACTATCCCTTGCGCGGCGCCGTTACCTGGAAGTCGACGGTCGGCACCAATGTTGCCTCCGACGCGCTTTCGAATCTCGCTTCGGCGGGTGTCCGCGGCGGTGCGCTGATCGTCATCGGCGAGGACTACGGCGAAGGCGCCAGCATCATCCAGGAACGCTCGCACGCCTTCGCGATGAAGTCGCAGATCTGGCTGCTCGATCCGCGCCCGAACCTGCCGACCATCGTCGATATGGTCGAGAAGGGCTTCGCGCTCTCGGAGGCGAGCAACACTCCGGTGATGCTGGAACTTCGCATCCGTGCCTGCCACGTCCACGGCAGCTTCGTGTGCAAGGACAACAAGGCACCGGCGATCTCGCGCAAGCAGGTGCTGGAGAAGCCGGACTTCGACTACGGACGCATCTGCCTGCCGCCGGCGACCTACGCGCAGGAAAAGCACAAGGTCGAAGTGCGCTGGCCGGCCGCGGTGGAATTCATACGCAGACATCGCCTCAACGAGGTGTTCGCCGGTCGCCACGACGACGTCGGCATCATTCTTCAGGGCGGCATGTACAACACGGTGGTGCGCGCCCTTCAGCAGCTCGGGCTTGCCGACGTGTTCGGCGAGTCGGCCGTGCCGCTCTACGTTCTCAACGTCACCTATCCGCTGATCCCTGAGGAGATCGTCGCGTTTTGCGCAGGCAAGCGCGCGGTGCTGGTCGTCGAGGAGGGCCAGCCGAATTTTATTGAGCAGGCGATCAACGCCATGCTGCGCAAGACCGACGTGCAGACGACGGTCGTCGGCAAGGACGTGCTGCCGATGGCGGGCGAGTATACCGGCGAGGTCGTCCTTACCGGCGTCGTCAAGTTCATTGAGGGCGCTGTTCCGCGCGGCGTCGACCTCGCGGCGATCGGCGCGGCCTACGAGCGGCTTACCCGGCCGAAACGGCGCGCGGCCGAATGCCTGGGCGTGCCGGTGCCGGCCCGGCCGCCGGGCTTCTGCGTCGGTTGTCCGGAGCGTCCCGTGTTCAGCGCCATGAAGATCGTCGAGCGCGAGGTCGGCGGTTTCCATGTCAGCGCCGATATCGGATGCCACACCTTCTCGACGCTGCCGCCCTTCAATATCGGCAATACGGTGCTCGGCTATGGGCTCGGCCTGGCGAGCTCGACGGGCGTCGAGCCGGCTTTCGGCAAGCGCGTCGTCAGTATCATGGGCGACGGCGGCTTCTGGCATAACGGGCTGTCGACCGGCGTGGCCAACGCGGTGTTCGCCAAGAACGACAGCGTGCTCATCGTCATGAAGAACGGCTACACGTCGGCGACCGGCACGCAGAACATCCCGTCGTCGGGCCGCAACGTCCATAACGAGAAGGTCGACATGAGCATCGAGAACGCGCTCAAGGGCGTGGGCGTGCGCTGGCTCAGGACCGTCCGGACCTACAGCGTCGGCACGATGGTGAAGACGCTGCGCGAGGCCTTTACGACGAAGGAGCCGGGGCTCAAGGTCATCGTTGCCGATGGCGAATGCCAGCTCGAGCGTCAGCGCCGCATCCGCCCGCAGATCGCGAAGCAGCTCGCGGCGGGCGAGCGCGTCGTGCGCACGCGCTTCGGCGTCGACGACGACGTCTGCACCGGCGACCATTCTTGCATCCGGCTGTCGGGCTGCCCGTCGCTGACGGTCAAGCCCAATCCCGACCCGCTGCGCACCGACCCCGTCGCGCATGTGAACCAGGGATGCGTCGGCTGCGGCCTGTGCGGCGAGGTCGCGCACGCGGCGGTGCTGTGTCCGTCCTTCTTCCGGGCCGAGATCGTTCAGAATCCGACCCGCTTCGACCGGTGGCTCGATCGCCTGCGGCGCCGCGTCATCGCGGCGCTGAGCCGTCGGGCCGGGCCGCGGACGGCCGCCGCATGACCGCGCTTCCGAACCGCCCGATCACCATCCTCGTCGCTGCGCTGGGCGGCGAGGGCGGCGGCGTTCTGGCCGATTGGCTCGTCGACGCCGCCACGGCCGAGGGATATCCGGTGCAGAGCACGTCGATCCCCGGCGTGGCGCAGCGTACCGGCGCGACGACGTATTACCTGGAGATCTATCCGGTACGCACCGCGCTGCTCGACGGCCGTCGGCCCGTGTTCGCGCTGACGCCGAACCCGGGCAACATCGACCTGATGGTCGCCTCCGAACTGATCGAGGCCGGGCGCGCGATGCAGAACGGCTTCGTCAGTCCGGACCGCACGACCCTGGTCGCCTCCACCCACCGCATCTACGCCATCGCCGAGAAGACGGCGATGGCCGACGGCCGATATGACGGGGCCAAGGTCGTCAAGGCGGCGCAGGAGCTGGCGCGGCGCGCCATTTTGTTCGATTTCGCGCGGCTCGCGCAGCAATCGGGCACCGTCATCAACGCGGTCCTGTTCGGCGCGATGTCGGGCTCTGGCGTTCTGCCGTTCCCGCGTGCGGCCTGCGAAGCGGCGATCCGCCGCTCGGGCAAGGCGGTCGAGTCGAGCCTGCGCGGCTTCGCCGCCGGATATGCGTGTGCCGTCGGCGAACTCGTGCCGCTCGACGAGCCTGCGGTGACGCGTCCGCGGGCGGAACGGCCGGTGGATGCCGTGCGACGTACCTTCCCGCCGCAGACGCATGCGATCCTGGAAGAGGCCGTGGCGCGCCTCACCGACTATCAGGACGAGGCCTACGCGCGCACCTTCCTGACGCGGCTGGAGCCGATCCTTGCGCTTGACCGCCAGCACGGCCGCGGCGACTTCACGCTAACCGGAGAGACCGGCCGCCACCTTGCGCTGTGGATGAGCTACGAGGACGTCATTCGCGTCGCCGACCTCAAGACGAGGGCGAGCCGTTTCGATCGCATACGCAGCGAGGTGAGCGCGAAACCCGACGAGCCGGTGACGGTCGTGGAGTTCCTGAAGCCCGGCCTCGACGAGGCCTGCGCCGTGCTGCCGCCATGGCTTGCGCGGCGTCTTCTGGCCTGGGCGCGGGCCCGTGGACTCGAGAGCCGCTTCAACATCGGCATGCACGTGAAGACGTCGACCGTCACCGGCTTTCTGCTGCTGCGGATGCTGGCGGCACTCCGGCCGTGGCGGCGCCGGACCTGGCGCTTTCTGGAGGAGCAGACGCGGATCGAGCGCTGGCTCGCGGCGATCCGGCGGCATGCCGCACGGGATATCGACGCCGCCATCGAGGTGGCCCATTGCGCGCGCCTGATCAAGGGATACGGCGACACGCATCGCCGCGGCGTCCGGAATTTCACGCGCATCTTCGAAACGCTGGTGGAACCGTCGGCCGTCGCGCTGACGGAGCCGCTTGCGGCCGCGATTCGCCGGGCGCGCGATGGCGCGCTCGCCGATCCGGAGGGCGAGACGCTCGACCGCGTATTGGCGCAGCTCGTCCAGGCATCCGTCCCCGCGGATGCGCCGGCGCGGGGCGGCGCGATGCAGGTGGCCGGCGAATAGGAACGAATTGGAAGGGGTCAAGAACAGGGGAGAAATGCCATGTTCAGGAAAACCGGATCCGTGCTTGGGGTGGTGCTGGCGCTTGGGATCGCGGGCGCGGCGATGGCGGAGGAGGTCACGCTCCGTGCCGTAAGTTCCTTCGCCGAGGGCACGGCCTATTCGCGGCCGTTCGAACGCTTCGTCGAGAAGGTGAATGCCGAGGGCAAGGGCCTCATCAGGATCAACTACATCGGCGGCCCGAAGGCCATTCCGGCGTTCGAGACCGGCAATGCCGTGCGCAACGGCGTGGTCGACATGGCCAACAGCACGGGCGCGTTCTACACCAACATCATGCCCGAGGCCGATGCCCTGAAGCTGTCGACGGTGCCGATGTCGGTGCAGCGCAAGAACGGCGCGTTCGAGTACATCAACAAGATCTGGAACGAAAAGATGGGCGCCTACTATCTCGCGCGCACCGTCGACAACAATCCGTTCCACCTCTATCTCAACAAGAAGATCGACAAGCCGGACCTGACCGGGCTCAAAATCCGCATCACGCCGGTCTATCGCGACTTCTTCCAGGCGCTCGGCGCGACGGTGGTGCAGACGCCGCCGGGTGAGGTCTATACCGCGCTCGAACGCGGCGTGGTCGATGGCTACGGCTGGCCGATCACCGGCATTTTCGATCTCGGCTGGCACGAACGGACGAAGTATCGCGTCGACCCCGGTTTCTACAGCGCCGAGGTCAGCGTGATCGTGAATCTCAACGTCTGGCGCCGTCTCACCAACGAGCAGCGGGCCTTCCTCGAAAAACAGGCGCTCTGGCTCGAGAGCCTGCACGCCGAGCAGGCGAAGCTCAACGAGGAGGATGCGAAGAAGCAGGCCGCCGCCGGCATCGAGACCATCGCGTTCACCGGTGACGTCGCCCGGGAGTACGTGCAGAAGGCCTACGAGGTCGGCTGGCAGGGCATCATCGCCAAGAGCCCGGAACACGGTCCGAAGCTGAAGCAGCTCCTCAGCAAGTGAGCGGGGGGCCGCGCGGATTCCTCCCTCTCCCCGTCGGGGAGAGGGAGCTGCCGGCCGCAAATCATGCAAGATCGCTCCGGCAGGCGGCAAAATCGTTCCCGCGCGTAGACCGATGTCCATGACGACACTCGCACAGGCTTATCGTTTGCTGATGCAGGGCTGCGGCATCGCGGCGGCGCTGCTGTTCGCCGCGGTTGCGGTTCTGGTCACGGCGGACGTGGTGATGCGGAATCTCGGCCTGGGCAATCTGCCCTGGATCGTCGAGATCTCCGAGTACAGTCTGCCTGTCGGCACGTTCCTCGCGGCGCCGTGGCTCCTCTACCGGAACGAACATGTCCGCGTCGAGATCGTGGTCAACGCGCTCCCGCGCCGCGCGGCCGCCGCGCTCGACCGCATCGCGGACCTGATCGGGCTTGCCGCCTGTCTTGGTCTCGCCTGGTACGGGATCGCCGTCATTCGCGACTCCGCGAGCATCGGTTCGCTCGTCATCAAGACGCTGGTGTTTCCTGAATGGTGGCTGTTCGTGCCGCTCCCCTTCGGGGCGGTGCTGCTGGCCATTGAGTTCCTGCGGCGCCTCCTGCGTCCGCTGTTCGGCGGGGCGGCATGAGCTGGGAACTCGCGCTTCTTCTTCTGTTCGGGCTGATGAGCGTGCTGATGGCGCTCGGCCTGCCCGTGGCGCTCGCCTTCGTCGCCGTCAACATCGTCGGCGCGATCCTGTTCCTGGGCGGCGAACCCGGACTCATGCAGCTCGCACGCAATGCGGTAGCCTCGGTCACCAGCTTCTCGCTGACGCCGATTCCGTTCTTCGTCCTGATGGGCGAGGTGCTGTTTCATACCGGCGTGGCGATGAAGGCGATCGAGGCGATAGAACTCATCATCCGCCGCGTGCCCGGCCGCCTCGCGGTCGTAGCCGTCGTCTCCGGCACGGTCTTCTCGGCCATATCGGGCTCGACGATCGCGACCACGGCGATGCTGGGTAGCCTGATGCTGCCCGAGATGCTGCGGCGCGGCTATCACCCGAGCATGGCGATGGGGCCGATCATGGCGATCGGCGGCGTCGACATGCTGATCCCGCCGTCCGCCCTGACCGTTCTTCTGGGCAGCCTTGCCGGCATCTCGATTTCGCAGCTGCTGATCGCCGGCATCATGCCGGGTCTGCTGCTCTCGGCCGTGTTCGTCGGCTATATCGTGTTGTGCGCCGTCCTCCGGCCCGCGCTTGCGCCCAGCGACGACTTCGCGGGGGTGCGCGGCTGGGCACGATGGCGGCCGCTCTTCGTGTACGTGCTGCCGCTCTTCATCATCTTCGGCGTGGTGATCGGCGCGATGGTTGCCGGCTGGGCCACGCCGACCGAAGCCGGCGCACTCGGCGCGGTCGCGACCGTGATCGTCGCTGCGGTCTATCGCGCGCTGACGCTGCGCGGCCTCATGCAGGCGCTGATCGGCACGGCGGCGATTTCGGGGGCGATCCTGTTCATCATCGTCGGCGCCACGACCTTCGCGCAGATCCTGAGCTTCTCGGGCGCCGCCAACGGGCTCGTCAGCCTCGTGACGGCGCAGGGCCTGTCGACGATGGCGGTCGTCGTCGGGATGATGCTGATCCTGATGCTGCTCGGCTGCTTCGTCGATCAGGTCAGCATGATGCTGATCACGCTGCCGTTCTTCATGCCGCTGGTGCAGATGCTCGGCATCGATCCGTTGTGGTTCGGCGTGATGTTCCTGATCTGCATGCAGCTCGGTCTGCTGACGCCGCCCTTCGGCCTGCTGCTGTTCACGATGAAAGGTGTCGCCCCGGCGTCGATCACGATGGGCCAGGTTTTCCGCGCGGTGACGCCCTATGTCCTTTTCAGCCTCGCAGTCCTCGTCCTCATTCTGATCTTCCCGCCGATTGCGACCTGGCTGCCCAGGTTGCTGTTCCGTTAGCCTGCGGGTCCGGCGGCGCGGGCAGCCACACGCCGAACCGCGTGCGGCGCAGTGCCGGCGCCATGATTCGGGCGCCGATCCAGCCGGCGGCGGCGCCGCACGTGCTGACGACGGCCCCCGCGACCTCGCCGACACGCCCGGGTACGAAAAGCTGCCCGATCTCGGCGACGCCGGCCAGCGCCGCCATGCCAGCGACGAACAGCCAGTCGCGCCGCACGCCCGGGAAGGCCACGAGCTGCAAGGCCGTCGACGCAGCGTAGGCGACGAAGTGCTCCAGGTGCGACGTCGCCATGACGTGGGGTCGAATCTCCCCGGGGACCCACGACAGGATCAGGATGAGGATCACGCTGGCGACGGCCGCAACTCTCAGCGCGGCGCGCAGCCGGCGCACGGATTCCGGTCGGATCCTGAAGTCGGCCCGGTGGTGCGGGCCCAAGGGGGCACCGCAGGTCACGGCGTGGGCAGGTCCGTATGCGCCGCGGTCGCGAGGAACCGGCGCTGCGTGCCCTCGAGGCACAAGCAGGTGAGGCGTCCGGTCGCAAACGCGCCGGTATCGATGCCGATGCGGTTGGGGCGCTCCTCCGGCGCCGCGCTGATGGTGTGGCCGTGCACGACCACCTTGCCGTGGTCGCGTGTGGAGCGAAGGAATTCATCGCGGATCCACAGCAGGTCGTGCGCGCGCTGCGCCGTCAGCGGAACGCCCGGGCGGATGCCGGCATGGACGAACAGGTAGTCGCCCTCGACATGCGTCAGCGTCAGCGCCGACAGGAAATCGCGATGGGGCGCCGGCAGCCGGGCGCGCAGCGCCGCCTGCGCCGCGAACGGCGATACGGCCGCCGGGTGCATGGCGCTGACGGGCACGCCATAGCTTCGCAGCGTCTCGAGACCGCCGTTCATGAACCACATCGGCCCGGCCGTCGCATCGTCGAGGAAGTCGAGCATGGCGCGCTCATGATTGCCCATCAGGTAGACGGCCTCGAAACCGCCCGGTTTCTCGTCGAGCAGGAGGTCGACCACCTCGCGCGACCATTTCCCCCGGTCAATGTAGTCGCCGAGATAGACCAGCACCCGCCGGCCGGCGTGGCCGGCTGCATCCGCTTCGATCTGTGCATGGAGCGACCGCAATAGGTCGGCTCGCCCATGGATGTCGCCGATCGCGTAGACGCGCGTCGCCGGGGGCACGGTCGCCGGCTGCGGTGCCGTCTGGTGCCGCAACGATGTCCGCATGGGCGGATTATGGCATCGACGGCGGCGCGGCCAAACCGGCCGTGATCGACCTTCAGGGCAAGGCCCCTGAGACGAAAGAAGGAAAGAAGAAGAAGAAAAAGGAATGGCCGCGGTGCGCGGCCGCCGCGATCCACACGTTAACCTTGTTGTCCGGATCGCGACTCGCGCTATGCGCGAGTCACTTTACAACCGCTTAAAAAAACCATAGGTTGCCCGAAAAATCATAATAAAGTTTTAACTATATTGCAGATTTTGCACTTGGGGTGAGGTTCGGCAATGCGCGCGAAGCAGGTGGTGCGGCGGACCGGGTCCGCCGAGGGTCGCAAGCGTTCGTCCAACCGGCGGCAGCAGGTGCGCGCCGCTGCCGAGCGGTCCAGGGTACAACCACAGGCTGTCGCGGGCGTGCCGCTGCGCGTCATCGCGAACCGCCCCACCGTCCGGCCTGCTGCTGCCGGCCGCCTCTACGCGACGACCGCGCTGTGCGGCATCCTCGGCGCGGGCCTCCTCGCCACGGTATGGAGCGCTCCCGTCCGGGCGCAGACGCTGCCGACCGGCGGCACCGTCGTCCAGGGCAATGCCACCATCAGTCAGTCGGGCAATCAGCTCGACATTAACCAGTCCACTCAAAAGGGCATCATCAACTGGCAGAGCTTCAGCATCGGCGCCGATGCGCATGTGCGCTTTCAGCAGCCGAACGCCAGCTCGATCACGCTCAACCGCGTGACCGGCGGCGACGCCTCGCAGATCCTCGGCCGGCTCACCGCCAACGGCCAGGTGATGCTCATCAACCCGAACGGCATCCTGTTCGGCGCCGGGGCGAAGATCGACGTTGCCGGCCTCGTCGCGACGACGTCGAACATCTCCGATTCCGACTTCATGAGCGGCAATTACAAGTTCGCCGCCGCGCCGAATGCCTCGGGCGCCGTCGTCAACGAGGGCGAGATCACCATCCGCGACGGTGGCCTTGCCGCGCTCGTCGCACCCACCGTGCGCAATTCGGGCACGATCGTCGCCAATGTCGGCCGCGTCGCGCTCGCGGCGGGTGAGACCTTCACGCTCGACTTCTATGGCGACCAGCTCGTGCAGTTCGCCGTACCGACGTCATCCTCATCCGGCACCGTCAGCGTCGAGAACGGCGGCACGATCCGCGCCGACGGCGGCAAGGTGCTGCTCTCGGCGGCCACCGCCAAGGGCGTGGTCGACGGCGTCATCAACATGGACGGCATCGTCGAGGCGCGCAGCGTCGGTGTGAAGAACGGCGTCATCGTGCTCGACGGCGGCGAAGCGGGCACGGTCAACGTCGCCGGAACGCTCGATGCCTCCGGCCGCAATGCGGGCGAGACCGGCGGCGAGGTAAAGGTCCTCGGCGACCAGGTCGCGCTCGCCGGTACGGCCGCCCTCGACGCCTCGGGCGATGCCGGCGGCGGCACCGTCCTCGTCGGCGGCAATTATCAGGGCAAGGGGCCGGAGCGCAACGCGACCCGCACCACCATCGCCGCCGGCGCGACCCTCAAGGCCGACGCC
>DASVCL010000047.1:0-8502 GCA_036381615.1 Alphaproteobacteria bacterium
ACGCCATGAACTGCGCCTTGCCCTGCTCCGCCAGAACCTTCGTGATCGCCGCCGTCAGCGACGTCTTCCCGTGGTCCACGTGCCCAATCGTCCCAATGTTGCAGTGCGGCTTGGTCCGCTCAAACTTCGCCTTCGTCATTGTCTGGTTTTCCTGATGCCCTGGTTCTTCTCAGCTTCCGGGATGCTCAGCGGTGGATTCCTCACGAAACACAACACAGCGGGTCGATCGAGCCGGCGGCATGGCTTGGAGCGGGTGATGGGAATCGAACCCACGTAGCCAGCTTGGAAGGCTGGAGCTCTACCACTGAGCTACACCCGCCTTGAGCCACTGTCCTGGATTGCCCTCCGGTGAACCGCCTTTCCTGTCCGCGCCTCCGCCGGAATGCCCGCGCGGGCTGGTGGAGGGGGTAGGATTCGAACCTACGTACGCTGACGCGGGCAGATTTACAGTCTGCTGCCTTTAGCCACTCGGCCACCCCTCCGCGCTCGCGGACCGGCCGTTACGACGGAGCCGCGAACTATGAGGATTCAGCCCTAAAAGTCAACGACAAACCCGCGCAACGAAACAAGCCACCCCGCCCCGCCACGCTCTGCGGCCGGTTGGGGATAACTTGCGAACTCTTATGATACAGCATATTAAGTCCCATCGATATGAAAGGCAAGAACCGCCCGAGCCGTTCCTGCGCCCCCAGCGAGGGACATTCCCGCACCGGCGGGTCGGCGCGCTTCCGCAACACCCAGCCCGAGCTTGACCGGCGACCGCATGGCGGCCGAGGCGCCCCGCCCCGGCCGAAATCGCGCGGCGTGTGGCTGTACGGAATCCATCCGGTCCTGGCCGCCATCGCCAACGCCCGCCGAACCACCTACCGAATCGTGATGACCCCGGAGGCGGATAGCACCCTGGGTCCCCGAGTCGCCGCCCTCGCCGAGAGCATGCCGACGAACCTCCCCGCCCCGGAGGTCATGCCGCGCGACGCGCTCGAGCGGCTATTGCCGCGCGGAGCGGTGCATCAGGGAATCGCCGCCGAGGTGGATACCCTGGACGAGCCCGACATCGAGGACGTGATCCGCGCGACCGAGAGCCAGAGCAACGCCCGCATCGTCGTGCTGGATCAGGTCACCGACCCCCACAACGTGGGCGCCGTCATCCGTTCCGCCGCGGCCTTCGGCAGTGCGGCCGTGGTCGTGCCCGAGCGCAACTCCCCGGGCGTGACCGGAACGCTCGCCAAAGCCGCCTCGGGCGCGCTCGAACGGGTGCCGCTGGTCCGGGTCGTCAACTTGGCGCGGGCGCTCGACCAGCTGAAAAAGGCGGGTTACTGGTGCGTCGGTCTCGACGCCGACGCCAGCACGGCCATTCACGATGCGGACTTGTCGGGCAAGATCGCGCTGGTGCTCGGCGCCGAGGGCGAGGGCCTGCGCCGCCTCACGCGCGAGCATTGCGACCTCATGGTCCGCATTCCGATCTCCCGCGGCATGGAGAGCCTCAATGTCTCCAACGCCGCGGCCGTCGCCCTTTACGAACTCGTCCGCCCGCGCTGATCGGTCCGGCGCGGTGCCGGACGGCCGCCGTTCCGAAGACATACGGGGCGGATAATCGCTCATCCGCCCCGCTAATCCGCCCGATCTATGCGGCGCTCGTGCCGTTACGCGACCAGCATGACGTCGTCGGCCGACAGTTCTTCGACCGTGACGCCAAGCAGCGTGACGGCATTGCCGCCGAGATTGACGACAGCATTGCCGTCCGCGTTCGCCTCCGTGCGCTCGAGGACTTCGTCCGGGGTGAGCCGAAGGCCGTTGATCTGGGTCGGCATCACCAGCTTGTCCACGCCGACCTCGAAATCGGCGATGATGTCGCGACCGCTGTTGTCATCGTAGATGAACGCGTCGGCGCCGGCGCCGCCGAATATCCGGTCCTGACCTTCGCCGCCGATCAACGCATCACTATCGGACCCGCCGAGCAGGCGATCGTCACCGGCATTGCCCCAGATGACGTTGTTACCGGCACCGCCGAGCGCCAGGTCATCGTCGATGCCGCCGAACAGGCGATCGTTGCCAGCTTCGCCGAAGACCTCGTCGTTGCCTTCACCGCCCGCAACCACGTCGTCGCCATCGCCGCCGAACAAGGCATCGCTGGCGACCCGACCAAGGATCACGTCGTTGCCGCCGGCCCCGAACAACAAGTCGAAGTTGGAGCCCAGGATGGGGTCATCCGCTTCCGTACCGACCCGGACCAGGCTGGTGTTGCCGCCCGGATTGGCCGCGGATCGGCTTGCCGCCAGGCTCATCGCCTCCGCGCCCGGCGCGCCGATGCCGGCAGCGCCGAGCAGCGCATCGCTCGTCCCGCCGCCGGCGGCGTCATTGGTCGTCGCGCCACCCGCCGTGCCATCTTCGTTCGAGTTCGGCGCGGCGGCCCCGCCTTCGGACGTGTTCTCGGATGCGCTCTCGGCCGTGCCCTCATCTGGCGCCTCGGCCACCTCGCTGAACCGAACGATCGGCACCGCATTGGCGCCTTGGAACAGGACGGTGATGCCTTCCGTATCCGGCCCGTTCGGGAGCGCCTCGAGCGCAGCAGCGGCCTGCAACGCACTCGGCGTCGACGTGGCAGTTCCTGTCTGGTCCTGGGTGCCTGCTTGATCAATGCCCGTATCCGATCCGCCGTCCTGAGTGTCGGTCAGGCCATCCTGAGCGCGCGCTTCCGACCCGCCTTCGCTACCCGTATCCGTCGCCGTCGCGTCGGTTTGACCGCTCGTCGTCGACTGGGTTGCGGCCGTGGTCGACGTGCCGGTCGAAGCGCCCGTCGTTCCCTGGCTGTTCGTCGAGGTCGCACCGGTCGAATTCGGCGAATTTTCTTGCGTGTCTACAGTCGAGGTCTGACCGTCTGCCATGACCGATATCTCCTGGCTGCTGAGCTATGATGATCGCCGCAGCGGCAAAGCTGAGTCGCCTCTCTGCCGCGCTCGGCACGAGGCAAGACGCGGTAAGACTGGACGAGTTCCTACGGCAAAGATGCCGCGACGACGGACGGCGCCGGACGCGCGCCGTCCTCAAAATTCGATGTGAAGGCTACTCGGCGGCGATCTTGTCGACGTCGGCCGGCTTCTGCCCATGCCCGATGCCGGTCGAAGTGTCGCGCCGGCGCCACGAGCGCGCCCGCACGTTCTCGCGCAGCATGAGTGCGCACGGCGTCAGCACGAGCGTGAGCACCGTGGCAAAGCCAAGCCCGTAGACGATCGCCTGCGAAAGCTGCACCCACCATTGCGACGACGGCGCATCGACCGTCACGGCGCGCCCGATGAGGTCGACATTGATGCCGAACATCAGCGGCATGAGGCCGAGGACGTTGTTGAGCGCCGTCAGCAGTACGGGGCGCAGCCGTTCGGCGCCGGTGATCAGCAACGCGTGCCGCGGGGGTCGCCCGTCGCGGCGCAACTGTTCGTAGGTGTCGATCAGGACGATGTTGTTCGCGACGACGATCCCGGCGAGCGCGACGACGCCGATGCCGGACATGACGATCCCGAACGGTTCCCCGGCGACGAGAAGGCCGATCAGGACACCGAAGGTCGACATGACCACCGCCGACAGGATCAGCGCCGTGTTGTAGAAGCTGTTGAACTGCGCCAGCAGGATCAGGAAGATCAGGAAGACCGCGCCGGCGAACGCCTTCGACAGGAAGTCCGCCGCCTTCTTCTGTTCTTCGTCCTCGCCCTTGAAGCGGATCTGGACGCGCGGATCGATATCCTGGCCGGACAGCCAGACCCGAATCTCCTCGACCTTCGCATCCGCAAGCACGCCGGGCTGGACATCGGCCTTGACCGTCATCACGCGCTGCTGGTCGACGCGGTAGATGGTGCCCGTCTGCGGCTTGGGCACGCGTTCAACGAAATTGGCGATCGGGACGAGCCCCTGGGCCGTCTGAACGCGGATGCGGCCGAGCTGCTCCAGGGTTCGGTACGTCGCCGGATAGCGGATGACGATGTCGATCTCCTCGTCGCTGTCGATCGGCCGGTATTCGGAAACCTTCAAGCCGTTGGTGACGAGCTTGAGCACGTTGCCGACCGTGGTCACGTCGGCACCGAATTTCGCGGCCTGGGCGCGATTGATGCGTAACTCCCACTGAATGCCGGGAAGCGGCCGCGAATCCTCGACGTTGCGCAATCCCTCCATCCCGTCGATGTGGTTGCGGAGACGTTCGATCACCGGCGGGATCAGATCCGGATCGCGAGCGCTGACCTGCAGGTGGATCGGCTTGCCGACGGGCGGTCCGCCCTCCTCCTTGCGGGCCTGGACCTGTATGCCGGCAAGCTCGCGCGTGCGGGCAAGCACGTCGGCGAGGATCTCGTCGGCGCGCCGCCGCGTCCGCCAGTCCGCGAACTCGAGCTGAATCACCCCGATCGTGTCCTCGGGAAGCTCCAGGCCCGACTGCTGGTTCTGCTTGCCGCTGCGCGTGTAGATCGACGCGAGCTCCCCCCGCTCGCGCTGCAGGTCGAGGACACGCCGCTCCACGTCATGCACCAGCGCATCCCGCTCGGCGATCGCGAGATTGCCGCGCGCCTCAACGATGATGAGCGCGCGGTCCGGCTCGATCTTCGGGAAGAACTCGACGCCTTTGCCGAAGGTCGCATAGAGAAACGTGACGCCCAGCAGCAGCAGGACCGCCGCGGCGAGCACGGTCCCCGGATACGACAGCGCGCGGTCGAGGACGCGTACATAGGCGCCGGTGAAACCTTTCTGCCGTCCGAGATCGCGCGATTCGATCGCCCTGACCGCATCGCTGCTCGCCGTCCCGCCGCCCGCCTTGCCGAACATCGCGCCCAGCGACGGGACGAAGACCAGCGCCATCATCAGCGCGGCCGCCATGGTGACAAACTGCGAGATGGGCAGGTATTTCATGAACTCGCCGACGACGCCCGGCCAGAACAAAAGCGGCAGAAAGGCCGCGAGCTGCGTCGCCGTGGACGAGATGATCGGCCATGCCATGCGGCGGACCGCGAGCGCATACGCCTCTTTGCGGTCCATCCCTTCGGCCATGCGCGCGTCGGCGTACTCGGTGACGACGATGGCGCCGTCGACGACGTTGCCGGCCGCGAAGATCAGCCCGAACAGCACGACGATGTTCACCGTCAGCCCCATGCCGGCGAGCATGAGGATGCCGGTAAGGAATGATCCCGGCACGGCGACGGCGACCAGCGTGGTCGTGCGCCACCCGAGCGTCGCGAGCACGATGATCAGGACCAGGACGACGGCGACCGCCAGGTTGTTCTCGAGGTCGCCGAGCATCTGACGGATCGTCTCGGACTTGTCCTGGCTGTAGGCGACCTTGATGCCCGCCGGCCAGTTCGCGCGCTCGGCATCGACGACCGCGCGCACGCTCTCGATCGTATCGATGATGTTGGTGCCCGTGCGTTTCGAGACTTCGAGCACGACGGCGGGTTTCCCGTCGACCCGCGCGAAGGCCTCCCGGTCCTTGAACGTCCGGCGGACTTCGGCGATCTCGCGCACGCGGACGACGCGGTCCTGCGCGGCGACGACCGGCATCTCGAGAATGTCTTCGACCGTGGCGAACAACCCGGGCACCTTGACGGCGAAGCGGCCCTTGCCGGTGTCGAGCGAGCCTGCGGCGATGATCTGGTTCGAACGCGCGATCTCGGCGATGACCTTGTCCGCCGACAGGCCGTAGCTTTCCGCCAGCAGCGGGTCGATCACGACCTCCACGAGCTCGTCGCGCGTGCCGACGATCTTTGCCTCGAGAATGGCGGGAATGCTTTCGATGCGGTCGCGAAGTTCGCGGGCGAGACGCAGCAGCGCGCGCTCCCCGATATCGCCGGAAATCGTGACCACGAGGACGGGGAACAAACTCAGATTGACTTCGTGGACCGTCGGCTCCTCGGTGTCCTCGGGCAGCTCGGGCCGGACTTGGTCGACCTTTTCACGGACGTCGTCGAGCGCCTTTTCCGCGTTGAACCCCGCCTCGAACTCCATCAGCACGAAGGCGCCGCCCTCATAGGCGGTCGCGCGCATCTCCTTGATGCCCTCGACGCTGCGCAGCTCCTGCTCCATCGGCCGGACCAGCAACCGCTCCGCATCCTCCGGGCTGATCCCCTGGTGGATCATGGAGACGTAGATGATCGGGATGCGGACGTCGGGCTCCGCCTCTTTCGGGATCTCGACCCACGCCGTCCACCCTGCCAGGAGCAGCAGGATGAGCGAAGCCAGGACGAAACGGCTTCGGGAGAAGGCAGCGCCCAGGATCGCGTTCATGACGCGGCCTACTCCGCCCGTTCCAGGACAGGCTTCGCCATCATGACCGTCCGCACCTGCTGTCCGACGGCCGCGTATTCCTGCCCGACGGCAATGATCGTCGCCCGGTCGGGCAGGCCGGTGAGGAGCACGGTCCCCTCGCGGCCATTGCCGACGACCCGGACGTCTCGGAAGGCGACGGTGCGCTCGTCGTCGACCACCTTCACGCCGACGATGCCCTCGTCATTCAGCGTCAATACCGCGGGCGTGATCTCGTGCGCCATGAGCTGTCCTACCGGCAGGCGCAGTTCCGCCGTGAGCCCGGCGACGATCGCGCCGGTCGGATTGGCAACGTCGAGTTCGATCCGGAAGGTCCGCGTGGCCGGATCGGCAGCGGCCGCAACGTAGGCGATGCTTCCCTTCAGCGTCGTGCCGTCCGGCAGGATCGCCTCGCCAGGCATCCCCAGCCGCACGCGGCCGACGTCGCGCTCGGCAACGAAGCCGACGACGCGCAACGGATCGAGATCGACGATGGTGCCGATATGGTCTCCGGCCTTGACATAGGACCCGAGTTCCACCGGCCGCACATCGAGCACGCCTTCGAACGGCGCATGTAGAACGGTGTGGCCGAGCTCGACCTCGATGCGCTTGAGCGTGGCGCGCGCCGCATCGAGCCGCGCCGCCGCCTCGGCAAGTGCGGTTTCGGAGCGATAGCCGCGAACGTTGAGCTGCTTGGCCGCGTCATGCTCGATCTGCCGCTGGCGCAGCAGCGCCTGCGCCTCCTGGAGGCGTGCCATACGGTCCTCGGTGGCAAGCCGTACGACCACGTCGCCGGCGCGGACCGGCCGGCCGCGCGCGATCGGCAGCTCGACGACGCGCCCATCCGTCTCCACGCGCAGCTCGACCGTGCGCCAGGCTTCCGTGTGCCCCAGGACGCGAATGATCTCGGCGTGCGGCCGCGCGACCGATTCGACGACGCGGACGCTCGGCAGCACCGCCTCTTCCGGCGCAGTCGCCGTCTCGCGCGCGGCCGTTGGCGCGTTCCGATCGTTTCCGGCGAGTTGGCCGGACAGCAGCCATGCCGCGGCGCCGAGCAGGATGGCTCCGGCGAGAAGCCACGATCCCTTGATCCGTTTCATCGTCATTCTTCCGCCGAGGCCGCGGCTGGCGCCATCTGGCCGGCGCCGATAACGCGGTCCCGGTACTCTTCGAGAAAACCGAGTTCGGCGGCATACACCGCCCGTCCCAGGCCGGAGACGAAATCCGGCCCGATTCCCGCGTAAGGCCGCTCCTTTGCCTTGTCGGACGTGATATCCTCGGTGACGCAGGCGAGCGCCTGCTTGAGCCACGCAATACGATTATCGATGAGCTCGCGCCGACGCCGTTCGTCGAGAAGATCGGCGTGAAACATCATCAGGACGAAGTCCGAGCGAATGTAGTCCGGGGCGGGATGGCCGTGGAGCGCATCGATCAGCGCCCGGCGCCCCTCGGCCGTCAGATGGTAGATCTTCTTGTCGGGCCGCCGATCCTGCGTCTCGGCCTGGACGGTGACGAGCCCGGCGCCGAGAAGGCGCGCGAGCGCCGGATAGATCGACCCGAAACTCGCCCTGTAGAAATAGGCGTAAGGCCCCTCTTCCAGGGTTTTCTTGATTTCGTAACCCGATGCCGGCCCGTGGGAGAGAACGGCAAGGCAGAGTGTCTTTACGTCCATAGCTTGCGCGCGAAATATATCAGGTCGATATATATATCGATTCGATATACAAGGGGGCTTAGATCGGGTCAATCGGGCCTTCGAGTCCATCCGGCCGCCGACAAGGGACGCAGCGTTCGCGCGGATGAGCGACGCGCCCGGCCTCAGTCGCGCGGCCCGATGCCCCCCGTTCCGTTCAAGCGAAGCGATTTGCCGCGTCCGGTTCGAATGGACGCCACGCTTGGACGGCAGCCTCGCGATGCCCCTCGCGACCATCGGCCGGCTGACGCCGGCTCGATCGGATTGAGACAGTCCCGACGACTGGCCGGGAGTACCTGATCCGGTACGTGCCGGTAAGAGCGACCCGCGCCCGATCAACAGCACGCGGCGCAGCTGAAAGACGGCGCTGAAGAAGCTCGGCCTCGCCGGCCGTCACCGCTTCCCTCACACCCGCGCGTCGTCTATAACCGCCCTCGCCACTTGGCGCCGGTCCAGGTCGTGCGGGATCTCGCCCGGCACAAGAGCTTCACGACCACCGAGCACGACATCCGCGTCGCCGACGCGGGCAAATGCGA
>DASVCL010000048.1:0-28594 GCA_036381615.1 Alphaproteobacteria bacterium
CTCGCAGGCGGCAATACGGCCGCGACCGAACGCGCAGCGGCCGAACAGACCTCTGGCGTCAACGCCGCGATGGCTTATGGCACGGATGGTGCGCTGGCGGCCCTCGGGCTCGTCGTAATGAGCGACCCGAAGGGGGCACAGATCGTCTACGCGCCGGCCCCGGTGGTGCGCGCGTCGGTTCTCGAGCAGTATCCTCGGATCAAGGATGTTCTCGAACCGGTGTTCGCGTCGCTGGACCTCGCGACCCTGCAGGGCCTTAACGCCAAAATTGCGGTAGAGGGGCGGGACGCGAGGCAGGTCGCGGCCGACTATTTGAAGGAGAAGGGGTTCCTGAGGTAAGTGGGGAGCCTGGGCCGGCACGGCCGGCGTTGAGGCGGGGCCACGCGGCCCTCTTCCGGGCCCGGTCTCAACAAGTCTGTGATTCCGGTTAAGATCCTGCGCCGTGCCATGCTCCGCAACCGCGTGCTTCTCATCCTGATCGTCGCGGGCCTTCTCGCCAGCTTCGGTTTCGCGTTTGTGACGCACGCGCCAAATCGCCTGGTATCCGGTCAGCCGGTCTCCTTGATTGCCGCCGTCGACGGAACACGGCTGCTCGCGCTTCTCCCCGGCGTCATTCTCCTCTTGGGGCCGTTTCTGCCGCAGCGGCGCACGGTGCACGGCGTCGTCGCCGTCTCGGCGATGACGTTTCTCGTGGCGCTCTGGTGGCTTGCGGGGACGTCGGCGGCAAGTCTCGCCGAAAGCGCCTCGCCCGCGGCGCGCACGTCGCTCGGCGCGGCATTCTGGATGCTCTTCGTCTGCACCGCTTTGGCGTTGATCGACGCCGCACGCCGTCTCGGCCTGTCCGCCGCAGCCGGCCTTCTCATCGGCGCGGCCGTCGGCGCTGCGATCGCTCTGCTCGGCGTCTCGGGCGCGCTCGACCAGCTATCTATTGTCAGGGAGTATGCCAGTCAGCGGGACGTATTCGCCGATGCGGTGACGCGCCATATCGTCATCGTGCTCGCGGCACTCGTGCCGACCGTGATCCTGGGGGTGCCGCTTGGGATCCTCGCGCACCGGCGACGGAGGTTCGCTGCGGGCCTCTTCCCGATCCTCAACATCGTGCAAACGATTCCGTCGATCGCGCTCTTCGGAATGCTGATCGCGCCGCTCTCGGGCCTTGCCACGATCTTTCCCGGGCTCGCAGCGCTCGGCGTCAGCGGCATCGGCCTTACCCCGGCGATCATCGCCCTCGTCCTTTATTCGCTCCTGCCGATCGTCCGGAACATGGCCGAGGGTCTTGCCGGCGTTCCGTCTGCCGCCATCGAAGCGGCGCGCGGCATGGGGATGAGTCCACGCCAGGTGTTCTGGCGTGTCGAGCTGCCGCTCGCGCTACCGGTGTTTTTGTCCGGCCTGCGCATCACCGTCGTGCAGGCGGTGGGGCTCGCGGCGGTGGCGGCGCTCATTGGCGCCGGTGGGCTCGGCGCCATCATGTTCCAAGGTCTCTTCGCCTCCGCGCTGGACCTGACCCTGCTCGGCGCCCTGCCCGTCATTCTGCTCGCGGTAATGGCCGATGCGTTCCTGAGGTTGCTCACCGCGTATGCGGAAAGGCGGCCCGGATGATCGAGCTCGATCGCCTGTCGAAGCGATATGGCGCCGTGACGGCCGTCGACGACGTCTCGGTCACCATCGGGAAAGGCGAGTTCTTCGCGGTCATCGGGCCGTCGGGTTCGGGCAAGTCGACCATGCTCAAGATGATCAACCGGCTGATTCCGTGGTCGGCCGGCTCGATCCGGATCAATGGCGAGGATATCCTCCGCTTCAGGCCGGAGGATCTGCGCCGGCGCATGGGCTACGTGATCCAGTCGATCGGGCTTTTCCCGCATTGGACCGTGGAGCGCAACGTCGGCACGGTTCTGGAACTGCTCGGCTGGCCCAGGGCGAAAATCCGCGATCGCGCGACCGAGCTTCTGGGGCTGCTGAAGCTCGATCCGGACCGATTTCGCGGCAAATATCCCCACCAGCTCTCGGGCGGCGAGCAGCAGCGCGTCGGCGTCGCGCGTGCACTCGCGGCCGGTCCCGACGTCCTCCTCATGGACGAGCCCTTCGGCGCGCTCGATCCCGTCACCCGCAGCACGCTTCAGACGGAGATCGCGCGCATTCATCGCGAAAGCGGCACGACCATCATCTTCGTGACCCACGACATGGACGAGGCGCTGAAACTCGCCTCGCGGGTCGCGATTCTGGACCATGGCCGCCTCGTGCAGACGGGGACTCCGCTGGAACTGCTCACCGCCCCGGCGACCGACTTCGTGCGTGATTTCGTCGGGCGCGAGGACTACGGAATCAAGCTACTATCGGTCGAGGCCGTGGCGAGCCGTCTGCGCGCGGGCGAAGCGGTGCCGGGTGAACCGATCGCCGCGTCGGCGAGCCTCCGCGAAGCGCTGTCGCGGATGGTCACGCAAGGCACGGATCGGCTCGGCGTCGTCGACTCCGACGGCCGCCCGCTCGGCGCCCTGCACCTTGCGGATCTGGCACGGTAATGACGGCGAGGGTTCGCGCGCTCGGACATGATGCGCTCCTATGGACGGCGCTCGCCTTCGTGACGCTCGTCCTGCTCATGGTTGAACTGAAGCCTCTTTTCGCCGCGCTCTTCCCCTGGCTCGATCGTCCGCTCTACGAGCAGGACTCGTTCCTCGATCTCGTGTTCGCCCATGTCGCGCTCGTCGGCGCGTCGAGTATCGCGGCGGTCGTGCTCGGCGTTGGTGCCGGCATCTTCGTCACGCGCCCGGCCGGCGCCGAGTTCCGCGACATTGCCGAGACGGTCGCGGCCATGGGGCAGACCTTTCCGCCCGTCGCGATTCTGGCGCTCGCGGTGCCCGTCATCGGCTTCGGCGCCGCGCCGGCGCTGATCGCGCTCACCGCCTACGGGCTGCTGCCGGTACTTCAGAATACGATTGCGGGGCTGAGCGTCGTGCCGGAACCGGTGCGCGAGGCCGCGCGTGGCATCGGGATGACGGATGGCCAGATTCTGCGCCGCGTCGAATTGCCGCTTGCCGCCCCCGTGATCCTCGCAGGCATCCGCACCTCCGTGATCATCAACGTCGGCACGGCGACGATCGCCTCGACGGTCGGCGCGAAGACGCTCGGATCGCCGATCATCGTCGGCCTCAACGGCGCGAACATTGCGTATGTCCTTCAGGGGGCGGTTCTGGTCGCCCTCCTCGGTGTCGTGCTCGATCTCGCCTTCGAGCGGCTCGGCAAGTGGCTACGGCGCTGGCAGACGGCCGCATGAGCGATCGCCTCGGATCCTCTGTCCAGCCAACCATCACGCTTCGCAAAAGATCGAGGAATCCGACCTGCGATCATTAAGCACTTTCGCCAATGTTTCGTCGTCACGCCCCATCAGCGCATTGAAGACGGCATACCGTCTCGTCATTCACCAGATGTTACCAGGATGTCGCGAGGCGCCGAGCTTGCCAGGACCATAATGCGGGGGTCGATAAACCGGCCGAACCGCATACCCATGTCACCGGCCGCCGGAATGATCGGCGCCACGTGCCTGAAGGGACTCTTACCGCTTCGATCCGCTGAAACGCACCTATTGACACGGTCGAGATTGCGTTGATAGCGTAGGTAATGGCGTTACCGTAACGACGTTACCTAGGGGGATTCAGGTGTACCTGGCGCTCATTCAGGAGAAGGGGGAGACCCGGCTCGCTGCCAAGGTGGGCCAACGGGTCGTGTTGCTCGACCGTTCCGACCTGCCGGCGGACCCGCTCGCCATCCTGCTGAATGCAGATCTGCGGGCGCGGGCGGCGAAGGCTGCCGACGGAGCGCGCGAGGTTGACGCGGAGGCACTGTCTTTTCGTCTTCCGCTTGCCGAACTCGGCAAGATCATTTGCGTCGGGCTGAACTATGCCGACCATGCGGCGGAGAGCCCGTATGAAAAGCCGAAGCACCCAGTCTACTTCCTGCGCGTCGGTACCAGCCTGATTCCCCATGGTGCGCCGATCGTGCGACCGCGCGTCTCCGATCAGCTCGACTTCGAGGGCGAAATGGTGGCGGTGATCGGGAAGGCGGGGCGCGCAATCCCGGTGGAGCGCGCGCTCGAGCACGTTGCGGCCTACTCGATCTTCAACGACGCTTCGATCCGGGATTATCAGTTCAAGGGCCCGCAGTGGACGCTTGGCAAGAACTTCGACGCCACCGGCGCGTTCGGCCCCTGGCTCGTTTCCACCGACGAAGTGCCGGCCGGGGCAACGGGCCTTCGTATCCAGACGCGGCTCAATGGCCAGGTGGTTCAGGACGCCAACACGGATGACCTGATCTTTCCCGTCGCCGAGCTCGTGGCGCGCGCAAGCGAGGCGATGACGTTGAATCCTGGTGACGTGATCGTCACCGGCACGCCGTCGGGCGTGGGCTTCGCCCGCAAGCCGCCGCTGTTCATGAAGGATGGTGATGTCTGCGAGGTCGAGGTTAACGGTCTTGGGGTGCTGCGCAATCCAGTGCAGGACGAGGTGCGTTCGTGAGCAACCGGACGCAGAACGCCCCGGCCGGACTGCGCATCGCTGCAGACGTCGGTGGCACCTTCACGGACGTGGCCATCTTCGACGAGACGACGGGTCGTATCCGGTTGGGCAAGACACTGACCACGCCGGCGCGCCTGATCGAAGGTATGGGACATGGCGTCAGGAAGGCTAGTGCCGCCTTTAGCGAGGCCCGTTTGTTCTTGCACGGCACGACGGTTGCTATCAACGCGCTGCTCGAACGCAAGGGCGCGCGAACCGCGCTCGTCACGACACGCGGTTTTCGCGATATCTACGAGATCGGCCGCGTCAACCGTCCCGAGGCCTACAACCTGTTCTTCCGTAAGCATCGGCCGCTCGTTGAGCGCGCCTTGCGCTTTGAGGTCGACGAACGCCTCAATGCAGCCGGCGACGTTCTGCGCCCGCTCGACGAGTCGGAACTCGAGCAGATCGCTCAACAGCTCGAACAGGAACGCATCGAGGCAATTGCGATTTTGTTCCTGCATTCCTATCGCAACCCGGTCCACGAAATCCGCGCGCGCGACTTCTTCAGAAAGCGATTGCCTGACGTGTTCGTCACGGCGTCGCACGAGCTGTCGCAGGAATATCGCGAGTTCGAGCGCAGTTCGACGGTGGCAGCCAACGCCTATGTCGGCCCGCGCGTGCAACGCTACTTGGCCGAAACCAGGGAATTTCTCGACGCCGCAAATTTCACCGGCACATTCTTGGTCGTGCAGTCGACCGGTGGGCTTTATGACGTCGAGCAGGCGAGTCGCGAATGCATCCGCATGCTTGAATCGGGACCGTCTGCCGGCGTGATCGGCACGCGCGAGCTGTGCGCCGCCATCGGGCTGCGGAACGCCATTGCGTTCGACATGGGCGGCACGACGGCCAAGGCCGGCGTCATTCTCGGCGGCGTGGAACTGACCGCTGGTCATGTCATGGTCGGCGGCTATGCCGAAGGCCTCCCGATCCAGATCCCGATGATCGACATCGAGGAGGTCGGGACGGGCGGCGGCAGCATCGCCCGCGTGGTGGCCGGTGGCGCGATCCGAGTCGGGCCGGAGAGCGCCGGCGCTGTCCCCGGGCCCGTCTGTTACGGCGGCGGCGGCACCGAACCGACCGTGACCGACGCCAATCTCCTGCTTGGGCGCCTCGCCCCCGACCTCTTCCTCGGCGGCGAGATGGCGCTCGACGTCGATGGCGCCACGAGAGCCCTACGGGAGCGCGTCGCCGAACCGCTCGGGCTCACGGTGACGCAGGCGGCGGACGGTATCGTCCGCATCGCGGTCAGCCAGATGGCCAATGTGGTCAAGCGTGTCACCACCGAGCGCGGCCTCGACGCCCGCGATTTTGCCATGGTCGCCTACGGCGGCGCGGGCCCGCTGCACGCGACGCTCGTCGCACGCGAACTGCAGATCGGCCGCGTCATCGTCCCCAACGCGCCGGGGCACTTTTCCGCTTACGGCATGCTGGTTTCCGATCTGCGGCGCGATTTCGTGCGTACGCTGTTTGCGCGCCTTGCCGATGCGCCCTTCGACCTGTTCGACGAGATTTTCGAGGACATGCGCGCGCGCGGTGTCTCCGAGATCCGCAAGGCGGCGCGCGAGGTGGTCGACGTCACGGTGCAGTATGCCGCCGACATGCGCTACGTCGGGCAGGAGCACGCGGTAACGGTCGAGATTCCGGCTGAACTGTTCCGCACGCGCGATGTCGCGGGTATCAAGGCGCGCTTCGACGCGGTGCATGCCCAGCGCTACGGTTATGCCTCGCCGGATGAAAATGCCGAAGTGGTCAGCCTGCGCCTTTCGGTCGCTGGCAGGATCCGCAAGCCGCAGCTTGCGCCCATTCCTCAAGCGAAGACCGCCACGCCCGACGCGGCGCTGATCGGCGTTCGGCCGGTCGAGTTTGGCGTCCTCGGCGGCCGCATCGAGACGCCGATCTACCATCGCGACCGGCTCGCCGCGGGTCACCGCATCGAGGGACCGGCCCTAATTCAGGAATACGCGTCGACGACCGTACTGGCGCCGGGTGATCGGCTTCTTGTCGATTCCTTCGGAAATCTCGATATCGAGGTAGAGATCACGCGATGACCAGCAAGACGGCTACCGCCCGCAAGGTCGACCCCGTTGTCACAGAGATCATCCGCAACGGCTTCATCGCCGCTACCGAGGAGATGAAGACTAATTTGATGCGGACGGCCTACAACATGATCATCTACGAGGCGCTCGACTTCACTGTCGGGCTCTTCGACCGGCACGGCAACACGGTTTCCATCGGCATCGGCCTGCCAATGTTCATCCGCGGGATGAGCGACACGATAAAGGCCAAGCTCGCTCATTTCGGCGTGGACGGCCTCGAGCCGGGGGACGTGCTGCTCACCAACGACGCCTACATCACGGGCAGTCATCTCAACCACATGACCTTTTCGGTGCCGATCTTCCATGACGGCGAGCTGCTCGGATTCGCCGCGTGCATGGCGCATTGGCAGGACATCGGCGGCACGCTCGACGGCATGACGCGGGACATCTATTCGGAAGGCCTGCAGATGCCAATCGTCAAGGCCTGGCGCAAAGGTGTCCCCAACGACGACATTCTCGCGGTCATCCGCATGAATGTTCGTCTGCCCGAACGTGCCATGGGCGATCTGCGCGCACAGGTGGCCGCGGTGAAAACGGGCGAGAAGCGTTTCCTCGAGCTGGTGGCAAAGTACGGCAAGGACGCGGTGCTCGGCGCGATCGACGCGATTTTCGACCATTCCGAGGCGCTGGCGCGCGAAAGTGTCGCGCAGATTCCTGATGGCGTGTACGAGGCCGAATCGTTCATGGACGATGATGGCGTCGATATCGGGAAGCGCGTGCCTATCCGCGTCAAGGTGATCGTCAAGGGCGATCACATGACGGTCGACCTCACTGAGGTGAGCGAGCAAGTCAAAGGCTTCTATAATTCGGGCGAGACCGCCGGTCGCTCGGCTGCGCAAGTCGCCTTCAAGTGCCTGACATCCGGGCTCGACCTGCCGATCAACGACGGCACGTTCCGGGCGCTGGACGTGATTCTACCGCCCGGCAAGGTCGTGAGTGCACAGCGTCCCGCCCCGATGCGCTGGTGGATGACTTATCCCATGACGATCGTCGACACGATCTTCAAGGCGCTGGCACCCGCGGTGCCGACCCGCGTGATCGCCGGGCATCATGCCGATCTGGTCGTAGCCATGATCAACGGCCGCGAGCCGCGGAGCGGGCAGTTTTTCGTGTATCTCGGCGGGCTGATCGGCGGCGGATGGGGGGCCAAGCACAACGAAGACGGCGTGAGCGCCACCATCGCAATCAATGATGGGGATACGCATAACGGACCGACCGAGCAGGTCGAAGCCAAGTATCCATTGATCGTGGAGCGATACGCACTCCGCCCTGACTCGGGGGGCGCGGGCAAGTATCGCGGCGGGCTTGGCACCGAGCAGGTCGTTCGCGCCGTTGACGACATAATGTTCAACGCGCAGATCGACCGCGTCGACTGTCGGCCGTGGGGTTTGTTCGGGGGGCTCTCCGGGCTCGGGAACGAGGTGTCGCTCCGGCGCGACGGGCAGGAGATCCGCTTCCCAACGGGCAAAGTGCTGGCGCAGTACCTCAAGAAGGGTGATGTCTATACGTTACGGTCGGGTGGGGGCGGCGGATATGGAAGCCCCCTCGACCGTAAGTTCGAGGACGTCGAGTATGACGTGCGGCAGGGCTATGTCTCGATCGAGGCAGCGCGGGCCCAGTACGGCGTCGAGATTGACCGCACGACCGGGCGCGCGGATCGGGATAAGTCCGCCGCCCTGCGCCAGGCAATGCGGCATGCGGGCCTGCCGAAGGACCGTCCGTTCACGCGCGAAGACGACTCGCCGTGCGGATGCCGGTATGGCACCTTGTGGCCACAGCCCGATCCCGAAGCGGAGACCATGAATCGTGCCATTGCGGCGGCCGGGCTTGGTAAGTGGCGCTGCTGCTGAGAGGGGGATAGCCGTGGTCGATCCGATCCGCACATCATCCCGCAGAGTACTTGCGGCGCAACCAGCGGAGGACACCATTCTCTCGGTCAAACGCGCCTTTCATATCGTGGAGATGCTGGCGGATCAGGCCGAGGGCCTCAGCCTTGCCGATATTTCGAGGCGACTCGAGGTCAACAAGGCCATTGCCGTCAAACTTCTCGACACGTTGGAGCAGCTCGGCTTCATATGGCGCGACGATGTGGCACAGCGCTATCAGCTTACCTACCGCATCAGCAATCTGGGGCTGCGTCAGCTCCAGCAGAGCCGGCTGCTCGACCAATGTGCCGCCATTCTCAAGAACTTGGCCGAGGCCACGGGCGAACTCGTCCGTCTCGCCGTGGTCGAGAATGCCGAGCGTATCACGTGGGTCTACGCCGTCGCCGGCGCCACCCGGTCCGTCCGGATTGACCCCAACTACACGCTCGAGATCATCCTGAACGCCCATGCCATCGCCAAGGCCTGGCTCTCCACGCTCCCATTTGAGCGGGCGTGGGAGCTGATCGAGCGGCAAGGCATCAGCGCGTGCACCATCCATACCAAGACGACGCGTGAGGCGCTGCGCAGCGACCTCGAAGAGGCGGCGCGGCGCGGATTCGCGACGAGCTACGAGGAGCAGGAAATCGGCGTGGGCGCCATTGCCGCGCCGATCGTCATTCCCAATCTCGACGGTGCACGCGAATGCGTCGGCGCGGTGAGCCTTGCGGCGCCGACAAGTCGCATGTCCCGGTCCGAGATCGAGGCTTGCGCACCGATGCTTATCGAAACCGTGGCGCGACTGGCGCGCGCGTGGCCGCTCGAACGGCGCACGCTGCGGCCGATCGTGCGACGCCTCTGACCGGGAACCAACGCAAGGGAGGATCAGCATGCCGCGTCACTCTGCCTACGTGCCCCACGGCGTCATTCCCGCCGTGCTGCTGCCCTTCCATGAGGATTTCTCGATCGACGAGAACGCCTTCCGCCGTCACCTGCGCGACGTCGCCGGCACGGCAGGTATCTCGGCCATTACGATCAACGCGCACTCGACGGAGGTCGCCTCCTGCACTTTCGACGAGCAGCGGCGCGTGTTGGCGATCGCGCAGGACGAGATCGGCGACCACGTGCCCCTCGTGCACGGCGTATGGGCCGACGGCAGCCTTGAGGCGGCGCGAATCGCGCGCATGGCAACCGATGGTGGGGCATCTGCGTTGCTGGTATTCCCGCCGGGACCGTTTACGCTCGGCCAATCACCGGAGATGGCGCTCGCGCACTTCAAACGTATTGCTGATGCCAGCGATCTGCCGCTGATCGTGTTTCAGTATCCCCTGGCGACGGGCCAGGGCTATCCGCGCGACACACTGCTGCGGCTCGTCGAGGAGGTACCGACCATCCGCGCGATCAAGGATTGGGCGGGCAATGTCCAGCAGCACGAGATGCAGGTGCGCTTGCTGCAGAATTTGCCGCGGCCCGTCAACGTGCTGACCACGCACAGCGCATGGTTGCTGAGCTCATTGGTCCTTGGCTGCAACGGCCTGCTCTCGGGCAGCGGCAGTGTTATTCCGGACCTGCATGTGGCGCTGTTTCAGGCTTTGCAGGCCAGCGATCTCGCCGAAGCGCGACGCATCAATGATCGCATCTATCCGTTATCTCGGGTTTTCTACGCCGATCCTTGGATCGATATGCACAACCGGATGAAGGAGGCACTCGTCCTTCTCGGGCGGCTGCCGCACGCCGTCGTGCGGCCTCCGCTCGTCAAGCTCTCTCGTGCCGAGGTCGATCGCATTCGGACCGCCCTCGTCGCGGCCCGATTGATCGAGCCGCAGGAGGGGCGCGACGCGGCCTGAGTAGGGCGGGCGTAGCGGCCCGCGCACATCAACGGACAACATGATCGGGAGGAAATATGATGAAGGTTAAGACGTGCGTGGTTGGCTTTGCGGCGGCTCTCGTTGTCGCGGCGTCGGGGGTGGCGGCGCAGGAGCCGGTGAAGGTCGGGTTCGTCACCGAGCTGACCGGGCCGTGGTCCTTCTTCGGCACGAGTTGCGTCGCCGGACTCAAACTCGCAGAAGCCACCCTGAATCCGGTCGGCAAGCGCAAGATCGAGTTCATCGTCATTGACAACCAGACGCAGCCTGCCCAGGCGGTTGCCGCTTCCCGCAATCTCGACGTGCAGAGCAAGGTGATCGCCTTGAGCGGCCCCACCAGTTCCGATACAGCGCTCGCCATGTACGGCTACGCTGAGCAGAACCACGTGCCGTTTATCGTCCCGGTCGCGGCCTTTCCCCAGCTCACCAAGCCCGGCACTCGCTATACGTTTCGATTGGAACCAAACGCCGCCGGGTGGGGGTATGCGATCGCGCAGTTCGTCGCCGAGCGCAAGCCCGGCGCCAAGATCGCGCTCCTCTATTCCGATTATGCTTTGATGCGCGCGATCGCCGCAGGGCTGAAGTACCAGGCGCCAAAAAACGGGCTGAAGATCGAGCCGGAGATCATTTTCCCGCAGGGCTCGAACGACGCCACCGTGCAGGCCGCGCAAGTGCGCGCGGCCAACCCGGACTGGGTGGTGGTGGTCGGCGCCGGTGGTTTCGACAATACGCTGACCAACCAGCTCCTCGATATCGGCATCAAGCCGGAGCAGATCATTCATCCCTATGGCATCACGACCCAGGTGAAGAACTGGGGTAAGCGCAGTGTCGGATCGATCTACGGGACGTTCTTTGACGCCAATCTGCCGGAGCTCACCGCCGAAGGTCAGAAATTCGTCGAGGATTTCCGCGCCGTCAACAACCGGCAGCCGTCCTACGTCGAGAACTACTGCTACATAACGGCGCAAGTCGTGCGTGAAGTCATTGACAGGGATCCGGCGGCGGCCGACGATCGCGAGCGGTTTCGGGCCGGCATGTCCGCGCTCAAGACCGAGGAGGCGACCTCGCGCATCCCGATCGCGTTTGACGAGAACGGCGCGCGCAAGGAATACATCCACTTCATGCAGATTCAGGATGTCGGGGAGACCTCGTACAAGTCGAAGCCGGTCTACTATACGGAGTGGGATCCGGACGTCATTCCCGTCTACGAGCTCGTGAAGTAGCGCGCCGCCCGGCCCGAGGCCGCGGGTGCTCCGTGATTGAAGCGAACGTTCAACCGAATGTCCGACGCTACTCTTATCATGCTACTGTCGACGCTGAGCTCCGGCCTGATGCTCGGCGTGATCTTCTCGCTGGTCGCCGTCGGGGTCACCATCGTTTACGGCAGCATCTGGATGCCGAATGCCGCGAACGGGCAGTTCTTCCTGCTGGCGGCGCTGTTCATCTGGTCGGTGAGCGTGTCGTGGGGTGTGCATCCCGCGCTCGCCGCCCTGCTCGTAATCGGCGCGAGCGTGCCATTGTCCTATCTGTTGGAGATTACGCTCATCCGACGGTTCTACGACGTCCCGAACCGTAACATCTCCTACTTCGTGCTGAGCCTAGGCATCACCCAGATCCTGGCTGGTCTCTTTTCCATTACCTATGGCGTCTGGAGCGATCAGTTCCAGATTCCGCCGCTCGTGCCGGGCGTCACGTTCGTCGGGCCATTCCCGATCGCCAATAGCCGACTCGCCGCACTGGTGACGGCCGCGGTGCTGCTGGCGAGCCTGTTCGCGCTGCTGCGTTATCATCGATATGGCCGTGCGTTGCGTGCCGTGTTCCAGAATCGGGAGGCGGCGGCGCTGCGCGGCGTCGACGTGCGCGGCATCTACCGCATGTCGTTCGTGCTCGGAAACGCCGTCGTTTTTGCCGGGGGCGTATTGTTCGCCTGCGCCTACAGCTTCGATCTCACGGTGTCCTGGACCATGGCCATCACCGCGTTCGCCATCATGATTATCGGCGGCCCGGGTTCGGTGCTCGGCGCGCTCGTGGTCGGCATGGTCTTCGGGTTTACCCAGGCGATCGTGAGCCTCTTCGCCAGTCCGACGACCGCGGCATTCTCATATCTGGGGGCCATGCTCATCATCCTCCTGTTCAAGCCGTCGGGATTGTTCGCGCGATGAAGGACCGCCTGTTCGCAAGCCGCTGGACCAAACTCGCGCTCTTCGCGGCGCTTGCCGTTGGTGCACCGCTCGTGCTTTCCGACAATCGTTACTTCGCCTTCATCGCCGGGATCACGCTGATCCACATCGTCTGGGCATCGGGCATGAACCTGCTCTACGGCTATACCGGCCTGATGCCGCTGATGTTCGCCGGCATTGCCGGCATCAGCGCCTACATCGTCGTCGGCTTGACCGGTACGGGCTGGACGTTCTGGCTGGCGATGCCGGTCGGCGCCCTCGCCTCGTCGGTGGTCGGCATGCTGCTCGGCCTGCCGGCGCTGCGACTCAAAGGCTTCTATTTCACGCTCTGCTCTCTCGTGATTCAGACGGTCATCACGCTGGCGTTTGTGTACTTCGTCACCTTGACCAACGGCGATACGGGCATCTCGCAGATTCCCTTGCCGACACTGCCGGGGGGCGTGAGCCTGCAGGGGCTGGGGTACGACCTGGTACTGGCCGGGCTCGCGGTCGCCGGGATCTTTATCCTCATCCGGCTGACGGACTCGGATTTCGGGCGGCGTCTCGTCGCCATTCGAGAGGATGACGCCCTTGCCGAGACGTTGGGGATCAACGTGACGCGGCAGAAGATGACCGCCTTCTTTATCGGCTCGATGTACGCTAGCATCGGCGGGGCCTTTTATGCGCCTTATGTCGGCTTCATTTCGCCGCGCAGTTTCGACGTGCTCATCAGCCTCAACGTCTGGCTGATGGTCGCCTTCGGCGGGCGCGGAACCATCTGGGGGCCGGTAATCGGGGCGACACTGCTCGCCCCCGTGCCGTTCCTGCTCCAGGACTACTACACGATCAAGGATGTGGTGTACGGGCTGCTCATCATCGGCGTCATCGTGCTGCTGCCGGCTGGCATTGCAGGTGGGATCAAGCGAAAGCGGACGTCGGCGCTCCCCGCCACCGCGACCGCCGTCGGCACGGAGAAGGCTCGATGAACGCGCCGCTCCTCGACGCCCGGGACGTCACGATGCGCTTTGGCGGCCTCATCGCCCTGCGGGCGGTATCGGTTTCGCAGGCGGCGGGTGAGACGTTGGGCATGATCGGCCCCAACGGCTCCGGCAAGACGACATTCGTCAATGTCATCACGGGGCACCTCAAACCGAACGCGGGCACGGTGCGTTTCGATGGCGCGTCGCTGATTGGGCAAAAGCCGCATCAGATCGCCGGCGCCGGGCTTACGCGCACGTATCAAGCGGTTCGGGTTTTTCGTGAGCTGACAGTGCGCGAGAACATCGCGACGGCACTGGTCGACGCGAAAGATCGGCTCGACGCCGCCGGCATCGGCGAGGTGATCGACTGGCTCGGGCTGGGACATCGTCTCGACGTGTTTGCGGGCGGCCTCACGCTCTACGAGCAGCGACGTCTGGAGCTCCTCATGCGTTTGGTTCAGCGGCCCAAGCTGCTGATGCTCGACGAGCCGGTAGGCGGGCTGTCGTCGACGGAGGTGCGGGCCATGATTGCGTTGCTTGCGGAGCTCAAGTCACGCTGTTCCGTATTCATCATCGAGCACACCATGAAGGTGATCCGCGAGCTCGCCGATCGCGTGGTCGTGCTGATGGCCGGTGAAAAGATCGCCGATGGGGCGCCGGCCGACATTCTGACCGACCAGCGCGTGGTCGAGAAGTATCTGGGAAGCGTTGATGCTTGAGATCGAGGGCCTCACCGTCCGTTACGGACCCTTCCTCGCCGTCAATGACGTCAGCCTCCGGGTCGACGCGGGGGAGATCGTCGGCATCGTCGGGGCGAACGGGGCCGGTAAGTCATCGATCGTTAAGGCGATCGGCGGCGCGGTCGCGCCGGCGGCTGGTTGCGTGAGGTTTGCGGGGCAGGATCTCGACGGAATTGCGTCCCACCGGCGCATCGGCCTCGGGATCTCCATCGTCCCGGAGGGTCGCGGCCTCTTTCCCCAAATGTCGGTCGAAGAGAATCTGTTGATGGGCGGCTACCCGCTCAGGGACCAGCGGCGCATTCTTGCCAACATGGCGCGCGGCTTCACGCTCTTTCCGATCCTTGCCGAGCGGCGGTGGCAGGCAGCGGGGACGCTCTCCGGCGGCCAGCAGCAGATGCTGGCTATTGCAATGGGTTTGATGTCCGAGCCGAAGCTGCTCATTTTGGACGAGCCGTCGCTCGGGCTCGCGCCGATCGTCATCAGCGAGATCGGCCGGGCTCTGAAGAGCCTGCGGGAGGCCGGCCTCACCGTTCTGCTGGTCGAGCAGAACGCAAGACTCACATGCACCGTGTCGGACCGCATCTACATCATCGGCAGCGGCGCGATCCGCTACCACGATGCGGCCGCGAAGATTTTGACGAACGCTGAAGTTCTTGAGCACCTCATCTGAGGTACGGCGAAGCGCGCGGCTCAGTGCGTGATGTCTTGGTAGGATGGCTTCGAATGCCTCGACGACCGCGCGCCGACGCGGATGCATTTCGCAGCTTTTACACTTGAACCCGGTTCTGAGCTACTTGGGGAAGCCCACGCTCGCACCGGTACTGCGAGGCCCCATCATCGAAACAAGCAAGGCATCTGTCGCGATCGAGGAGGACACTGCGGTCGAGGCCGGTCTTAGGGTGTCATACCCCGTGCGTTGGGCGGAACGTGGCGTTGCAAATTTTGACCTTCGTCAGTAAGTCGCCCGTCCGCCGGAAAGGTCGAACACGGCGCCGGTCGTGAAGGAGTTCTCTTCGCTGACGAGCCAGGCGATCATGCTCGCCGCTTCGTGAAGCTCCAGAAAGCGCCCCCTCGGTATTTTCGACAGCATGTACTCGATATGCTCGGGCGCCTGCGCCATCGCGCCGGGCGTTCGGGCAACGGCCGGCGTCACGCAGTTCACCGCGATGTTGAGGTGGGCGACCTCCTTGCCGAGCGATTTGGTCAGCGCAATCACGGCCGCCTTGGCGGCGCTGTAGGCCGCCGCATTCGGGTTGCCCTCTTTGCCTGCGATCGACGCGACGTTGACGACCCGTCCGTAATTCTGCGCGATCATGATCGGCAGCACGGCGCGGCAACAGAAGAATGTGCCGTTGACGTCGACGTGAATCACGTCCTGCCACGCATCGATGGGATAGTCGGCGAGCTTCGCATTCGGCCCGACGATGGCGGCGTTGTTGACCAGGATGTCGATCCGGTCAAACTCGGTCGCGGTCTGGTCCGCGGCCGACTTGACGCTCGTGTAATCCGCAATATCGACCTGATACGCCCGAACGTGCGCGCTGCCGCGCGCCGCCAGCTCTTCCTTCGCGCGTTCCACGCCGGCCGCGTTGATGTCCCATAGGGCGACCTTTGCGCCGGAGGCGAGCAGCCGCTCGGCGATCGCGAAGCCGATGCCCTGGGCGCCCCCGGTGACGACGGCGACCCGATTCGTGAGATCGATTCTGTTGACCTGCATTTCCTTCCCCCCTGAGGCCGCTCGACGGTGGCGGCGCGGTTGTCACTTGCCGGCCCGTGGCCGTGCCACGGCATTGTCCCGGCTGCCTGGAGCCAGCGCTATGATTCCTGAAAGACGGTTTCGCGTTTGGCGCGGATCGTCGGCATGATCATGAGAATCAGAAGCCCGAGCGCCATCAGCAGCATCGTGGCCGATATCGGCCGCGTGAAGAACACCGTGTAGTCGCCGCGCGAAAGCACCAGGGCGCGCCGCAGGTTTTCCTCCAGCATCGGTCCGAGAATGTAGCCCAGCAGCAGCGGCGCGGGCTCGCAGCCCAGCTTCAGGAAGATGTAGCCGAGAAAGCCGAACCCGATCGCGACCCATACGTCGAACATGTTGTTGTTGGCGCTGAAGGCGCCGATCGAGCAGCAGAGCAGGATCAACGGATAGAGGATCCGGTAAGGCACGCTCAGCAGCTTCACCCACAGCCCGATCAACGGAAGATTCAGGATGACCAGAATGGCGTTCCCGACCCACATGCTGGCGATCAGGCCCCAGAACAGTTCCGGGGTCTTGGTCATGATCTGGGGTCCGGGCTGAATGTCGTGGATGATCAGCGCCCCCACCATGAGGGCCATCACCGCATTGGACGGAATTCCCAGCGTGAGCATGGGAACGAACGATATCTGGGCGCCGGCATTGTTCGCGGACTCTGGTCCCGCAACGCCCTCGATCGCGCCTCGGCCGAATCGCGACGGATCCTTGGCAAGCTTTTTCTCCAGGGTATATGACGCAAACGCGGACAGCGTCGCGCCGCCACCGGGCAGGATTCCCAGCATCGTTCCGACCGCCGTTCCGCGCAGCGCGGCCGGGAACGACTGCTTGAACTCCTTCCAGGTTATCCATAGCGAGCTGATCCGGTCGGCGATGACTCCCGGACCTGCGGTCCGCTCGAGATTCACGGCGATTTCCGCAAACGCGAACAGGCCCATCGTCATGGCGACAAAGCCGATGCCGTCGATCAGCTCCGGCCGGTCGAAGGTAAACCTTGCCATTCCGGAGTTGACGTCGGTTCCGACCATTCCGAGAAGCAGCCCCAGGATGGTCATGAGGACCGCCTTGAGGACCGATCCATGCGCGAGCGCGATGGCCGAGACCAGGCCGAGAACCATCAGGGAGAAATACTCGGCGGCGTCGAACTTCAGCGCCAGCTCCGCGAGCGGCGGTGCGAATGCTGCAATCACCATTGTCGCGACGGTTCCGGCGAGAAAGGATCCGAGTGCCGCGACGCACAAGGCGGCACCGGCCCGCCCTTGCCTGGCCATCTGGTGGCCGTCGAGAACGGTGATGACCGACGACATCTCGCCCGGCAGGTTGACGAGGATCGCGGTCGTCGAGCCGCCATAGGAGGCACCGTAGTAGATGCCCGCGAGCATGATCAGGGCCGTCACCGGCTCGAGCCCATAGGTGATCGGCAGCAGCATGGCGATCGTCGCGACCGGGCCGATGCCGGGCAGCACGCCGATGAGCGTCCCCACCACGCAGCCGACGAACGCATAGAGCAGATTGACGGGCGTGACCGCGATGCTGAGGCCGAGAAGCAGATTGTCGAACAGCTCCATGGTCATCCGCCGAAGAACGGAGGCCACACCGGCAGCGGTAGTCCGAGGGCGTAGACGAACAATGTCGCGGCCGCTACGCCCTGCACGGCGCCGGCGATCAGCGCCTCGCGCCAACGGAATTCGGCGCTCGCCGCCGAAGCGATGAAGACGAGCACGAGTGCTGCGACGATCAGCCCGAGCCAGCTCGTCAGCAGGATGAAGAGCGCCACGCTCGCCAGCAGGATGAACAGCGGACGCCAGTGCCATTGCAGCGGGAAGCCGGCTCTCCCGCGCATGCCGATCAGGCTCTGGAGGGCCCCCAGCGCGACGAGCAGGATGCCGAGGATCCGGGGGAAGTAGCCGGGCCCCATGCGCGACGCCGTGCCGACCGGATAGGATTGCGCGATGACGAGCGCCGCGATGCCGAACGCCACGAAGAGCAGTCCGGCATAGAAATCCCTCGGGTTGCGGATCAACTGCATGGCGCCTCCTCCTTGCCGTCTATTGCGGTTCTTGTCGCCGGTACCCGATCCGCCTTGGACGTCCGCCCCTATCGAACCAGACCCGGCCCGGGCGGCCGCGGCGAAATCGCCGGTCTTTCCGCCTTCACGAATTCACGCCTGGCTTCTTTCTCCGGCATGTCCCGTTTACGTGCGACCCAGCGCGGTGACGACGGCATCGCCCATCTCGTCCGTTCCGACCTTCCGCGTTCCCGGCTCGTATATGTCGGCCGTGCGGAGGCCCTGCGACAGCACGTCGCTCACCGCTCGATGCACCCGGTCGGCCAGATCCGGCCGATCGAACGAATAGCGCAACATCATGGCGACCGAGAGGATTGCGGCCAAGGGATTGGCGATGTTCCTGCCGGCGATGTCGGGTGCCGAGCCGTGGACCGGCTCGTACAGTCCCTTTCCGTCGGCGGCGAGCGAGGCCGAGGGCAGCATGCCGATCGAGCCGGTCAGCATGGCTGCGCAATCCGACAGGATGTCGCCGAATATGTTGCCCGTGACGATCACGTCGAACTGCTTCGGCGCGCGCATGAGCATCATGGCGGCGGCGTCGACGAACATGTGACTCAGCTCGACGTCCGGGTACTCGACGCCGACGCGGATGACGACCTCCCGCCAGAGCTGCATCGTCTCCAGGACGTTCGCCTTGTCCACGGAACAGACCTTGCCCCGGCGCATGCGCGCAGTGCGGAAGGCGACGTGCGCGATGCGCTCGACCTCGCTTTCCGAGTAGACCATCGTGTTGAAGCCCTGGCGCTCGCCCTGCGGCGTCGTGCGAAAGCCGCGGGGCTCGCCGAAATAGGCGTCGCCGGTCAGCTCCCGCAGGATCAGCAGGTCGAGTCCTTCGACGACTTCCGGCTTGAGCGTCGATGCGCCGATGAGCTCGGCGAACATGAAGACCGGCCGGTAGTTCGCGAACAGGCCGAGATGCTTGCGCAGCCGCAGCAGGCTCGCGCCCGGTCGCTTGTCGAATTCGATCGCCTCGTCCCCCGGAATTCCGGCCGCCCCGAATAGAATGGCGTCAGCCTTGCGCGCGATGTCGAGTGTTCCCGGCGGCAACGGATCGCCGGCCGCTTCCACGCCGGCCTGCCCGATCGGCGCCTCGACGAGTTCGAGCGTCGCGTGCTTGCCGACGACCGCCTTCAACACCTTGACGGCCTGTTTCGTTACCTCCGGTCCGATTCCGTCCCCGGGCAATACGGCTACTTTCATTTCGTTCTCCGGTTGAAACGCGTATGTGCGGTTAGCGATCGCTGCGCGGGCCCGTCGCCACTTCGCCGGCGTAGCGGCGCTCGAACTCGATGATGCGCTGCATCTCGGTCAGCGTGTAGTCGAGTTCGTCGAGCCCGTGCATCAGACAGTGTTTCGCGAAGGGATCGATGGTGAAGCTGTGCGTGGTGCCGTCCGGCGCCACGACCGTCTGCGTGGCGAGGTCGACTTTCACGCGGCTGCCGGGCCGGGCCGATATCGTCTTCAGCAGGGCTGCGACCGTCGCGTCGGGCAGAACGATCGGCAGCAGCCCGTTCTTCAGCGCGTTCGAATGGAAGATGTCGCCGAAGGACGGCGCGATCACCGCCCGGAAGCCGTAATCGTAGAGTGCCCACACGGCGTGCTCGCGCGACGAGCCGCAGCCGAAATTGCGCTCGGCGACGAGGATGCGGCCGTGGCGGTAGGGTTCCTGGTTGAGCACGAAGTCCGGCACTTCCGATCCGTCCTTGCGGAACCGCAGGTCACGGAACAGGTACGCGCCGAAATCGTCCGATCGCGGCTTCTGCAGGTAACGCGCGGGCAGAATCTGGTCCGTGTCGACATTGGCCCGCATGATCGGCACGGCGACGGAATCGAGTGGCTCGAACGGCTTCATGCCGCGCCCTCCATCAGCCGGCGCACGTCCGTCAGCCTGCCGGTCACGGCGGCGGCAGCCGCCATCATCGGGCTCAGCAGATGCGTGCGCGAGCCGGGCCCCTGACGCCCGACGAAGTTGCGGTTCGTGGTCGAGGCGCATCGCTTGCCCGGCGCCACGATGTCGCCGTTGGTCCCGAGGCACATCGAGCAGCCGGCGTGCCGCCACTGGAAACCGGCGTCCTTGAAGATGCGATCGAGTCCTTCCGCCTCCGCCTGCGCCTTGACCAGACCGGACCCCGGCACCACCCAGGCCTCGACGCCGGCGGCGACCTTCCGCCCTTTGACGACGGCGGCCGCGCTGCGCAGGTCCTCGATGCGACCGTTGGTGCACGAACCGATGAACACATGGTCGATCGGCACGTCCGTCATCGGTATGCCCGGCTTCAGACCCATATAGGAGAGCGTCCGCTCGATCACGTCGCGCCGTTCGGCGTCGGTCGCCGCATTGGGATCGGGGACGCGGCCGGTGATCGGGACCACATCCTCGGGACTCGTCCCCCACGTGACCATCGGCGCAATCTCGTCGGCGTTCAGCGTTACCTCGCGGTCGAAGCGCGCGCCGGGATCGGTGGGCAACGTGCGCCAGTACGCCACCGCTTCGTCCCAGTCTCGACCGGCAGGTGCGAAGGGACGGCCGGCGAGATACTCGAACGTGACGTCGTCCGGCGCGATCATGCCGGCGCGGGCGCCGGCTTCGATCGACATGTTGCACAGCGTGAGACGGCCTTCCATCGTCAGGCTCGTCACGGCCGGGCCCGCGTATTCGATGACGTGTCCGACGGCGCCCGCCGTACCGATCTTCCCGATGATGCTGAGGATGACGTCCTTGGCCGACACGCCGGTCTTGAGCCGACCGTCGACCACGATTCGCATCGTCTTCGGCTTGCGCTGCCACAACGTCTGCGTCGCCAGGACATGGCTGACTTCGGTGGCGCCGATTCCGAACGCAAGCGCGCCTACCGCCCCATGCGTGGAGGTGTGGCTGTCGCCGCAGACGATCGTCGTACCGGGCCAGCTCAAGCCCTGCTCGGGGCCGACGACGTGCAGGATTCCCTGGCGCGGATCGTCCAGGCCGAAGAACCGGATACCCGCACGGGCCGAATCCTGCATCAGGGCCTGCGCCATCCGGCGCTTTTCCGCGTCAGCGATGGTGTTCAGGTCCCTGCTGTCGGTCGGGACGTAATGGTCCGGGGTCGCGAAGGTCCGGTGCGGGGCGCGGGGCGCGATGCCGCGCCGTCGCAACATCTCGAAAGCGGGCGCCGAGCCGTCCTGGACCAGATGGGTGTCGATATAGAGAAGGACCTGGCCGTCGGGGCGCTCCATGATCCGGTGACGCGACCAAATCTTTTCGAACAGCGTCTGCGGCGCGTTCGTATCACTCATCGTCTGCCAATCCAGTTCTCGCCCGACCTGCACGCCGCCGGATGCATGGCGGCGTGCCGACGCCCGTCTTTCCGCTTGCTTTGAAAACTCGTTCCGGATCCGTCACGAGGGAGTGCGGCCAGGCGGGCACGGCCGGTTCGTCGGCCGCGCCCACCTGATCCGCCCATCCGGTTAGTCCACCTTGTTGGCACCGGAGAGTTTCACGATCTCGCCGTACCGCTCGATCTCGGCGAGCACGAACTTCTTGAATTCCTCCGGCGATTCGGTGCCCGGATCCGCCGCCAGCTTGGCGAGGCGTGCGCGCATCTCGTCGGTCTGCAGGATGGAGACGATCTCCTTGTTCAGACGATCGACGATCTCCTTCGGCGTCCCGGCCGGCGCCATGATTCCGTAGAAGGTCGACGTGTACACGCCGGGGATGCCTTGCTCGTCCAGCGTCGGAACATTGGGCAGCACCGGATTGCGCTTGGGCGAGGCGACGCCGAGCACCTGGAGCTTTCCGGCCTCGACGAAGGCAAGCGCGGTCGGCGGATTGAGCATGAAATCGACCTGCCCGGCCACCAGTGCCGCCTCCGCGGGGCTTGTGCCCTTGTAGGGGACATGGACGACGTCGATGCCCGCCGCCTTGTTGAACATGACGCCGAACAGATGCTGGGACGATCCGACGCCGCCGGAGCCGAAGTTGAGCTTGCCGGGCTCCTTCTTCGCCATCGCGACGAGCTCCTGCGCGCTATTCGCGGGCGATGACGCCGGCACCACGAGGAAGCTCGGCACGGTATAGACCCGGGCCACGAACTCGAAATCGTTGACCGGGTCGAAGCCGAGATTCGAGTACAGATGCGGATTGACCGCGTTCGGGGACAGGGAGCCCATGAGGAGCGTATAGCCGTCGGGCCTTTCCTTTGCCGCCAGCGCCGTGCCGATGTTCCCTGCGGCACCGGGCTTGTTCTCGATGACGATCGGCTGGCCAAGTCGCTGTGCCAGCGGTTCCGAGATGATGCGCGCCGCCGTGTCGACGCCGCCGCCCGGCGGCCACGGCACGATCAGCCGGATCGGCTTCGTGGGATAGGTCTCCGCGCTCGCGACACCCGCGGCGAGCATCAGCATTGCTGACAGGCCGATACCTTTGACGAGCGCGCGCCGGGTGAACCCGGGTGAGGAGGCCTCGCGCATGCGGGCAGACGCTGTTTTTTCCGCGATGAAATTCCGAAGCTTTCCTTGATGGGCCATCTCAGCTCCTCCCTTTAACCGCGTCCCATGAGATTTTTCGTTGCAAGGGTGTTCAGGCCGACGGTCGACACAGCCGGAAAATCGGGCGCGCCGATGCCGGTACGGGTGCTTTGGTACGCTCTCTGCTACATCTGACGTTGCGGCCGCGCCGGTTGACTTGCAATGACCTTTAACTCATGCTTCGCATTAAAAAATTGGATGGCAATCGATGAGAAGGCGGCTGCCGCCCCTCAACGCGGTTCGCGCTTTCGAGGCCTCGGCCCGGCACTGCAGCTTCACGCGCGCAGCCGAAGAGTTGTGCGTGTCGCAGGGCGCCGTCAGCCGCCATATCGCCTGCCTTGAGCAGTGGCTGCAGGTGAAGCTGTTCACCCGCGTTCACCGCGGCGTCGAGCTCACGCCGCAGGGCAGGGTGTTCTTCAATGTCGTCGAGCGATCGTTGGATCTGCTCGAATCCGGCGCGAGACAGCTCAAGCGCAGCCCCGACGAGAACCGGCTTCGCCTGAAGCTGCCGCCGACATTCGCGATGCGGTGGCTCATTCCCCGCCTGTTTCGCTTTCACGCGCTCCATCCGAACATCGACGTGCAGATCACCACGTCGCACACCGACGCCGACTTCGACCGCGAGGATGTCGACGTCAGCATCTATTCGTGGCCGGAGCCGCCGTCCGGCCCGAACTATCGGCGGGTACTGGGCGAGATCCTGCTCCCCGTCTGCGCACCCAGCCTGATCAGACGCGGGCCGCCGCTTCGCGAGCCGGCCGATCTGGCGAACCACGTGTTGCTGTGTTCGCTCAACCGGCCGTTCGACTGGCCGACATGGGTCGCCGCGGCGAAGGTCGATCAGATCGACGGAAATCGGGGGCTGAAGTTCGAGAACGCGGCGCTCGCCTATCAAGCGGCCATCGACGGGCTCGGCGTCATGATCGCGCAGTGGGCCTTCGTCGAAGACGATCTCGCGACGGGCCGGTTGGTCGCGCCGTTTGCGCTTCGGGTTCCGACGAAGCGCGCGTATTTCCTGGCGACGCCGCCGCAGCGGGAGAAGCCGGCGCGCACGCAAGCCTTCGAGGAATGGATACTGGGCGAAGCGGCCGTCGTCGAACAAAGGCTCCGGGCGTCAATGGCTGGAGCGACGGCGGCCGGCCAACCGACCGACGTCGCCGGTGCCGCAGCCTGAGGCCGGCGCATCTCCCGTGACGAATCGATCGAGCGCCTCGTTCCGCGGGACAGGATGACCGCGACGCATCAGTGACAAGGTTCGTCGCGAACGGGTCCTGCACATTGATGCGCGGGAGCGCGATTGACAATCAGACCTTGTCACACCGGCTCAGAGAAAATAGGCGGCCCAGAAAACCCGAGACTTGATGGCGGAGGGAGCGGGATCCGAATTTTTGATCCGGTCAGCGGGTAACATATGCCGGCAATAGTACAGAAATTTCTTCGCAAAGCTCGCCCAGAAAAAATTACACCTTCTCGTCAAGCATCTCTGCCCAAATCGCTTCCGCCGTTCTCCATTATGTGAGGCGTAGACTTCCGTAGATCGTGCGCCGTTGGTTCTGAGGTGCAGAACCACATTAGTGCGAATGGCTTTAATTCCTCCGCTTCTATCCACAATACGGTTAATCGTTTGTTGGTGGCGGGGCGGTATGCTGTCATCTACCCGGCCCACTAGAACGTTGGCGTTTCGGTAGAAGTGGGTTATCCCATAACACGAAACGGCTAATAAACGCTCCTATCATAGAGTGTATCTATGGATCCTGTTCAACAGTACTTTGCAGCTCTAAATAGAGTGGGAATCCTAAACTATCAAAATATGCAAGTTACTGGGGAGGAATATTTCCTGCGTCGCTATTTATCGAGAGCCAGCCGACCTGTCGTTTTCGACGTTGGGGCAAATCGAGGCGAGTACAGCAGGGTCGTGTTGGATGTATGCCCATCCGCTCGCATATTTGCCTTCGAGCCGCACCCAGTCACATTCAATGCACTGCAACAGAATCTAGGAAACACTGGGGCAGCGCTTTGCCAATACGGCCTTGGCGATGTAAACGCGACGACCCAGTTCTATGACTATCGCGATGCTGACGGCAGCTCACATGCGTCGCTCTATAAGGACGTCATCGAACGGGTCCATGGCAAGCCAGCAATCTGCCATGACGTTTTGATACGCAAGCTTGATGATGTCGTGGCCGATCTTGGGCTTGAGCGGATAAATCTTCTGAAAGTCGATACAGAAGGCCATGAGATGGCCGTATTCATTGGCGGCGAGAGAACTATTCGGGCCGGATTGGTCGACGTTATCCAGTTTGAGTTCAATGAGACGAACGTCGTTGCGAGAACCTTCTTCAAGGACTTCTGGGATTTCCTTCGCGGTTATCGGTTCTACCGCCTTCTGCCGAATGGCACCATTCGGATAGGTGCGTACTGGGCTCCTTTCTGCGAGGTTTTCGCTTTTCAAAATATCGTTTGCGTACGCAACGGTCTTTCCGTGTTTGAATGACGACGCATGACATGAACTAGTCTGTCGTCGAGCCTCACAATCACAGCCGGCACACTACATGAGCCGTTTCCAACCCGCGGGGTTACATCATATTCAGAGATAAATATTCAGAGCCAAAGATCGAAAGAAGACTACGCTGCCAGTAAGAGTGCGTTAAGCAAGCCAACCCTAAATTTCCCCCACCACACGCACTGATTGCCGCAGCATTGGGCAGACATGTCGAACCGCGATCAATTTCGCCTCGCTCCGCTCGCCATCTTTGTTTACAAGCGGCCCAAGCACACACGGCGCATGCTAGAGAGCCTCCGCGCGAACCCTGATTTTGCGCGGAGCCACGTTACGGTCTATTGCGACGGACCAAAGAACGACGCTGAGCGTTCAGCTGTAGACGAAACGCGGCGCGTCGTCGAGCAACTTGCGCCCCATGCGCGTATCGTAGCGCGCGAGACAAATATGGGGCTGGCGAAATCGATCATCACGGGCGTGACGGAGCTCTGCGCGGCGCATGGCCGCGTCATTGTCTGCGAAGACGATCTGGTATTCACGCCGTTCGCACTCGACTACTTCAATGATGCGCTCGACTTCTACGCCGAGCAGGAACGGGTGATGCACATCGCAGGATATGTGCGCCCGGCACGAGGCCCCTTGCCGGCAGCCTTCCTTGGTCGCGAAACGTTCTGCTACGGCTGGGCGATCTGGCAGCGCGCGTGGGAGAAATTCGAAGTCGACGCGAAGGTGATAATTGATTGGATTGACCGGCGCCGGTTGCACCGGAGGTTCGATGTCGACGGCGCGATGCCCTATTGGCAGATGCTGAATCTGCAAGCGGCAGGAAAGCTCGACTCTTGGGCGATCCGGTGGTACGGGACAATTTTCATGCATGATGGCCTGTCTCTGAATCCGGGTCGCGCCTTGGTTCGCAACGAAGGGTTTGACGGTACAGGTGTTCATTGCTCCGTGACGACCGAATTCGATGTCCCGTTAGCGACTGAGCCGCTGCCGCCGTCCAAGTTTCCGCGAGCAATCCAAGAGTGCGAAGTCGCGCGGCAAGCTCTGGCCGGATCGCGCTACACGTCTGCAGTACCTGTCTCTTCGGCCGATAAGACCAAGGGTATGGTGGTCACCGACAGGAAAGACCGGATCGATGCGCTTAACCTGATCAACCTCGAAGAGAATGCTGAGAAACTCGAGAAGATTGTTCGCCTGCAGCAAAAGGTTGCAGCTTCGAACCCACAGATCCAGTCGCTGCTCCATGCGACCTTCCTCCAAGAGGACCGTGACGGGGATTTTGCCCGCTTTCTCGCCACCCGTGAGTTCGCCACGATCCAAAAAATTCTGGGCTGGTTCGGCATTACGCAGAAGAGCCGCCTATGCGAGGTCGGCGGCGGCAGCGGCTTCCTGAGTTGGGCTCTGCACGCAAGTGGGTTTCGCGATATTTCTCTTTTGGAGCCAAACGTCAGTTTTGCTACCGGGACAGGATATCTCCGGAGCCGGCCCGATGCAGACGGCCTCCGGATCTACAGGACGGTTGAGGATTTTAATGCTGCGCCGGACTATTACGATGCAGTGATCACGAGGAACTGCATTCACCACTTTCGTAATATCTCATACGTGGCGGCGCAAATCCGGCAAAAGATGGCTCCGGGTGGGAAATGGTTCTCCTTCCGCGAATGGTTCGCCGATACGCCGCAAGAGCTGCAAGCCGCCCTTGCTAACCATCCGTATTGCCAGCCCTACGGCATCTATGAGTGGCCTTTTCCAGCTTATCATTACGCGGATGCGATTGAGATCGTGGGTTTTCGTCTCATCGCGGTCGTACCGGCCGGTTATGCTAACGGTTGTCTTGCTACGTACTCTGAAAATCCCGGTCCGCCCGAACTGGAGCGGTTCACCGCACTCATCGACCATCAGCTCCAGACAGATCCGGACATCACTGTCCGCGCCTTTTGGGACGAGGTGCGCTGGAACAAGTTTGAAGGGGCGAAGAAACGGCTATTCACGCGCCCTCAGGCAATGATCTTCGAGAAAATCCCGATCTGATGGGTTGATCCACTGATGTATCAGAATTTTGCTAAGTCAGTCGGATCAAAAGAATCTATCCGACCAGGTGGACCTGAAGACTCATAAGGAAGCCCTTGGCGTAAGCAGATCCTGGTGAATGATTCATGGATTCTATAGCTCCATGACGTTCCCCGACCGGATTGCGCACTCGACACTTGGCGATCATGTGATGGCAACCGGACCCTTATCATACCGGCTTAGAGAAAAATGGTCTGGCGACGGCCGTAAAGAGGTGCTGGGAACGCCTCTCTTGTGTCTGATTGTCCAGAGGCGGACAGCACAACCGCCGTGAAATACGGCGGACGGCTTTCGGCGACTCCTCGCTTCGGTCGGGAGCAGCCTGGGAAGCCAAAACCTGATGGCGGAGGGAGCGGGATTCGAACCCGCGGTACGGTTTCCCGTACACACGCTTTCCAAGCGTGCGCCTTAAGCCACTCGGCCACCCCTCCGGTCGCAACGGGTGCGGATACACATATAAGTGGCGTGCGGGCGCGAACCATACATCGGCATGTCCCGAATGCCAAATTTTTCAAGCGGGTTAGCGGTCCCTCGGGGCGGCACGGGGCGCGGGTGTCGCATCGCCCACGTGCCGGCGGCCAAGGGTGTTCCCGTCCTTGGCCTGGATGTTATGCTGGCACTGACGCCTGCCGATGACGATTCTGCGAAGCCGCTCAAGCGCTTCTCGAGACGCCCTCGGCAAGCCGGGACGACCATTGGGGGGAGAACGGCGTGATCGGACGATGGCTCGGCTGGGCGTTTCTTGCGCTCGCCCTCGCGATGGCCGCCTACGATGTGTGGGTGTTTCTCGACACCGGTGCGATCGCACCGCTCGAGCTCGGCCGCGTCTGGTACGCGATTCATCCGGGATCGCTCAACCTCGTTCAGGCGGTGATCGAGCGCTATGTCCACCCCTTCCTGTGGGATCCCGTCATCTTCACCCTGCTGCTCCAGCCGGCCGCCGTCGTCTTCGGCGTGATCGGCCTCGTGCTGGTCCTCGTCTTCCGCCGGCGCAAGCGCCGCTGGCGCAGCGGCGCCTTCGACTGACCGGCGTGGTCGTCCTCGTGTGCCCCTGACGTGGCCCAGGGGCGATGGCGGCAGCGGGACGGTGTGGGCCGTCACCACCGCCGGTTGACGCGCGGCCCCGCTTGTGGTGTCGTTGGGGCCGGATCAGTGCGCCCGCCGGGTTGAATGGCCCTGGCGGGCGTTTCGTTTGCACCGGCCCCGCGCGTGCGGCTGTCCCAGCGTCCCACACGTCCCCGTGTCCCACTGTCCCGGCGTCGTGTGCGACGTGCAGCCTGCGAACGACGGTGCGGTCCCCCGCGCGGGCCGCTGTCCCACTGTCCCAGTGTCCCGCCGTCCCACCCGTCGCGGTGTCCCACTGTCCCACCGTTCCGGTGTCCCAGCGTGCCGGTGTCCCGCTCGTCCCGCAAAAACGACCGCGACGCCGGCCGCGTCAGACGAGA
>DASVCL010000049.1:0-81666 GCA_036381615.1 Alphaproteobacteria bacterium
GCTACCGGTCAAGACGGCCCGAACCACAGTACGATCGCCGCGGCGAGGAGGGCTCCAGTGCAAAATGCACTGGAGCCTATCGACTCAAGGTTACATTCCCTCGCCGATCTTGCGAATCCGGTCGATCAGCTCTTTGCCGCCGACCTTGTCATAGAACTGCGGATAGATCGTCTCGGCCACACGCTGGAAGGGTTCGATGTTCGGGTGCGTTACCGTCTTGCCCTGCTTGCGCCACTCCTCTTCGATTTTCTTGTTGTATTCCTCGTCGGCTTTCCGCTGCAGCGGCCGCGCTTCGGCCTCGGCCTTCACGATCGCTTCGCGGATATCGTTGGGCAAACCTTGCCACCACCGCTCTGGAACCGAGAACGGGTAGAGCAGCACGACATGGTCCGTAACTGCGGCGTACTCCAAGACCTCGATGTGCTTGAATTCGAGCTGGGCCGGTAGGCTGCCGTCGATTCCATCGATTACCCCTTGGCTCAGCGCCGTGTAGACCTCGGTGATTGCCATCGGCACCGGAATCGCGCCGAATGCCTTATAGAGCGCGATGAAAGGCGGGGACTCCATGGTTCGGATCTTTAGTCCCCGGTAGTCTTCGGGCGAATTGATCGGTCGCGTCCGATTCGACGTGTTGCGGGTGCCGATGACCCACCACCCGAGTACGCGGAATCCTTTTGCGATCATCTTCTTGTTGAATTCGTCGCCGATCTCGCCGTCCACTACCTTGAACGCGTGCGCGGTGTTCTTGAACAGGAACGGTAGATTGAAGAGGTCGGCCTCGGGCACGAATGCGCTGAGCGGACCGGTTGATATGACCGCGCCCTCGAGCGTGCCGAGTTGGAGAGCTTCATAGAGCTGCCGCTCACCCTTACCTAAGCTTCCCTTGTAGACCGTCACTTCGACCCGGCCGTTCGTGAGCTCCTGGACACGCTTTTGGAAGTAGTCGGTGCCGACATACACGGTCGATTGCGGCTCGACGACGGAGGCGATCCGCATATTGATCTTTTGCTGCGCATGAGCTTGCGCGACCCCAAACAGAAGCGTGAGCGCCGTCGCCGTGAAAAACCTGGCTAGTCGTTTCATCAGTTACCTCCCAAGGAATGACAACGCATGTTTGACCCTGAACTCCGTCAGGTTGTCGCCCGCCGCCGGATCAGCGGCGTCGAAAATGGAGAAGGATCGCGAGCCGACTGCGCGCGATAGATCTCCGCGAGCATGGCTACGACGGCGGCGTTGACGTCGGCGCCAATGCCATCGGCTGCCGGAATCGCCCGGCCGGACATGCCGTCCACGCCACCCTCTCGCACCGCGGTCGCGAGCAATGCGTGTTCGCGGTCTGGGGAGTGCAACAGCAATGGGTTCTCCCGAATCGCAGCCAGGCAGGTGGCGATTCCGTAGGCGCCCCAGTTCGACACAACGGCCGGAACGGCCAAATCGGACGGCGTCTGATCGGCAACCCCGCCATGGCAAGGGCAACCGCAATCCGTTCCGAACGGCAGCAGGGCGCGCGTGACTTCGGCGATCGGACCGAGCCCAAGCTCGTTGCCGCGATCGCCGACCCCGATCAGAAGCACTCCGCGACGTCTTGCCTCTTCAAAGGCGGGTTGGCCCTTGCTCGTTCCGGCCGAGATATCCGTACCGCCGACCATGTGGTAGACGCCGCTGCTGTTGGCGCCCGCCTTCTCGATCGCGATCAACGCAGCAGCACCATATTCGTCGATCCATCCGGCTGCTTGCGCGCGCGCCTCGGTCGGATCGCGCGAGAGTACCACGACGGAAGCAACGGGGCGATGGCGGCCATTTTCATTTCTCAACAGGTCCGAATCGACGACCTGCAGCTCCGCCGTTCGGAGCAGCGCGCGCATCAGCCCGACGAGTTCCGGCTCGACTGCGATCACGACGCGCGCCGAGAGACCCAGCGCGATGGCGCGGGCCAGCACGGCCGCTCCCAGAGGACCATCCGTTTCTCCGTATGGATGGTGTCCGGGAAGGATCAAGCCTGTCAGCATGACCACGGTCGCCCCTGGCGTCACACGCTCGCACAGCAACTCCGCGGCACGCAGGCAAAGCGGCCCCTGCTGCTGCAGCCGCCGGGCGCCTTCGTACAGCGGGCCGATTACGCCGTACGACAGAACGTCGATGCTGACCAATCGGTCGACGTTCTCGCCAATCTGATTCAGCAGGGGGTCGCGGTGCATCCGGAGCCTCGTCAATTCATCAAGACGTGAGGAAGCCATAGCGACAGGTCGGGAACGAGAATGAGCACCACGAGCAAGCCCCCGAGCGCGAGAAGAAACGGCCAGACGGTCCGCGTGAACGCCTCGACGCTGATCTGTCCGATCGAGCAGGTGACGAACATCGCCAGACCGACCGGCGGCGTGATTAGGCCGATCGTCAGGTTCACGCACAGAACGATGCCGAAATGCACCGGATCGATGCCGAATTGGGGCAGGATCGGCACGAGGATCGGGGTCAGCAGAACAAGCACGGCGGTAACCTCCATCACGCATCCGAGAATGAGGACCAGGAGGTTCGCCAGAAGCAGAAATACGAGGGAACTGGAGGAAAACTCGGTGACGAGGGCTGCGACGCGATCGGCCGCTTGATAGAGCGCGAGGATGTAGTGAATGAGGCTGGCCGTCGCAATGAGCAGCATCACGCTGCCGAGAACGATCACGGTTTCATGGCAGGCCTTCATGATCTGCTCGATTCCGAGTGTTCGATAAACGAGCGTACCGATCAGAAGCACATACGCCGTGGCAATGGCGCCGGCCTCGGTCGGCGTGAATACGCCCCACCGGATGCCGCCGACGATTCCGAGGGGTAGGACGAGATCAAGGGCGGAATGCACGAGCGCGCGACAACGCTCTCGTGGTGATGCACGCGGAAGCGGTGCGCCGAAGTTGGTCCGGACGACGAGCACGTGGCTGACGACCATCAGGACGACGGCCATCAAGAGGCCCGGAATGATTCCGGCCAGGAAGAGTCGGCCGATCGAAACGTTCCCCATCGCGCCGTAGATGATCAGGACAATGCTCGGCGGGATCACGGGGCCCAGCGCACCCGCGCATGCGGTGAGCGCGACGGCGAAACGCCGGTCATATCCTGCTCGGTCCAAGGCGGGGATCATGGTGCTGCCGAGGGCCGCCGCATCGGCCGTGCCGGATCCCGAGACGCCTGCCATCAAGGTGCCCGCGAGTACGACGGTATGGGCAAGGCCGCCACGGATGTGGCCGATCAGCGCTTGCGCGAGGCTCGCGACGCGATGGATCACGCCCGCTTCGGCCATCAGGCTTCCGGTGAGAATGAAGAACGGCACTGCGAGCAGCGGAAAGGAGTTGAGTCCGTCCTGCAGCTGCTGCGGTACGATGATCAGATCGACTCCTGTCGTCGTGACGATATGGAACAGTGCCGCCACCAGCATGGCGAAGGCGACCGGAAAGCCCAGCGCCATCAATGCCAGAAAGAGGGCGAAGATCACGATCATGCCGAACCCCCCGATCCGCGCCGCCACCGAGCAAGCACGTCGCGGGCGATGTATCCGGCAATCAACAGGGCGGACACCGGAGCGGATGCGTAAATCACGCTCATCGGCAGCCCGAGCGCCGGCGAGGTTTGGAAATGGAAAATCTGCGCCAGGCGAATCCCTTGCCAGATCACGACCCCGAGCGCGGCGATACAGGCAAGATCGACGGCGGTGGCCCACAAGCGTCCGAGCCGACCGTACAGGAACGCCAGCTGGAAATGCTGTCGGTGCTTTGCAGCCACTGCCGCGGCAAGCAACGACGTCCAGATCAACAGGAATCGCGCCAGCTCTTCTGGCCACGGCATGCCCAGTCCCATCAGGAACCTGTCGGCGACGCCGATGAGCGTCGTCAGCACCATCGCAACCAGAAGTAAGACGGTTGCAATCTCAAGCACGCCTTTCTCCTGCGTCGTGCTTCATCGGATCGTCTGGCGGTTTCTGGGCTGTCGCGTTTTCAGCTGAGCTGGGCCGGTCGAGATGTTCGGCCAGGAGTTCGTAGCCGGGAGGTATCCGTGCCGAACCGCGAATGAGCATGTTGCCGTGAACGTAGATGGCTTCGGGGGGGCGATTCGGATCCTCGATGCGGGCCGTAAGAAGATCGATCGAGCGCTCGAACAGAATGTCGGCCGGCTGCGCGATCGTCGTGAGGCGGTAGGCCGGCCAAGCCGAAGCGCGAATGCCGTCGAATCCGATGACCGATATGTCGTCGGGCACGCGCAGGCCGGCTTCGCGGATCGCATCGAGTGCAGCGAGCGCCATGATGTCGCTCGAGGCGAAGATGGCGTCGGGCCGCGGCGTCAGCGAGAGGAGCCTTTTCGTGGCCTGATAGCCGCCGGCGAAGGTGAAGCCACCTTCCTCGCGCGCGTAAATCTCTCGCCCGGCGGCGGCGAGGCCGGCCCGGAAGCCGGCCTCGCGGTCATGGGCGATGATCGAGTTTTGGCGTCCGGCGATGAATGCAATTCTGCTGTGACCGCCTGCGATCAAAAATTCCGCAATTCGTTGGCTGCCGGCGAAGCTGTTGCACAGGACCGACGATGCCTTCGTTTCCGGCATCGTCCGGTTCAACAGGACGACCGGCACGCCATAGCGCGTGCAAGTCGCGACCGCTTCCTTTGAAACGGGCACCGACGCAAGAATGATGCAGCCGTCGAGCCGGTACTGAAGCATGCTCGGAATGACGTCCGCGAGGTCGCCGTTCGTTGCGACCTGCAGCAGCAGAACCTGCATCTCGCGGCGCGAGACATGCTTCGTCAGTTTCTCGAGCTGCTCTTCGAAAAACGGGTTCTCTGTCTCGGCGATGACGAACCCGATGATGCCGCTCCGGCGCGTTACGAGTCCGCGGGCGATCGCGTTGGGCTGGTAGCCGAGTTCTCGCGCGATCGCCATGACCGCCGCGCGGGTCTTTTCGGAGATGCTGCGATGGCCTTTGAGGGCACGTGAGACGGTGGACTTCGAGACCCCGAGACGTGCCGAGATCATATCAACCGTAGGCAGCGAGCCGCCGCTGCCCCGACCCCGCTTTCCTCCCATAAATCAACGCCTTCTATTGGGCAATCGATTGCGTAACAACGACTCGATCAGACCACGATTGCCGATGTTTCGTCAAGGAAAGCTCTCAACGCCTATCTAGATCATTGATATTAAATAATAATTTGGAGCACTTCGGGGTGCCCTCGTAACCCGTTACGCAACCGATTGCATAAAATTCCTTGACGACGTGCTGGTGAGGTTCTTACCGTCAAGGGCAGTGACACCGGGGTCTGGCTGACCGGGCCGCGGCAAGAGACAGGAACATTAGGGAGAAGCGCCAAGTGCTGGACGCACTGCCGGAAGAGCTGCGCCAATTCCGCGACAGCCTGAACCGTTTTCTCGCCGACGAGATCGAGCCGCGGGCCGCGGAGATCGAGCGCACGAACGATATCCCCGATGCGATCCTCGCCAAGGCGGCGGAGCTCGGCCTCTTCGGCATGTCGATCCCGGAAGAATACGATGGTCTCGGCACCAGCGAGATGGTCTCATGCGTCGCACTCGAGACCCTGAGCCGCGGGCCGGGCGGCGTCACGTTCTATCTCGCGCCGAACGCACCGGCGGCGGCCATCCGATTCGCCGGCAATGAAGAGCAGCGTCGACGGTTTCTTCCGCCGATGGCGCGAGGCGAGTCCTTCGCGGCGTTCTGTCTGAGCGAGGCCGGTGCCGGATCCGATGCCGCCGGAATCAAGACCCGTGCGGAGCGCAAAGGAAACCGGTGGGTCATCAATGGCAGCAAACTGTGGATCAGTCGCGCGCGACGCGCGAGCACGTTCCTTGTTTCCGCCGTGACCGACCCGTCGAAACGCGGGAAGGGGGGAATCACCATCTTCGTGATGGAAAAACGCCCGGGCATCGTCGTCGGCAAAAGCGACTGGCAGATCGGGTTGCGGGGCTCGGGCAGCGCCGAAGTGAGCTTTCAGGACGTCGAGGCCACGGACGCCGATGTTCTGGGTACGGTCGGCGGCGGGTTCGACGTCCTCAAGTTCATTCTGGGTCGTGCGCGGCTGTGGGCGGCCGCGCGCGCCGTCGGCATCATTGCGCGTTCGCTCGAGCTCTCGCTTGAGCACGCAGCCAGCCGCGAGCAGTTCGGTCAGAAGATCGGCGATTTTCAGGCAATCAAGCTGAAGCTCGCCGACATGGCGACGGACCTCTATGCGTCGCGGCTCATGGTTTATCGCGCGGCGCAGCTTTTCGAGGCCGGCCACGACGCCGCGCAAGAGGCGTCCATCGCCAAGCTTTACGCCACTGAGGCGGCGAGCCGCGCGGCGGACATGGCGATCCAGATTCACGGCGCGATGGGCGTCTCCCAGGAGTTTCACGTCGAGCGTCTTTATCGCGACGCGCGCGCCTACCGGATCCTCGACGGAACCTCGGATATTCAGCGCCTGATGATCGCCAGCCGCGTTCAACGTGCGGGCTTGGGCGAAACGATTGCGCCGGGGGGGCTCCTGTGAGCCTCCGCCTCGATCTTCGCGAAGAGATCGACGTCGACGTTCTGGTCGTCGGTGGCGGCGGGGCCGGATTACGGGCGGCCTACGAAGCGTCCAAGGCAGGCGCCCGGACCGCCCTTCTCCTGAAGGGCCGTGTGACGGCGAGTGGCGCTACGGCATTCGGCGTCGCGTCGCTTGCCGGCTTCGCGGTCCCGGATGGGAAGGGGGATCCACTCGATTCTCCCGACGTCCATTTCGACGACATCATGCGCGCGGCGTCGGGCTGTGCCGATCCGAAGCTCGTGCGCGTCCTGGTCGACGAGGCCGTATCCGTCGCCGAAGATCTCGAACGTTGGGGCGTGCCCTTCGTGACCGACCCCAACACCGGCAGCGTTCTCGTCGCGATGGGCGATTTCGCCTCGCGTCCACGCAATCGGAAGATCTACCACCACGGCAAGCCGATCACCGTCGCCCTGAAGACCGAGATTGAACGCACCGGCGTCCGGATCATCGACCGGTCGGCGGCACTCGGCCTGTTGCAGAGCGACCGCGGCGTCGACGGCGTCTTGGCCATCGATTCGGACGGCAGGCTCATCGCCATCCGTGCCGGTGCGGTCGTGCTCGCCACGGGCGGCGCGGGGCAGCTCTTCAAGTTCAGCCTGATGCCGCCCGACATCACGGGCGACGGCTACGCCTTCGGTTATCGGGCCGGCGCGACGCTCGTGAACATGGAATACATGCAGGTCGGCTTCGGGACGATCCGGCCGGCCCTCAACATCATCATGGCCTGGTTTTGGGCGCTGTTCCCGAAATTCGTCGACCGCGACGGGCGTCCAATCCTGGACGGGATCCTGCCGGACGGGCTTACGCCAGAGCAGGTCATGAAGGCGAAGGTCAAGCACTATCCCTTCAGCACGTCCGACGATTCCAAATGGCTCGAGATCGGCGCGAAGCGGGCGATGAGCGAGGGACGGACGACCGATCTCGGCGGATTCTACCTGGACCTGCGCGAGGTCGACGAGAGCGTGCTTCCCAAAGGCAGCGATCTCGCCGTGATGTGGCCGATCTCGAAGGGGTGGCTGCTCAGGAAGCATATGGACGTGACCAAGGAACCGCTGTCGATCGGGCTTTTCGGGCATTCGATCAACGGCGGCCTTGTGATCGACTCTCATGGGCAATCCACGGTTCCCGGCCTTTTCGCGGTCGGCGAAACGGCCGGCGGGCCTTACGGCGCCGACCGGCTCGGCGGCAACATGCTGCTGAACTGCCAGGTCTTCGGCAAGCGCGCCGGTCGCCGGGCGGCGGAGGTCGGTCGCGCGCGCCGGCATGGCGCCGCGGTGTCAACGAAGCTTCCCGAACTCGACATTCTGCGCCGGTCGCGCGGCGCACGCGATCCCCGCGAGGCGACCCTTCGCATCAAGGAAGCCATGACGCGCGACGTGCTTGCGGTACGGACCGAGCGGGGCCTGGTACGCGCCGCCGAAGAGCTTTCCGCACTTCGCGACGAGATCGAGGCTGGCGTCTTCAATGCAGACACGCCGAAGCGGCTCATTGAGCTCCATGAGGCGCTGAGTCTTCTGGACACGGGACAGATGATCATCGCGGCGGCGCGACTTCGAACGGAGACCCGCGGCAGCCATTATCGTGAAGATTTCCCGTCCACGGATCCGGATTGGACCTGCCCGATCTTCGTGCGGCGCAGCGGCGGCGGACCCGAGGTCGAGCCGGGGCGGTTCGCATGAGCGCGCCGCTTGCACTCACTCGCGACGGGCCGATTGCGCATCTGCAGCTCAATCGGCCCGAGCGCCTGAACGCCATCGACCGATCGGTCTGCGAGAGCTTGATCGCGCAGCTCGATGCGCTCGAGGCGGATGGCGATGCAAGAGTCCTCGTCCTCTCGGGGGTCGGCGATCGCGCCTTCAGCAGCGGCGCCGACCTGAAGCACATGCGCGGGCTGGAGGGGGCGGATCTCCGCCGCTTCATCGAGCTGACGTGGGTGGCGTTCGAGCGCCTTGCCAGCTCGCCGCTTCCGAGCATTGCCGTGCTCCACGGCTATGTTCTCGGCGGCGGACTGGAGCTTGCGCTGGCGTGCGATTTTCGGATCGCCGACGCAACGGTGCAGATCGGTCTGCCGGAGATGACACTGGGCAGTGTCCCCGGCAGCGGCGCGTTGCAACGACTTCCCGCCTTGATCGGACCTGCGCGCGCCGCCGAACTCGCGATGCTCGGACGTCATCTCGACGCAGCCGAGGCGGCCGAGATCGGCCTCGTGAACCGCGTGACGCTCTCGGGTGAAGCGATTGCGCTGGCATTGGAATGGGCGATGACGCTTGCAGAGCGTCCGCCGGAGGCGCTGCGCTACGCCAAGATCGCCCTTCGCTTGGGCGCAAGTCCGGCCGTGGCCGCGGCCTTTCACGGGCTCGTTTCTGATTCGTGCCACCGCGCGCGCGACTATCGGTCGCGAACGGAAAAATTCGTTTCGGCTTCCGACAAGAGCGGCGGAGACAGGAAATGAGCAGTTACCGTGCCGTCCTCGACGTCATCGAGCGAATCCAGAACGCGATGATCGTCGCCTTTTTCGTGCTCACCATCGTCATCGTCTCCTTTCAGGTCCTGAACCGCTTCTGGTTCCACTGGCCGGTCGTCTGGACCTCGGATGCCGCGGTCCTCTGCTTCATCTGGCTCAGCTTCCTGACGGCAAGCGTCGCTGTACGAAAATACGGCCATTTCCGCGTTGGGGTTCTGATCGATCTGCCTTGGCGCCGGCATGGAAGGCGCAATCTCGAGCTCCTGAGTTTGGTTCTCATCATTCTTCTCTCGCTCGTTCTTGTGATCGAAGGAACCCGGGTCGCTCTCGAGGGTCTGCGGGAGATCTCTCCGGGCATTCAGATCTCGATGATCTGGGCATACGCGTCCGTGCCGGTCTGCAGTCTCACCGCAATCCTGTTCGCGGTGGAAAAGACCATCGAGCAATTGTCGAGTGCAGCGCCGAGTTCCGAGGCGCCCATGGAGGAGGAAAACTGATGGATTCGGTGATCCTTCTTTTCGGGACTTTCGCAGCTCTGCTGGTGTTGGGCGTGCCGATCGCGTTTGCCCTCGGCCTGTCGTCCCTCCTGATCATCTGGATCGAAGGCCTGCCGATCTCGATCCTTGCCCAGACCGCCTATCGCGGATTGGACAACTTCATCCTTCTGGCGGTTCCTTTCTTCCTCATTGTCGGCGTTCTGATGAACGTCGGTACGATCACCGAACGCCTGCTCGATCTAGCGGGCGCGATGTTCGGCAAGACGCGGGGCGCGCTGGCGAAGGTGAATATCGTCGCCAGCATGCTGTTCGCGGGGTTGTCGGGCTCGTCCGTCGCCGACGTCGCAGGCATCGGATCGGTGCTGATTCCGGCGATGATAAAGCAGGGCTATCCGCGCGCCTTCGCCGTGGCCGTCACTGCCGCCTCATCGACGATCGGGATCATCATTCCGCCGAGCATCTTTCTTGCGGTGTACGGCGCCGTCGGCGACGTATCGATCGGCGCCCTGTTTCTCGGCGGTGCCGTCCCCGGTCTTCTGATCGGTGCAACCCAGCTGATCTACTGCCACTATCTCGCCCGGACACAGGACCATCCGCGCGGCGCGCCATTCTCCTTCGGCCGCCTCGGCAAAGCCGCTTGGCGCGGTGCCCTGCCGTTCGGCGTCACCGTCGTCATTCTGGGCGGTATTATCGGCGGCATTTTCACGGCGACCGAGGCCGCTGCAGTCGCCGTCCTCTACGTCCTTGCCCTTGCTGGCATCGGATACCGCGCGCTCACCATCAACAGTCTCCGCGGGGCCATCATGGAGGCCGCGGGGCACCTTGGTCCGACGATGCTCTGTGTCGCCATGGGAGCGGTATTCGCCTGGGTGATGGCGTTCCTGCAGGTTCCGCAAATGGTCGGTGACCTCGTCAAGGGAATGGATCTGTCGCCGACGATGGTGCTGCTGTTCATCATGGTGCTCTTCGTCATCGTCGGCACGTTCGAAAGCGGCGTCGCATCGATCATCATCTTTCTTCCGATCATCCAGCCGATGGCCGATGCGGCCGGCCTCCATCCGGTTCATGTCGGCGTCATCGTCTGCGTGACGTTGGCGTTGGGACTCATCACTCCGCCGTACGGACTGTGCCTCTTCATCGCCGCGAGGATCGGAAAGATGTCCGTCGACCGCGCCTTCGTCGCGACGCTGCCTTGGATCGTGCTGTTCCTGGCCGTGGACGTGATTCTGGTCCTGGTTCCGGACACGGTGCTGCTCCTGCCGCGCCTGGTCGTCCCTGAGTTCATGGGCGGGTAGCGCGCGACCGGAGGCGAACAGCAGGCTGTGAGCAATCAAGAACCAGAGCAATCAAGAACCAGCTAGGGAGAACGCCATGGAATCGATGAAACGCTTTCTTGCCGGATTGACCGCGGTTTGTACCGTGCTCGGCGCCTACACGGCGACCGCACATGCGCAGGTATCCCTGCGCGTCGCGAGCGAAGAACCATTTTCGAATCCACCGCGCCTTGCCGCCCAATTCGGCCTGGAGCATCTGCGGGACAACGTGCCGCGCCTGACCGGTAACGCGGTATCGATCCAGCTCTATCCCGGAGCGGCGCTCGGAAGCGAGAAGGAACTGATCCGCAGCGTCGGGAGCGGCATTATCGATGCGACAGTGATGTCGCCGGGAAATGCCGGCAGTCTCATCCCCGAGGTTCAGCTGTTCAGTGCCAGCTATCTTTTCACCAACTACGCTCATGCAAAGCGGGTCCTCACGAACGACGCATTCTTCAACAGGCTTCACAAAATAATCGCCGACAAGAAGCTCGGATTTCAGCTTGCCGGCCTCAGCCTGACCGGAACGCGCAATCTCTATAGCCGCACCAGGGCGGTCGATAGTCTCGAATCGCTCAAAGGCATCAAGATGCGTGTCATGAACAGCCCTACCGAGTACAAGGTCTGGAGCACGCTCGGTACCCTGCCCTCGGCGATACCAGGACCCGAGATCTACAGCGCGCTGCAGACCGGTGTCGTCGACGCGGCGGAAAGCAGCCTTCCGGCAATTGCGAGCGGCAAGTACTACGAGGTCGCGCCGAACATCACGCTCACCCATCACCAATTCAATCTTCATATCTACCTCGTCGGCGACCGCGCCCTGGCCAAAGTGCCGGAGGCGGCCCGCCCCGGTTTTCTCAAGGCATTCCGCGAGGCGGCAGAGCACCAGCTGGATGCGGCGATTCGGCTCGCCGACCAGACGCTCGCGCACCTTCGCCAGCAATCCAATGTCAAGGTCATAGAGATCGACACCAAGCCGCTGGCGGAGCGCCTGCGGCCGATCCAGGACGAGGTGGCTGCAAATCTAAAGGTTACCGACGTGCTCGAAATGATTCGCTCCATGCAGTAGCGGTCGCCCGGGGAAGAACGAGATCGGCGTCCGCGATCACGTGATCGCGGGCGCCGATCCGGTTCGCCGGCCCGCGCAGACGACGAAAGAAGTGAAAACGATGAAAAAACCCTTGAAGGCCCGAATTCGGGACCGCGAGAAGCTCTACGGCCTGTTCGTGATGATTCCGTCCCCGGCAGTGGTCGAGATGGCCGGCTATGCCGGATTCGACTACGTCATCATCGACCTCGAGCACGGTGCTGCGACGACCGAGAGTCTCGAGCATCTGCTGCGCGCGGCGGACGCCGTCGGGATACCGGCGATCGTGCGTGTCGGAAACAGGGAGCCCGTGGAGATCTTGCGCGTCCTCGACGCCGGCGCGTGCGGCATTCTGGCGCCCCATGTCCTGACCGCGGAGGACGCGGCCCGGTTGGTCAGTGCGGCGCATTATCCCCCGATCGGCAATCGCGGCATGGCAACGACGACCCGGGCCGGGCGTCACGGCTTCGTCACGGTCGCCGACCATCTGAAGCGGGCGCGCGAGGAGACGGTGGTTCTCGTGCAGATCGAGGATGCCGCCGCACTGCCGCGCGTTTCTTCGATCGCTGCCACCCCGCACGTCGATGGGGTCTTCATCGGGCCTGCCGATCTTGCGGCGTCTTTGGGCCGGCCGGGGGAGATCGATCATCCCGACGTCGCCGGCGCGATCGACGGAATCGTCCGCGACACGATCGCGGCGAAAGGGCCGGCCGTGTGCTGCTTTGCCCGCAGCGAGGCCGACGTTCCGAAACTCCTCGACAAGGACGTGACGACGATCTGCCTGTCGACGACCTCGATCTTTCAGCGGCGGCTGAAGGATCTCGCGGAGGATCTGCGGAAGCTATGAGCAAGGTTCTTACTGCGGCCGAAGCGGTCGCACGCATCCCCGACCGAGCGGTCGTGGCGGTGGGCGGTACGGGCGCCGTTCTCGAACCTGACCTCGTCCTCGAGACCCTGGAGGCGCGTTTCCTCAAGGAAGGTCATCCGCGCGATCTGACGCTGGTCACGCCCATGCTTCCGGGCGACCGCCTCGATGTGGGCGGAATGAACTGCTTCGCGCACGAGGGGATGCTGGCCAAGTTGATCGGCGCCTCGTTCAGCATGCAGCGCCATCCGAAGCTCATCGAAATGGTTCGCGCCGAAAAATGCGAGGGCTACACGGTCGCCATGGGCACCATGGTCCAACTCATGACGGCCATCGGCGCGAAAAAACCGGGCGTGTTCACGACGGCGGGGCTCGGCACCTTCCTCGATCCGCGCGTCGAGGGTGGGCGTATGAACGCGCGATCCAAGAATCCGCCGGTGCGCATCGAGCGCATCGACGGCCAAGAGTACCTCTTTTATCCGTCCTTCCCCGTCAATGTTGCGATCATTCGGGGCACGACGGCCGATGAGAACGGCTATATCAGCTTCGAGGAAGAGCCCAATACGCTTGGCATGCTGGAGATCGCGCTGGCGGCGAAGGCCAGCGGCGGATACGTCGTCGCGCAGGTCAAACGCCTGGCACGAGCCAACAGCCTCGATCCGCGTCTCGTCCGGGTTCCGGGGCCGCTCGTCGATGCCATCGTCGTGCATCCGCGGCAGACGCAAGTGTCTCCTCAGATGGCCGATCCGCTGGAGGGATGGAATCCATTTCTGGCCGGCGCTCTCAAATCGCCCCTGCGCGGCCTTAAGCCGGTACCGCCAGGGCCCGAGCGGATCATTCTGCGGCGCGCGGCGCTCGAATTGCGGCGTGGTGACGTCGTCAATCTCGGCGCCGGCGTGGCGACGCACCTGCCGCGAATCGCCCTCGAGGAGAATGTACTCGACCGCGTCATCTTTACGAACGAGCACGGCGTCTTCGGCGGCGTCATGGCGACGGCCATCGGCGGCTCCTTCGTCCCGGCGCTGAATGCCGATGCCGTGATGGATTCGGCGTTTCAGTTCAATTTTTACGACGGGGGCGGACTCGACATCACGTTCCTGGGCGTCGGTCAGGTCGACGCCGAAGGCAACGTCAATGTCAGCCGGTTCGGCCGCGAATGGAACGGCCCGGGCGGGTTCAACAACATCACGGACAAGACGCCGCGAATCGTCTTCTGCACGTCGCTTACGGCGGGGGGCCTCAAGATCGACATATCGCAAGGGCGCGTGCGTGTCGTTCAGGAAGGACGCGCACGGAAGTTCGTGCCGCGGGTAGAGCAGATCACCCTCAACGCGCCGCGGGCCTTCGCCAAGGGCCAGTCCGTCACCTACGTCACGGAACGCGCCGTGTTCCGCCTCGGAAGCGAGGGGCCGGAGCTTGTCGAGATCGCGCCGGGCATCGATCTCGAGCGCGACGTCAAGGCAGCCGTTGACTTCCCGCTGAAGGTTTCGGAGCGCCTGCGGACGATGGATGAACGAATCTTCAGCGACGGGCCTATGGGGCTCTCAGGCGATCTGTAAGGAGGAAAGAGAATGACGGCTACGACACAGGCGCCGGAACCGGTCGTTCTCGGTTGCTGGTTCGAGGATTTCAAGGTCGGCGAGGTACGGCTCTCGCCCGGTCGGACCATCACCGAGCACGACATCATGGCGTTCGCCGGATTGACCGGTGACTACAGCCAGGTCCATACGGATGAAGAGTTCTGCAAGAAGACCGAGTTCGGGACGCGCATTGCCCACGGCCTGCTCGGTCTTTCAATCGCCCAGGGGCTTGCCTGGCGAACCAATTACACACAGGGCACGGGCGTGGCGTCGCTCGCCTGGAACAAGTGGACGTTCCGGAAGCCGATCAAGATCGGCGACACCGTGCGCGTCCGCTGGCGCCTCATCGAGAAGCGCGAGAGCAAGAGCCGACCGGGCATGGGAATCATCGTCGAGTTCGTCGAGCTCCTGAACCAGCACGGCGAGGTCGTCCAGGACGGCGAGCATGTCACCATGGTTCGGAGGAAGCCCAGTGCCTGACGATATCTCCTTTCAGTATCTGACCTACAATGTCGACGATCGCGTTGCGATCATCACGCTGAATCGTCCCGAAGTCCTCAACGCGTGCAACTCGGCGACGCATCGCGAGGTTCAAGCCGCGATCGATCAGGTCGAACTTGACGAGCGCGTGAAGGTTGCCGTGATCACCGGTGCCGGCCGCGCGTTCTGCTCCGGATCCGATCTGCGGGAGGTAGGTCAGTTCCAGGGTGCCGCGGCGCGGCGATATCTCAAGCTCGATTTTGCAACCAAGAATCGCGTCGCCACGTGCACGAAGCCGGTGATCGCCGCGCTGCACGGCCATGTGGCCGGCGGCGGCTTCGAACTGGCCCTGGCGTGCGATATCCGGTTTGTGGCCGACAACGTATTGTTTTCGCTTCCCGAGATCGTGCTCGGGACCATTCCCGGATCGGGCGGATTGCAGCGCCTGCCACAGATCGTGGGCTTGGGAATCGCCAAGGAATGGGCGTTGACGGGCCGGCGCATCGGTGCCGAAGAGGCGTTCCGCACGGGTCTCGCCAACCGGGTCGTGCCATTGGATCGCCTGATGCCGGAAACGCTCGAGTTCGCCCGCGAGTTGGCGCAGCGAAGCTCCATGGCGCTGAGCCTGGCGAAGATCGCGCTCGATCCCGAGCCGCCGGCCGCCGACGGTCTGATCGGCGCCTATCACATGCTGGCCTCTCAGGCCTGTCATGACGATCCCGTGTATCGGGCGCAGGCCGGAAGCTACGCAAAGAAGACCAAGAAGGAAGGGGCGAATGATTGAGGCGGATTCGGTCAGTCCGGAGGCGCTCGCTGAAGCGGTGGAGGCGTGCGTTGCCGGCGCGGAACCGATCTGCCGGAAGATCTTGGCGTCCCCCGAGGATCACTATCCCCAGCTCAACACCCGGACGGGCGGGTACGAAATGGCGCCCGGTTATTTGCCGGGGCGCGGCTTCCGCTGGGCCGGCTTTCTCAGCGGGCGGCTCTGGCTTCTCTACGACCTGACGGGCTCGCTGCTGCTTCGCGACGCCGCCAGGACCCTGTCGATGCGGATCGTCGAGGGACTGCGCGGCGTGACCGTCGATCGTGGGAATATCGGGTTCGATCTCTACCATGGCGTCGCGATCGGCTACGAGGTGACCGGAGACGAGGCATTGCGTCGCGCCGCGCTCTCCGGCGCGCTGGCGATGGAGAGTCTCTATTGCGAGTCCGCGGGGCTCTATTGGCAGAACACATGGCTGGATGCCGTCGTGTCCGAGACGCCGGCCTGCCTCATCCCGATCCTTTGGGCCTATCGTCATGGGCAGGGCAGCGTCGAACGCATCCGGCGGCACGTGCACAAGACTCTGGAAGGGGGAATGCTTCGACCCGACGGATCGGTCCAGCACCGGCTCTTTTTTGACCGCAGCGGTCGCATTACCGGGATCGATACGTCGCAAGGATATTCGCCGACCTCGACATGGGCCCGCGGCCAGGCATGGATGCTTCATAGCCTTGTCTCGTGCCTCGAGACTTTCGACGACGAGCGCATTCGAGACGCACTGACGAGATCCGTCCGGTGGTATCTGTCGCGGCTGCCGGAGGATGGGATCTTGCTCTACGACTTCGACGATCCCCGAACGGCGGATATTCCGCGCGATTCGTGCGGCACCTTGATCGGGGCCGTTGCGTTGTGGCGCGCGGCGGCGCTTGGCATCGAGTCCAAGGCCGCGACGGCTGCGGCAAACCGCTCGATGGCGGAGATTCTCCGCAATTACGTTTCGCCCGGCGGGGTCGTGCTGCATGGCAGCTGGGGTGTGGGCGAAGGCAGGTCGCGCTGGAACACGTTGTTCCCGCGCCAGGACGTCATGCCCTACGGTAATTACTGGCTCGTCGAGGCGCTCCACCGTTGCTTGCAACCGGCATCCACGATCTTTCGCCTGCGGCCCGAGGCCGAGAGCATTGCTGCATGAGGAAGGTACTCATCGTGACGGGCGGTAGCCGTGGTATCGGTGCCGCGACGGCGCGTTTGGCTGGCGCACGCGGATATGCCGTGTGCGTCAACTATCGTGCACGGAAGGACGAGGCCGAGCGCGTCGTCGCCGACATACGCCATCGCGGCGGCGAGGCGATTGCGGTGCAAGCCGATACGGCGAGCGAGGCGGACGTTGCGCGCCTCTTCGACGTGGTCGATCGGGAACTCGGTCCCCTCGATGCGCTCGTGAACAATGCAGGCACGACGGGCACGGCGACGATGGTCGCCGATCTCGATCTGGCAAACCTTCAGACCGTCGTTGCGATCAACGTCGTCGGTTACTTCCTCTGCGTGCGCGAGGCCATCCGGCGCATGGCGACCAGCCGAGGCGGAAAGGGCGGGGCGATCGTGAACGTCTCGTCCCGCGCTTCCGTGCTCGGTGGGGCCAACGAGTGGGTTCACTACGCGGCCTCCAAGGGGGCGACGGACTCGATGACGGTTGGGTTGTCGCGCGAGGTCGGGGGTCTCGGCATACGTGTGAACGCCGTGCGACCCGGCCTTATCGAGACCGATATTCATGCGGCAGCGGGGCGCGGCGATCGCCTCAAGACATTGTCCCAGATGGTGCCTTCCGGCCGTATCGGCTCGCCGGAAGAGGTCGCCAATACGATCCTTTGGCTGCTTTCCGACGAGGCTTCCTACGTCAACGGTGCGCTAGTCGACATTGGGGGTGGACGATGACCAAAATTGCTGTCATTGGCGCGGGGCTGATCGGCCGCGCGTGGGCGATCGTCTTTGCCCGCGGCAATTTCGAGGTGGCGCTATGGGATGGCGCCGCCGATGCAGTCGCGAATGCGTTGGCCGTCATCAGGACACGGCTCGACGACCTCGCGAGGGCCGGCCTGCTCGACGACCCGTCCGGGGTACTCGCCCGAATTCGGCCTGCATCGAGTCTGCGCGATGCGCTTGCGGAAGCCGTCTACGTGCAGGAGAATCTGCCGGAGCTTCTGGACACGAAGCGGCAGATCTTTGCCGAGCTCGATGACCTCACGCCGCCCGAGGCTGTTCTCGCGAGCTCGACCTCGTCGATCCCGACATCCGCCTTTGCCGATGGCGTTCAAGGGCGGGCGCGGTGCCTGGTTGCCCACCCGGTCAACCCTCCATATCTGATTCCGCTGGTCGAGCTGTCGGGAGCTCCCTGGACTTCGCCCGAAACGATCTCACGCGCGCGCGCGCTTCTCGAGCAGGCGGGTCAGGTGCCGATCGTCGTCAAGCGGGAGATCGAAGGCTTCATCCTGAACCGCCTGCAAGGGGCATTGCTCAACGAGGCGTTCCGGCTGGTCGAGGACGGCTATGTCGATCCGGATGACCTCGACAAAACCGTTGCGCATGGTCTCGGACTGCGCTGGAGCTTCATGGGGCCGTTCGAAACCATCGATTTGAACGCTCCAGGCGGACTCGCCGATTACTGCGCGCGGTATGCCGACATGTACCACGAAATGGCCAAACGGTACGGAAATCCGAAGAGATGGTCGCCAGAGCTGATCGCGCACCTCGACGCTGACCGGCGACGTCATTTGCCGAAGGCGCAACTTGCGGCGCGTCAGGCGTGGCGCGATCGACGCCTGATGGCGCTCGCCGCGCACAAGCGCAGCGTCGAAATGGAGGACAAGGAATGAGACTCATGGCCGAGGTGCACTGACCGGCCGCGCCATCGAAGCCGGCGATTTTTGCGCTCGTGCCGGCATGACGGTCTATCCGCCGAAGTGATGGTGGGATTCTGACGGGCGGAACTCTGCGTACAAGACGAAGGATTGAGAGGACGATGACGTCCATGTCAGGGAAGGCGAGGTCTGCGTGTCGGCTGGTCGAGGCATTGGATGCGTCGGCGCGTCGGCAGCCGGACCGCGTCGCGGTGCTGCAACCGGATGGCCAACACAGCTACGCGCAGCTCGCGCGCGACGTGCATGCACTGGCGGTGGCGCTGACGGATCTCGGCGTTCGGCCGGGCGACGTCGTGTCGGCTCAGCTCCCCAACTGGATCGAGGCGATCATCGTCCACATGGCCGTTCTTCGGATCGGCGCCGTCCTGAATCCGATCGTGCCGATCTATCGCGAGCGCGAGATCGACTTCGCCCTTCGTGAGGCCGGCTCGCGGGTTCTGATCATTCCGGGTCTTTACCGCAAACGGCGCTACGCCGACATGCTGCCGCATTTCGGAAGCAAGAACCTCGCGCACGTTATCGTCTGCCGGGACCGGTATTCGAAGGAGGGGCCGACGCCCGGGACACTCGATTTCGAGGCTCTGGTCGAACGATACCGCGGGCAAAGCGCAGCGCCGGTTCCGGTGAACCCGACGGACGACATGCTCCTCATCTACACGTCGGGGACCACCGCCAACCCGAAGGGCGTGCGCCACAACCATGTGACGATGGAGGCGGAAGTCCAATCCCTGATCAGCGACAGCCGCGTCGAAAGCGGCGAGGCGATCTTCGTTGCCTCCCCCCTGGGGCACATCGCTGGCATCGATTTCGGGATCCATCTGCCCTTTCGCGTCGGGGCCAAACTCTGCCTCCTCGACATATGGGACCCGGGCGTCGCGGCGCAGATGATCGAGCGCGAGCGTTGCGTCTGGTCGGCAGGAGCGCCGCCCTTTCTGCAGGGCCTGCTTTACGACGATCGCGCACGGGGATGCGACCTCTCCTCCCTGCGGGGCTTCCGGTGCGGAAGCGCCGACATCACGCCGGCTCTGATTCGCGACGCCCATGCACGCGGCGTGTTCGCCTACCGCGTCTACGGCTGCACCGAGCACCCGTCGATAACAGGGCGGCCCGGCGACGATGTGGATCTTGCGGCAAATACGGACGGTAAGATCTTCCCGGGCATTCAGGTGCGGATCGTCGATCCCGAGGATTCGAGCCGGACGCTTCCGTACGGCGCAGTGGGGGAAATTGCCTCGAAGGGCCCCGACCTCTTCCCTGGCTACAAGGACGAAAGCCTCAACGCGTCGGTCTTCGACCGGGACGGATGGTTCCTCACCGGCGATCTCGGAACGCTGGACGAAGCCGGGCATCTGACGATCATGGGGCGGAAGAAGGACATCATCATCCGCAAGGGCGAGAACATCAGTGCCCGGCAGATCGAGGAGATGCTCGGCGATCACCCGGCGATCCGGCAGGTGGCGGTCATCGGCATGCCTGACGCGACGCGGGGCGAGCGCGTCTGCGCCGTCGTCACGCTACGCCCGGGGATGACGGTAGATCTGGCCGGGATCGTCGCCTGGTTGGACCGCAAGGGAATCGCGCGCCAGAAGTTTCCCGAGCAGCTCGAGATCGTCGAGAGTATGCCGACAACAGCTCTTGGAAAGATCCAGAAGCCGATTCTGCGAAAGATGCTGATGGAGCGGAACTGACGTTTTGAGCGGCGCTGGAGCCGGCCGCGATCACGGCGCGCAGATGCACAAGCGCCTCGTCAAAATGCCGCGCGCCCAAGAGCGCGAGATCATGAATGGACGTATGGAATCCCGAGAGGCTGTCCAGCGGATTCATGCGCTGGGCCTGTCTCGTCTCGGCGATTGCCACACTTCGTCTTGAAGGTGAACCGTTCGCGGGAGATCCGCGCGGGCGAGATTTTTCTCGGTCACCGTTGCAATCGGCTTTCTCTCGTCCGACGACGCTTGTTCCATCGTCTCGATGCCAGCCCGGCGGGAACATTCCCGAAAGTATAGGCCCTTTCTGGAAAGAGCCTTGGGCGAAATTCCGGCGTAGAACCGGACCATTCTCGATGAAACAAGGGAGGGAGGCGGACTTCCATGCGCATGTCGATCGTCGTGAAAGCCGTGATCGGGCTGGGCTTGTCGGGGACGGCCTTGTCCACGGCGGCACCCGCCCTGGCGCAGGATCGGGTCGAGCGTGGCGAATACCTCGTCGCCATCATGGACTGCACCGGGTGCCACACGCCGGGCACGTTAATCGGCAAGCCTGACCCGCAGCGCTATCTCGCGGGCTCGGAGGTAGGCTTCCAGATCCCGGGGCTCGGAATCTTCTATCCGCCCAATCTCACCCCAGACCCGGAGACGGGCTTGGGCGCGTGGAGCGAGGCCGACATCATCAGGGCGGTGCGCACGGGCGTGCGGCCCGACGGGCGCACGCTGGCGCCGGTGATGCCCTATCACAGCTACGCCAAGCTGACCGACGCGGACGCCCAGGCTCTTGCGTCGTACCTCAAGAGTCTCAAGCCCATCCGGAACCGGGTGCCAGCGATGATCGGTGCGTCGGAAAAGCCGACCGCGCCCTACCTCACGGTCGTGATGCCGAAATAGGTCTCCGCCCGGTTCGCCGACATCGTTCGGCATGGCGGAGGCACGACATGCGACTTTACTTCGCTCCCGGCGCCGGCTCGCTCTCGCCGGACATCGTGCGGTGCCGGACGGGCCGGGCATTCGAGCTCAAACAGGTCGACCTGCAAACCGGAATGACACGGCGCGGAATCGGCCTCACGTGCGTGAACCCGAAGGGACCGATCCCGCTGCTGCAGCTCGATGACGGTACGGTCCTGACGGAAGGATCGGCGCCCCTTTCACGAGGGTCTGATCGAGTGACCGGCCGAAATTTGCGTCGGCGTCGAAATGCGCTCGGCCGAAACGGCCACATCCGTGCCACCGATATGGAACCCGGATCGAAGGGAGGAAATCATGGCCGTGAATATTCGCGTCGCAACGCCGTCCGACGCCGACGCGTGCGGACGTATCATGTACGCAGCCTTCAAGGGCATCGCGGAACGCCATGGATTCCCGCCGGACTTCCCGTCCGTCGAGGCTGCGACGCAACTCGCCAATTCGTTCATCGCCCATCCCTCGATCTTCGGCGTCGTCGCCGAGGAGGACGGACGCGTGATCGGCTCGAACTTCCTTTCCGAGGGCGATCCGATCCGCGGCGTCGGACCGATCACCGTCGACCCGCACCGGCAGGGCGGTGGCGTCGGCCGGCGCCTGATGGAAGCCGTGCTCGAACGCGGGCGGGGTGTTGCCGGCATCCGCCTGCTTCAGGCTGCCTACAACATGCGATCCATGTCGCTCTACGCGTCGCTCGGCTTCGAGGTGCGTGAGCCGATTCTGGTCATGGCCGGTCGCCCCGTGAGCAGGCCTCCATCGGGCGTCACGATCCGTCGCATGACCAAGCAGGATCTGGACGTCTGCGATGCGCTCTGCGTCCGGATTCACGGCATCTCGCGCGCAAGCGAACAGGCGGAGGCGCTCCAATCCTTCGCTCCGGTGGTCGTCGAGCGCGATGGCCGCGTGACCGGCTATCTGACCGCCCCGACGTTCTGGATCGTGAACCATGGGGTCGCGGAGACCGAAGACGACATGAAAGCGCTGTTCCTGGGTGCAGGTGCGGCCGAAGCCGCGCCGTTGTCGTTCCTGCTGCCGACGCGGCAGGCGAGCCTCTTCCGCTGGTGCCTTGGCGAGGGCCTGAAGGCGGTGATGCCGATGACGCTCATGACGATCGGGACGTATCGGACGCCGAGCGGGAGCTATCTTCCTTCGGTCTTCTACTGACGGGACGCGAATGAGACGGCTCTGCCGAACGTCGCGCCTCGGGAAAGCCGCCCGGAAAGTACAGGCAACTTCCGGAAAGAGCCGCGGAAATAGTTCCAGCGTAGAACCGACCATCCTCGGTCACGCAGGAACACGCAGAAAGGAGCCGGTCATGGCCATTCACGGCCTGAACAGGTCCGCGAGACGCCCCGGAAGGTCATCGCCGGACTCTGACGACCTCTCTCGACGCCGAACAGATTCAGCGTGCGGTATGTCGGACCGGCTGCTGAAAGCCCTTCCCATCGACGATGCGGCAGACCTGCGGGCCTGAGAACGGCCGCCTCGGCGCTTCTAACCCGAAAGGAGAGAATCATGACGATGTTCTGTCGGCACAAGACACGGGCCGAAATTTCGGGCATTGCACAGACCGTTGCCTTCGCACTGGCGCTCGTCGCGCTCTCGACCCATGGACCTGACGCTTCTGCCGAGGCCCCGTCTGTGAAGCTGTCGCCCGAACTCGAACGCGTGCGCGATCAGCTCGCAAGATACAAGGATCCGGTCGTGGCCGTGCGTGACGGGTATTTTTCGACGCTCGGCTGCGTGCACTACAAGGACGGCGCCATGGGGGTGCATTTCCTGAACCCGGCCTTCATTTCGCCCACCCCCGACCCCGGCAAGCCCCAGATCCTCGTCTACGAGCCCAAGGGCGAAAAGCTCGAGCTGGTCGCGGCCGAATGGTTCATTCCGCTGGCGACAGGAGTCGACAAGAGGCCGACGCTCTTCGGTCAGCCCTTCGACGGCCCGATGGAAGGTCACGAGCCCCTGATGCCGCAGGCGCTGCACCACTACGACCTGCACGTCTGGCTGTTCAAGGACAACCCCAAGGGCATGTTCGCGGCGATCAACCCGGACGTCTCGTGCGCCGACTACGGTTACGCGTTTCTCGAAGAGCCGCCCGCCACCGTGACTGATCACGGGGCCCACTAGACTTCCATCCCCCGTTGCCGGCGAGGAGATCAGCCATGGAGCTCTATGCGCATCCGCTCTCGACGACGTGCCGCCCCATCCTGCTGTTCGTCGCGGAAAACGACCCTGGACGTCGAGCATCGCATTGTCGATCTCTTCTCGGGCGAGAATCGATCGGCGGGGTTTCTGTCCATCAATCCGAACGGCCTCGTCCCGGTTCTGGTCGACGGCGACTTCCGCCTGACCGAGAGCTCCGCGATCCTCAAATATCTGGCGGATCTCATCGACTCGCCGACTTATCCGAAGGACATACGCCGTCGCGCCCGCGTCAACGAGCGGATGGACTGGGTCAATGCCAACCTCTATCGCAGCTTCGGCTATGATCTCGTCTATCCGCAGCTCTTTCCCCAATACCGCCGTCGAGGCGACGAGGCGCAAGCCGAACTGCTCGAGTGGGGTTGCAAAACATCCCGCAACTGGCTGCGCGTCCTGGACCAGAGTCTGATCGGCCCGGATCAGGCTTATCTGTGCGGCGACAGGATCACGATCGCGGATTATTTCGGGGCACCGCTGATCACGGTCGGCGAGGCCATCGGATGCGACTTCTCCGCCTATCCGAACATCCGCCGCTGGCTTGCGAACATGCGGCGCCTCGAGAGCTGGCCGAAGGTGTTCGAGGACTTCGACGGTTACGTCGCGTCGCTTCGGGGCAAGTCGTTCGTGACGATCTGACTGGGGGCGCGCCGGCGTCGCGTGCGGGCGCGCCATCTTCAAGCGGACGGCCGCGCCTCAAAATATGCGGAAGTCGCTGCCGACCAGCCCGAGCGGCCAGCGCCCCGCCGCGAACAGGCGGAACTTGATCGTGAAGGGATGCATGTCATCTGTCCCCGCGGCGAGGGCGAGTGCCGCCTGATACGCGGCCTGCGCCGCGGCCCCGGCGGCGACGCGCGCGAGCGCCGGATCGGCCACGCCGCTGCGCGCCGCAGCGACGGACGCAGCGCCCATGACCACGTCCGAGGCCTCGAGCGTCACGCGCGACAGCGCGGTCATGACCGCGTGCTCGCCGTGGCGATGCGTCGCCCTGTCGAGGAGCTGGTGCCGCGCGTGCTCCTCGGCGTCCCACCAGGCGCGGTTCCAGGCGTCGTCACGCGTGGCGGCCTCGGCCATGCGCCAGTCGGCGACGGCGGAAATCGTCGTTCCGGGAAAACCGATCGCGGCGACATAGTCGGCCGCCTCGTGCCGCTCGTCGTCCGTGAGGTCCTGGCCGAGTGCGGCGAACCACGAGACACGGCGTAGCGAGTCGGCGAAGCGCGAGACCGGTGCGAGCGGGTCCACGGCGATGACCGGGCGCCGCGCGCGTGCGCTCATACGGTCTTGCCGGGTTCGTTGCCCCGCATCTCGCGCCACAGGCCCAGCTTCTCCTGCGCCGGCCGGTCGGAGAAGCTGAAGATGACGGCGTCGCCATCGGCCTCGTGGTGATGCCACAGCCAGCTCGGCACGACGAAGACGTCGCGCGGGCCCCAGGCGAACGTGATCTTGGCGCCGTCATGGCCGGTGATGACCGTGCGTCCCGTGCCCTCGATCACCGAGAACACCGTGCCGTCGGTCGACCGGTAGGGAACCGTCGTCATGCCCTTGGGCAGAAGCTGCATGAACGTGCCGATCGTCGGCATCGCCCAGCCGCCGTCGACCGGGTTGACGTAGCGCAGCTTCAGGCCGTGGCAGGGATCCCATTCCTCGGCGCGGCGCATCTTCTCGAGCGCCTCGCGCGTGCGCTCGTAGGGATAGTTGAACACGGGCGAGGTCAGGCCCCGGCTTTCGTAGCCGAGCGGCATCAGGCCCGAGCCGTAGCGGGCCAGCGCATCGCCCACCGGCCGGGTCACCGGGTGCCTGTCGTCGGGATAGCCTTCGGCGAAGGTGGCGTCGAACACGGCCACGATCGGGATATCGAGCCCGTCCATCCAGACCATCGGCTCGTCCGATTCGTTGCCGTGGTCGTGCCATGTCCATGACGGCGTGATGACGAAGTCGCCCGGCGACATGATCGTCTTCTCGCCATTGACGGCGGTGTAGGCGCCCTTGCCCTCGACGACGAAGCGCAGTGCCGACTGCGAGTGGCGGTGCGCGGGCGCGACCTCGCCCGGCAGGATCAGCTGCAGCCCGGCATAGAGCGAGTTGGTGATCTGCGAACGGCCCCTGAGGCCCGGATTCTCGAGCACGAGCACGCGCCGCTCCGCCTCCTTGGCGGTGATCAGGCGGCCGGCCTCCATGATGTGGGGCCGGATTTCGTCATAGCGCCAGTGCGCGGGCAGCGCCGTCGAGCGGGGCTCCTTGACGATCAGGCCGCGCAACACCTCCCAGAGCGGCGCCAGATTGCGTTCGCCGATCCTGGCGTAATAGGCTGCACGCTCCGGCGTCTGCTTCGGCTGAACATCCATTGTCCGTTCCTCCCGGCTTCCGATGCTGGAAAGCCAAATCTAGCAAAAGCCAAATCTAGCAGATGGGCGCCCGTCCGGCAGGGCCGGGGCGCTTCTCCGGGCCGCCGTCATGCCGCCTCGAGGGCGACCGCGGGCAGCGTCAGGCCGAGCTTGCCGGCCGCCTCGCGCGCGCGATTCATGTAGTCGTCGCGCATGTCCTCGTTGGTGCGCAGCTTGATCCGCCAGCGGCGGAACATCTCGTTGTTCTTCGATTTGGGCCGGCCGAAGAAGGCCGGCATGACCGGAAACACCTTGTCGACGGCGGCCTGAAGGCGTGCCTTGCCCTCGGGCGTCTTGACGAGCTCCTGCCCGAAATCGATGCCGAACTGGGCGTGGAATTTCTCCTCGGGCATGGTCATGCGCGCGAGATTGCGCAGCGGGTGGAAGGAACAGTGCAGCAGGTCCTCGACCTGGAGGATCTCGGCGAGGTCGCCCAGCAGCTTGATCGCGACGAACTCCTCCCAGCTCTTGAGCGGATAGTCGAAGATCGACAGCGGACGCTTCTCGGTCTTCCCCGGAATCATGCGCTCGGCCGGAATGCCCATCTGGAGCCCCAGCTCGAAGAAGCGGACGTGGTGTCCGTACTCTTCCATGGCGACGCGGCAGGTGAGCCACTTCGCATAAGGCGTAGGGGCCAGCGCGACGGCCGGCTCGTCGAACACCTGCGCGCCGTAGAGCTCGTTGATCGCGTGGCTGATCACGATCTTTTCGAGCGCCGTGCGGTACTCGGCCGGATGATCCTTCAGCTCGTCGATCGTCTTGACCTGAAGATCGGTTGCGGACATTGGGTCTCCTTTCGTGTCAGACGACCGGTTCGGTATTGAACGCCTCGAGATCGGTCGACAGTTCGGTGAACTTGGCGGCGAATTCCGTCTCGACCGCCGGGGCCAGCGCCTCGGGTGTCCAGTCGGCATCGGTGCGGACGAGGCGGGCGACCGGCCGCGGCTGCGAGAATAGGAACACCTCGCGGCCGCGCACGCCGAAAAGCTGTCCGGAGATCTTCTGCGCCGCCGGCGTACACAGATAGCTCACGAACGTCGCGACGTGGTGTGCGCTCACCTTCATCGCCCGTTCCTTGTACTGGGCCTGGGCATCGTTGGCGGGCTTGATCGACTCGGTCACGCGCGTCGCTGCGAACGGGGCCACGGCGTTGGCGGTGACGTTGGATCGCGCCATGTCCAGCGCGGTCACGCGGGTGAGGGCGACCAGACCGGCCTTCGCGCTCGCATAGGCGGCCTGACCGTAATTGCCGTAGAGTCCGGCGGTGGAGACAATGTTGACGATGCGGCCCCAGCCGTAGGGACTGCCGCCGCGACCCGCTTTGGCGTTGTCGCGCAGGATCGGCGTCGCTGCTGCCGTGACGAACGCGGCGGCCGACAGGTTGGTGTGGATGACCGCCTGCCAGTCGCCGGGATCGAGCTTGAAGACGAACGCGTCACGCAGGATGGCGGCGTTGTTGACGACGATGTCGAGGCCGCCGAACCGCCTGGTCGCGAGCGCCACGGCAGCCGCCGCCGCCGACGGGCTGGCGATGCTCTCCGGGAACGCCGCGGCGCGGGGACCGAGCGAGTCGGCGACGGTTTCGACCAGCTTGGGATCCGCCCCGGTTCCGTTGATGCCCGTGCCGGGATCGGCGAGCACGACGCTGGCCCCGCGCGCGATCAGGTCGGCGGCGATCGCCTTGCCGATGCCGGTGGCCGCACCGGTCACGAGCGCGACGCGCCCTTCGAGAAGCCTGGATGTCATATCGCTCCTCCCGCCAGCGCCGCCTTCTCGGCCTCGGTGTAGAACGCGTCGGCATGGCAGTCCTGCCGGCGCACGCCGAGATCGGTCAGCGCCTTCACGGCCGTCTCCACCATGATCGGCGGGCCGGCCAGATATGCTTTCGCGCCGTCGAGCGACCGGAAATCCTGCCGCACGGCATCGGCGAGAAAGCCGGTGCGCCGCGCCGTCGGACCGTCGGGTTCGGACAGCACGGGAATGAAGGTCAGGTTCGGATGGCGCGCCGCAAGCGCGCGGAAGTGATCCTCGAGGTAAAGGTCGCGCTCGGTCCGGACGCCGAAGTAGAGCGTGATCGGCTGCCGCAGGCCATGCGCAAGCGCCGTCTCGACGATCGATTTGATCGGCGCCATGCCGGACCCGCCGGCGAGCGCCACGATCGGGCCCGTGTGCTTCTCGCGCAGATACGACGTCCCGTACGGCCCGGTGACTTTCACCGTGTCGCCGGGCTTCAGCGCGCTGGCGACATAGGGCGACACCTTCCCGCCCGGCGTCAGCCGCACGTGGAATTCCAGCACCGGCTCGTCCGGCCGGTTGGCCATGGAGTAGTCGCGCGGCGGCAGGCCGGGGAATTCGAGGCTTGCATACTGACCCGCCGAGAAGTCGAAGGGGCCGCCGGACTCGATCTTGAGGCGAACGATGCGGATGTCGTGCGTCGCCTGCGTCAGCCCGACCACCGTGCATGTCAGCCGGCGCGAGGGATGCGCCACCGTCTCGTCGGCGTCGAGGAAGCGCACCTCGCAGTCGGACCACGGCACGGCCCGGCAGGCGAGAATGAGGCCGCTCGCCTTCTCCTGCTCGGTCAGCGCGAACGCGGAGTAGGGCGACATCTCGACCTCGCCCGACAGCAGCTCCGACTTGCAGGCGCCGCAATTGCCGGAGCGGCAGCCGTGCGGATAGGGCAGGTCGCGGGCGAGCGCCGCCTCGAGGATGGTCTGGCCCATCCCGACCAAAAGCGGCTCGTCGAACTGGCGGACCCTGACCGTGAACGTCATGGCCGATCTGCCCACGCCTTCGCTGGAATTGCACGAGGATATGGGATAGATTGTTTGGAAGTCAAACTGTTTGACTATCAAACAATTCGGCGATGGCGACCTCCACAGCTCATGCGCGCACCAGGCCGGACGCCGCCGGCGACCGCGGCGCGCGACCGCCCGTGACCGATCGCCGCCTTGCCGTCCTGCTCGGCTATTCGCTGCGGCGGGCGCAACTCCGCGTGTTTCAGGACTTCGCGGCGGCGATGGCCGATCTCGGCCTCACGCCGGGACAGGTCGGCGCGCTGCTGCTGATCGAGTCCAATCGCGGTCTGAGCCAGAGCGAGCTCGGGGCGGCGCTCGGCATCGACCGCTCCTCGGTCGTGCCGCTGATCGACCGGCTTCAGGCGATGAAGCTCGTGCGCCGCGTGGCGCGGGCAAGCGACCGGCGGACGAACGCGCTCGAGTTGACCGAGGTCGGCGAGGCGGCCGTCCGGCGGATGCTGCCGGTGCTCGAGCGGCACGAGCGCCGCATCGCCGCCCGGCTGTCGCCGGCCGAACGGCGGACGCTGATGGATCTCCTCGACCGCGTCGCGGTCGCACAGGACGCGGAAGAATGACGAATCAAAGGTAAGGGGAGGAACTCAGGCACCATGCTGGCGGGAGATATTCTCCGCCTCGCGGCAGCGCGGTTTCCCGACAAGATCGCACTGATCGACGGCGAGCACCGGTTGACCTATCGCGCGTTTGATGCCGCAGCCACGCGCATGGCGGGCGCGCTCGCCGCGTCGGGGCTGACCAAGGGCTGCCGGGTCGCGATGCTGGCGCCGAACGGTATCGAGAACGCGATCACGTATTACGGCGCGGCCCGCGCCGGCACGATCTTCGCGACGATGTCGATCCGGTCCACGGCCCGGGACCTCGTGTACATGCTGAACAAGGTCGGGGCCGAGGCGCTGTTCTTTGCCGGGGCCTTTGCCGAAACGGTCGCCCGGGTGCGCCGCGAGGTGCCGTCGCTGCGCACGCTCGTCGCGATCGGCACGGTGACGGGCGATCCGGGGCCCGGCGTCGTCGGCTTCAAGGATTTCATCGCCCGCGGCACGGACGCGCCGCCCGCGGTCGATCTTTCGCCCGACGATCCGCAGGCGATCACCTTCACCGGCGGGACCACCGGCTTTCCCAAGGCCGTCGTCGTCACGCATCGCGCCCGTTACACGACCGTCGTGACGGCGGTGGCCGAGTTCGGCCTCGACGAGCGCGACGTCGCCGTCATCGCCACGCCGATGTTCCATGCGGCGGGGCTGTTCGTCTGGTTCCAGCCGGCCGTCATGCTCGGCTGTACCTGCGTCATGATGCCGGCCTGGGATCCCGCGGAGTTCATGACGCTCGTCGAGCGCCATCAGGCGACTGGTACGCTCCTCGTCCCCACGCAGCTCAGCGACCTGATCACCCACCCGGCGTTCGACGCCGAGCGCCTGCGGACGCTGCGGCACATCAATTACGCGGGTTCGCCGATGCCGCTTGCGCTCTACGATCGGCTGCGCGCGGCGCTGCCGCAGGTCGCGTTTACCGAGAATTACGGACAGTCCGAAACGGGTCCGATGACGGTGCGTCGCGCCTTCCATCCGCACGAAAAACGCGGCACCGTGGGACGTCCGGCGCACAACGTCGAGACGCGCGTGGTCGACCGCGACGGCCGCGAGGTCCCGCCGGGCGTCGTCGGCGAGATCGTCACGCGCGGCGCACACGTCTTCAAGGAATACTGGGGCGATCCGGACCAGACGGCGGCCGCCTTCCGCCGCGGCGACGGGTGGCTCTGGACCGGCGACCTCGGCGTGCGCGATGCGGACGGGTTCATCGCCATCGTCGACCGTGCCAAGGACATGATCATCGCCGGCGGCGAGAACATCTATCCGACCGAGATCGAGAACGTCCTGTTCCAGCATCCGGCCGTCGCCGAATGCGCCGTCTTCGGCATTCCCGATGAACGCCTGGGCGAGGTCCCTGCCGCCCACGTCGTCCTGCGGGACGGGCAGACGGCGACACCCGACGAACTCGTCGCCTACGTCGTCGAGCGGATCGCGCGTCACAAGCGGCCCCGGCTCGTCAAGCTGGTCGACCGCCTGCCCAAGACGGCCGTGGGCAAGATCCAGAAGAGCCTGATCCGGCAGGCCTATTGGGCCGGGCGGGAACGCCCGATCTAGGTTCGAGGGGAAAGCACCCGGCCGACCGGCCGTCCCGCGCCAGTTGCGAACGGCTTGCAAGCCGGCGACGGGTGCGCTAGACATACCGCAATTGAGAACCATTTTCATTCGCGACCGCACCATCCGGTCGCGAGGTCCCACGAGGTCCCAGTCGAGGAGAATCAATATGCGGTTCGGCAGGTTCGGTCTGGCAGCACTGACGGGCGCGGTCGCCGCGTTCGCGGCGGCACTCGCGCCGGCGGCGGCGCAGGAGGTCAACGTCTATTCCTCGCGCCACTATCCCTCGGACCAGAAGCTCATCGAGCTGTTCCAGCAGAAGACCGGAATCAAGGTGAACATGATCGAGGCGGAGATCGGGCCGCTCCTGCAGCGGCTGCGGTCCGAGGGCCGCAACAGCCCGGCGGACGTCCTCATCACCGTCGATGCCGGCAATCTGTGGCGCGCCCAGGAGGCCGGCCTGTTCCAGCCGGTCAAGTCCGCGGCGCTGGACGAGGTTGTGCCCGCCAATCTGCGCGAGCCGAGCGGGCTGTGGTTCGGACTGTCCCAGCGCGCCCGCGTCATCATCTACAACAAGGAAAAGGTCAAGCCGTCCGAGCTGTCGACCTACGAGGATCTCGCCGATCCCAAGTGGAAGGGGCGCATCCTCATCCGCTCCTCGAACAACGTCTACAACCAGTCGCTGCTCGCCTCGATGATCGCCGCCCACGGCGCCGCGAAGGCCGAGGAATGGGCGCGCGGCATCGTCGCCAACATGGCGCGTCCGCCCAAGGGCGGCGACACCGACCAGATCAAGGCCGTCGCGGCGGGCGAGGGCGACATCGCGATCGCGAACACCTACTACTTCGCGCGCCTCGTCGCGTCGGACAAGCCCGAGGACAAGGCGGTCGTCGCGAAGCTCGGGATCTTCTTCCCGAACCAGAAGGATCGCGGCACGCACGTGAACATCAGTGGCGCCGGCGTCACCCGCTACGCGCCGAACCGCGACAACGCGATCAAGTTCCTCGAATTCTTGGTGACGCCCGAGGCGCAGGAGATCTTCGCCCACGCCAATCACGAATATCCGGTGCGTGCGGGCGTGGCGCCCACCGCGGTCGTGCAGAGCTGGGGTACCTTCAAGGCGGATCCGCTCAACGCGGCGGAACTTGGTCGCCACCAGGCCGAGGCCGTCCGCATCTTCGATCGCGTCGGCTGGCGTTGAACGAGCTCCCCATAGGGTCGGCCATGCCGGCCCTATGACACCTGGGCCGGGCTGCATGGTCGCCCGGCCCTTTCTCTTTGCGACGAGGGACGGCGCCCCGATCCGGCTTGGCTTTGCCGGGAGAGCGTCTACACTCCCGGGAAACGCCACAACATTCCGGGAGGACGCCCATGGCCGCATCGCCGGGCACGATCGTGCGCCAGGAGATTTCGGGACTGCCCCCCTCGATGCTCCTCATCGGCGGCGACTGGCGCGCCGCGAGCGGCGGCGCGCAGATCCCGGTGATCAATCCCAGCGACGGGGAACCCTTCACGGCGATCGCCCGCGGCACGGCCGCCGACATCGACGCGGCCGTCGCTTCGGCGCGTGCCGCGCTCGACGGCGCGTGGGGCCGGATGACGGCGACGGAGCGCGGCCGGCTGCTCATGCGCCTTGCGCTTGCCGTGCAGGACCACTACGACGAACTCGCGCGGCTCGAGGCGATGGACACGGGCAAGCCGCTCAAGCAGGCGAAGGCCGACATCGTCGCGCTGGCGCGGTATTTCGAATACTACGGCGGCGCCGCGGACAAGGTGCATGGCGAAACGATCCCGTATCTCGACGGCTATGCGGTGATGACCTTCCGCGAGCCCTACGGCGTCACGGCCCATATCATCCCGTGGAACTATCCGGCCCAGATCCTGGGGCGTTCGCTGGGGGCGGCGCTCGCCATGGGCAACGCCGCGGTCGTCAAGCCGGCCGAAGACGCGTGCCTGTCGGTCCTCAAGGTCGGCGAGCTTGCGCTCGCGGTCGGTTTCCCGCCGGGCGCGATCAACATCGTCACCGGCTATGGCGAGGAGGCGGGTGCCGCGCTCGCCGCGCATCCGGGCATCGACCACATCTCGTTCACCGGCAGCCCCGAAACGGGCGCGCTGGTGCAGGCGGCGGCTGCGCGCAACAATCGCCCCGTGACCATGGAGCTCGGCGGCAAGTCGCCGCAGGTCGTGTTCGCCGACGCCGACATCGACGCGGCACTTCCCTTCCTGACGAACGCGATCGTCCAGAATGCCGGCCAGACCTGCTCGGCCGGCAGCCGCCTGCTCGTCGAGGCGAAGATCTACGACGACCTGCTTTCCCGCGTCGCGGCTCGCTTTGCGAGCTTGCGCGTCGGCTCGTTCGACATGGATCTCGACTGCGGGCCGCTGATCAACGCGGACCAGAAAAAGCGCGTCGACGGCTTTCTCGCGGCGGCGCGCGAGGACGGCCTGCCGGTGCGCGTCGAAGGCAGGATCGCCCCCAACACGCCGCCGGGCGGCTATTACGTCGCGCCGACCTTGATCGCCGATGTACCGGCGACGCACCGCCTCGCGCAGGACGAGGTGTTCGGGCCGGTGCTGGCCGCGACACCCTTCCGCGACGAGGAGGAGGCCGTCCGGCTCGCGAACGGCACGGCGTACGGCCTCGTCGCCGGCGTGTGGACGCGCGACGGCGGTCGCCAGCTCCGCCTCGCCAGGGCGATCAAGGCGGGACAGGTCTTCGTCAACAATTACGGCGCGGGCGGCGGCGTCGAGCTGCCGTTCGGCGGCGTGAAGCGCTCGGGCTTCGGCCGCGAGAAGGGCTTCGAGGCGCTTTATTCGTTCAGCGTCGTCAAGACCGTCGCGGTGAAACACGGCTGAAGGGGGAAACGTGAGATGCGGCTGCAGAACAAGGTTGCGATCGTCACCGGCGGCGGCTCCGGCTTCGGCGAAGGCATCGCCCGGCGCTTCGCGGAAGAAGGCGCCAGGGTCGTCGTCAACGACATCGACGAGGCGAATGCCAAGCGCGTCGCCGACACGATCGTGCAGCACGGCGGCCAGGCAATATACGTCCAGGGCGACGTCGCGAAGCGCGCGGACGTGAAGAAGACGGTCGACCGCACGCTGCAGGCCTATGGCCGCGTCGACGTCATGGTCAACAACGCCGGCATCACCCACCGCAACCAGCCGATGCTCGACGTGCCGGAAGACATGTTCGATCGCATCTTCGCGGTGAACGTGAAGGCCATCTATCTCGCCGCGCTCGAGGTGGTGCCGGTGTTCCGTCGCCAGGGCGGCGGCGTCATCATCAACACGGCCTCGACGGCCGGCCTGCGGCCGCGGCCGGGCCTGACGTGGTACAACGCGAGCAAGGGCGCGGTCATCACGATGACCAAGTCGATGGCGGTGGAACTGGCGCCCGACCGGATCCGCGTCAACGCGCTGTGTCCGGTCGCCGGCGAAACGCCGTTGCTGGACGCCTTCATGGGCGGCGACACCCCGGAGAACCGCGCGAAGTTCAGGGCGTCGGTTCCGCTCGGGCGGCTGTCGACGCCCCGGGACATCGCCAACGCCGCGCTCTACCTCGCCTCCGATGAGGCCGAGTTCATCACCGGCGTCGCATTCGAAATCGACGGGGGCCGTTGCATCTAACCCTTTCGCTTAGGTCGCGCGGCTTTGCCTTGACTCGCGGCAGGGCGCCCATTTTGCTGTCATGTAACCAGTGATTTTTGTGCCGCGCCGGGCGCATGGCCGCGCCGGCGCTGGCATGGGACTTGCGTTCGTCTGAGCCCTGACGTTTCGACCCGGGCCGGGGGTTCCGGCCGCGCGGATTGTGGAGGGTGCGATGAAGCGGCGTAAGTTCATCAAGGCTGCGCTCGGCAGCGCGGCCGGCGCGATTGCGGCGCCGGCGATCGTCGCGGCGCAGACCACGTTCAACTGGAAGATGACCAGCGCGTATCCGCCGAACTCGCCGTTCTACATGGCGGGGCCCGGCAGCGCGACCGATCTCGCCAAACGCATCGAGGCGATGTCGAACGGACGCCTCAGGATCCAGGTCTTCGGCGCGGGCGAGCTGATTCCGGCGCTCGAGGGGTTCGACGCGGTGTCGGCCGGCGTGGTCGAAATGAACCACGCCAACGCCTATTTCTGGACCGGCAAGAGCTTCGCCGCGCAGTACTTCACGGCCGTGCCCTTCGGCCTGAACTTCCAGGGCATGAACGGCTGGCTGTACGAGGGCGGCGGCATGGACCTCTATCGCGAGGTCTATGACCAGTTCAATCTCGTGCCGTTTCCGTGCGGCAATACCGGCGTGCAGATGACCGGCTGGTTCAAGCGGCCGGTCGAGACGGTCGAGGACTTCAACGGCCTGAAGATGCGTATTCCGGGCCTCGCGGGACGCGTCTATCAGGCGCTCGGCGTCGACGTGCGGCTGCTGCCGGGCGGTGAGATCTTTCCGGCGCTCGAGCGCGGCGTGATCGACGCGGCCGAATTCGTCGGCCCGTATCAGGACCGCCGTCTCGGCCTGCATCGCGCGGCGAAGTACTACTACACGACCGGCTGGCACGAATGCGCCACCGTGAGCGAGCTCGTCGTCAACAAGGCGGCGTGGAACAAGCTGCCCAAGGATCTGCAGGCGATCGTCGAGAACGCGTGCGCGGCATGCAACGTGATCAGCGAGGCGTGGTGCCAGGCGACCAACGCCGAAGCGATGGAAGACCTCATCAAGAACCATGGCGTGATCGCGCAGCCGTTGCCGGACGCGGTCGTGAAGCGCCTGCGCGAGGCAACCAACGATATTCTCGCCGAGGCGGCCGCGAAGGATCCGGTGGTCAAAAAGGTCCACGAGTCCTACATGGCCTACAAGGCGAAATACGACTCCTGGGCCGGCTACAGCGAGGCCGTCTACCACGGCCGGATCCGCACCGGCACCTGAGAGGCATGGGTATGGCGGAAGATCGTGCCGCCGGGAGACGAGGGCGCCCCGCGTGACCGCGCTTGAATCGCTCGCCGGGCGAATCGAGACCCTGATCGACGTCATCGGTCGCCTCGCGGCGTGGACGACATTTGTGCTCGTCGCCGTGATGGCCTCGAACGTCCTGCTTCGCTACCTGTTCGCGACCGGAACGGTGTGGGCGCAGGAGCTCGAATGGCACCTGATGGCGCCCATCGTCCTGTTCGGCATGTCCTATGCCTTACGCCACGGCGATCACGTCCGGGTCGACGTGCTCTATGCCGGGTTCAGTCCGCGCGTGAAGCGTGGCGTCGACCTCGTCGCCGCACTGCTCTCGGCGGCGGTCGCGCTGGCCGTCGTCGAGCTTTCCTGGCGCTACGTCCTGCAGTCCTGGTCGATCGGCGAGGGTTCCGCCAATCCGGGCGGCATCCCGTACCGCTATGTCCTCAAATCTCTCATCCCGATCGGGTTCGCGCTTCTCTTCCTGCAGTCGCTCGCCGAGGCGGCGCGCAGCCTCATCGCACTGCGCAGGGCGGATTGATGCCGTACAACGAAATCCTGGCCGTGCTGATGCTGGCGTCGTTCTTCGTCCTGCTGATAGCGGGCATTCCGGTCGCGATGACGCTGGCGGTGTCGGGCTTCGTCTTCGGGTGGCTCGGTTTCGGGCCGCTGCTCTTCAATCTGCTGCCGAACCGCATCTTCGGCGTCGTCACGAACTATACGCTCCTGGCGATTCCGCTGTTCGTCTTCATGGGCGTGATGCTGGAGAAATCCCGCCTCGCCGAGGACCTGATGGAGGTCGTGGGACTCCTCGCCGGAAGGCTGCGCGGCGGACTCGGGCTCGGGATCATCCTCGTCGGCGTGCTGATGGGCGCCACCACCGGAATCGTCGGCGCCACGGTCGTGACGCTCGGCCTGCTCACGTTGCCCGGCATGCTCCGCCGCGGCTACGACAAGGGGCTTGCATGCGGGACGATCTGCGCCTCGGGCACGCTCGGCCAGATCATTCCCCCGAGCCTCATCCTCATCCTGCTCGCCGACATCATGGGCGAGTCCGTCGGCACGCTGTTCGCCGCGGCCGTTGTCCCCGGCCTGCTGCTGGCGGCGTTGTACTGCGTCTACACGATCGGCCTGGGCGTCGTCGCGCCGCACATGGTTCCGGTCGTGCCGCCCGAGGAGCGGGAGGCCGTCGCGCGGTCGGCGCTGTGGGCCAAGGCCGCGCGCGTCGTGGCCCCGCCGCTCGGGCTCGTGCTCGCCGTGCTCGGCTCGATCATCGGGGGCGTCGCCGCCCCGACCGAGGCCGCGTCCATGGGCGCGCTCGGCGCCATCGCCGTCACCGCGCTGGGCCGCCGCTTCTCCTGGCAGGTGCTGAAGGAGACGGTTCAGACCACGACGCGGATCACCGCGATGGTGATGTTCATCCTGATCTGCGCGCAGGTCTTCGCGCTTGCCTTCCGCGGCCTGCAGGGCGAGCGGCTCGTCCACGATCTCTTCGGCCTCCTGCCGGGCGGCATCAACGCCGACATCTGGTTCCTGATGGCGCTGATCTTCGTGCTCGGCTTCTTCATCGAATGGATCGAGATCTCCTACATCGCCGTGCCGCTTTTCCTGCCGGTATTCCAGCAGGCCGGAACCGATCTCGTCTGGCTCGCCACGCTCATCTGCGTGAACCTGCAGACGTCGTTCCTGACGCCGCCTTTCGGCTGGTCGCTGTTCTTCCTGCGCGGCGTGGCACCCCCTGAGATCGCGACCCGCGACATCTATATGGGCGTGATCCCCTTCATCGGGATGCAGCTCATGGCGCTGGTGCTCGTCTTCTTCGTCCCGGACCTCGCCACCTGGCTGCCCAAGGCAATCGGCTGGTAGACCCCGCACCGGACCGGGTAAGCTTCCGTCAGAAGGAGGGGCTGACGGATGAAGATGAAGGCTGCCGTGCTGGAAGCGATGGGGGCGCCCGCGCCCTACGCGAACTCGAAACCGCTCAGGATCGCCGAGGTCGAACTCGACCCGCCCGGCCCCGGCGAGGTGCTGGTGAAGATCGCCGCGGCGGGCCTGTGCCATTCCGACCTTTCCGTCATCAACGGCGACCGTCCGCGCCCGACCCCGATGGTCCTGGGCCACGAGGCGGCCGGCATCGTCGAGGAGGTCGGGCCGGGCGTCGACGACCTGAAGAAGGGCGATCACGTCGTCATGGTGTTCGTGCCGAGCTGCGGTCACTGCGCCCCGTGCGCGGAGGGCCGGCCGGCGCTGTGCGAGCCGGGCGCCGCCGCGAACACCAAGGGCGAGCTTCTCTCCGGCGCGCGGCGGCTGCATCGCAACGGACAGCCGCTCCATCACCACCTGGGCGTGTCGGCCTTCGCCGAGTACGCGACCGTGTCGCGCCGCTCCCTGATCAAGATCGATCCGGAGCTTCCGCTCGAGGAGGCCGCGCTGTTCGGCTGCGCGGTCCTGACCGGCGTCGGCGCCGTGACCAACACGGCCGGCGTGCGTTCGGGGCAGAGCGTCGCCGTCGTCGGTCTCGGCGGCGTCGGCCTGAGTTCGCTCCTGGGCGCGGTCGTCGCCGGCGCCGGCGCCGTCATCGCCGTCGACATGAACGAGCAGAAGCTCGCCTTCGCGCGTCAGCTCGGCGCCACGCATGCGTTCAACGCCGCCGATCCCGATTGCGTCGAGAAGGTGCGCGCCGCCACACACGGCGGCGTCGACGTCGCGATCGAGATGGCCGGCTCGATCAAGGCGTTCGAGACGGCCTACAGGATCACCCGTCGCGGCGGCCAGACGGTCACCGCCGGCCTGCCGAACCCGGGGCATACCTTCCCGCTCTCGATCGTCAATCTCGTCGGGGAGGAGCGCACCGTGAAGGGCAGCTATATCGGCGGATGCGTGCCCACGCGCGACCTGCCGCGTTACATCGGCCTCTATCGGCAAGGGCGCCTGCCGGTCGACCGGCTGATGACCGATCGCCTGAGCCTGGACCGGATCAACGAAGGCTTCGACCGCCTCGCCGAGGGCAAGGCGGTACGCCAGGTCGTCGTCTTCTGACCCCCCGGCGCGATGCCCGCACCGGCATCGCGCCGCGCCTGAACGGCCAAGCTTTTGATCTAGCTTGCCGAATCGGCATCGTTCCCGATACGTTCCGGAATCGATGTCGTTACGCAGCCATCAGCAGGAGATGCTCGCCCTCGCGGAACGGATCGCCGCGGGGGTCGATGTGCGCGACATCCTGGCCGATGTCACGCCGGGCGGCGGCAAGAGCGTGCTGCCGGTGATCTGCGCGGCCCGGCTGCTTGGTCCCGGCCGGCCGATCCGGCAGATCCTCTGGATCGTGCCGCGCGACAATCTGCGGGCCCAGGCCGAGGAGGCGTTCCTCGATCCGCGCTGGCGCAGGTACCTCGGCCATCGCCTGACGATCCGCGCCGCCGGCAACGAGGCCGACCCGGCGCGCGGGCTTGCCGGCTGGTGCACGACCTACCAGGCGATCGCGGCCAATCCCGCCCCCCATCTCGCCGCCGTCAGGGCGAAGCCGACGCTGGTCGTTCTCGACGAGGCGCATCACCTTCCCGAGGATCCGTGGAACGAACACGGCGCCTGGACGAAGGCCGTCGCGCCGATTCTCGCGGCCGCGCGTCTCCGGCTGTTCATGACCGGCACGCTGCTGCGCGACGACCGCCGGCGCATCCTGGGGCTGCCCGTCGATCTCTTCGGGCGGATCGATCATCGCCGCCCCGGCTTCGCCGCCGTCAGCTATGGCCGCCGCAAGGCGCTGGAGGAGCGCGCCGTCCTGCCCGTCTGTTTCACCCGCGCCGACGCCGCCGCGCAGTGGATTGCGCTCGACGGCAATGCCCGCGAGGTGGAAACGCTCGTCGGCGCCGGTGACGACACGCGGCCGGCCCTGTTCTCCGCGCTCAGGACGCAGTACGCCGCGGCGCTGCTCGAATCGGCGGTGCGGCTGTGCGGCCGAATCCGCATGGAGCGCCGCCGCGACCGCGGCCTCGATCCGCAGGCGATCGCGCCGGGTCTGGGCAAGCTGCTCGTCGCGGCACCGGACCAGCGGACGGCGCGGCGCTATGCGGCACTGCTCGAGCGCTGGCTGCCGCCGCATGCGGCGACCGGCTCGCGCGTCGCGCTGGCGATTTCGAACGAGCCCAGCAGCCTCGACGCGCTGCAGCGTTTCCGCAGCGCCGATCCGGCGAGCCCGCCGGTGCTCATCACCGTCGCGATGGCGAGCGAAGGGCTCGACGCGCCGGAGATCGCCGTGCTCGCGGCGCTGACGCATGTCCGCTCGGCGCCGTGGCTGACGCAGCTCGTCGCCCGCGCCACCCGGATCGATCCGCATGCCGGCCCCTACGAGGCGCAGGTCGCGCACGTCCTTCACCCGGACGACGACCTGTTCCGGAAGTTCCGCGGCCTGGCCGAGGCCGAGCAGCTTGCCGTCTTCGGCGTGCCGCAGCCGCCGCGCCCGGACGACGAACGGCGCGAGGGCATGGCCGCCGCGCGCGCCGCCGCCGTCATTCCGCTCGCCTCGCGGGTTACTGCGCTCAAGGGCGAAAACGGCCCGCCGCCGATCGATCCGCCGCGGGACGACGCGCTCGTCGCGATGCCGCCGCCGCGCGCGCTGCCGCCCAGCGTGCGCGAAAAGCAGCTACGCCGCGCCATTGCGGCGGCGGTCCGGCGTCAGGCGGCGGCGCATGCCCGCCTGACGGGAGCCGCCGCGCCCGATTTTCACGCCTTCAATGCGGCCCTCGCCAAGGTGCAGGGAAAGGAGCGCGACCGCATGACGCTGCCGGAGCTCGAGGAGACGCTGATCTGGCTCGCCGAGCACCGCATTGCCGACTTCCTGCCGCTGCTCGCGGACGACCATCGCTTCCGCTGGTCGCGCCGCGCGCGGAACGGCTGAGCGACCGCATCCGGGTCGCAACGGCCGGGCAAAGAAAAGCCCCGGAGACCTGCGTCTCCGGGGCTGGAAAGGTTCGGTGCGTTGTCGATCAACTAGTCCCGACGCTGACCCAGAAGCTGCATCAGCATGATGAACAGGTTGATGAAGTCGAGATAGAGGGCCAGCGCACCCATCAGCGCCTTCTTGCCGGCCACCTCGCCGTCCTCGCCCTCGATGTAGATCTCCTTGATCCGCTGCGTGTCGTAGGCGGTGAGGCCGACGAACACGATCACGCCGATCACCGAGATCGCGAACTGCAGGGCAGAGCTCTGCACGAAGATGTTGACGAGGCCCGCGATGACGATGCCGATCAGGCCCATGAACAGGAACGACCCGAACTGCGACAGGTCGCGCTTGGTCGTATAGCCGTACAGGCTCATCGCGGCGAACGTGCCGGCGGTGATGAAGAACACCCGCGCGATGCTGGCCCCCGTGAACACGAGGAAGATCGACGCGAGCGAGGCGCCCATCGCCACGGAGAAGGCCCAGAAGATGGCCTGCGCCGAGAAGAACGACAGACGGTTCAGTCCGAAGCTCAACACCATGACGAACGCCAGCGGCGCCAGCATCACCACCCACTGTAGCGGCGTGCCGAAGATCGCCTGAACCAGCGCCGGCGTGTTGGCGACGACATAGGCGACGATGCCCGTCAGCGCCAGGCCGGAGGCCATGTAGTTGTACACGCGCAGCATGTACTGCCGCAGGCCGAGGTCCAGTTCGGCTTGGGCTGCCGCGGTACGTGTCCAGTAATTCCGTTGAATCTCCGCCATTTTGGGTTCCGCTCCCCCTGTTGCTCTTGGCAGGAATGATATGGGAACTGGGCTGCTCGATTCAATAGCCCGTACCGCCGGGCGGCCGGCTAAGCTGTTGAATTGTTGCCAATTTATAAAGGCTAGCCGTTTGCTGCCCTCGGCCGGCGCTCCCTCGGGCGCCCGCCCGGATCAGGCATTGCGCAGCACCGGCGCCGCCTTCTGGCCAAGGATCCGCCAGGTCGCGGCGAGGCCGAAGGCCACCACGGCCAGGACGGCGCCGGCCGCCGTCGCCACGGCCGGGAGGGCCAGGGGGACGAAGTCGATCCGCAGGTAATGGGCCAGGATCAGGCCCGCACCCACGTTGCCCAGCACGACGGCGATCAGGGCGGCGGCGAGGCCGAGCAGGCCGAATTCGAGCATGAAGGCCCGCATCACGTCCCGGCGCGTGCCGCCCAGCACCTTGAGCACGACGGCATCGTAGATGCGCCGACGATGGGTGGCGGCGAGCGCGCCGGCCAGCACCAGCCCGCCGGCGAGCAGCGTGACGGCGCCGGTGGCCCGGGCCGCGACGGCAATCGAGTCGAGCGTGCGCTCGACGGTCGCCAGCGCGGCCTTGACGCGGATCGCGGAGACATTGGCGAATCGCTCGGTGACGGCGCGCTCGAGCGCATCCTCGGCCGCCGCGTCGACCGCCCGCGCCGTCGCGATATAGGTGTGCGGCGCCGCCTCCAGCGTTCCCGGGGCGAAGACGAGGGTGAAATTGATGCCGAGAGTCGTCCAGTCGATCGCGCGCAGGTTGGCGATGCGGGCCTCGATGTCGCGGCCGAGCACGTTCACCGTGATCCTGTCGCCGATCGCAAGGCCCATGTTGGCGGCGATCCGTGCGTCGAACGAGACGAGCGGCGGCCCGGCATAGTCGGCCGGCCACCAGCTGCCGGCGACCAGACGCGTGCCGGCCGGCGGCGTCGCCGCATAGGTAAGGCCGCGATCGCTCTGCACGACCCATCGCGCCTCCGGCGCAACGGGCGCCTGTTCGACCGGCACGCCGTTCAGGCGGACGATGCGCCCGCGTAAGGACGGGACATGCTGGACCGCTTCGACGCCCGGCATGCCGCGCACGAGCGACAGGAACGGGTCGATCTGATCCGGCTGGATGTCGATGAAGAAGAACGACGGTGCCACGTCGGGCAGCTGGTCACGCAGCGTGCGGACGAAATTGCCCTCGATCTGCGTGATCAGCACCATGACGGTAAGGCCGAGCCCGAGCGACAGCATCACCGCGCCGGTGGGGCTGCCGGGCCGGTGCAGGTTGGCGAGCGCAAGGCGCAGACCGGTGGCACGGACGTGACCGACGGCCCGCGCGATGCGGGCGACGGCGAACGCGGCCGCGTGGAACAGCGCGAAGGTCAAGGCCGATCCGACGACGAACCAGATCGCGAGCCGCCGGTCGCCGGCGGTCGCGACCGTCAGGCCGGCGAGCGCGACGACGGCGAGCGCCGTCGCGGCGATGGCGCCGGCGCGCGGCCGGCGGCGTGCCGGCGCGACCAGATCGCGGAACAGCGCGGCGGGCGGCACCTCGCGCGCCCGCGCGATCGGCCACAGCGAAAAGGCAATGGTGGTCAGCAGGCCGAAGGCGGCGGCAATCGCGAGCGGCGCGGGATAGATCCCGGTGCGCGCCGCGACGGGCAGCGCCTGGGCGACGAGCGGCGCGACGGCGACGGGCGTCAGCGCGCCGAGCACCAGCCCCGCCGCGATGCCGAGCAACGCCAGCACCAGCACCTGGATGAGATAGACCTGCAGGACGAGGCGTCCCGGCGCCCCCACACATTTAAGGACGGCGATGGTCTGAGTCTTGCCGTCGAGATAGCTGCGCACCGCATTGGCGATGCCCACGCCGCCGACGAGCAGGACCGACAGCCCGACGAGCGTCAGATAAAGCGCAATGCGGTCGATCCAGCGCTGCACGCCCGGTGCGGCTTCGCTTATACCCCTGATGCGCCAGCCGGCTTCGGGAAAGCGCTGCTTCAGTTCGCCGATCCACGCATCGACCGGACGATCGGCGGCAAGCCTGATGCGGTAGCGGTAGCGCACGAGGCTGCCCGGCTGCACCAGGCCCGTGTCCGCAAGCGCCTCCTGCGCGATCATCACGCGCGGGCCAAGCGTGAAGAGGCTGGTGCTCCGGTCCGGCTCGGCCGCGAGGACGGCGCGCACGGTGAACTGTGCGTCCCCGACCGCAATGCGTTCGCCGATCCGGATGCCCAGCCGGCTCAACGTCGCGGGTTCGACCGCCGCACCCCATACGCCGTCCTCGCGGCCGAGTGCCCGGGCGACGTCCATTCCGCCGGACAGAAGCACGGCGCCGTAGAGCGGATATGTCGAGTCCACCGCCTTGAGCTCGACGAGCGCGCGCGCCGATCCGGCGCGTGCCATTGCGCGCATCTCGACGACCGCCGAGACCGTGCCGCTTGCCTCCAGGAACGCGCGCTGTGGCGCGGTCGCAGGCCGATGCGTGAAGGACAGCTCGACGTCGCCGCCCAGCAGCAGGCGCGCATCCTCGTCGAGGGCGCGCGTGACACCCGCGGCAAGCGAGCCGATACCGGTGATCGCCGCGACGCCGAGCACGAGACAGGCGAGGAAGATCCGAAACCCGCGAATGCCGCCGCGCAGCTCGCGCCGGGCAATGCGAAACGCGAGCGCGAGCGAGTTCATCGCCCGTGCTGCGCGCCGGAAAGTCGCGCCGCTTCGGCCAGCAGGCGGCCGTCATGCATGCGCACCGTCCGGCTGCAGCGCGCCGCCAGCTCGCGGTCGTGCGTGATGAGGAGGAGCGTGGTGCCGCGCTTGCGGTGAAGCTCGAACATCAGGTCGATCACCGCCGCGCCCGTCGCCGCGTCCAGATTGCCGGTCGGCTCGTCGGCCAGCAGCAGCGCGGGTCCGGCGGCGAACGCGCGCGCCAGCGCGACGCGCTGCTGCTCGCCACCGGAAAGCTGGCCGGGATAATGGCCGACACGCTGCGCGAGGCCGACGGCGGCAAGCTCGTCGCGCGCGCGATCGAACGCGTCCGCGACGCCGGCGAATTCGAGCGGGATCGCCACGTTCTCGAGCGCCGTCATGGTCGGGATCAGATGGAACGCCTGGAACACGATGCCGATGTTCCGGCGGCGGAACAGCGCCAGTTCGTCCTCGTCCATGACGGTCAGGTCCGACCCGGCGACGCGCACCGACCCCGCCGTCGGCCGCTCGAGACCGGCGACGATCATCATCATCGTCGACTTGCCCGATCCGGACGGACCCACGACGGCGACGCTCTCGCCGCGCGCGACGTTCAGGCTGACGCCGCGAAGGATGTTGACCTCGCCGGCGGCGCTCGCCAGCCTGAGATGCACATCCGTGAGTTCGACGATCATGGCGTCTTGGAGGATGTTCATGCGGACGTTCGCGCGTCGGTTCGTCCCCGGGTCTTTCGGGCGCATCGACGCCGCGCCGCGCGTCCGTCGTCCGATGTCGCGGCGGACGCGACTATCTGGGGCATATGGGCGATGCGCGGCGCTTGTCAACGCCTTGGCCGTGCTCCTTCTGGCGTCGGTCGCCGTCGCACAACAGGCGATGCCGCGTCTCGTCGTCCTCGGCGACAGCCTGACCGCCGGCTACGGTCTGCCCAGGAACCAGGCGTTTCCGGCACGGCTCGAGGCCGCCTTGCGCGCCGACGGCATCGCGATCGAGGTCGTCGATGCCGGCGTATCCGGCGATACGTCGGCGGGCGGACTCGCCCGGCTCGACTGGGTTATCGGCAATCCGGCGCCGCCTTATGCGATCCTCGAACTCGGCGCCAATGACGGCCTGCGCGGGCTTTCGCCGGCTGCAATGGAAGCGAATCTCGACGCGATTCTGACCCGGCTCAAGGCCAAGGGTACGCGCGTGCTGCTCGCCGGTATGCTGGCTCCGCCAAATCTCGGGCGCGAATACGCGGCCGAGTTCAACGCCGTCTTTCCGCGGCTCGCGGCGAAGCACGGCGTCATGTTCTATCCGTTCTTCCTCGACGGCATCGCATCGAACCCCGATCTCAATCAAGGCGACGGCATCCATCCCAATGCGGCGGGGGTCGACGAAATCGTCCGCCGCATCCTGCCCTACGTCAAACGGCTTACTACCGAAGAATAGGACGGCCCGTGAAATGCAAACGGCGGTGCGGATCGCGCCGCACCGCCGTCGCTGCCTGTCGGTTTTGCGCTCCGCTTAGTAGCGCGGGCCGCGGTCGCGATTGTAGCCGCCGCCGAACCCGCCGCCGCGCGGGCCGCGGCCGAAGCCGCCGCCGCCGCCCGGCGTGCGCTCACGCGCCTCGTTGACCGTCAGCGTGCGGCCGTCGATCGGCTTGCCGTTGAGGTCCGCGATCGCCTTGTCGGCAGCCTCGTCCGTGGTGAACTCGACGAAACCGAAGCCGCGCGAGCGGTTGGTCACACGGTCCATCACGACCTGCGCCGAGGTCACGGTTCCATGCGGCGCAAAGAGGTCCTGGAGATTTGCCGACGTATACGAGAACGGCAGGTTTCCGACGTAGAGTCTCTTACCCATCTAACACCTTTCCAAACGGTCGCACGCGCGACCATCCAACACTGTCCACCGGGCGCGAATGTGCGACGCGTTCCCCGAAACCGGCATGACAACACCCCCGCCACCGTTCTGCGGTGGCAGGGTGACGCCGACCCGATTTTTCAACGAAGGCACCGACCATCCGACCCGGAGGCGTGGCTCCCGCTGTCTAGCGGCGATTCCACGCCGGACTGCCAGCTGACGAACCGGTAGCGCTGGCTGTTACCGACCGAACAAGTGAGACGTGTGCGCCGGACCTTATTGTCGGCTTCTGCTGACGCTTTTCCGCGGCGGGCCCCGTCTCGCATGAGCGACGCCGCGCTCCTCCAGCCTGATCGGTAATTCGGTTATAGTCTTTTTGACGCGAACTTGCCAAGTCGCTTTGGGTGGCATGGGTTCCGCGCGGATCCAAATGGTGAAGGAAACATGAATGCCCCGCGCGCAACCGTGACGGCAACATGACGGCGGATGGCCCGCAATTCGCCTTGGGCCATGCGGCGGCGCGCGGCGTGCCGTCGACATGGGGCCAGCTCGTGTTCGACTGCGTGGCGCAGCTCGGCGACAGTGCCGCGCGGGCAAATCTCGGATTCGTCTATGTCACCGATGCGCTTGCCGAACATCTGTCCGACATCGTCGCATTTCTGCGGCGCACGACGTCGATCCGCGACTGGATCGGCAGTGTCGGCATCGGCATTGCGGCGGCGGACCACGAGTACTTCGACGTTCCTGCCGTCGCACTTCTCGCCGTCACGCTTCCGGCCGATGCCTACTGTCTGATCCCGAACCTGTCGGGCGGCATCGATGCGCTCGGCCCCGCGCGCGCGTGGGCGAAGCGCATGAATCCGACGCTTGCCGTCGTGCACGCCGATCCGCGCGCCCCCGACCTCGTCGATACCATCGAGACGCTCGCGCGCGAGACGGTGCCGTTCCTCGTCGGCGGGCTGAGTTCGTCGCGCGGCGCAACGGACCAGGTCGCGGGTCAGGTGGTGCGCGGCGGCGTCTCCGGCGTGATGTTCGCGCCCGATCTCGCCGTCGTGACCGGATTGAGCCAGGGATGCACGCCGATCGGACCGACGCGCACGATCACGGATGGCGCGCAGAACATCGTGCGCGAGATCGACGGGCGGCCGGCGCTCGACGTGCTCAAGGAAGATATCGGCGATATTCTCGCGCGGCGGCTGGAGCGCATCGGCGGACAGATCCATGCCGCCTTTCCCGTCGCCGGCTCGGATACCGGCGATTATCTCGTCCGCAATCTCGTCGGCATCGATCCGGCGCGCGGCTGGCTTGCGGTCGGCGCCGAGGTGACGCCCGGCGAACCGATCCTGTTCGTGCGGCGCGACCCGGACGCGGCGACGCGCGACCTCGTGCGCATGCTCACGAACCTGAAGCGGCGGTTGCCCGCACCGCCGCGCGCCGGGCTTTACTTCTCGTGCCTTGCGCGCGGCCCCAACCTGTTCGGTCCGGATTCGGCCGAGCTCGGCATCCTTCGTCGCGAGCTCGGCGCGTTTCCGCTCGTCGGCATGTTCTGCAACGGCGAGATTTCCAACCAGCGGCTTTACGGCTATACCGGGGTCCTCGCACTGTTCCTGTGAATCCGGCGCCGGCTGCTCCGACACTTTCCTCGACTCTCAATCCTGACAAGAAGGCAAGGACGAATCCATGGAACGACGCCGTCTCGGCACGACCGATCTCTATGTCAGCGCTGTTTGCCTGGGTACCATGACCTGGGGCGAGCAGAACTCTGAAGCCGACGCGCATGCGCAGCTCGACCGCGCGCTCGACCTCGGCATCAACTTCATCGACGCCGCCGAGATGTATCCCGTACCGCCCAGGCCGGAAACCTACGGCCGCACCGAGGAATATATCGGGACGTGGTTCAGAAAGCGTCCGGGCGTCCGCGACAAGGTGATTCTCGCGACCAAGGTGACGGGCGCGAACAACAACATTTCACACGTGCGCGACGGCGACGGGCGGCTCGACCGCAAGAACATTGCCGCGGCGCTGGACGGTTCGCTGCGCCGGCTGCAGACGGACTACATCGACCTGTACCAGACGCATTCGCCGGACCGTTACGTCAACGCGTTCGGGCGGCTGGACTACAGGCACGACCCGGCGCGCGACGGCACGCCGATCGCGGAGACGCTCGAGATCCTCGGCGAGTTCGTCAAGGCCGGCAAGATCCGCTACATCGGCGTGTCGAACGAGACGCCGTGGGGCGTGATGACGCATCTCGGCCTCGCGCAGAAGGGGCTGCCGCGCATCCAGTCGGTCCAGAATCCGTACAATCTTCTGAACCGGAGCTACGAGATCGGCCTCGCCGAGATCAGCCTGCGCGAGCATTGCGGACTGCTCGCCTATTCGCCGCTCGCGATGGGCGTTCTTGCCGGCAAGTACCTCAACGGCGCGCGTCCGGCGGGTTGCCGGCTGACGCTCTTCGAGCGCTTCAAGCGCTATTCGACGCCGGGGGCCGAGCCGGCGGCGGCGGCCTACGTCAAGCTCGCGCGCACGCATGGGCTCGACCCGGTTCACATGGCGCTCGCGTTCGTGACGACGCGGCCGTTCGTGACCTCGACGATCATCGGCTGCACGTCTGTCGAGCAGCTCGAGCAGAACGTCGCCGGCTGCCAGCTCAAGCTCGCGCCCGAGATCATCGCCGACATCGACGCGATCCACGCGCGGAATCCGAATCCGTGTCCCTGAATCCGATCCGGGTCCGTGCCTCCAAATCGCCAAACTACCGAGATAACGTTTGATCGACTGACGCAAATCGGTTATCCGGAATCGTGAGCCTTGGCTAAGCCGTCGGCGCGGCGTCTGCCAGGCCCGTTCCGCGTTACAGGAGGCACCATGATCCGCCTGTTCGTCGGCATCGGCCTACCCGAAGACATCCGCGCGCGGCTCGCCGGCATGTGCGCCGGCGTCCCCGGCGCGCGCTGGGTCCCGCCCGAAAATCTGCACCTGACGCTGCGCTTCATCGGCGAGGTTCCGGAGGCCGAGATGGAGGACATCCATCACGCGCTCTCCACCGTGCGCACGCGCCAGTTCGATATTTCGCTGGCAGGCGTCGGTCATTTCGACACGGGCGATCAGGTTCGGACCCTGTGGGTGCGGGTCGAAAAGAGCCAGGAACTCTCGGCGTTGCAGGCGCGCGTGGAGTCGTCGCTCGTCCGCATCGGCCTCGAGCCCGAGGAACGCCGCTTCATCCCTCACATCACGCTCGCGCGGCTGCGCGACACGCCGGTCAGCCGCGTCTCGGCCTTTCTCGCCCAGAACAACATGTTTCGCGCGGGCCCGATTCCGATCGACAGCTTCAGCCTGTTCTCGAGCTATCGCAAGCCCGAGGGTGCGATCTACCAGGAAGAAGCCGAATATCCGCTGACCCGCGCCGCGGCGTGAGCGGCGGCGGGAGGCCGTACCGGGCTACCTTCGGCGTTCTAGACGCCGAAGCGATCGAGCGTGCGCTCGACCTGTCCCAGATAGGATCCGCCGAATAGGCGGACATGCACCAGCAGCGGATAGAGATTGTAGAGGTCGCGCCGCACCTCGAAGAAGCCCGGCCGGATCGGGTGGCGGGCGCCATAGCTCGCGAAGAACGTGTCGCCGACGCTGCCGAACAGCGTCATGAAGGCAAGCTCGATCTCCGGGTCGGCGAAATGAATGGCCGGATCGATGAGGGCGACGATGCGGGGGTCGCGGCTCAGGATGTTTCCGCTCCACAGATCGCCGTGAACCAGGGCCGGCGATGCGGGCGCATCGATCCAGCGATCGAGGCGCGCGGCGAGGCGCTCGATGCGGGCCATGGTTCGCGCCGGCAGCCGACCTGCCGCGGCGGCGAGGCCGGCCATGTAGAGCAGCCGGTGATCCCGGAAGAAATCGCGCCAGTCGGGCGTCGCCGGATTGGGCTGCGGCAGGCCGCCCAGCACCGTGTCGCGCTCGAACCCGAAGCTCGGCCCCGTCACGGCGTGAAGCGCCGCGACGACCTCGCCCAGATGCGCCTCGGCCGCCTTCGACAGGCCGCCATCGTGCTCGATATGGTCCATCAGCAGCAGATCGTCGTCGGCGTGATGCACCGCCGGCACGGGCGCGTCCGTCCGGTCCTTGAGCCAGCGCAGCATCCAGGCTTCGATCGCGAGTCCGTGGCCGAATTCGGCGACCAGGCGCCTTCCGTCCGCGAGCTCGATCCGGCGCACCTCGGCGATGCAGCCGCCGCCGATGGGCGCGCTGCGGACGACGGCGGCGCCCATGACCTGCCCGATCCGCGCCTGCCTGTCGGCGTCCGGACTCATGCGAGCCGCGCTTCGAGGTCGTCGAGAAGCCGTGCCGCGGCGCCCTCGATCAGGTCCAGCGCGTGCTCGAAATCGCGCGTATCGCCGTAATACGGATCCGGCACGTCGGTGAGCCCGAACTCCGGGGCATAGCTCATCAGCAGCCGGACCTTGTCCCGCGCGCGCGGGGGTGCGTGGCGCTTCAGGATCCGCTCGTGGCCGCGGTCGAGCGCGATCAGCAGATCGAAGCGGTCGAAATCGTCGTTGTCGAACATGCGGGCGCGCAGGGCGGAAATGTCGTAGCCGCGCCGCGCGGCGCAGGCCACGGCACGGGAGTCCGGCGGCTCGCCGACATGGTAGTCGTGCGTACCGCAGGAATCGACGTCGATGCGATCGGCGAGCCCCCGGCGCTTCGCCATCTCGCGCAACACGCCCTCGGCGGTCGGCGAGCGGCAGATATTCCCCGTGCAGACGAACAGGACTTTGAGCATGATGGCGGCGGCGGTTATGCTTGGCCGCCAACCCATAGCCGATTGCCGGCCCTTGCCCAAGATCGCGTTCACCGGATACTGCCTGCCGTGCCTTGATCTCGCCCGTGACCGAGGCGCCGGCGCATACGGGTGAACGCCGGTATCGGGCGCGATAACATGCAGGCCATGTCCGAGCGGTCGATCGTCATCCTGACCGGTGCCGGGATTTCCAAGGAATCCGGTCTCGACACGTTCCGCGATGCCGACGGCATCTGGTCCCGGGTCCGGATCGAGGACGTCGCCACGCCCGACGCCTTCGCCCGCGACCCGGCCCGTGTCCATGCCTTCTACAACGCACGCCGGCGCGGGTTGCTGGCTGCGGGCGTCGCCCCCAATCCGGCGCATCTTGCGCTGGCTCGCCTCGAAGCCGAGTGGCCGGGTCCGGTGCTGCTGGTGACGCAGAACATCGACGACCTGCACGAACGCGCCGGCTCCCGCAATCTCCGTCACATCCACGGCGAGCTGCTCAAGTCGCGCTGCAGCGCCTGCGGCGACGTGCGCGCCTGCCGGGACGATCTGGACGTGACGCTTGTCTGCCCCGCTTGCGGCCGCGCGGGCGGGCTCCGGCCGCATGTGGTGTGGTTCGGCGAGATGCCGTTCCATCTGGATGAAGTCTATGCAGCGCTGGCGGACTGCGCCGTGTTCATCTCCATCGGCACGTCGGGCAACGTCTATCCCGCCGCCGGGTTCGTCGCCGAGGCGCGCGCGGCCGGCGCCCACACGGTCGAGCTCAACCTCGAGCCGTCCGAGGGCCGCAGCCTGTTCGCCGAGGCGATCTACGGACCCGCCGGCACGGTCGTTCCTGCTTATGTGTCGCGGCTCTTGAAGGAGAAATCGTGACCGTCGGTGCCGAAGCCGATCGTTCGCTCGACGAGGTGCTGCGGGCGGCGCAGGCCTGCCGGCTCTGCAAGGACGAGCTGCCGCTCGGGCCGCGGCCGGTGCTGCTGGTGCGGCCGACGTCGCGGCTTCTCATCGTCAGCCAGGCGCCGGGCACGCGCGTGCACGAAACAGGGTTGCCGTTCAATGATCGCAGCGGCGACCGGCTGCGCGACTGGCTCGGCATCGACCGCGAGACCTTTTATGACAATCCGCGGCTCGGCATCATGCCGGTCGGCCTGTGCTATCCGGGCGTCGACAAGAACGGCGGCGACCGGCCGCCGATGAAGATCTGTGCGCCGACATGGCATCCGCGCATCCGGCCACTGCTGCCGGCGGTGGAGTTCACGCTGCTCGTCGGCTCCTATGCCCAGGCGTATTACCTGCGCGGACGGCGCAAGCGAACGATGACCGACACGATCGCCGCGTGGCGCGAATACCTGCCCGAGTTTCTGCCGCTGCCGCATCCGTCGTGGCGCAATACGGCGTGGCTCGATCGCAATCCATGGTTCGCCCGCGACGTGCTGCCGTATCTGCGTCGGCAGGTATCTCGTCTTCTGGCTCTGGACGACGGACGATGACGGACGCGGTCTGGAGGCTGTTCAGCGGCTTGCCGCGCCAGGGGCCCGGCAGCGATGCCTGCACGCGCGCGGCGCTGCGCCGGCTTCCGCCCCTGCCGCAGCATCCGCGCATCCTCGACCTCGGCTGCGGCACCGGGCGTCAGACCCTCGTCCTGGCGGAATCGCTGCCCGGGGCGCGCATCGTGGCCGTGGACATTCATCGGCCCTATCTCGACGAGCTGGCGGCGAATGCCCGCGCACGCGGCGTCGCGGACCGGATCGAACCGCGCGAGGCCGACATGGCGGCGCTCGATCTGCCGCCCGACAGCTTCGATCTGATCTGGTCCGAGGGCGCGATCTACATCGTCGGTTTCGCGCGCGGGCTGGCCCTATGCCGGCCGTGGCTTCGCACCGGCGGCTTTGTCGCCGTGACCGAGTGCTCATGGCTCGTCGACGAGCGTCCCGATGCGGCCGTGCGCTTCTGGTCCGAGGCCTATCCCGACATGGCCGGCATCAAGGAGAACATGCAACGTGCGCGCGACGCCGGCTTCAAGGTGCTGGACACGTTCGTGCTGCCGGTGACGGCGTGGTGGGCGGAGTATTACGATCCGTTGCAGGCCCGGATCGCCGCCATCAAGGACGCGGCCGACGACGCCCTGCGCCGGAAGATCGCGGCCGTCGAGCGCGAGATCGACGTCTTCCGCCGCTACGGCGACTCGTTCGGCTACGTGTTCTACCTGATGCGGCGGGCGGGCTGACGGCTGATACCAGCGGCGAGGGGACGATGGGCGAGGCAGGTCGGATCGAGGAAGCGGCACGGTTCATGTGGCAGGCGCACCAGCGGCGCGAGCCGTATCGCAATCTGCCGCCGGAGATCCGACCGCAAACGCTCGCTGACGCCTATGCCGCGCAGGAGGTCTTCCACGACCTTGCACGGCCGACGCATGGGCCCGTTGCCGGGCTCAAGATCGCGACGACGACGAAGGTGATGCAGGATCTGATGGGAATCGACCATCCGTGCGGCGGCGTCATCTTCGCGAACACCGTGCACCCCACGCCCGCCCGGCTCGCCTGCGCGGATTTCGTCAACCTCCGCCTCGAATGCGAGATCGCGTTCCGCTTGGGCGCCGACCTGCCGCCGCGCAAGGATCCGTACACGGCGGAAAACGTCCGGGACGCCGTCGCCGCGCTGATGCCGGCCTTCGAACTGATCGAGGACCGCAACGCCGTCTACCGCGAGACCGACGCCTACAGCATGATCGTCGACAACTGCTGGAATGCGGGCGTCGTCCTCGGCGCGCCGGTCGGGATGCGGCCGGACATCGATCCCGGTCGGCTCCACGGACGCCTCGAGATCAACGGCCGGCCGGTGAGCGAGGGCGATGCCGATGATCCCCTGGGCGCGCTCGCCTGGCTCGCCAATCTCGTCGCGGCGCGCGGCCGGCCGATCCGCCGCGACATGGTCGTGATCACCGGCAGCCTCGTCGCCACCGTGTCGGTCGCGCCGGGCGACACCGCCGTCTTCACGGTCGACGGGTTGGGTTCGGTACGGCTGGAACTGCGCTGAACGTCCCGGCCGCGTGGCCCGATGGTGCCGCGCGTGATCTTGCGTCCGCCCTCAATCGAAGCTCTGGGCTTCGATCGCCGACATATCCGCGTCGGAGAATCCGAAGTGGTGGCCGATCTCGTGGATCAGGACGTGACGGACGATGTGGGCCAAGTCCTCGCCGCTTTCGCACCAGTAGTCGAGCAGCGGCCGGCGGTAGAGGAACACCATGTCGGGCATGGCGTTCGGGTCGGTGACGCTCTTGTGAATCAGATCGACGCCGCGATAGAGGCCGAGCAGGTCGAACGGGCTTTCGAGGTTCATCTCCTGCTCCGTTTCCTCGTCGGGGAACTCTTCGACGCGGATCACCACGTTGCGGACGTGCCGGCGCAGCTCGTCGGGAATCGTCTTGAGCGCGTCGTAGGCAAGCCGTTCGATGTCGGCAAGCGTGGGCGGGCGGATCTCCGGCAAACTCATGCGGGAAAGGCTAGCGCGACTTGATGGGCGGCGAAAGCCGGTCCACGCTCATATCGGATCTGCATGTCATGCGCAGCTTGGGAGGATGGGGATGTCGGAGAAACTGGCCGGCGAGGCGCGGGGCAAGGCGTTGGCGGAACTGCAGGGCTGGACCGTCGCATCGGACCGCGACGCGATCCAGAAGGAATTCCGCTTCAAGGATTTCAACGCGGCGTTCGCGTTCATGACGCGCGTCGCGCTGATGGCCGAAAAGATGGACCACCATCCCGAATGGTCCAACGTCTACAACCGCGTCCACATCACGTTGTCGACGCACGATGCCGGCGGACTGACCGAACGCGACATCCGGCTCGCCAAGTTCATCGACCTCGTGGCCTAGTCCGCCGCACCGCCGCCCCCGGCGGCATGGCCGCCGTCATGCGTGTCGGGCGCTGCGATCCACCAGGGCGCGCGCAGCCATGTCGTCACCGCTTGCCGGGCGCCGGCGATCACGCGGGGATCAGCGTCGCGCAACTCATGATCGCGGACGAGTGTTTCGACGAGGCGGTCGGGATCGTCGATCTCGCCGTTTTGCGAGAGCGCCAGCCAGAATGCGCCCTCGCCGCGCTGCGAGGGATCCTGCGCGCGCCGGATGAGCAGCCGGCCCAGCTCGGCGGCCGCCTGTCTTCCGCTCGGCAGCATCACCGCCTCGATCTCGAGCGGTTCCTTGGATACGCCGTAATGGATCGCCGCCCGATAAAAACGGTCCGCAAGGCCGAAGAGCCGGCCCGCCTCGACGGCGTCGCCGGCCGCCTCGCGTGACCGGGCGGCCTCCCGATAGGCGGTTCCTTGCTGCAGGAACGAATACGCCACGGCCTCGAGGAGGTCGGCCGGCTCGGCATAATGGCAGCTTTGACGGATCGGGACATCACGCGCCGACGCCCAGCCGCCGACCAGGACAAGGGCGGCCGCAAGGACCATTCGCTTCGGCACGTGCATGAGGTGCCTCCCGTTCGACGGCGGCGGACGCCGATGTCCGACGTGACGTATCGTGGCTGTGGCAAGAAGCGGCGGCGTCGCGGATGTGCCTTGTGGTCTTCGCGCCGCTCCATCCCACTCTAGGCCCGGCGCGACGCCGCCTCAAAGCCGATCCCGGGCGATGCCCGAAAGATCAGGGCTCTTCCGGCAAGGACCGCGACGACGCTCGCATCCAGATGCCCCACGGGCCTGCCGTCGCGCTTGGGGCGGGCGGCCCGTTTTCCCGCCGGAATCAAGGGGCGGGACGCCGGAGATCATTTCCGGTGTCCCGTTGTCCCGCGGACTTGGTTCAGGAGGGCGCTTGACGGCTGTCCCGTGCGGGACGGCTTCAGCGCGGTCCCATGCGGATGGCGCCGTCGAGGCGGATGACCTCGCCGTTGAGCATGGGATTGTCGATGATGTGCATGACCAGTTTCGCGTATTCCTCCGGCGTGCCGAAGCGGGTCGGGAACGGCACCTGGGCGGCGAGGCTGTCCTGCACCTGCTGCGGCATGCCGAGCAGCATCGGCGTGCCGAACAGGCCCGGCGCGATCGCCATGACGCGGATGCCGCTGCGCGCGAACTCGCGCGCCGCGGGCAGCGTCAGCGCCGCGACGCCGCCCTTGGAGGCGGCGTAGGCGGCCTGGCCGATCTGTCCCTCGAACGCGGCGACCGACGCGGTGGAGACGATCACGCCGCGCTCGCCGTCGGCGAGCGGCTCCAGCTTGCCCGCATCGGCGGCGACCAGCCGCATCATGTTGAATGTGCCGATCAGGTTGACGTTGATGACGCGGACGAAATCGGCGAGCGCCATCGGCCCGTCCTTGCCAACGATGCGCGCGGCCGGCGCGATGCCGGCGCAGTTGACGAGGATGCGCGCGGCGCCGTGCCGCTCGCGCGCCTCGGCGACGGCACGCTCGGCGTCCTCCGCGCTCGTCACGTCGCACTTGACGGCGAGGCCGCCGATCTCCTTCGCGACCTTCTCCGCGCCCTCGATGTTGACGTCCATGACCGTCACCTTCGCGCCCGCGGCCGCGAGCGCGCGCGCCGTCCCGGCGCCCAGGCCCGACCCGCCGCCCGTGACGATCGCCGCATGTCCTTTCACCTGCATGGCTTGTGCCCCCTGATCCGGCGTTCTAGAAGCGGTTGGTTGTAACCGCTGCCCTGTCCAGGTGTCGAGGCCATGCCGATCCGCATACCGCGTCCCGCGCTTGTCCTCGCGCTCGCCGGGCTCGTCCCGTTCGTCGTGCTCGCGGCCGCGATCTGGCTCGTGCCGTCCGATGTCGCGCCGGTGATGCTCGCCTTCCAGCTTGCCTGGACCGCAGTGAACATCGCGTTTCTCGGCGCGGTCCATTGGGGCGTGGCGCTCGCGCGTCCCGACGCGCTCGGCTGGCCGCGGCTCGCCTGGAGCGTGCTGCCGGCCGTCCTCGGCTTCCTCGCCCAGTTCATGACGACGGCGCCCGCGCTGCTGACGCTCATCCTGTGCGTGTGGCTGTCGTTCGTCGTCGATGCGCGGGCCGCCGCCGCCGGACTCCTGCCCGGCTGGTACGTTCAGCTGCGGCGGCTGACCGCGCCCGTCGTCGTGCTGTCGCTGGGTGCGACGCTGCTCGCCGTGCTGATCTGAACCGGCGCGCCGGGCATCGCGGTGCCGGCGGTAACCGGGCGCCGCAGCTTCGCCTCGCGCCGCGTGATGTAGAGCGTGCTGGCGACGATCACGAGCGCGCCGGCGATGGTCCAGCGGTCCGGCAGGTTCCCGAACAGCACGAAGCCGTAGAACGTCGCGAACACGAGCCGCGCATAATCGACGGGATCGACCGCCGTCGCCTCGGCGAGGCGGTAGCTGCGGATCGTGAAATACTGGCCCAGCGAGCCGAGCCCGCCGATCAGCATCAACCCGCCGAGCTCGAGCGGCGTCGGCGTGCGCCACACGTAGAGGGCGGGTCCGAGCGACAGCAGCGAACTGATCAGGGTGAAGTAGAAGATGATGGTTTCCGGCCGTTCGGTTGTGGCGAGCCGCTTCACCTGCACGCCCACGGCGGCGACGAACAGCGCGCTGGTCGCCGCGGCCACGGTCGCCACGTCGATCGTCGCCACACCCGGCCGCACCATGATGACGACGCCGGCGAAGCCGACGATCGTCGCCGTCCAGCGCCGCCAGCGGACGATCTCGTGGAGGAAGATGACCGCGAGCACGATCGTGAACAGCGGCCGCGTGAAACTCAGCGCCGTGGCGTCGGCGAGCGGCAGGTGCGTGACGGCGTAGAAGCCGAGCGCCATCGCCGTGTAGCCGGTGAGGCCGCGGGCGAGATGTCCGCCCCAGCGACCCGTGCGCAGGATGCCCACGCCCGCGCGCAGCACGAACGGCACGACGGCGAGGCCGCCGAAGACGCAGCGGAAGAACGCGATCTCCAGCGCGTGCATGTGCTGCCCGAGCAGCTTGATGCAGGCGTCCATGGTCGAGAACGACAGCGCGGCCAGCAGCATCCACAAGGCGCCGCGGACGTTCGACGGCAGCGCGCGCAGTCGCGCCTGGACCCGGCTCATCCGCCCGCTCCCCCGCCGGGTGTCGCCTTGCCCAGCCGGTACTCGCGATGGGCGATGTAGATGGTGCTGCCGATCAGGATCGTCGCGCCGGCGAGCGTCGACAGGTCCGGCACCTCGCCGAAGAGGAACAGGCCGTAGGCGACGGCGAACAGCATGCGCGTCGAGTCGAACGGCGTGACCGCGCTGGCCTCGCCGATGCGGTAGGCGCGTAGCGCCAATGCCTGGCCGGTCGTCGCGCAGATGCCGACGAGCACCATGAGCGCAAGCTCCACGGGCGTCGGCGTGATCCAGACGAGGTACGCGGGAACGGCCGAGACCAGCGTCGTGATGGTGGTGAAATAGAACAGGACCGTGACGTTGCGCTCGGTCGTCGACAGTTTCTTGACCATGATGCCGACGTCGGCGACCAGGAAGGCGCCGAGCAGCGCCACCATGGCCGCCCAGTCGAACGCGGTCGTGCCCGGCCGCACGATGATGAGCACGCCGACGAATCCAACCGCGGTCGCGGCCCAGCGCCGCCAGCCGACGACCTCGCCGAGGAACAGCACGGCGAGGAAGATCACGAAAAGCGGCCGCGTGAACGAGATGGCGATCGCGTCCGCCAGCGGCAGGTGCGTCACCGCATAGAAGCCGCAGAACATGCCGGAGATGCCGACGAGGGCGCGGGCGACGTGCAGGATCGGCCGCCCGGTGCGCAGCACCTCGCCGATGCGCCCGCGAAGCATCGGGCCCATCACGAACGGCAGGACGGCAACGAACCCGAAGAGACAGCGGAAGAACTGCACCTGAAAGACGTCGAGCCGCGCGCCGACCGCCTTCACCATCGCGCCCTGCAGCGCGAAGAAGGCGCTGGCCAGCACCATCCACAGCGCGCCGCGCACATTGTCGGGAAGATCGCGCAGGCGTGCCGCCAACCTCGTGTGCGGGCGCGGGCCCACGCAGACGTCAGTCATTGGCGGCGTGCGCGGCGCTCGGGGCAGGGGGCTTCGCCGCCGTACGGCGCGCGATCGCGGCCTCGCGCCGGGCGATATAGACAGTGGCGCCGACGATGACGGCGGCGCCGATCCAGGTCCAGACGTCGGGCGCCTCGCCGAAGGCGAGCCAGGCGATCAGCGCGACGATCGGCAGTTTTGCGTAATCGAAGGCAAGCAGCGCCGAGGCGTCGCTGATCGCGAAGGCGCGGGTGAATGCCTGGTGGCCGGCCGTGCCGCACAGGCCGAGCAGCGCAATCCAGATCCAGGTATGCAGCGGCGGATTCGTCCACACGAACAGGGCGGGAACGAGCGAGAACGGGATGATATAGAGCGTCATGTAGGTCACGACGGCATTCGGATCCTCGACGCGGCTCAGTTGCCTGACCAGGACGATGTTGAGCCCCTGGATCGCGGCCGACAGCAGGACGAGCATCTCCGGCAGGCCGACCGAACCGAACCCGGGCCTCAGCACGATCATCGCGCCGATGAAGCCGACGATGGTGGCGCTCCAGCGGCGCGCGCGGACCGTCTCGCCCAGGATGAGGACGGCGGCCACCGTCGCGAACAGCGGCGCCGTGAAGGCGAGCGCCGTGGCCTCGGCCAGCGGCATCATCGTCAGCGCGGTGAACCAGGCGAACATCGACAGCAGGCCGATCAGCGACCGCCCGAGATAGAGCCGCGTGTTGTCGGTGCGCAGTCCCCTTAATCCGGTGCGGACCAGCCACGGCACCATGAAGGCGAATCCGGCAAGATTGCGGAAAAAGACGATCTCCAGCGCATGGAGGTCTTCCGAGAGCTTCCGGATGAGCGCGCTCATGGCCGCGAAGAAGGCTGCGGCCACGATCATCCACAGCGCGGCGCGCGTCGGGCTCGATCTGGCGGCGAATGCGGCGGAAAGGCGTTTGAGCGGCATGCGGATGGAGCTGGCGCCTCAACCTACGCTAGGTGGCGGCAGCCGCGCCAGCGCAGCGCGGACAAAGCTCCTCTGCATCCGCCGCGCACCCTTCCGCGCCGCCGCGCTTTCGGGTTAAAAGGCCCCTAATTCGACAGGAGACATGCCCATGCCCGAAGCCGCCGCGGCTGCCCAGCCGCTCTGGCAACCATCGCCCGATCGCATCGCCAAGGCGAACGTCACCGCCTTCCGGACGGAAATGGAGCGCCGGCACGGCCTCAGTCTTCCGGATTACCAGGCGCTGTGGCGGTGGTCGGTGGACCAGCCCGCCGCCTTCTGGCGCGAGATGTGGTTGTTCGGCCGCATCGTCGGCGATCCGGGCGACGTCGTCCTCGCCGACGCGGACCGGATGCCGGGGGCACGGTTCTTCCCGAACGGGCGGCTCAATTTCGCGCAGAACCTGCTGCGGCGGAACGACGACACGCCCGCGCTGATCTTCCGCGGCGAGGACAAGGTCCGCCGCACCATGACCTGGGCCGAGCTCAACGCCGAGGTCAGCCGCCTGGCCCAGGCGCTCAGGGCGGCCGGCATCACGGCGGGCGACCGCGTCGCCGGATACCTCCCGAACATGCCCGAGCCGATCATCGCCATGCTCGCGGCGGCAAGCCTCGGCGCGGTGTGGTCGTCATGCTCGCCGGATTTCGGCGTCCAGGGCGTGCTCGACCGCTTCGGCCAGATCGAGCCGAAGGTACTGTTCGCGGTCGACGGCTACTACTACAACGGCAAGACGCACGACTGCCTGGGCAAGCTGCGCGAAATCGCTGCCCGCCTGCCGTCGGTCGAAAGGGTCGTCGTGACACCCTATGCGAACGCAGCGCCCGCCCTCGACGGCATCCGCGGCGCCGTCCTGTGGGCGGACTTCGTCGCGCCCTACAAGGCCGACGCGATCGAGTTCGCGCAGCTCCCGTTCAACCATCCGCTCTACATCCTCTATTCGTCCGGCACGACCGGGGTGCCGAAATGCATCGTCCATGGCGCCGGCGGCACGCTGATCCAGCACCTGAAGGAGCACCTGCTCCATTGCGACGTCAGGCCGGGCGACCGCGTGTTCTACTTCACGACCTGCTCGTGGATGATGTGGAACTGGCTGGTGTCGGGCCTGGCGGCCGAGGCGACGCTCTGCCTCTACGACGGCTCGCCGTTCTATCCGAACGGCAACGTGCTGTTCGATTTCGCTGACGAGGCGGGGTTCACCCTGTTCGGAACCTCGGCCAAGTTCATCGACGCCTGTGCCAAGGCCGGCATCGAGCCGGCGCGCACCCACAAGCTCACGACCGTCCGGACGATCACGTCGACCGGCTCGCCGCTGGTGCCGGAAAGCTTCGACTACGTGTATCGGCGGGTGAAGCAGGACGTCCATCTCGCCTCGATCTCCGGCGGCACCGACATCGTGTCGTGTTTCGTCCTCGGCATGCCGACGCTGCCCGTGTGGCGCGGCGAGATCCAGGTGCGCGGCCTCGGCATGGCGGTCGAGGTGTTCGACGAGAGCGGCCGGCCGACGCGCGGCACCAAGGGCGAGCTCGTCTGCGTCAAGCCGTTTCCGTCGATGCCCGTCGGCTTCTGGAACGATCCCGACGGACGCAAGTACCGCGCCGCCTATTTCGAGAAGTTCCCCGGCGTGTGGACGCATGGCGACTGGACCGAGCTTACGTCGCGTGACGGCATCATCATCTACGGCCGCTCCGACGCCGTGCTGAATCCCGGCGGCGTGCGCATCGGCACGGCCGAGATCTATCGCCAGGTCGAGCAGGTCGACGAGGTGCTCGAATCCATCGTCATCGGCCAGGACTGGGACAACGACGTGCGCGTCGTCCTGTTCGTGCGCCTGCGCGAGGGCGTGACGCTGACGCCGGCGCTCGAGCAGCGGATCAAGGACCAGATCCGCCGCAACACCACGCCGCGGCACGTCCCGGCGAAGATCGTCCAGGTCGCCGACATTCCGCGCACCAAGAGCGGCAAGATCGTCGAGCTTGCGGTGCGCGACGTCGTCCACGGCCGGCCGATCAAGAATCGCGAAGCGCTCGCCAACCCCGAGGCGCTCGAGCTTTACAAGGACCTGCCGCAGCTTAAGTGCTGAAGCGCGGCCGCCGCGCGGGCGGCGACCGCCGCCCGCGCGTCAGGAACCGCGGCCGCACCGCGCCGTTCTGCCCCGCATGCGCGCATCGCGCGCGGCATTGCGGAGGTTTCGATGAAGGCGCTGTGCTGGCATGGCAAGGGCGACGTGCGGGTCGACACGGTGCCCGATCCCGGGATCGAGGATCCGGGCGACGTGATCGTCAAGGTGTCGTCGACCGCGATCTGCGGGTCCGATCTTCACCTCTATGACGGCTACATCCCGGGCATGGCGGAAGGCGACATCCTCGGCCATGAATTCATGGGCGAGGTCGTCGAGGTCGGCGCGGATGTCCAACGCCTTAGGAAGGGCGACCGCGTCGTCGTGCCGTTCCCGATCGCCTGTGGCGAGTGCTTCTTCTGCCAGCGCGAGCTCTATTCGTGCTGCGACGCGACCAACCCGAACGCGGAGATGGCGGCGAAGGTCTACGGCTATGCCACCGCGGGCATCTTCGGCTATTCGCATCTGACCGGCGGCTACGCCGGCGGACAGGCCGAGTACGTCCGCGTGCCGCATGCCGATGTCGGCCCGCTCAAGGTCCCCGAGGGGATGGCGGACGAGCAGGTCCTGTTCCTGTCGGACATCCTGCCGACCGGCTGGATGGCGGCGCTCAATTGCGACATCCAGCCGGGCGACACGGTCGCGGTGTGGGGCTGCGGGCCCGTCGGACAGTTCGCGATCGCCAGCGCGCGCCTTCTCGGCGCCGAGCGCATCGTCGCGATCGACCGCGTGCCCGAGCGCCTGGCGCTCGCGCGATCGTGGGCCGGTGCCACCGACGCGATCCACTTCGTCGATGAAGAGGTCTACGACCGCCTGCAGACGATGACGGAGGGGCGGGGGCCGGACGCCTGCATCGATGCCGTCGGCATGGAGGCGCATGGCTGGGGCGAGTTCGACGCCGCGCTCGATCGCGCCAAGGCGTTCTTCTATCTCGCGACCGACCGCGCCGCGGCGCTGCGGCAGATCCTGATGTGCTGCCGCAAGGGCGGCAACGTCTCGGTCGCCGGCGTCTACGGCGGCGCGATCGACAAGTTCCCGTTCGGCGCCGTCATGCAGAAAGGGCTCACGATCCGTAGCGGGCAGACGCACGTGCAGCGCTACATGCGCCCGCTGCTCGAGCGCATCCGGCAGGGCGAGATCGACCCGGCCTTCATCGTCACCCATCGTGCCGCGCTCGACGACGGCCCTGCCGCGTACCGCACCTTCCGCGACAAGGCCAATGGCTGCATCAAGGTCGTGATGACGCCGGACGCGACATCGACCGCGCGGCGGTCGGAAGCGGCCGCGGCGCGGCCGGGCGCCTAGCGCCCCGGAACGCCACGGTCGGGCCGGCGCCTCGCCTGACGGCAGGCGAGGAATGTTGACCGTTCGCGGGCGCGGCGGCACGTTCGGGGGCGGAAGGGTGAACCGCGATGCCGACGCTCGATCATTTCCGCACCTTTGCCCGCTACAACCAGTGGGCCAACCGGCGCCTCTACGCCGCCTGCGCGCAGCTGACCGAGGCCGAGTACATGAAGCCGCGGGCGGCCTTCTTCGGTTCGCTGCACGGGACGCTCAACCATATCCTGGTGGGTGATCGCGTGTGGATGGGCCGCATCACCGGCCACGACGCCGGCATCCGCTCGCTCGACCAGATCCTCTACGGCGATTTCGCCGGTCTGCGCGTCGCGCGCGAGGCCGAGGACGCGCAGATCATCAACGTGATCGAGGCGATGGACGAGCCGACGCTGAACTCGACCCTCCGCTACAAGAACATGGCGGGCGAAGCCCAGGCGACGCCGATGCGCCTGGTGCTGGCGCATCTGTTCAATCACCAGACGCACCACCGCGGCCAGGCGCACGGGCTGCTGTCGCAGACCGGCGTCGCGCCGCCGCCGCTCGACCTGATCTATTATCTGCGGGAGTCAGCGCCGGCGGACTGAACGTCGCCGCCTCGGCCAGGATCCACTCGCGGAATGCCTTGATCTTCGGCCGTTCGGCGGTCGCCTCGGGGCATACCAGCCAATAAGCCTTGCCGTTCGGCACGAGGATGTCGAACGGCTGGAACAGCGTGCCGGCCGCAAGTTCGTCGCTGAACATGAACGGCGCGCCGACGGCGACGCCGGCACCGGCGATCGCCGCGTGGACGGCGATGCGCGTCGAATCGAAGCGGGTGCCGGGCTTCGCCTTGTCCGGCGGCAGGCCGACGGCCCGGAACCATATCGGCCAGTCATACGGCCCGTCGTGTTCGTGGAGCAGCGGCACGGACAGGATGTCTTCCGGTCGGCGCAGGCGGTCCTTGAAGCGTGCGCCCGCGAGCGGGGTCAGCACGTCGTCGAACAGCTTGTCGCAGTGAAGGTCGCGCCACCCGCCGGCGCCGTACCGGATCGCGACGTCGACGTCTTCCGTGGCGAAGTTGACCATCCGGCTCGTCGTCGTCAGACGGACGTCGATCGACGGATGCGCGGCCTGAAACTTCGGCAGGCGCGGCACCAGCCAGCCGAGCGCGAACGTCGTCAGCACGCTGATGGTCAGCGTGCCCGGTCCGCCGCGACGCACGCGGTCCACGGCCTGGGCGAGCCGGTCGAAGGCTTCGCGCAGCTCGGGTAGCAGCGCGTGCCCTTCTTCCGTCAGCAGCAGCCCGCGCGTCAGGCGCCGGAACAGCCTCACGCCCAGTTGCGCCTCGAGCGCCTTCACCTGATGGCTCACCGCCGCCTGGGTGACGTGCAGCTCGTCGGCGGCGCGGGTGAAGCTCAGATGGCGTGCCGCCGCCTCGAAGGCGCGCAGCGCGTTGAGCGGCGGCAGTGATCTGGCCATGTCATGCCCTAAATTTTCTAAACCATCGTACGAGGAAAGATCGTTTGTCCGCAAGGAGCGGGTCGCACAAATGTTGTGTCGAGCATGAAATCGAACTGACGCGATGCATTAGGGAGACTTGGCCATGAACGGGACGTGCAGCCCCCATCCGACATTCGCCCTGGCTTTGGGCCGGCAAGCGCGGCGCGCCGCCCGGCCGACGGCTGAGGACGTTCTCATCCGGGTCGCCGACCGGATCGTGTCATGGCACGAACGGGCGCGCAGCCGGCGCGCGTTGCTGGCGCTCGACGACCGTGCCCTGCGCGACATCGGCGTCGATCGGGCAACGGCCGATTGGGAAGGGTCGCGTCCGTTCTGGCAGCCGTGAGTGCGGCGCTCAGCGTCGCCGGCGCAGGAACAGCTTGCCGCTGCCGTTGAGGGCGGCGAACAGCGATGCGAATTCCGCGGCGAAGGCCGGCCAGTCGAGCGGGCCGGCCTTCGTTGCGAGCGCGGCGCGGATCTCGTCCAGCGTGCGCGTTCCGTCGATCAGGCCGCAGATCGCCGGCGCCAGCCGCGGCAGCGGGAAGCGCAGGCTGAGCCCTTCGGCGCTGACGGTCAGCATGCCGCCCGGCTTCAGTCCGCGCGCGAGCTGCTCGGGCGACGCGTCGAACAGCACGGGCACGAGGTCGGGCGTATCCGGGCGTGGGGCCGTCACCGGGTTCTCCGCGCGCACGGCATAGAACACGTGCGCCTTGATGTTGCCGGCGAGCCGTTCCGCGAAGGCGGCGCGGGCGAGCGGCGGCAGGTCCTGGATCCGTTTCAGGAGCGCGGCATCGCTGATGTAGCTGGCGGGCTCGTAGCGCGCGGGCGGCACGAAGCTCTCGAGGCGCAGCCCCGCGCCGTCGAGGAGCGCGCCGATCTCCTCGACCGTGTAGGCGCGGTCGCGGGCGTGCAGCAGCAGGTCGTAAAGCCCGGCATCGCCCTCGACGATGTGGTCGGTCACGAACGGATTGCGCTTGAGCCAGTTCGTCGCCGGCAGTTGGGCGACGAGGCGGCGCGCGAGCTGCAGGCGCGCGGCCGGATCCGCCGTCGGCGGCGCGATCGCGTTGAGCATCGCCTGCACGTGATAGACGCCGGTGCGTCCCAGCGCGCCGTACAGCATCAGGCCCATGCCGCCATGCGGCGCGAGCGCGCGCGTCAGCGCGGCGAGCCCGGCCGCCGGATCGGGAAGGTGATGCAGCACGCCGCAGCAGTCGATGTAGTCGAACGTCCCGAGGTCCAGCGCGTCCAGCTCGAGCAGCGAGCCGGTGACGAAGCGGATGTTCGACAGACCGCGCCGAGCAGCCCGCGCCTCGGCGATCGCGCGCGCGGCGCGCGACATGTCGAGATAGACGACCTCCGCCTCTCCGGCGCCGGTCCAGGCGAGCTGCTGCGCCAGCATGATGGCGGCATCGCCGGTTCCGCCGCCCGCGACGAGGGCGCGGAACGGGCGCGTCAGGTCGAGGCTGCCGCCGAAGACATAGTGATCGAGCTCGGCGAGGTGGCTCGGCGAGCCGAGGATCAGCCGTTTCGCCTCGTCGCGCGGGTCGCGCGGCGGATAGGGATAGGCCTCGTACTGGGCCTGGACGGGGTCGGACATGCGCGTTCGGACGGTTGCGTCCGCGATCTTTACCACCAACGGCTTCGCGTCCGCACGTCTCCGCTAGGCAGGCGCGCCCCTCTCGGCCAAAATCGGCCCTCATCGACAGCGGATATTCCCGGACCACGACCCGTGAGCAAAGCTTTCGTTCGCAACGACGACAACGACGCCGACGACGACCTGGCCGACGACTCCCCGGCGCTTCCGGCAGGCGTCAAGAACTACATGACCCCGGCCGGCTTCCGGCGGCTGCGGGACGAACTGCAGCACCTGGTGCGCGTCGAGCGGCCGAAGGTCGTCGAGACCGTGGCATGGGCGGCGGGCAACGGCGACCGCTCGGAGAACGGCGACTACATCTACGGCAAGCGGCGGCTGCGCGAGATCGACCGCCGGATCCGCTTCCTGACCAAGCGGCTGGAGATCGCCGAGGTCGTCGATCCGGCACGGCAGAAGCATCTGGACCAGGTCTTCTTCGGCGCGACCGTCACCTATGCGAATGCCGAGGGGGTCGAGATGACGGTCAAGCTCGTCGGCGTCGACGAGGCCGATTTCGCGCGCCGCCAGGTGAGCTGGGTTTCGCCGATCGGCCGTGCGCTGATGAAGGCGCGGGTCGGCGATACGGTGACCGTGCGGACGCCGTCCGGACCGGAAGAGATCGAGGTCGTGGCCATTCGCTACGAGCAGGACGAGGGCGAGGGCACCGGCGCATGAGCGCGCGGCCGTGGCCGGGCTGTGTCGCCGCTGGCGGGACCTGTTTGCCGGAAAAGGTCGTCCGGTCCCGCATGTGAAATCGGTCACAGCGCCCGATCCGGCCCCGGTATAGCCTGCACGAACGTGCGAGCTGTGCCCCCATTTCCCGCCGGTAGGCGGTGCGTTCGAAAGGAAAGATCAATGATGTCACAAGTGATGGAGCTGCCGATCGGCACCGCGGCCGCGGGCCATCGCGAGCAACTGATCGACGTGGTGACGTCGGCATTCGAGACCGACCCGGCCGCGCGTTGGATATACCCCGACCCGGCTCAATATCGCCGCCAGTTCCCCGTCTTTGCCCAGGCGTTCGGCGGTCGGGCCTTTGAACACGGGACGGCATTCTACAGCGGCGCGTTTTTCGGCGCGGCGCTGTGGCTTCCGCCGGGCATCGGCCCGGACGAGGAGGCCCTGATGACGCTGCTGGAGGGAACGCTCCGCGAGTCCGAGAAGCAGGCGGCCTTTGCGGTGTTCGAGCAGATGGGCGGTTATCACCCGGCGGAACCGCACTGGTACCTGCCGCTCATCGGCGTGCTGCCCTCCATGCAGGGACAGGGCCATGGCTCGGCGCTGCTGCAGCGGGTGCTTCGGCAATGCGACAAGGATGGGACGCCGGCCTATCTCGAATCCTCGAATCCCCGGAATATTCCGCTCTACGAGCGCCACGGGTTCGAGCTGCTCGGAACCATTCAGGTGGAAACGTCGCCGCCGATCTTCCCCATGCTGCGTCGGCCGCGATGACAGGCCGTTTCGCCGCCGGCCGGGGCACGGCCTCGCCGGCAAAACCCGGGCGGGCGATCGTCCTCTAGAACGCGAGGACGATCTTGCCCGTGGCCTGGCGCGAGGTCAGCAGCTCCATCGCGGCCGCGACCTCGTCCGCGGGAAACACGTGCGAGACGTGCGGCTTCAGCTTGCCGTCCCTGAGCCAGTCCGCCATTTCCGCGAAGGCGTCGCGGACGAGGTCCGGCATCCGGCTGCGGTATTCGGCAAAGAAGAAGCCGACCGCCGCGATGTTCTTGACCAGCAGCAGGTTCGCGGGGATCTGCTGGATGCGCCCGGCGGCGAAGCCGGTGATGACGAGGCGCCCTTCCCAGGCGGTTGCGCGCAGCGCCGCGTCGAAGGCGTCGCCGCCGACCGGATCGAACACGACGTCGGCGCCCCGTCCACCGGTCAGCTCCTTGACGCGCGTGCGCAGATCCTCGGCCGTGTAGTCGATGACGTGGTCGGCGCCGTGCGCGCGCGCAAGCGCCAACTTGTCCGCGCCGCGCGCCGCCGCGATCACCGTCGCGCCGGCCGCCTTGCCGACCTCGACCGCGGCGAGCCCGAGACCGCCGGCCGCACCGAGAACGAGCAGCGTCTCGCCGGCGCGCAGATGCCCGCGGCGGATCAGCCCGAAATGCGCGCTGCCGTAGACGATCGGAAACCCGGCGGCCGTGACGATGTCGAGCTCGGGCGGAATCGGAAAGGTCGCGCGCGCGTCGGCCACGACCACCTTGGCGAAGGCCCCCATGCCCGTCGCCGCCATGACCCGGTCGCCCGGCCTGAATGCCGTGACGTCGGGGGCCACCTCGATCACCGTGCCCGCGGCCTCGAGGCCGGGAACGAACGGCAGCGGCGGCTTGACCTGATAGTGTCCCTGAACGACGAGCGTATCCGCGAAGTTGAGGCCGGCGGCCTGGACGGCGATACGGACCTGGCCCCGTTTGAGGGCCGGCGTCGGCATGCGCCCGATGGCGAGCGCCCGCGGTCCGTCCAGCCGGCTGCAGACGATCGCCGACGTGTCGGTGTCGAGTTCGATACCGTGCGTGGTTCCGTCCATGCGCCCCCCCTGACCGGCATGCACCGGTTCGCCCGGCACCGGATGTGCCGGTAGCGTTTACGGAATATTTAGCATAGGCGCGCCGCGTCATCACTCAAAAGTGTGAGGTCGCGTGACGGGCGTCGCTCTCGGAAATTCTCTTTATGGTTGCGGATGGCGATGCGGGCGCCAGCTTAGAGGCCTGATGCCGGCGCGATCCGGCCGACCCGCCAGCCGTTGACGTTCTGCACCGGCGGTTCCAGCAGGCTGCTTAGGCGTGCGCGCTGCGCCTCGTCGAGGTCGGCGTAGCGGACCAGCAGCGCGGCGAGCGCCACTTCCGCCGCGCGCGCGGCGCCGTCCTCGATCTTGAGGGCGATGCCGATCCCGCGCGCCGGAATCGCGGCCATGTACATGCCTTCGGCGCCGGTCTTCACGATGGCCTTGCCGGCGGCGATTTCCATCGCGGCCGTGCAGAATCGTCCCGTGCCGGCCACCATCATGGGGTTCGCCGTCATCGCGGCGGCGAGGCGCCGGCACGCTGCCGCGCGTTCGCGTGGCAGCGCATCGGGCGCGCCGAAGCGGGCGATGCCGCGGGCCAGCGCCGACAGCGGGATGCCGATCTGCGGCAGGCTGCAGCCGTCGATGCCGCGCGGCGCGCGCGACAGGTCGACGCCGCACATCTCCTCGAAGGTGCGGACGACCCGCCGTTGGACCGGATGATCGGGCGCGATGTAATCGCGGATCGGTTCGCCCATGTGGCGCGCGGTGGCCAGCATGGCGGCATGCTTGCCGGAGCAGTTGTTGTGAAGGGCGGACGGCGCCGCGCCGGCCCGGATCAGCGCATGGGCGGACGGAACGTGGTACGGCGGATGCGCACCGCAGGCCAGGTCCGCGACGGAACAGCCGATGCGCTTGAGCAGCGCTGCGACCGTTTCGACATGCGCCGGTTCGCCGCCGTGGCTCGCGCAGGCAAGCGCCAGCTCCGGTCCGGTCATGGCGAAGCGGTCCGCGGCCCCGGTTTCCACGACCGGCAGCGCCTGGATCGGCTTGATCGCCGAACGCGGATAGACCGGCACCGTCACGTCGCCGTGCGACTCGATGATCGTGCCGTCCGCATCGACGACCGCGATCGAGGCGCGGTGGCGGCTTTCGATCATGTCGCCGCGCACGACGTGCACGGCGACCGGCGGCGGGCTTTTGGGGCGGGCGCGCGCGGATCGGCGCGGCGCGGGGCTGGCGTTATCGTCGGGCATGGGAAACACCTTGCCTTCACCGGGGCGCGGGAGGCAAGTTGCGCGCGACTTCAACCAGCGGCTCGAAACATGCGCGGATATTTCGGCATCGGCGTCGAGGGCATCAGCAAGGCGATGAATCTCGGAAGCCTGTTTCGGACTGCCCACGCGTTCGGCGCCAGCTTCGTGTTCACGATCGCGGCCGCCTATAACCGGGCCGAGGGCGCGTTGGCGGATACCTCGGATGCGCCCGGCAGCCTGCCGTTCTTCGAGTTCCCCGACGTGCAGAGTCTGCGGTTGCCGCGCGACTGCGAACTCGTCGGGGTCGAGATCACCGACGACGCGATCGACCTTCCCAGCTTCTGCCACCCGCGCGCGGCGGCCTACGTCCTGGGGCCCGAGCGCGGCTCGCTCTCGCCCGAGCTGCTCGCGCTGTGCGCGCACGTGGTCAAGATTCCGACAAAGTTCTCGATCAATCTTGCTCTTGCCGGCGCGCTGACGATGTACGACCGTCTCGTCAGTCGCGGCCGTTTTGCCGACCGCCCGCTACGGCCCGGCGGACCGACGGTTGCGCTCAAGCCTCACGAGTTCGGTCCGCCCAGGCTGAGGCGCCGGTCGGGATGAACGGCGCCTGCGGGCGCGATGCGCCTGCAGCCTCGGCGTACGTTCAATTGACGTCCTCCAGCCGGACGTGTCATAGGCCTTCAGGCTTCGCCATTTGCGTGAAGCGCAACTCGAAACCGGGAAATTCGCTACCGTGCGTCCGTTTGTCCGTGTCTTCGCCGCTCTTGCCGTCGTTCTGGCCGCAGCGCCCGTCGCGGCGCAGAAGCCCGCCAAGCGCGCCGAATCCGCCGCGCCGCCGGGTCCGCGGGCGCTCGGCACGTTCGACGCCTGGACCGCGGTCGAGATGACCGAGCGCGGCAGCAAGATCTGCTACATCCTCTCGCGACCGGCCAAGTCGGAGCCTGCCAACGTCCGTCGCGGCGACGTGCTGCTGATGGTGACGCATCGGCCGGCGGCCAATCGGCGCGACGAGGTCAGCTTCCAGGCCGGCTACAGCTACAAGGCCGGGGCCGAGGTTGCCGTCGAGGTCGACAAGGCCAAGAAGTTCGAGTTCTTCACCAAGCCCGACGCCGATGCCGACGGCGCCTGGACGCGCGATGCCGCCGCCGACAAGGCGCTGATCGAGGCCATGCGCGCAGGCACCACCCTGACGGTGAAGGGAGCCTCGGCGCGCGGCACCGAGACCGTCGATACGTTCTCCCTGATCGGATTCAGCAAGGCCTATGCCGAAATCGGCAAGGCGTGCGGCATCCGCTGAACCGGTGGGCCGCGGCCCCTATATAATGGCCCGATGACCGAAATCCTGTCCGGGCCCAAGCCCGAAATCGATACGCCGCAGCGGCCCTTGGCACCGGCCGCCGACGGCCGGCGCAACCTCGTCGGCCTGTCGCGCGCGGAACTCGTCGCGGCGCTCGCCGAGCTTGGCGAGCCGGCGTTCCGCGCCAAGCAGATCTGGCAGTGGATCTACGTGCGCGGCGTGCGCTCGTTCGGCGCCATGACCAATCTGTCGAAGGATCTGCGCGCCAGGCTCGAGGCGCGATTCATCATCGACCGGCCGCAGATCGCACGCCATCAGCAGTCCTTCGATGGCACGCAGAAGTGGCTGCTGCGCTTCGTCGACGGGCAGGAAGCCGAAGCGGTCCACATTCCCGAGGAGGACCGCGGGACGCTGTGCGTGTCGTCCCAGGTCGGCTGCACGCTCACCTGCAAATTCTGTCACACGGGCACGCAGCGCCTTGTCCGCAATCTCGAGCCGGACGAGATCGTCGGCCAGGTGATGCTGTGCCGCGATGCCTTCGGCGAATGGCCCGCGCCCGAGGCGGACCGGCGGTTGACCAACATCGTCATGATGGGCATGGGCGAGCCGCTGTTTAATTACGACAACGTCGCCAAGGCGCTGAAGATCGTGATGGACGGCGAGGGCATTGCCATCTCGCGCCGCAAGATCACGCTGTCGACGTCGGGCGTGGTGCCGATGATCCGCCGCTGCGGCGAGGAACTCGGCGTCTCGCTCGCGATCTCGCTGCATGCCGTCACCGACGAGCTGCGCGACGTGCTGGTCCCGATCAACAAGAAATGGCCGATCGCGGAACTGCTCGCGGCCTGCCGTGATTATCCCGGACTTTCCAACGCGCGACGGATCACGTTCGAGTACGTGATGCTCAAGGGCGTCAACGATTCGCCCGCGGACGCACGCGAGCTGCTGCGCCTCATTCGCGGCATCCCGTCGAAGATCAACCTGATTCCGTTCAATCCCTGGCCGGGCTCGCCGTTCGAATGCTCCGACGACGCGACGATTACCGCGTTCGCCGACATTCTGGCGCGCGCCGGCTACACTGCGCCGGTCCGCAAGCCGCGCGGCCGGGACATTCTCGCCGCCTGCGGCCAGCTCAAGTCCGACAGCGTGCGCCGGCGCCGCGGCGCTGTCGCGGAACAGCCGCCCGCCGGCTGACCCGGCCGAATCGCCCGTGGGCCGGGTCCGGCCTGTCGCCTTTCGGCGGCGCCGTCGCCGGCCGCATCGTCGCCCGCGCCTCCGCCAGGATCCACTCGCGAAAAGCGCGGATCTTCGCGTCCTGCAGCGCCTCGGGCGGGCAGACGAAGTAGTAGGCGAAATCGACCGGGACGCTTAGGGCGAAGGGCCGCACGAGGCGGCCCTCGGCGAGATCGTCGCGCACCAGCACGCTGTGGGCGAGCGCCACGCCGCGCCCTGCGACCGCCGCCTCGAGCGCCATGGCGACATGGTTGAAGTGCAGGCCGCGCGTGGCGTCGACGCCGGTCACGCCGGCGGCGCGCAGCCACATCGGCCAATCCGGGGTGCTGGGATCGCTCGCATTCGTCTCGTCATGCAGCAGCACATGGTGCTGCAGGTCGTCGGGGCGGCGCAGCGCGTTGCGTCCCTTGAGCAGCTTCGGGCTGCACACCGGGAACACCTCGTTGCGCATCAGCAGTTCGACGTGCAGACCGGGATAGCGCCCGTGTCCGTACCGCAATCCGACCTGGATGTCCTCGCGCGCGAAGTCGACCAGATGCATCGATGCCGATACGCGCAGGTCGATGTCGGGATGCTTCGTCCGAAAGCGGTCGAGGCGCGGCACCAGCCATCTCGCCGCGAATGACGGCGCGGCGCTTACGGTAAGGATGCCGCTCCGTCGCGGTGCGCGCGCGATCTCGACCGCCTGCGCCATGCGGTCGAAGGCATCGCGCAGCACGGGCAGGCACGCCTGTCCGTGCTCGGTCAACCGCACGGCGCGATTGAGCCGCCGGAACAGTTTGACGCCGATCTGCGCCTCGAGCGCCTTCACCTGATGGCTGATCGCCGCCGGGGTGACGTGCAGCTCGGCGGCCGCGCGCTGAAAGCTCAGATGGCGCGCCGCCGCCTCGAAGGCGCGAAGCGAATTGAGCGGGGGCAGCCGCCGGATCCGATCCATGGATTAGTGATCCTAATCTGAAACCTGAGAAAGCGTCGTTTGTCGGTTCCCCCCGAGTGTTTCACGATCGATGCTGGAAATCCACCGGAATGATCCGGCGCGATTCCTTCGGGAGCTCGTGACATGAGAAATTCTTATTTGATCGGGCCGCTGATGTGGGCGCCGGCGCCGCGTCTCGCGCGGCTTGCGGGGGTCGTCGAACGCGTCGCCGCGACCGTGCGGCTCTTCCACGCGCGTGCGCGCGAGCGGCGGGAACTCCTCGCCATGAGCGACCGCGACCTGCGCGACATCGGCCTCACGCGCCTCGATGCATGGCGCGAGGCCAACAAGCCGCTCTGGCGGTCGTGAACATCCATCCAAGGAGGTCGACATGTCCCGACGTGATTTACAGTGGCCGGTCGTGAGCCAACTGTCGCCGGAGCTCATCGCCGACTACGCCGAGGAGGCGAAGACGCTGCGCGATGCGGCGTTGCGCGACATGGAACGCCGGCTGCGGATACGCACCCTGCGCGCCGTGCGGCGCATGATCGCGCGGGCGCCGGGGCGGGCCGACACGTTCGTGCCGCGCTAGCCCGGCGTTGTCCTCAGGCGAGCGCCCGCAGCAGAAAGCTCGCCCCGGTCGCGACGTAGACGGCGTCGAGCGTCAGGCGGAAACGCCGTTCGTCGAGGCGCACCTGGACGCGCTGGCCGAGCCACAGGCCGGCCAGCGTCGGAATCACGGCGGCCGCCGACAGCATGAAATCGCCGAAAGACGCGATGCCGAAGCTCGCCACGCCGACCGACAGCGCTAGATGGCCGGCCAGGAAGAAGAGCGAGATGGTGGCGACGAACTCGTGCTTGGGCAGCCGCAGCGCGGCGAGGAAGAGCATCAGCGGCGGGCCATAGACCGACGAAATGCCGCCGAGCACGCCGCTGACGGCACCCGCAACGGGACCGACCCAGCGTTCCTGGGCCGGGGGCACGTGCAGCTTGGGTTGCAGGCGCGTCGCGGCGGTCAGGGTCAGCAGCGACGCGCCGATGATGGCATAGAGGACGTCCTCGCGGATCAGGACGAGTCCGTTCGTGGATACGATGATGCAGACGATCAGGACGAGGAGGGTCGGCCAGAACCGCCGCACCGTGGCGGCGAACAGACCGCGCTGGAAGGTCTGGGTGAGGTTGGTCGCGAAGATCGGGATGATCAGCGTGGTCACGCAGGCCGCCAGCGGCAGTTTGAGCGCAAGCAGCGGCAGGGCCACCAGCGGCAGGCCGAGGCCGACCACGCCCTTCAGCAGGCCGCCCAGGAACAGGCAAAACGAAGCGTACAGCGCCGTTCCCGGATCGGGCATCGCCGGTACCCTGCTGCCGCGACGGGCCTGCCGTGCCGCTCAACGCTTGGCGTATTGCGTGGCGCCGAACAGGACCTCGCGCGCCTTGTCGTCGATCGGCCCCTCGCGCCGGCGGTCGGCGAGCAGGGTGAGACCCCGCTGCACGGCCGGGCGCTCGTCGATCGCATCGAACCACCGCTTGAGATTGGGAAAATCGTTGATGTCCAGCCCCTGCCGCTTGTACGGCCGGATCCACGGGAACACCGCCATGTCGGCGATCGAGTAGTCGCCGGCGAGATAGCTCACCTCGCCGAGACGCCGGTCGAGCACGTTGTAGAGGCGCCGCGCCTCGTTGGTATAGCGCTCGACCGCATAGGGAATCGGTTCCGGCGCGTAGACGCGGAAGTGATGGACCTGCCCGAGCATCGGGCCGATGCTGGCCATCTGGAACATCAGCCACTGCGTCACGGCATAGCGGCCGCGGACGTCGCGCGGGATGAAACGGCCGGTCTTCTCCGCCAGGTAGAGGAGGATCGCACCCGACTCGAAGATGGTGATCGGCTGGCCGTCCGGCCCGTCGCTGTCGACGATGACCGGCATCTTGTTGTTCGGGTTCATCTTGAGGAAGTCGGCCTTGAACTGGTCGCCCTTGGTGATGTCGACCGCGAACACGCGGTAGGGCGTCCCCGTCTCCTCGAGCATGATGGAGACCTTGAAGGCGTTCGGCGTCGGCCAGGCGTAAAGGTCGATCATCGGCGGGTCCTGTCGTGTGATGTCGGGTCGAGCTTAGTCGAGGGGCCGCCCCGGCCTCAACCGGCCAGACGGGAATGGCTGAGCCGCGCTTGCAGCAGGCCTCTTTATCCCTATACTCGCGCGCGTTTTCGACCCTCCCTTTAGGAACCTCCATGCCCGGCGCGAACGCTGCGAAGAACGTCAAGAAAGTCGTGCTCGCCTATTCCGGCGGCCTCGATACCTCCGTCATCCTCAAGTGGCTCCAGGAGACGTATGGCTGCGAGGTCGTGACCTTCACCGCCGATATCGGCCAGGGCGAGGAACTCGAGCCCGCGCGCGAGAAGGCGCGCATGCTGGGCGTGAAGCAGATCTATATCGAGGACCTGCGCGAGGAGTTCGTCCGCGATTTCGTGTTCCCGATGTTCCGGGCGAACGCGCTCTACGAGGGCGTGTATCTCCTGGGCACGTCGATCGCGCGGCCGCTCATCGCCAAGCGGCAGATCGAGATCGCGCGCGAGACGGGGGCCGACGCCGTCGCGCACGGTGCCACCGGCAAGGGCAACGACCAGGTCCGGTTCGAGCTGACCTACTACGCGCTCAATCCCGACATCCGGGTGATCGCGCCGTGGCGCGAATGGAATCTCGACAGCCGCACCAAGCTGCTCGACTATGCCGAGAAGCATCAGATCCCGATCGCCAAGGACAAGCGCGGCGAGGCGCCGTTCTCGACGGACGCGAACCTGCTGCACATCTCGGCCGAGGGCAAGGTGCTCGAGGATCCGTGGGAAGAGCCCGGCGAGTACGTCTATTCGCGTACCGTCGCGCCCGAGAAGGCGCCGGACGAGCCGCAATATGTCGAGATCGAGTTCGAGAAGGGCAATGCGGTCGCGGTGGATGGCCAGAGGCTGTCGCCCGCGAAGCTGCTCGCCCGGTTGAACGAGATCGGCGGCCGGCACGGCATCGGCCGCGTCGATCTGGTCGAGAACCGTTTCGTCGGCATGAAGTCGCGCGGCGTGTACGAGACGCCGGGCGGCACCATCCTCTACTGGGCCCATCGCGGCATCGAGAGCCTCACGCTCGACCGCGGCGCCCAGCATCTCAAGGACGAGCTCGCGCCGCGCTATGCCGAGCTGATCTACAACGGCTTCTGGTATTCGCCGGAACGCGAGATGCTGCAGGCCGCGATCGACAAGAGCCAGGAGAACGTGACCGGCACGGTGCGGCTCAAGTGCTACAAGGGCCATGTGCGCGTCGTCGGGCGCAAGTCGCCGCGGTCGCTCTACAGCCTCGCCCACGTCACGTTCGAGGCCGATCAGGGCGCCTACGACCAGCGCGACGCGGAAGGCTTCATCAAGCTCAACGCGCTGCGCCTCAGGCTCGGCAAGCGGCTGCAGAAGTAGCGCCGGCCGCTTGCACCGGCGGCTCGTGCGCCGGCGCCTGACGCTCGAGGCTCCCCTTCAGGGCCACCACATCGGCCTGTCGGCTTCGCGCCGGGCGTCGGCGCGCGTCAGGCCGACGTCGCGCAGCAGCCTGTCGTCGAGCATGACGAGGGCGCGGCGCGTGCGTCGGCGCATGAGCATCCAGCGCCACGCGCGCCAGGCGGCGCAGAGCCATTCGCGCAATCGCCGCGGACCGGGGATCGCGATGCGGCCCGCATCCGCGGATGGCAACGGCGGGGGCCGGCGAAGGCCGTCCGGCACCGGCATTGCCGTCGTTCGGGTCGTCCACTTCATGGCCGCGGATTGTAGGGATTGTCCCTGCATCCATGTTTCGGTTACGATCGAAGTGTGAAATCAGGCCCCGACATCGCCGAGGTGGCGGCGCTCATCGGTGATCCGGCGCGGTCGAACGTGCTGGTCGCGCTGATGGACGGCTCTGCGCTGACGGCGAGCGAGCTCGCCTGCGCGGCGGGCGTCTCGCCGGCGACGGCGAGCGAACACCTCAAGAAGCTGACCGCGGCCGGTCTTCTCGCCGTCGCGCGCCAGGGCCGGCACCGCTATTACCGTCTGGCCGGGCCGGCCGTGGCCGAGCTGATCGAGGCGATCGCGCGCGTCGCGGCCGACATGCCGCGGCCCAAACGGCTGCCGGCCCGCGGCGACGATGCGGTGCGCCGGGCGCGCACCTGCTACGACCACCTCGCGGGCCAGCTTGGCGTCGCACTCACCGAGGCGCTGGTCCGGCGGCGCTGTCTCGAACCGGTTGCGGAGGATTTCCGCGTGACGCCGGCGGGCGTGCGGTTCCTGGCCAGTCTCGGCATCGATCTCGCCGCCGTCCAGCGCCAGCGCCGCGCCTTCGCCCGCCAATGTCTCGACTGGACCGAGCGCCGTCCGCATCTCGGCGGCGCGCTCGGCGCGGCGCTGTTCGACACCTGCCTCGCGCGGGGCTGGGTCTCGCGCATTGCCGGTACGCGCGCCGTCGCGCTCACGCCTTCCGGCCGCCGTGCGATCGCCCGCCTGTTCGATATTCAGCCGCCGGACGGATCCGGGCGCGACCCGGGTCTCAGTCCAGCGGCACGCCCGTGAGCAACGGGTGCAGGTAAATGAGGGCGACGTAGAGCGCGAGCGCACCGGTGACACGGGCCAGCCCGATCTCGCGCCACAGCGATTTCACCGGGTCCTTGCCGTAGGCCGTCCGCCAGAATCGCCGCGTCTTGCCGGTCAGCAGCGCGGCGAAGGGCAGGTTGGACGTCACCTCGGCGAAGCGCGCGAAGCCTTCCGGGTCGCGGGCGCGTCGCTTCGCGTCGATCTGCGCGGTGCCGAACAGGGCGAGGAAAGCGAGGCTGCCGAACAGGATCAGGGCGGCGAGATCGCCGTTGGGCACGATGTGGGCGAGCGCCCACAGGCCGATGGCCCACATCACGGGGTGGCGCGTGATCTTGAGAACGCCCGGCGCCGGGTCCCGCGCCGCCCGGTCGAAGCTTCGGTTGACCGCGGTCGGGTTCTGCTGCGTCACGCCGCAGATCAGGAAGAACGTCGCAACCGGCATGACGACGGCGGGTACCAGCCGCATCCACGCTTCCTGCGGCCATAGCTGCCGGTACGGCGCATTGCCGTAGGCGAGGCCGAGCCAGAGCAGGGTAAGCGCGGCCACCGTCGAATAGAGGCCGGTGAACGGGCCCTCGCCGAGGCGCGCGACCAGCGCGCGGCGGGTCCCGGGCGACGCCAGCGCGAAATGGGTGCCGACGAACACGGCGGCGGCGGCGACGAGGTGCCAGATGCTTCCGGTCATGATCGGCTCCACGCTTGCGGCGACTTGCCAGGTTCAGGTTAGGCCGCTATGTTGACGCTGTCAACATGAGCGGCGCGCAACGAAACCGGCGACCGCGCCCGCGTTCCGGTTCCTCCGGGAAGGCAGCGGGTGCGCGTCGATCATATCATCACGGCGATTTGCGCCGGGCGCTTCTCGCGGCGGCGGCCCGGCTGCTCGAGGCCCACGGCCCGGCCGCACTCAGCCTGCGCGAAGTCGCGCGCGCGACCGGCGTGTCGCAGACCGCCCCCTATCGCCACTTCGCCGACAAGGAGGCGCTGCTCGCGGCGCTCGCCGCCGACGGCTTTGCCGAGCTTCTGCGCCGCATGACCGAGGCCGCCGCCGGCGCGGACGCGCCGCCCGAGCGGCTGCAGGCGCTCGGGCGGGGTTACGTCGATTTCGCGCTCGCCCATCCGCATGTCTTCCGTCTGATGTTCGGGCCCGAAATTCCGGACAGGCGGGCGCATCCCGCGCTGTTCGCCGCCGCGGCCGCGGCCGAGGCGCAGCTTGGCGCCGCGATCGCGGCCTGCCGCCGCGGCATGCCGCGCGATGCGGCAGACGAGCGGACCGCGCTGGTGGCGGCATGGTCGCTCGTGCATGGCCTCGCGACGCTGCTGATCGGGGACCAGTTCCGCAGGACGGAGGCGACGGCGCGCACGGCGCTGGTCGACGGCGTCACCCGTCTGTTCGCGCGCATGCTGGCCGGAAGCCCGGCCGGCTAGGGCTTGTCGAGAAATCGCGCCGCGGCCCCGGGCGGCGGCGGCAGGCAGGCGTCGCGCCGCCCGAACCAGTCGTAACGGTGACGCGCGACGAGGTCGTAGAGACGGTCGCGCCATCGCCGCGGCAGCACGCGCAGGACGCCGAGCAGCGGCCACGGGAACGGCAGGCGGCTCGCCACGTACAGCGCCGCGTCGGATTTGACGTAGACGCGGTCGCCGTCGACGACGGTCACGGTATCGGGTGCGGGCGGCATGCCGAAGCGCCGCTTGAGGGCGCTGCCGACGGCACCTTGCGCGAAGGCGAAGTCGAAGGCGCCCGCGCGGTCGTAGCGCAGGACGAGCCGGACCCCGGCGGCGCAAAGCTTGCACACGCCGTCGAAGATCAGCACGGGTCGGCTCGTCGGCGCGTCGCTCATCCTGCGACGAAGCCTAATCCTGCGGCGCGGACGGCGCCAGCCGGACGCGTCAGGCGAGCTTGCGCCGTTTCTTCGCCGCCTTCAGCGTATTGCCGATGAGGCAGGCGATGGTCATCGGCCCGATGCCGCCGGGCACGGGCGTGATCGCGCCGGCGACGTGAATCGCCTCGTCGAAGACGACGTCGCCGACGAGGTGCGCCCGGCCGTCGGGCCCCATGATGCGGTTGATGCCGACGTCGAGGACGATCGCGCCGGGCTTGATCCAGTCGCCGCGCACCATCCGCGGCCGGCCGACGGCGGCGACCAGGATGTCGGCGTCGCGGCAGATCGCGGCCAGGTCGCGCGTCTTCGAATGCGCGACCGTGACCGTGCAGTCGTTGCGCAGCAGAAGCTGGGCCATCGGCTTGCCGACGATGTTGGAGCGGCCGAGCACGACGGCGTTGAGCCCCGCGAGCCTGCCGCCCAGGCGGTCCTTGAGCAGCATCTCGCAGCCGAGCGGCGTGCACGGGACCAGACCGTCGCGGCCGATCGCGAGTCTGCCGGCGTTCACGGCGTGAAAGCCGTCGACGTCCTTGTCCGGATCGATGGCGTCGAGGATCGCGGCCGCATCGATCTGCGCCGGCAGCGGCAGCTGCACCAGGATGCCGTCGACCTCGGGATCGGCGTTCAGCCGCGCCACCAGGTCGAGCAGCTCCCCCGTCGTCGTGTGCGCGGGCAGTTCGTGCTTGATGTCGCGCATGCCGGCGGCGACGGTCTGGTTCGTCTTGTTGCGGACATAGACCCGGCTCGCCGGGTCGTCGCCGACCAGCACGACGGCGAGCCCGGGCGTTACGCCGTGCCGTGCCTTCAGCGTCGCCACCTCCGCGGCATACCGGGCCAGGAGGCCTTGGGCGAACGCCTTGCCGTCGATGATCTTGCTGCTCGTTGCCGTCTCGTTCATGCCTTCCTCGAAACGCCTGTGATCGCCCCGGCGATCGTCTCGGCCGCGGCGCGGACGTGCACGCGCTTGAGGCGCTGCGTTTCGCCCGAGACGATGGCGAACGCGCCCTTCGGCAGCCGCCATGCCTTGGCGAGAAGCGCGATCAGCGCCGCGTTCGCCTTGCCGTCCTCCGGCGGCGCCGTCACCTTCACCTTCAGCACCGGGCGGTCGCCGTCGGGGCCGGGTTCCGTGGCCACCCCTTCGATCCCGGCCTGCCGCGCGCGCGGCGTCAGCTTGATCGTGACGATCGTGCCGTCGGCGGTCGGGGCGAGGGGCAGGTTCACGCGCGGATGATCAGATCGCGTACTCGATGATCAGGTTCTGCAGGAATACGAGCAGCAGGATCAGCACGACCGGCGAGATGTCGACCCCGCCCAGAAGCGGCACGAAGCGACGGATCGGGCGCAGCGCCGGCTCGGTTATCCGGTAGAGAAAATCGCTGATCATGTACACGACGCGGTTGTGCGTGTTCAGCACGTTGAACGCGATCAGCCACGAGAAAATGGCCGAGGCGATCAAAACGTAGATGTAGAGCTGAATGACGGTCAGGATCAGGTTTATCAGCGCGTACATGGAGGGCGATTCAGCTCCCGGCAGCCGGACGCCCGAGACCCTACACGACCGCTCGGATCGGGCGCAAGGCTTTGGCCGGATGCACGTTCCGGCGTTGGAACCGCTGCCTTTTCGCGCTTCGTTCTTGACTCCGCGTCGGCCCCCACCCATATTCCGCCCCACCGCACCGGCGGGGCCGTAGCTCAGATGGGAGAGCGCCTCGTTCGCAATGAGGAGGTCAGGGGTTCGATTCCCCTCGGCTCCACCATTCCCGCC
>DASVCL010000050.1:0-39031 GCA_036381615.1 Alphaproteobacteria bacterium
ATCACCGACGAGCCGGCGGGGCAGGGTAGCTTCGGCGGTACCACGAACGGGTTGGACCAGGGGGCGGAAGAGGCCACCCAGTTCGCCAACAACCTGCTGAACAACTTCTCGATCGGGGGCGGGAACAGTGGATCCAGCGGCAACGCGAGCAACGGCTCGAACGACAACAATAACGCCGACAACAACGACGAATCCGAACAGCAGTAAGCGCCTCACCCATGTGTAGCCTTCACGCTCTCGGCCGCGCGCGCCCGGCGCGCGCGGCCGGCACGGCCCTTTGTCTGATCGGCGCAGTCCTCGGCGTCGGTCTCGCCCATGCCCAGGTCGTTCCGCCCAGCGTCGATCCCGGCCGCATCGAGCGGCGGTTCGAGCAACCCCGCGTGCCGCAATCGCGCCCCGAAACCGTGGTGCCCGTGCCGGGCGTCGCACCGGCGCCGGCGGAGGCTGCGCGCATCCGGTTCGAGCTCAGGCGGATCGAGCTCGAAGGCAATACGGTCTATACCGATGCGGCCCTGGCGGAGACTTACCAGGACTTCCTGAACAAAAACGTATCGCTCGCCGACATCTACACGATCGCGGAACGGATCACGGCAAAGTACCGCGCCGACGGCTATGTCCTGTCGCGCGCCGTCGTACCGGCGCAGACGATCAACGACGGCACCGTCCGCATCACGGTCGTCGAGGGGTTCGTCAGCAACGTCATCTTCCAGGGCGAACCGAACTGGCTGCACCAGACCTACGCCGAAAAGATCAAGGCGTCGCGGCCGCTGCGTTTTGCCGACCTCGAGCGCTATCTGCTCCTCATGAACGATGTTCCGGGGACGGTCGCGCGGGGCGTCTTCTCGCCGTCGCCCGACGTGCCCGGCGGATCCGACCTCACGGTCGTGATCGAGCGTAAGCCCGTCGACGGCTTCATCAGCATGGACAACCGCGGCACGCGTTTCTCCGGCCCGTTCCAGATTCTGAGCGGCCTCGGCCTCAACGATGCACTCGGCCTGGGGGAACGCGTCACGCTCCGCTACATCACGGCGACGCAGACGGACGAGCTGCGCTACGGCGAGGTCAGCGCCGACGTGCCGGTCTCGACCGAGGGGACCCGGTTCCAGCTGATCGCAAGCCGCAGCAACACGCACTCCGGCTATACGCTGAAGCCGCTCGACGTGAAAGGCTATGGTACGACCGTGACCGGCCGCGTCGTGCACCCGCTCATCCGCAGCCGCGAGCAGAACCTGAGTCTTTTCGGCAGCTTCACCGCCCGCGACTCGGAACAGGAGATCCTCGGCACCGAGAACTTCGACGATCGCCTGCGCATCGTCCGTGTCGGCGGCAGCTACGATTTCGTCGATTCATGGCGCGGCATCACGCTGTTCACCGTCGAGGTGAGCCAGGGCCTCGACGCGTTCGGTGCCCGCGAGACCGGCTCGGCGAACCTCTCCCGCGCGCAGGGGCGGAGCGACTTCACGAAGGTGACGTTCGATGCCTCGCGGCTGCAGAACATCGTCGGCAATCTCAACCTGTTCCTGGCGTTCTCGGCGCAGAAGACGCCCAACCAGCCGCTGCTCGCGTCGGAGGAATTCGGCCTGGGCGGCACGCAGTTCGGCCGCGCCTACGACCCGTCGGAGCTGACCGGCGATGACGGCTGGGCGGCGCGGGCGGAGCTTCAGTACAACGACCCGATTCCGTTCGAGCTGATCCGCGGCTATCAGCTCTACGCCTTCTACGACGGCGGCGTCGTCTACAACCACGATGCCGGCAGCGAGCACTCGGAAAGCCTTGCCTCCGCCGGCGTCGGCACGCGCTTCAACCTGACCGAACAGGTGTCCGGCTATGTCGAGCTGGCGGTACCGCTGACCCGCGGCGTCCAGGGCGTCAGCACCGAGCCGGACGAGCAGGACGACCCCCGCATCTTCTTCTCGCTTGTCGCCCGGTTCTGACCGGCGTGGCGGGGCTTCCTCGGGCGGTGAGGCCGGTTCCGTCTTGACCCGGGCCGCCGCCGGAGGCTGAATAGGTGCCGGAAAAGTGCGTCCGCCGGGTCTCGTGGACCCGCGCGGGCGCTTTCGTTTGGGCTGCGGTCTGCCCCGGCCCGCGCCTTGTGCCGCCTGTCCCACTGTCCCAACCTGTCCCACTGTCCCGGCGCTCCGCCGCTTCAGCCCGCGAAACGTGAGACGGGTGCAACGCCTGAGAACGATGAGATTCGTGAGACGGACGAGACTCGTGAGACTCGCGAGACGGGCGAGACTCGCGAGACGGGGGAGACTCGCGAGACGGGGGAGACTCGTGAAACGGGTGAGACTCGTGAGACGGCGCGACGGTCGTGGAGACGGCTCGGCGGCACGACCGGCGCCGTCACGTCATGGGACAGTGGGACAGGGATGTCCCGCCGCCCGCACTGGGTAACCCGTTACTGAATAACGATTTTCGGTGCCGGACGTGTGCCCGCCTGCTGGGACAGCTTGTCCCAAACCCGGTCGGCGATACGACGATAGGCCCGGCCATGCTCGCTCTCCGGGTCGCTCACGGCGATGGGGCGTCCGCTGTCGGACGTCTCGCGGATGACGATGTCGAGCGGCAGCTCGCCGAGGAACTCCGTGCCCAGCCGCTCCGCCTCGCGCCTGGCGCCACCGTGGCTGAAGATGTCCTCGCGGTGGCCGCAGTTGCGGCAGACGTGATAGCTCATGTTCTCGATGATGCCGAGCACGGGCACGTCCACTTTGCGGAACATGTTCAGGCCCTTGCGCGCATCGATGAGCGCGATGTCCTGCGGCGTGGAGACGATGATGGCGCCCGACAGCGGTACGCGCTGCGCCATGGTGAGCTGGGCGTCGCCCGTGCCGGGGGGCATGTCGACGACCAGTACGTCGAGCTCGCCCCATGCCACGTCGCGGAGCATCTGCTCGAGGGCGCCCATGACCATCGGTCCGCGCCAGATCATCGGCGTGTCTTCGGGCACCAGGAAGCCCATCGACATCACCTTGACGCCGTAGTTCTCCATGGGCTGGAGGGTGCGGCCGTCCGGTGAATGCGGCCGGCCGGTGATGCCCATCAGGCGCGGCTGCGACGGGCCGTAGATGTCGGCATCGAGCATGCCGATCTTGAGCCCTTTGACGGCGAGCGCGAGCGCGAGATTGGTGGCGGTGGTCGACTTGCCGACGCCGCCTTTGCCGGAGGCGACCGCGATGATGTGCCTGACGCCTGGGACGAGCTGTTTGCCCCCGGCGCCGGCCGGTCCGCCCGCGGGGCCGGCGCCAGGGGCCCGCCGGGGTTGTCCGGCCGCGGCGCCGGGGCTGCGCTGCGCCGTCAGCACCGCCGTCACCGACAGGACGCCGGGGATGGCCTCGACGGCCTTTTCCGCGGCCTTGCGCAGCGGCTCCAGATGCGGTCCGCGCTTCGCATCCACCTCGATGGCGAAGGTGACATGCCCGTCGCGGATCGCGAGCCCCTGAATCATCCCGAGCGTGACCACGTCCTGCCGGCGGTCGGGATCGATCACGCGGCGAAGAGTGTCCAGAACTTGCGCTTCCGTAAGGGCGGTCGACACGGTCCAGTCCTTGATTTGCCTCGTTTCGCTCCAATATCTCGGCTTAATGCCCAAGATATGGTGCAACGGGCGGGGATCGCTTCGCGAGAGTTAGCGCTAATGATATAAGGCCGGGCCCGCCGATTTGAAAGCGGCGGAGGGCGGGCCCGTCAGGGCCTGGGTGCGCTGGGACGGAACAGGAGGTTGGGAACAGACGATGCCGTGGTCGAACCAAGGTGGCGGTCCGTGGGGTGGCGGTGGTCGCGGCCCCAATCCGTGGGGGCGCGGCCCGGGCGGTCCGCAGCCGCCCAATATCGAGGAGCTGCTCAAGCGCAGCCAGGAGCGGATGCGCCGCGTCATGCCCGGCGGCTTCGGCTCCGGCAAGGGCATCGCCCTCATCGCGGTCCTGCTCGTCGCCGCCTGGGTTCTGCTCGGCGGTCTTTATCGCGTGCAGCCGGACGAGCAGGGCGTCGAGCTGCTGTTCGGCAAGTGGGTGAACACCACCGGGCCGGGCCTGCATCTCTGGGCGCCGCCGCCGTTCGGCTCGGTGCTGACGCCGAAGGTCACGCGCATCAACAGTATGGACATCGGCTTCCGCGGTGCGCCGGAAGGTCGCGGCCGCGCCCGTTCAGTGCCGGAGGAAGCGCTGATGCTCACCGGCGACGAGAACATCCTGGATATCCAGTACACCGTGTTCTGGCAGATCAAGGATGCCGGACAATACCTCTTCAACATCTATTCGCCCGAGGCGACGGTGAAGGCGGCGGCCGAGAGCGCGATGCGCGAGGTGATCGGCACCGTCCAGGCGCAGTTCGCGCTGGCCGAGGGCCGGCCGCAGATCGAGCAGAACACCCAGAACCTGCTGCAGCGGATTCTGGACGACTACGGCGCCGGCATCCTGATCACGCAGGTTCAGCTGCGCGGCGTCGAGCCGCCGCAGCAGGTCATCGACGCCTTCCGCGACGTGCAGCGCGCGCAGGCCGACCGCGAACGCGCCCGCAACGAGGCCGAAGCCTACCGCAACGACATCGTGCCGCGCGCCCGCGGCGAGGCGCAGCGCATGATCGAGGAGGCCGAGGCCTATCGCCAGCAGGTGATCGCCGGCGCACAAGGTGATGCGGCGCGCTTCGTCTCCGTCTACGAGGCCTACAGGCAGGCCAAGGACGTGACCAAGCAGCGCCTTTATATCGAGACGATGGAGGAAATCCTGCGCAACGCGACCAAGATCATCGTCGACCAGTCGGCGATGTCGCAGGGGGTCGTCCCCTATCTGCCGCTCAATGAGCTGCAGCGCCGCATACCCAGGCCGACCGCGAATCCGGAACCGGCGGAGCCGCAGCAGGTCATCACGCCGCGGCCGGCGCCCGCACAGCAGGGAGGCCGCTGATGCAGCGCCCCGTTCTCGTTGCCGTCGGCGTCATCGCCGCGATCGTGCTTTTCGTCCTGTGGGCGTCGGTGTTCACCGTTCACCAGACGCGCCAGGCGCTGGTCCTGCAGTTCGGCGAGCCGCGGCGGGTCGTGCAGGAGCCCGGACTCCACTTCAAGCGGCCGTTCCTCGAGAACGTCGTCTACTTCGACAAGCGGCTTCTCGACTTCGATGCCGAGGCGCAGGAAGTGATCATGCTCGACCAGCGGCGCATGGTCGTCGATGCTTTCGCGCGCTACCAGATCGTCGATCCGCTGCTGTTCTACCAGACGGTCGGGACCGAAGCGAACATGCGGGCGCGCCTGGGCGCGATCGTCAACGCCAGCCTCCGCAACGTGCTCGGCTCCGTGCCGTTCTCGGCGGTGCTGTCGCCCCGTCGCAGCGCGCTGATGCGGCAGATCAGCGAGCTCGTCATCGCCGAGGCCAAGCCCTTCGGCGTCGAGGTCAAGGACGTGCGCTTCATGCGCGCGGACTTCCACCCCGACACCAGCCCGGCGATCTATGCGCGCATGCAGACCGAGCGCGAACGCGAGGCGCGTCAGGAGCGCGCGCTGGGCGCCGAGACGGCGCAGCGCATCCGCGCCGAAGCCGAGCGCGAGCGCACCGTCATCCTCGCCGAGGGGCAGCGTCGGGCCCAGACGCTGCGCGGCGAGGGCGACGCGGAGGCGACGCGGATCTACGCCGAGGCGTTCAGCCGCGACCCGCAGTTCTATGCCTTCTACCGCTCGCTCCAGGCCTACCGCCAGGCGATCAACGAGGGCACCACGCTCGTGCTGACGCCCGAGACGGACTTCTTCAAGTTCTTCCGTGACGTCGGCATGCCCCCGGCGCCGGGCACGACGGGAGAGGGGCAGCAGCCCGGCGCGCGCCCGGGCGCCGCGCAGCGTTGAGCACAGGCCGGGCCGGGGATCGGCGAACCGACGCCCCCGGCCCGGCGTTTTCTGTGCCGAATCATGCCATACGGCTGCCCTAATCGGTGCGTACACGGCATTACCGCAGGGCCCGCGTGTAGCCGGTCGGTGTGTGGACGGCCGATCGCCGCGGGATTAGCATCAGGAACGCCCGCCGCCGACTCGTCGGTGTGCCCAACGGATTGAAAAGACAAGGAGATTACAAGTGATCGCACGTTTCGCCGCTGTCGGGGGCCGGACTTCGGGTCTGGTCCGTCGCGGGCTCGTCGCGTGCGCTGCGCTGGTTTTCGCGACCGGTGCGGCCCTCGCCCAGGCGCCCCAGGGTGCGCAGGGTCGCGCGCCGCTCGGCACGAATGCGCCGACGCCGCCGATGCCGAGCTTCGCGGATCTCGCCGAGCGCCTGCTGCCGGCGGTCGTCAACATCTCGACGACGCAGACCATCCGCCCCGATCGCAACCAGCGGCGCGGGCCCGACATTCCGCAGTTTCCGCCGGGCTCGCCGTTCGAGGAGTTCTTCAAGGAATTCTTCGACCGGCAGCGACCCGACGCGCTGCCGCGGCGCGCGCAGTCGCTCGGCTCGGGCTTCATCATCGACGAAGCGGGTTACATCGTCACCAACAACCACGTCATCGCCGATGCGGACGAGATCAAGGTGATTCTGCAGGACAACACGCAGCTCAGCGCGAAACTGGTCGGGCGCGATGCCAAGACCGATCTGGCGCTGCTCAAGGTCGAATCGGAGAAGCCGCTTCCGTTCGTCAAGTTCGGCAACTCGGACGAAGCGCGCGTCGGCGACTGGGTGATCGCGATCGGCAATCCGTTCGGGCTCGGCGGCAGCGTGACGGCGGGCATCATCTCGGCGCGCCAGCGCGACATCAATGCGGGCCCTTATGACGACTTCATCCAGACCGACGCCTCGATCAATCGCGGCAATTCGGGTGGCCCGATGTTCAACCTCGCCGGTGAGGTGATCGGCATCAATACCGCGATCTACTCGCCGTCGGGCGGCAGCGTCGGCATCGGCTTCGCCATTCCTTCGGCTCTGGCCAAACCGGTGATCGATCAGCTGCGTCAGTTCGGCAAGGCGCGGCGCGGCTGGCTCGGCGTCAACATCCAGACGGTGACGGACGAGATCGCCGAGAGCCTCGGCCTCGACAAGCCGAAAGGCGCGTTGGTCGCGCGCGTTACCGAGAAAGGCCCGGCAGAGGACGCGAAGATTCAGCCCGGCGACGTCATCCTCAAGTTCGACGGACGCGAGGTGACCGAAATGCGTCGCCTGCCGCGCATCGTCGCCGAAACCCCGGTGGGCAAGACGGTGCCGGTGGTCATTTGGCGCAAGGGCAAGGAGATGACGGTCCAGGTCAAGGTCGGCGAGCTCGAGGACACCGAGCAGATGGCCTCGGCGTCGCCGGGCGGTGATCAGGGGCCCGCCGGCCGGTCTGCCGCCACGGTCGAGACGCTCGGCATGTCGCTGGCCGCGATTACGCCGGACCTGCGCGAGCGCTACGAGATCAACGAAAAGACCAAGGGCGTCGTCATCACCAGCGTCGACGACGGATCGCCGGCGGCGGAGCGTGGCCTGCGGCCGGGTGACGTGATCGTCGAGGTCAACCAGGAGGCCGTCTCGTCGCCGCAGCAGGTGGTGACCAAGGTCAAGGAAGCGAAGTCGCAGGGGCGGCGCGGCGTGCTCGTCATGGTCGACCGCCAGGGCGAACAGCGCTTCGTCGGCCTCTCCGTCGACAAGAACTGACGGGCGGTCCCGCCGTCGGGCCGGCGGCCCGCACCATCTCGCTTCAGGGCGGGCTTCGGACGAGGCCCGCCCTTCCTGTTTTCGCGTCTGCCGGGGCGCGTCGGTTCGTCCGGACGGAGGCGCGGTTGCGCTGGCAAGCAGTCCGGTGGATCAACCGATTGTCATCACCGGACGGGTCATGATTAGATGGCCGCCGCAACCAAGCAAGAACACCGGTTTCGGGAGGACAGCGATGTCGGACACGATCAAATACACCCTCGAAGAGAACGAGATGCCGCGGGCGTGGTACAATCTCGCGGCGGATCTGCCGACGCCGTTGCCGCCCGTTCTCCATCCCGGCACGAAGCAGCCGATCGGGCCTGACGATCTCGCGCCGCTGTTCCCGATGGAGATCATCAAGCAGGAAGTTTCGACCGAGCGCTATATCGAGATCCCCGACGAGGTCCGCGCCATCTATCGGCAGTGGCGGCCGTCGCCGCTCTACCGTGCGCGCCGTCTCGAGAAGGCGCTCGATACGCCGGCGCGCATCTACTACAAGTACGAAGGCGTCAGCCCGTCCGGCAGCCACAAGCCGAACACCGCCGTTCCGCAGGCCTATTACAACAAGAAGGAGGGCGTGAAGCGGATCACCACCGAGACCGGCGCGGGTCAGTGGGGATCGTCGCTCGCCTTCGCCGGCGCCCTGTTCGGCATCGACGTCGACGTCTACATGGTGAAGGTCTCGTACCAGCAGAAGCCGTACCGGCGGGCGCTGATGGAGGCCTATGGCGCGCGTTGCGTCGCCAGCCCGTCGGACGAGACGGAGTCGGGGCGCGCCATCCTCAAGCAGAATCCGGACTCGACGGGCAGCCTGGGCATCGCCATTTCCGAGGCCGTCGAGATGGCGGCCAAGCGCGACGACACGAAATACGCGCTCGGCTCGGTGCTCAATCACGTTCTGATGCATCAGACCGTGATCGGCGAAGAAGCCATCCTTCAGCTCGAAAAGGCCGGCGACTATCCGGATGTCATCGTCGGCTGCACCGGCGGCGGCAGCAACTTCGCGGGTATCGCCTTTCCGTTCCTCGGCCGGCAGCTCCGCGGCGGCAGGAAGGTGAGGGTCGTCGCGGTGGAGCCGGCGGCATGTCCCAGCCTGACCCGTGGCAAATACGCCTACGACTTCGGTGACACGGCGCATCTCACGCCGCTCGTGAAGATGCACACGCTGGGCTCGACCTTCGTGCCGCCGGGATTCCATGCCGGCGGCCTGCGCTACCACGGCATGGCGCCGATGATCAGCCACATCAAGGAACTCGGGCTGATCGACGCCGTCGCCTACGAGCAGACCAAGGTCTTCGAGGCCGGCGTCATGTTCGCGCGCACCGAAGGCATCCTGCCGGCCCCAGAGGCGAACCATGCGGTGAAGGGGGCGATCGACGAAGCCCTGCGCTGCAAGCGCGAGGGCCGAAGCGAAGTGATTCTGTTCAACCTGTGCGGCCACGGCCACTTCGACATGCAGGCGTACATGGACTACTTCGCCGGCAAGCTCAAGGACCTCAAGTACGACGAGAAGGAGCTGGCCATGGCACTCGCCGGCCTGCCGTCCGTGCCGGAGGCGGCCGAGTAGGATCGCAAGACCCCGTCACGATCGTCGCCATCCGGCGCCGCGGGCGGATCCCCGCCTGCGCGCAGGGGCTGCTTGGCCTTGCATCGCGCGTACCGGCGGATGGCATAATCGACCCGGGATTGTCTCGTCTTTCGGATCCCCCGTCGCATGGTGAACGAAACCGACGTTCTGTTGGTCGTCGACGTCCAGAATGACTTCTGTCCGGGCGGCGCGCTGGCGGTGCCCGACGGCAATGAGGTCGTCCCGGTGATCAATCGTCTCGTGCCGCGTTTCGCGCACGTGATCCTGACGCAGGACTGGCATCCGCGGGGACACTCGTCGTTCGCGTCGACCTATCCCGGCCGCAAGCCGTTCGAGGCGGTCGATCTGCCCTACGGAAAACAGGTGCTTTGGCCGGATCATTGCGTGCAGGAAACGCCGGGTGCCGCCTTCCATCCCGACCTCGACGCGAGGCGGGCCGAACTGATCGTGCGCAAGGGCTTCCGGCCGGGGATCGACTCGTACTCCGCCTTCTTCGAGAACGACCGCAAGACGCCGACGGGGCTCGGCGGGTGCTTGCGCGAGCGCGGCTTCACCCGCGTCTTTCTGGCCGGACTCGCGACGGATTTCTGCGTGCGCTACTCGGCCGAGGATGCGCGCAAGCTCGGTTTCGAGGTCGTCGTGATCGAGGACGCCTGCCGCGGCATCGACACGAACGGATCCATGCAGGCCGCGCGCGCCAGCTTCGCCGAAAACGGCGTGCAGTGGCTCTGGTCGGACATGGTCGAGTAGCGGGGCGATCCGTCACATCGCCTGACCGCCGTCGGCGAGATCCTTGCGCTTCGAGCTGCCGGGTTTGCGGGCGGCAGCGGCCTGCGGCGACGGAGCGTCCGTCGTCGCGGCCGGCTTCCTGACCTCCGGGATCACGATGTCGCGGCCCTCGAGCGAGACCTTCCGGTACAGCGCGCGCTCATACTCGCGGCGCGGCGGATAGGGCTTGCAGCAGTCGAACCCGACCTTGGCGCCGAGATAGTTCGGGAAGCTCGGATTGAGGCCGTGGCCGAACACGTTATCGATCACGACGATGCCGGTGCGCGGATCGAGACGGGTCGCCATCGCCCATTCCACATCCGACGCGTTGCGGATGTCGACGTCGTCGTCGACGACGGTCGCCATCTTCAGCGGCGGGAACGCCGCGAAGGTCGCAAGCAGCGCCTGCTTCGACCATCCCGCGCGCTTCTGCTCGATCTGCACGACGGCGTGGTAGAAGCCGCTGCCGCCGTGCGTGAAGTAGACGTCCTTCACCCCGGGGACCTGCCGGCTGACGAGGGCCAGCACATTGGCTTCGCCGAGCAGTCCGACGGAGTTGTAAACCTCCTTGCCCGACAGGATGGTCTGGAACACCGGGTTGCGCCGGCGGTGAATTTTCCGGACATGGACGACGGGCCGGGGTTCGCGCTTCGCGTAGTAGCCGGTGACCTCGGCGAACGGCCCCTCCTCGCCGAGCTCGCCCGGAATCATCTCGCATTCGAGCGCATACATGGCGTGCGCGACCAGCTCGACGTCGGACGTATCGCCGGGCACGAGCTGCAGCGGCGCGCCGTGGAACTCCGAGGCGATGCCGAGTTCGTCGGTATCGGCGGGGGCCGCCTCGGCCGGCGTCGCCGCGGCGAAATGGAGACCTGGCCCGACGCCGACATTGATGGTGAAGGGCAGGGACTTGCCCTTGGCCGCGGCCTTGTTGAGGTAGAGCTCCAGGTGCCGCCCGGCGTCGATGTTGATGTGCAGCGTGTTTTCGTTGACGACCATGAAGCGCTGGATCGAGGCGTTGCGCACGCCGTTCTCCGGATCGCGGGCGATCACGACGCCGGCATCGAAATAGGGGCCGCCGTCCTTCTCGGCATGCACCGGCACCGGCAGTTTGCGCAGGTCGACCGTCTGCTCGGTGACCTCGCGGACCGGACCGTCCGCAACCACCACGGGGTCGATCGGGCGCTGCTGCCAGTTCTTGATGCACTGGGACACGTATTGCGGCAGCGTGCGTTCCGGCTTGCCGAGGAGATCGGCCAGGAGATCGCGCGACCAGTACAGTCCGGTGAAAACCGGCGCGGTATGGCCTTTCACCTTCTCGAACAGGACGGCGCGCGGGCCGCCTTCGAACTCGGCCGCGATGCCGGCGAGCTCGTAGGCCGGGTCGACCTCCGACCTGACCCGCACGAGGCGCCCCATCGCATCGAGGTCCTCGATGATCAGCGCAAGATCGTGGATCCGGTTGGCGGCCATTGTTCCTCCCTCGTTCGGCGCGATTGCGGCTGAGACAGGCCGTCCTGCGCCTGTCTGGCGTGCCGTATTGCCGCCGATGTTGCGCGGCTTCATCGGCCGTTTCAAGCGCCGACGGTCGAAGCGGCCCGCAGCACGTCCGGCTGGTGGAAAGGTGCGGCACCCCGCGCCGGCGCGCGGTATCGGCCGATCGGTCAGTCCTCGGGTGCGGCGGACGCGCGCTGCTTGTAGCCGCGGACCGGTTTCGCGCCGGGCTCGGCCTCGCCCCAGCGCCTGACGAGATCGGTGTCGATGTCGAACAGGTCGAGGGCGCGGCCGACCGTATGATCGACGATGTCGTCCACCGTCGTCGGAAGGGCATAGAACGCAGGCACCGGCGGCAGGATGACCGCCCCGATCTCGGCGGCCTGCGTCATGGCGCGCAGATGCCCGACGTGGAGAGGCGTCTCGCGGACCATGAGCACGAGGCGCCGCCGCTCCTTGAGCGCCACGTCGGCCGCCCGCGTCAGCAGGTTCGACGTGGTGCCGTAGGCGATTTCGGAGAGCGAGCGGATCGAGCAGGGGGCCACGATCATGCCGAGCGTCCGGAACGATCCCGACGCGATCGAGGCGCCGACGTCATGGATGGGATGGACCACGTCGGCGAGCTTGTGGACGTCGGCCACCTTCAGCTTGGTTTCATAGGCCAGCGTCATCTCGGCCGAGCGCGTCATCACCAGATGCGTCTCGACGCCGCGGCCGCGCAGGACCTCGAGAAGGCGCACGCCGTAGATGGTGCCCGACGCCCCGCTGATCCCGACGACAAGACGCTTCGGTGCCATGTTTCGGTCCCCCTCGCGCGGCAATTAGACCATTGCCGCGGTTGGCGGGGCAACCTTGCGTTCCGGGTGAAACGAAGGCCGGTCTCGGCCCGCGATCACGAGGCGCCGGCGACGGGTGCACGGCCGCCGGCGTCTACAACCGGTGGCTGCTGCGCCGTTAACGATTTCGACAGCTTTCCTTGCCACATTGTCTCGTGGAGAGGGGACGATGTCTGTGCTTGCCCAAGCCTACGAAACCCGGTCGCAACATCACCGCCGCGCCGAGGCATCGGTGCGCAGCGGCCGCTTGTCGTATGGGGCGACCGAGCATGTCTGCACCGTCTTCAACATCTCGCCCTGGGGGGCCTGGGTCCGGCTCGCCCATCCGGTCGAGGTTTGGCGCACGGTGACGTTGTACATCGATGCGATCGGGGCCCTGCACTGCCGCGTGCTGTGGCAGCGCGGCGATACGATCGCGCTGCAGTTCGTCCAGGACGCGAACTGGGTGAACGGCAAGATCCTGGCGTTTCCCCGTTAACCTTCGGTTCACCACGTCGCCGGTTCGGGCGGCCGCGATCCGGCGGCTTCCCGGCGTGCATCCGCGCCGCGATCTTCTTCACGATTCCGCAACGATTTCCGGCCGAGACTATCCTCAAAGAGGAGGAGGCCGCCCGTGGCCCTTGGCGACGCACAGGCCCAGGATGTGAAGGAACGGCGCACGCACCCGCGCGACACGGTCGTCTATGGCGGTCGCCTCGCGTACGGCGCGCACGAATACCCGTGCACCGTCCTGAACATTTCGGCCGGCGGCGCGCAGCTGCGGTTCGGCCATGAAATCGGCCCCTGGACAATCGTGACCCTGCATGTCGACCGGTTCGGATCGTTTCACGCGCGGGTCGTATGGCAGCGCGGCGACAGGGTCGGATTGCAGTTCCTCGAGGACGCCGTTCTGGTGACGCGCCGCATCGTCGGCGGCCAGGGATGAGTTCGGCGCGCGGCCGGCCGCACGCCGCGTCCGCTCAGGAACGGAAATGCAGCTCCGGCGGTTCACCTACACGGTAGGCGAATCAGGAGCAAAGCATGGGTGTCGACAAGGACCGCATCAAAGGCTCGGCTAAGCAGGCCAAAGGAAGCGTCAAGGAACACGTCGGCAAGATGACCGGCGACGCTAAGCTTCGGAGCGAAGGCAAGGCCGACAAGGCCGAAGGCAAGATTCAGAACGTCGTCGGCGGCGCCAAGGAAAAGGTCAAGGAGAGCTTGGACTGAGCCGCCGGCCGGAAGGCCGAATCGACGGCGCCGCTCGTCCTGCGCGCGGCGCCGTCTTCATGCCAGCGCGGCCGACCGATGCCGCTCAGCCGGCGAACTGGTCGCGGCGGTAGCCCTGGAGATAGAGCAGGGCGGTCAGATCGCCATGATCGATCCGAATGGGTGCTGCTGCCGCGATCGACGGCTTGGCCCGGAAGGCGACGCCAAGTCCCGCGGCGAGCAGCATGGGCAGATCGTTGGCCCCGTCCCCGACCGCGATCGTGTCGGCGAGGTCGAGCTTACGGTCGGCCGCGATGCGCCGCAGCGCGTTGAGCTTGCCGTCGCGGTTGAGGATCGGCTCGCGCACTTCGCCCGTGAGCATGCCCGAGGCGATCTCGAGGTCGTTGCCCTCGTCGTGGTCGCAGCCGAGCGCGTCTCTGACGAGATGGGTAAAGAAAAGAAAGCCGCCGGAGACGATCGCGGTATACGCGCCATGCCGACGCATCGTCGCGATCAGGGTTGCAGCGCCGGGCGTGAAGCGAATGCCGCGCGCTGCTTCTTCCATGCATTCGACGGGCAAGCCGGCCAGAAGCGCCACGCGCTCGCGCAGCGCGTCGCGAAAATCCAGTTCGCCGTTCATGGCCCGACGCGTGATGTCCGCGACCGCGTCGCCGATGCCGATCATGGCGGCGAGGTCGTCGAGCATCTCGTTCTCGATCAGCGTGGACTCCATGTCCGCGAGCAGGAGTTTCTTGCGCCGACCCGATATCGGCACGACATTGACGTCGACCGGTACATGTCCGACCGCCGCGCGCGCATTCTTCAGTGCCTCGGCCGGATCGGTACCATCGAAGGAAATCTCGCAGGCGACGTCGGGGTCGAGCCACACGGGCTCGGGCGCATTTGCGCCGGCGTTTACCAGAGCGGAACGGGCGGCCGTAACGATGCTATGGTCGAGCGGCTGGCCGGCCGGATCGGCGGTCAGGACGAGGACGTGCGACATTCGATGAAGGAAGACAGCGCAGACGGCGGGTTGGGTGCCGGCACTATGGGAAGTGACGCGCCGAATGGCAAGCACGGTCGCGTCCCGCCGGTCGTCGTCGTCGCCGGACCCACCGCCAGCGGCAAGTCGGCCGCGGCGCTCGAGATCGCCCGAGCGTTCGGCGGGGTGGTCATCAACGCCGATTCCATGCAGGTCTATCGCGAGCTGCCGATTCTGACGGCGCAGCCGTCGCCCGAGGATCAGGCGCGTGTGCCCCATCGTCTCTATGGTGTGCTGTCGGCGGCCGACGGCTGCACGGTCGGCCGATGGCGGCAGATGGCGCTCGCCGCGATCGACGAGGCGCTCGCCGACGCGCGTCTGCCGGTCGTGGTCGGCGGCACGGGCATGTACCTGAAGGCCCTCATCGAGGGGCTGGCGCCGGTGCCGCCCATAGCGCCGGAACTCCGCGCCGAAGTCGCCGCCCGTCATCGGGCAATCGGCGCCGCGGCCTTCCATGCCGAACTGGCGCGGCTCGACCCGGCGATGGCGGCGCGGCTTTCGCCCAACGACACGCAACGCGTGCGCCGGGCCTACGAGGTGGTCGTCGCCACCGGTCGCTCGCTCGCCGATTTTCAACGGGCGCAGGCGCCGGCAGCACTTACCTTCGTCATCCTGGCGCTGATGCCGCCGCGCGATCTTCTTTACCGCACCTGCGACCTCCGGTGCAGCACGATGGTCGCGGCGGGCGCGGTCGAGGAGACGCGGAGACTCCTCGACCTGCACCTCGACCCGTCGCTGCCGGCCATGAAGGCGGTGGGGGTGCGCGAGCTTGGCCGGTATGTGGCGGGGGAACTCGACCTCGATCAGGCCCTCGACCTGTTCAAGCGGGCCACGCGCCAGTACGCGAAACGGCAATACACCTGGTTCCGCAATCAGCTGCCGGGCGCTCGCGTTTTCGCCGAGCAATTTTCGGAAAGCCTTAGGTCTGAAATCTTTTCTTTTATTAGGATTTCGGTTGACCGACTCGGGATCAGCGTTTAAGGTGCCCCTCCCCCGTCGGGCCGGCACGCGCCGGTCCGCTACCTGTTTGGGGGACCGACGCTGCCTCGAGGACAACAGAGATGTCGAACGCGATACCCCCTGCCGAACAGTCCGGAGCCGAGATCCTTCTGCGCGCGCTCAAGGACCAGGGGGTCGACGTCATTTTCGGCTATCCCGGCGGCGCGGTCCTGCCGATCTACGATGCGCTCTACCAGCAGAATTCGATCCGCCACATCCTGGTGCGCCAGGAGGGCGGGGCGGTCCACGCGGCGGAGGGCTATGCGCGCTCGACCGGCAAGGTCGGCGTCGTGCTGGTGACCTCGGGCCCGGGCGCGACGAATGCCGTCACGGGGCTCACCGACGCCCTGATGGACTCGGTGCCGATCGTCTGCCTGACCGGGCAGGTGCCGACGCATCTGATCGGCAATGACGCCTTCCAGGAGGCGGACACGACCGGCATCACGCGGCCGTGCACGAAGCACAACTATCTGGTCAAGGACAGCACGCAGCTCGCGCGCATCGTGCACGAGGCCTTCCACGTCGCCCGCAGCGGCCGTCCGGGACCCGTCGTCATCGACCTGCCGAAGGACATCCTCATCAACAAGGCGCCCTATGTCGCGCCGGAGGACGTCCGGCACAAGAGCTACAACCCGCGCGTCAAGGCCGATCCGGGCCGGATCGCCGAGGCCGTCGACCTGATCGCGAAGGCCAAACGGCCGCTGTTCTACTGCGGCGGCGGCGTCATCAATTCGGGGCCGCGGGCATCGGAACTGCTCACGCAGTTCGTCCGCATGACCGGCTATCCGTGCACGCTGACGCTCATGGGGCTGGGCGCGTTCCCCGCGTCCGATCCGCTGTTCCTCGGCATGGTCGGCATGCACGGGACATACGAGGCGAACCTGGCGATGCACGGCTGCGACGTCATGATCGCGGTCGGTTCCCGGTTCGACGACCGCGTCACCGGCAAGCTCGCCGCGTTCTCGCCGAACTCGAAGAAGATCCACATCGACATCGATCCGAGCTCGATCAACAAGAACGTCCGCGTCGATGTTCCGATCGTCGGCGACGTCGCCCACGTGCTCGAGGACATCATCGCGCTGTGGAAGAAGCGCAACTGCAGGCCGGACGGGAAGGCCCTCAGCCAGTGGTGGAAGCAGATCGAGGCGTGGCGCGCGCGCGAGTGCCTGAAGTACCGGCAGGGCGACAAGATCATCAAGCCGCAATACGCCATCCAGCGGCTCTATGAACTGACGAAGGATCGCGAGACCTACGTCACGACCGAGGTCGGCCAGCATCAGATGTGGGCGGCCCAGTTCTACAAGTTCGAGAAGCCCAATCGCTGGATGACCTCGGGCGGACTCGGCACGATGGGCTACGGCCTGCCGGCGGCCATGGGCGTGCAGATCGCGCATCCGGATGCCCTCGTCATCGACATCGCCGGCGAGGCCTCGATCCTGATGAACATCCAGGAGCTGTCGACGATCGCCCAGTACCGGCTGCCGGTGAAGGCATTCATCCTGAACAATCAGTACATGGGCATGGTACGGCAGTGGCAGGAGCTGCTGCACGGCGGTCGCTATTCGGAGTCCTACACCGCGGCGCTGCCCGACTTCGTCAAGCTCGCGGAGGCGTTCCACTGCGTCGGCCTGCGGGCGACGACGGTCGCCGAACTCGACGACGTCATCAAGGAGATGATCGGGACCGACCGGCCGGTCGTTGCCGATATCGTCGTCGACGAGAAGGAGAACTGCTTCCCGATGATCCCGTCGGGAGCCGCGCACAACGAAATGCTGCTGGGTCCGGAGGACAAGGCCGCGAAACCGACCTCGGAAGAGGGGATGGTCCTGGTCTAGCGGTTTGTCCCGGCGCATCTCCCGCGCTTCGGCGTCCCGGACGTCGTCGCTGCCGGCGGGAGTGCGGCAAGAAAAGAAGACCGAACGTGAACGACAAGAACATCGAACGCCACACCATCGCCCTGCTGGTCGACAACGAACCGGGTGTGCTTGCCCGGGTCATCGGCCTTTTCTCGGGCCGCGGCTACAACATCGAAAGCCTGACCGTCGCTGAAACGGACCCGCACGAGAAGCTCTCGCGCATTACCGTGGTCACGACCGGCACGCCGATGATCATCGAGCAGATCAAGGCGCAGCTCGATCGCCTCGTGCCCGTGCACAAGGTATCGGACCTGACGATGGCCGGACCGCATGTCGAGCGCGAGCTCGCGCTCGTCAAGGTCGCGGGGTCCGGCGAAAAGCGCGTCGAATCGCTGCGCATCGCCGACATCTTCAGGGCCAAGGCGATCGACTCCACGATCGGGTCGTTTGTCTTCGAGATCACCGGCTCGACCGAGAAGATCGACGCCTTTATCAAGCTGATGGAGCCGCTGGGCCTGATCGAGGTCTCGCGCACGGGCGTCGTCGCCATTGCACGCGGCGACAAGGGGCTGTAAGAGCGCGTCGAAGGAACGAGGCCCGTATGGAGTTCGCTCTCGCGCTGGCCGGCATTTCGGCCGCGCACCTGCTCGCCGCGATGAGTCCCGGCCCGAGCTTTCTGGTCGTGGCGCGTACGGCGGCCGCACACTCGCGTGGCGCCGGCCTGGTCGCGGCGCTCGGCATGGCGGTCGGGGCGCTGACATGGGCGGCACTCGCGGCACTCGGCCTCGGCGTGCTGTTCGCACGGTTCGACTGGCTGTACCTCGCCATGCGGATGGCGGGCGGGATCTATCTCGTTTACATCGCGATCGCGATCTGGCGCGGCGCCGCGCTGCCGCTGCCCGACGTCGCGGCGGCGGCCGGTGCGGTGCGCCATGCTCATGCGTTCCGGCACGCGCTCCTCACGCAGCTCTCGAACCCGAAGGTGCTCGTCTTCTTCGGCAGCATCTTCGTGGCGCTGCTGCCGGCGGACGCGCCGGTCTGGCTGATCGCGGCGGCGCTTGCCGTCGTCTTCGTCCAGGAGCTTGCCTGGTACGCATTGGTGGCCGTGTCGTTCTCGCTCGCTCGGGCGCGTCGTCTCTATGGGCGCGCGAAGCTGTGGCTCGACCGCGTGACCGCCGGTTTCCTCGGCCTGCTCGGGGCGAAGCTCGTCCTCGACGGCCGGTAACCCGTCCATCCCTTTGACCCCTGTACACCGCGGAGGAGCAAATGCGCGTTTATTACGATCGTGATGCAGACGTGAACCTGATCAAGGGCAAGAAGGTCGCCGTGATCGGGTTCGGCAGCCAGGGCCACGCCCACGCCCTCAACCTGCGCGACAGCGGCGTCAAGGAGGTGCTGATCGGCTTGCGCCCCGGCTCGGCCTCGGCGAAGAAGGCCGAAGGCTATCAGTTCAAGGTGGTGACGCCGGCGGAGGCCGCGAAGTGGGCCGACGTCATGATGGTCGTGACGCCCGACGAGCATCAGGCGGCACTGTGGCGCGACGAGCTCAGGGACAACATGAAGAAGGGCGCGGCGATCGCGTTCGCGCACGGCTTCAACATCCACTTCAACCTCATCGAGCCGCGTCCGGACCTGGACGTGTTCATGATCGCTCCGAAGGGCCCCGGCCACACGGTCCGGTCGGAGTACCAGCGCGGCGGCGGCGTGCCGTGTCTCGTTGCCGTGCACCAGAACGCGTCGGGCAACGCGCTCGAGATCGCGCTCTCCTACGCTTCGGCGATCGGCGGCGGCCGCGCCGGCGTGATCGAGACGACGTTCAAGGAGGAGTGCGAGACCGACCTGTTCGGCGAGCAGGCCGTCCTGTGCGGCGGGCTCTGCGCGCTGATCATGGCCGGCTACGAGACTCTGGTCGAGGCCGGCTACGCGCCGGAGATGGCCTATTTCGAGTGCCTGCACGAGGTGAAGCTGATCGTCGACCTGATGTACGAGGGCGGCATGGCGAACATGCGCTACTCGATCTCCAACACCGCGGAATTCGGCGACTACACGCGGGGACCGCGGGTGATCACGCCCGCCGTGAAGGAGGAGATGAAGAAGATCCTCGCCGACATCCAGTCGGGCCGCTTCGCTCGGGAATGGGTGCTCGAGAACGCGGCCGGCCAGCCGAGCTTCAAGGCCATGCGCCGCCAGGCCGCCGAGCACGAAATCGAGAAGGTCGGCGAGAAGCTGCGCGCCATGATGCCCTGGATTGCCAAGAACAAGCTGGTCGACAAGGCCAAGAACTGAGGCAGATCCGAAGAACGGACGGGGCGGACGCGACGTCCGTCCCGTCCGCATCGCCCGTGGCGGTGCCCGCACCCGCACCCGTCACGTTCGCCGGCGACATGCATTCGGCCCGGGTCCGCCGCCTTTATCTCGGCCCGGCGGATCACGGCTTGCCCAGGATCGGGGCGGCGTTCGTGCAGCACGCGGTCGGGTCCGAAGGCATCGGCCGGAGGGGGATGACCGGCGGTCGGGACGCCCGTATTCCCGCATCCCTCGTCCGGTCCAGCTCAACCTGAGGTCGGGCGCCCGCGACACCGGCCCGGCGTTGCCGGAGGTTGCATCGGACGCATCCCCCGGGTGCGGCCGGCCGAGGTCCCGCCATCATCCGTCCGGAGTACGGCCCCGGTTGCGGGCTTCGGGCTTCTGTTCCGCCCGGTTCGCGGCGGCCAGGCGCCGGACGAACCCGGACAGCATCGTGAAAAATCGGCCTGAAACCCGCAAATCCGGCCCTTCGTTCTCCTGCCGCCGGCCGATAAAATCATTGAAGACCCGGGTCGAACCAGCGTAGAAATCAGCAGTTAACCATTGCGGCTTTATATTCGGGCGGCAATGGCGACACGGACTCGCAACCGGCATCGCCTTGTTTCGGAGGGATTTTTGACCACGAACGGCGACTTCGGCGGAACCGCGCACCGGACGACCTTGGCAGAGGTCACGCCGGTGCGGCCAATTCTGTCAAAGGTTGTGGGCGCGCGGGACGGCTCGCACACCGGGAGGGGGGCTCTGCGACTTAGCGGCCCCTGGACCTGAGCCAGCGTCTTATCCCGGTGACCGGGGTGCGCGGCCGTCCAGGGAAATTTGTTGAGCTCAGAGCAACAATTCGTCCGCCCAGGAGCAGATCCATGACGACCCAGACCCGGCCCGATTCCACAACCGACAAGAACCGCGTCATTATCTTCGACACCACGCTGCGCGATGGCGAGCAGGCGCCCGGCTGCTCGATGAATCTCGACGAGAAGCTGCGCGTGGCGAAGGCGCTCGAGGAAATGGGCGTCGACGTGATCGAGGCCGGATTCCCGATTGCCTCCAACGGCGACTTCGAGGCCGTGCGCGCGATCGCGCAGACCGTCCGCAACGCCACCGTGGCCGGGCTCGCCCGCGCGGGGCGCAAGGACATCGATCGCGCCTGGGAAGCCCTCAAGGGGGCGGCGCGGCCGCGCATCCATACGTTCATTTCGACCAGCCCGCTGCACATGAAGTACAAGCTCCAGATGGAGCCGGCGGCGGTGCATCAGGCGGTCGTCGACTCGGTCGGCTACGCGCGCAACCTGTGCGACGACGTCGAGTGGAGCCCCGAGGACGGCAGCCGCACCGAGCACGATTTCCTGTGCCGCTGCGTCGAGAGCGCGATCAAGGCCGGCGCCCGCACCATCAACATCCCCGACACGGTCGGCTACGCCGTACCGGACGAGTTCGCGGCGCTGATCCAGATGCTGCTGAACCGGGTGCCCAATATCGACAAGGCGATCATCTCGGTTCATTGCCACAACGACCTCGGACTCGCCGTCGCCAATTCGCTCGCCGCGGTCAAGGCCGGCGCGCGTCAGGTCGAATGCACGATCAACGGTATCGGCGAGCGGGCCGGCAATGCCGCGCTCGAGGAGATCGTGATGGCGCTGCGGACGCGTCATGACTCGATACCCTACACGACCGGTATCAGGACGGAGCACATCACCAGGGTTTCGCGTCTGGTCTCTGCGATCACCGGGTTCTCGGTGCAGCCGAACAAGGCGATCGTCGGGGCCAATGCGTTCGCGCACGAGTCCGGCATCCACCAGGACGGCATGCTCAAGAATGCCCAGACCTACGAGATCATGACGCCCGAATCAGTCGGGCTGACCCGCTCGAAGCTGGTCATGGGCAAGCATTCGGGCCGCCATGCGTTCCGCGAGAAGCTGCGCGAGCTCGGCTTCGATCTGGGCGACAACGCCATCGAGGACGCGTTCCGGCGCTTCAAGGAACTCGCCGACCGCAAGAAGGACATCTACGACGAGGACATCATCGCCCTGGTCGACGACGAAGTCGTGCGCGCGAACGACCGCATCAAGTTCGTTTCGCTCCAGGTCGTCGCCGGCTCCAAGGGGCCGCAGCTCGCCGATCTGGAACTCGAAATCGACGGTCAGGTGCGCGACGTCCAGGCCCGCGGCAACGGGCCGGTCGATGCGACCTTCAATGCAATCAAGAAGCTCTTCCCGCACACGGCACGCCTGCAGCTCTATCAGGTGCACGCCGTGACCGCCGGCACCGACGCTCAGGCCGAAGTGGCCGTGCGCCTCGAAGAGAACGGGAAGACGGTGAACGGGCAGGGCGCCGATGCGGACACGCTGGTCGCATCCGCGCGGGCGTACGTGAACGCGCTGAACAAGCTCTTGGTGAAGCGCGCGAAGACGGCGCCGGCGGGCGCGGCGGCGGACATGGTGGCGCAGGGGGTGGCGTCGGGATAAGCCGGCGCGCCCCGGCGACGGGGATGGGTGGTTCGGGGCGCCGACCGGCGCCGATGGACCGGAGCGGATGGGCGGCGCCACGGGTGGAGGCCTCGTGGCGCCGCGAACTTGGAGGGGTTTCGGAACTTATATGCTTTCAAGACTTCTAGGCATGCTCTCGGCCGACATGGCGATCGACCTGGGGACCGCCAATACCTTGGTGTATGTCAAAGGCCGCGGCATCGTGCTCAACGAACCGTCGGTGGTGGCCATCGCCGAGGTAAAGGGCAAGAAACAGGTGCTCGCCGTCGGCGACGAGGCGAAAATGATGCTCGGCCGCACGCCGGGCAACATCACCGCGATCCGACCCTTGCGCGACGGCGTCATCGCCGACTTTGAAGTCGCGGAGGAGATGATCAAGCACTTCATCCGCAAGGTGCACAACCGCCGCAGCTTCGCGAGCCCGCAGATCATCGTCTGCGTGCCGTCGGGGTCGACCGCGGTCGAGCGCCGCGCCATTCAGGAGTCCGCCGAGAGCGCCGGCGCGCGCCGCGTGTTCCTGATCGAGGAGCCGATGGCCGCCGCCATCGGCGCGGGGTTGCCGGTGACCGAGCCGACGGGATCGATGGTCGTCGACATCGGCGGCGGCACGACCGAGGTCGCCGTGCTGTCGCTCGGCGGCATCGTCTATGCGAAATCGGTGCGCGTCGGCGGCGACAAGATGGACGAAGCCATTATCGCCTATATCCGCCGCAATCATAACCTGCTCGTCGGCGAGTCCTCGGCCGAACGGATCAAGAAGGAGATCGGCTCCGCCTGTCCGCCGGAGGACGGCGAAGGCCGCCTCATGGAGATCAAGGGGCGCGATCTGATGAACGGCGTGCCGAAGGAGCTCGTGATCAGTGAGCGGCAGATCGCCGAAAGCCTCGCGGAACCCGTGAGCGCGATCGTCGAGGCTGTCAAGGTCGCCCTCGAGCACACCGCGCCCGAGCTCGCGGCCGATATCGTCGACAAGGGCATCGTGCTGACAGGCGGCGGCGCGCTTCTCGGCAATCTCGACTTCGTGCTCAGGCATTCGACGGGACTGCCGGTCTCGGTGGCGGACGATCCGTTGTCGTGCGTCGCGCTCGGGACGGGACGCTGCCTGGAAGAGATGAAGACGCTGCGCAACGTACTGATCTCGATGTATTGAGCACCCAGGCCCGTGGTCGGCGGATCGCCTTGAGAGGGGGACGGGGCAGGGAATGCAACCATGAAGCGGCCGGGAACGGTGTTGCGCCTTGCGGCACCACTCAAGGTCTTCGCGCAGCGCTTCGCTTTCCTCGGCCTCGTCGCGATCGCGGTCGGGCTCATGGTACTCGGCAAGGCCGAGGCGCCGCTCGTCGAGCGCGTGCGCATGATCGTGGTGGACGCGGTCGTGCCGATTCTCGACGCCGTTGCCCGCCCGGTCGCCACGATCGCGCATGTCGGCGAACGGATCCGCGAGATCCTCGACCTCCATGCCGAGAACGCACGGCTGCGCGAGGAGAATAGGCGTCTGCTGCAGTGGCAGGCGGTGGCGCGCAAGCTCGAGGCCGAGAACCAGTCCTTGCGGGAGCTCCTGCACTTCACGCCGGATCCGACCGCCACGTTCGTCTCGGCCCGGGTCGTGGGCAATCCCGGCGGCTCGTTCCTCCGCGCGGTGCTGGTCACGGCCGGCAGCCGCGACGGCGTGGCCAAGGGACAGGTTGCGGTCACCGGCGACGGCGTTGCCGGCCGCGTGACCGAGGTCGGGGAGCGCTCGGCGCGGATCCTGCTGATCACCGACATCAACAGCTACGTGCCCGTCCTCCTGGAAGATTCGCGCGATCGCGCCATTCTCGTCGGCGACAACTCGGACCGCCCCAAGCTCGTGTTCCTGCCTGCGAACGCGCGTCCGCAGGTCGGCGAGCGCGTCGTCACCTCGGGTCACGGCGGTGTGTTCCCGCCGGGTCTGCCGGTCGGCATCGTCGTCGCAAGCGGCGAGGCCGGCGTGCGCGTCCGGCCGTTCGTCGACTTCGACCGCCTCGAGTACCTGCGCCTGATCAATTACGGGCTCGACGGCACGCTGCCGATGGCCGCACCCGGACCGACATCCCGCCGGGGCGAGAGATGACGCCGACACTCCTGCAGCGGCTCGACCTTTCGATCCGCCAGTCGGCGCCGGTCGCCATCACGCTGCTCATCGCCATTCTGATGGTCGTGCCGTTGCCGCTGCCGGGCTACACGGAGCTGGCGCCTGATTTCGTCCTGATCGCCGTGTTCTATTGGACCGTCCATCGCCCGGACCTCATGCGCGCATGGACCGTGTTCCTGATCGGCCTTCTCCAGGACATCCTCGGCGGCGGGCCGCTCGGCCTCCTCGCGCTCGTCCTCATCCTGGTCCATGCGGCGATCATCAACCAGCACAAGGCCTTTCGCGGCAAGAGCTTTGGGCTGATCTGGGCCGGTTTCGTCCTGATCGCGCCGGCCGCGCATATCGTGGCCGCGGTCCTGGCGTTCATCGTCGCCGATGCGAGCATCGAGCCGTCCGCGTTCGGGTTCAGGCTGGTGCTGACGATCGCGGCGTATCCGGCCGTGGCCTGGCTGCTCGGTCGCGCGCAGCGCGCCTTTCTGGCCGGCACGGCGGGCCAATGAAGCGCGAGAATCCCCGGACGAAGATCTTCAATCGCCGCGCGGCCATGCTCGTCGGCGGGCAGATCGGCCTGTTCGGCCTGCTCGTCGGCCGGATGTATTTCCTGCAGGTGATCGAGGCCGAAAAGTACAAGGTTCTTGCCGACGAGAATCGCATCAACCTGCGTCTCCTGGCGCCGCCGCGCGGCCGGTTGCTGGACCGTTTCGGTGAGCCGCTGGCGACCAATCAGCTCAACTACCGGGTCGTCGTCGTGCCCGAGCAGACCGGCAGCGTCGCCCAAACGCTGGACGTAATCGCGCATATTCTGCCGCTCAGCGAGGGTGACCGGCGCCGGATCATGCGCGAGGTCGCGCGCAAGCGGCGCTTCCTGCCGATCACGATCAAGGACAACCTGACCTGGGAAGAGGTCTCCGCCATCGCCGTCAACGCGCACGACCTACCGGGCGTGTCGATCGAATCCGGGTCGAGCCGGTTCTATCCGAACGGCCCGGAACTGGCCCACGTGGTCGGCTATGTCGCACCCCCCTCGGAGGCGGATCTGACCGGCGATCCGCTGCTGGAGCTGCCGGATTTCCGCATCGGCCGCAACGGCGTCGAGAAGGTGTACGATCTGGCGCTGCGCGGGAAGGCCGGATCCAGCCAAATCGAGGTCAATGCCGCCGGCCGACCGATCCGCGAGCTGGCCCGCGTCGAAGGCGAGGCCGGCCAGGACGTGGTCCTGACGATCGACCTGCATCTGCAGAAGATGCTGGCCGAGCGTCTCGCCCAGGAGCGCAGCGCCGCCGCTGTGCTGCTCGACGTCCACACGGGCGAGGTTCTCGCGCTGGTCTCGTCGCCGTCCTACGACCCCAACGAGTTCAGCAAGGGCATTTCGCCGAGCCTGTGGCGCTCGCTGCTGCGCGACGAGCGCCATCCGTTGACCAACAAGGCGGTGTCGGGTCAGTACGCGCCCGGCTCGACCTTCAAGATGATGACCGCGCTCGCCGCGCTCGACGCCGGCGTGATCGCGCCGGAAACGCGCGTATTCTGTCGCGGCTGGGTGGAGCTCGGCGACAACCGTTTCCACTGCTGGAAGAAGGGCGGGCACGGCGCCGTCGACATGGTCGACAGCCTCAAGCATTCCTGCGACGTCTACTTCTACGAGCTTGCGCGCCGGCTCGGCATCGACCGTATCGCACAGATGGCGCGGCGCTTCGGACTGGGGCAGACCGTCGGGATCGACCTGCCGAGCGAGCGCGCCGGCCTGATTCCGACGCGGGATTGGAAACGCGCCACCCTGGGGCAGCCCTGGGCGCAGGGCGAGTCACTCGTCGCGGCCATTGGTCAGGGTTTCGTGCTGGCTACCCCGCTGCAGCTCGCCGTGATGACGGCACGTCTCGTCAACGGCGGCTACGCCGTGACGCCGCGCCTGACCCGGGACAAGATCAATGGTCGGCAGATCGTCGAGCGGGGACCGGAAACATGGCCGTCGATCGGCGTGCCGCCGCAGCATCTGGCGCTCATGCTCAGAGGCATGCATGGCGTGGTGAACGATCCGCGCGGCACGGCCTTTCGCGCCCGCATCACCGATCCGGAATTCGCCATGGGCGGCAAGACGGGGACGTCGCAGGTCAGGCGCATTACGGCGGAGGAGCGGCGCAACGGGCTCCGCAAGCCCGACCAGGTGCCGTGGCGCGAGCGCGACCATGCGCTGTTCGTCGGGTACGCGCCGGTGGACAATCCGCGCTATGCCGTCGCCGTCGTCGTCGAACATGGCGGGGGCGGCTCGACCGCGGCCGCGCCGATCGCGCGCGACATCCTGTGGGAGGCGCAGCGGCGCGCGCGCGAACGGCCCGAGCCGCTGACCCGCATGGCGGAAAAGGGCACGGAACGGGCGCTGTAGGCCGAGAGAACGATGTCGCTGCTGGGTTCACAGATCACCGCACGCCGTTCCCAGATGACGCTGCTGCAGAAGGTGGGGCAGGTGAACTGGGGCCTCATCTTCCTGCTGACCGTGCTGGCATCCGTCGGCTTCACCGCGCTCTATTCGGCGGGTGGGGGCAGCTTCGAGCCCTGGGCCGGCCGTCAGATGATCCGGTTCGCCATCGGGGTCGTGCTGATGGTGGGGATCGCGGTGGTCGACCTGAGGATCTGGTACCGTTTCGCATACCTCTTCTACGGGGTGGCGCTCGTCCTGCTCATCGCGGTGGAGGTCGCGGGCTCCATCGGCATGGGGGCGCAGCGCTGGCTCGATCTCGGCGTGATCCAGCTGCAGCCATCGGAGCTGATGAAGATCTCGCTGGTCCTCGTGCTCGCCCGCTATTTCCATGGGCTGACGATCGAGCAGATCGGGCGTCCGCATTATCTCATCTGGCCGACTCTCCTGGTACTGATACCGGCGGCGCTGGTCGCCAAACAGCCCGACCTGGGCACGGCGGTTCTCATCACGGCGACGGGCGGGACCCTGTTCTTCCTGGCCGGGGTGCGCCTCTGGAAGTTCGGCGTCATCATTGCCGGCGTGGCGGCGGCGATCCCGATCGGATGGCAGTTCCTGCACGACTACCAGAAGCAGCGCGTCTACACGTTTCTCGACCCGGAGAGCGACCCCCTGGGTGCCGGGTACCACATCATCCAGTCCAAGATCGCGCTCGGCTCGGGCGGATTATGGGGCAAGGGCTTCATGCAGGGTACGCAGAGCCAGCTCCAGTTCCTGCCCGAGAAGCAGACCGACTTCATCTTCACCATGTTCTCGGAAGAGATGGGATTCTTCGGCGGCGTGTTTCTGCTGGGGCTCTATGCGGTGATCATGCTGTACGGCACCCTCATCGCCATGCGGTCGCGCAGCCAGTTCGGCCGCCTGATGGCGATGGGAATCATGACGAGCTTCTTCATCTATGCCTTCATCAACATGGCCATGGTGATGGGGCTGCTGCCCGTCGTTGGCGTGCCGCTTCCCCTCGTGTCCTACGGTGGCACGGCAATGATGTCGCTTCTCATCGCGTTCGGGCTCGTCATCAACGCCTACGTCCATCGCGACGTCATCATCGGGCGGCGCGGCCACGGCGAAGAGGTCTGATCCAATGCGCCGGCGGGTCTCGAGTCCGGAACAGGCCGAGGTGGTTACTCTTCCGGCTCGGTCGTGAAGAGGAGCGGATAGCCCTTGCGACGGCCTGCCTCCGTTGCCCTCGTTGCCTTGGTCTCGGCGACGTCCTTAGTGTACACGGCGACAACACATGCGCCCCGCATATGCGCCGTCATCATCACCCGATAGGCCTGGTCTTCGCTCATACCAAATTCGCCCTTCAGGACCGTGACGACGAACTGTCGCGGTGTGTAATCGTCATTGAGCAGAATGACCTTGTAGAGGCGCGGCCGTTCCGTTTTCGGTCGAACCTCTGTGCGTGGCCTGGTAACGACATCATTCATCCCTGGAGGCACTCCCGGCGATAGCGCAACTGCGGAGATCTCGTCCCGTCCATTCAGCGCGGTAAAGACGACGTTCTTTGACAAAATGTATGCGATCCCATCGACCGGGCGGGATCGACGTTCCACCGTGCCGAACCGAAACGGCGCGGCTTCCGCGTTGCTTATCCAGGACACACTATTTGGGCCGATCGGCGCCATCGACTCAAGGCCCTGTCGCGACAGGCTGGATTGCCCAAGAATTTCGCTGTCTGAGCGGGAAGGACGCCGGTGCTCCGGAAGCCGTGTCGGCGTCGCAATAACAGTAACCATTCTTTGGAAGAAAGCTTCCGGATGGGCGTATGCCGCTTCGAACGATATTTGATGAACCAGGTTGAAAACTCACCGTCGGTAATCGGGCGAATATCTCCGTCGGCCCTGCCGGCAACGCGAAACGCCCCTGGCGTTGGTATCGCCAGGGGCGTCGCTTTCGGGGCGCAGGACGGCGGCCGCGCTAGGCGCGGATCTCCTGACGCTGGAACGAGACGTAGGTGATCGCGAAGAGCAGAATGACCGCCGCGATCAGGCCGGTGATCTGCGGCCATACCAGCAGCAGACTTTCGCCGAACGGCAACGGCGTGCCGAGCAGAGCCCCTTGGAGCTGCGCCGGAAACACGAGCCCCAGCGCCCGCGTCGACGGATGGAGGAGTGCCAGGACGATCTCGCCGAACAACGTGTTGGGGGAGAGGCGCGCCAGGGTCTGCTGCAGTTCGATCTGCTCCAGGCTCGAAACGCCCAGAATGATCGCCGCCGGGTCGGGGGGAATGATGGCCTGCACCACGAAGGGCACGAGAATGGGCCACAGGATCGTGAGCAGCAGCCACAGGCCGATGGCGCAAAGCGCGGAGGTCGCCGGCGACCGGAACAGGACCGAGAACAGGATCGCAACGGCGAGCCAGACGCCACCGTAGAAAAGCGTGACGACGAGGAAGGTGAAGCTGCGCAGAACCTCCTCGCCGCTCGGCGGCACGCCTAGCAGGAGCAGCCCGAGCCCCACGATGAGCAACCACAGTGCGACGAGGCTTATGGCGAGCGTGCCGAGTCCGGCAAGGAATTTGCCGACGAGCAGCGCGTCACGATAGATGGGCTGTGCCAGCACGCGGCTCATCGTCCGCCGGCTGAACTCGCTGTTCACGGCGTCGAAGCCGAGTCCGATCGCGACGAGCGGGATCAGGAACCCGAGCAGCGACACGAACGAGGGCAGTGGGTCGCGCGCATGGGTGAAGAGGCGGAGCAGCAGGAACGGATCCTGTGCCGTCACCGTACCGATTTCCCGGATCGCCGTGTAGACCGCGGCGATCCCGGTCAGCAGGACGAGCCATTCGAGCACGCGCATGCGCGCGCTGCCCAGATGATCGGCGAGTTCCTTGAGAAATACGGGCGCGAGCCCTGTCCACGGAGATCCCTTACGCCGCATCGCGCGCTCCTTCGAAATAGCGGGCGTAGATCGCATCGAGACTGGGGTCCAGCATGTTGAGCCGCAGCAGCGTTCCGCCGCCCGAGACGATGCGGCTGGCCACCTCGCTGCGAAGATCGGCGTCGGCCATGAGGCGGAAACGCCCGTCGCCTTCGTCCGTCACCTGGCGCACGCCCGGAATGGCGGCCAGCGCCGCGGTATCCGTTCCGCGCGCCTCGACGAGAATGGTGAAGCCGCCGCCGAGCACCTCGCGCGCGAGGTCCGCCACCGTTCCCTGCAGGGCGATACGGCCGCGATGGAACAGCGCAACGCGGTCGCACACGCTCTGCACGCGGTCGAGAAGATGGGAGGAAAGGAGGACGGCCACCCCATCCGCCTTGAGTCCGCGGATCATTTCGAGCAGCTCGTACGTCGACTGCGGATCGAGGCCCGATGTCGGCTCATCGAGAATGGCGACTTCGGCGCGCTTGAGCAGCACCTCGGCGAGCCCGAGCCGCTGGCGCATGCCGCGCGAAAATGTCGCCACCCGGCGGTCCGCCACCTGATCGAGACGGACACGCGCCAGCGCCGATGTGATGCGGTCGTCCATCTCGCTTCGGTCGATGCGGGCGAGCCGCGCCGTGTAGCGCAGGTTCTCGCGCGCTGTGAGATTGTCGTAGAAACCGACCGAGTCGGGCAGGTAGCCGATGCGGCGCTTGACCTCGAGCGGGTCCCGGACCGGATCGAAGCCGAGCACGTCGATGCGCCCGGCGGTCACGTCGGTGAGCCCGAGCAGCATCAGGATCGTCGTGGTTTTTCCGGCGCCGTTGGGACCAAGCAGACCGAAGATCTCGCCGCGCCGGACGGCAAGGTTGATGCCGTCGACGGCGACGACGCGGCCGTACCGCTTGGTCAGGTTCTCGGCCGAGATAACGACCGCGCTCATCGCCGCCCGAACCGTGCGACCGCGCCGACCACGACGAGGAGCGCCACCGCGATCAGCCCGAGGCCGACGACGCCCCACAGGGTCGAGGTCGTGACCGTGACGCGGAAATCCGCCGAGCTGGATTCGCCCTCTCCGCTGGCCCTGAACGTCGTCATGTAATCGCCGGCGATCGCCTTGGCCGAAGGCGTCAGGGCCGCCTGGACCTCGGCCTTTTCACCGGGCTCGAGACGTTCGATCTTCTTCGGCTCGAACGACACCTCCCATTGGCCGGGCGGTGTCCCGGAGATCTCGACGTCCTTGATCGGCGCGGTGCCCTCGTTGCTGACGACGAGCGTGAACGTCGATTTCTCGCCGGCCTCGGCCTCGCCGCTCAGCCGGCCGTCTTTGCCGGCAATCCGCAGCTCGGGCCGGCCCGTGATCTGCATCGTAAGCGGCACCTCGGCCCGCGCACCTTCGGCGGCGACGCTGGCGACGACGCGATATTCGTCGGCGGCGACGTTGTCGGGCGGATCGACCTTCAGCTTCATGGTCTTGGTCTGCCCGGCCCCGATCGGTACCGAGGTGACTTCCTGCGAGCCGTAGTTCTCGGTGAACGATGTCTCAAAGTTCGGTGGTGCGGCGGCGGCGAGCTGCACGAGCAGGTCCTTGCCGCTGTCGTTCTTGACCTCGAGCTCGTAATCGAAGTTCGATCGCGGCGTTCCGCGCAATGCCGGCAGCTTGGGCTTCAACGACAGCTTCGCGGGCAGATTGCTGCCAAGCGCGATGTCGAGCGGCAGTTCGGCGGACGCGCTTGGGCCCTTCGCCCGAAGTACAAGCGTGTGCGGCCCGGACGCAGCTTCGGCCGGCACGTCGATGCGAAGCTGGAAGGACACCGTCTCGTTCGTCGCCGGCATGACGGCGGCGATCGGCTGACCGCCACCGAGGAGCGCCACCTTCCAGTCCTCGGGCACGCCGTCCACCGACAGCGCAACCCGCTCCGGCGGCAGGTTGTAGTTCTGCAGGCGAAGCCCCACTGTCGCCGTCTCTCCCGCGCGCACGGTGAGCGCGGGATAGTCCGTGACCAGCCAAAGCCCTTTGATTCCGCTCGGCGCCTCGGCGGCGGCGGGGCTGGGCCCGAGAACAACCGGCACGAGAATGGCCAGAATCAGGAATATGGAACGCATGCTGCGGCTCCCTAGTACGCCTTGCTTTTCTGGTGGTTAGGCGCGTGCCCGCAGCGCGGAGACAGACGCGCCAGCTTAGCTGCCGCAAGCTCTGTAATCAGACTGTGACGAAAAAATGGCGTGCTCGGGGGATTTGTCGGGCGACATTTTGGCGCCGGGTCCGTAGACGCGCAGACGAATGTCTCGTTCATACGCATCGAAAGCGCGCACGCCGGCGCGACTCTCGCCGGACGAGACATGCGACCCGAACGCGGTCGGCAGCCTATCCTTAGGCAGGAAATACCAGCGCCTCGAAGCCCAGCATCAGTGGACGAGAGGCGTTGCCGCTCGACCGAAATTCGGCGCGTTTCGACGCTGAAGGGTCCGGTAAGATGGTGGGCGCACTAGGGCTCGAACCTAGGACCCGCTGATTAAGAGTCAGCTGCTCTACCAACTGAGCTATGCGCCCCACCGAAACGGGCCCGCCATATAACAAAGCCGGACCGGTTTGTCGATAGCCGCCTTGCGACATAGATAGGCCGTCTCCCGGTACGCGACAAGTCCGGCCGCTTCGCCCGCCGCGCGGGGGCAGGAACCGAGGACGCCGCGAATTCGAGGATCGCGGCTAACGGCCGAGCAGCGTCTCCGGCAGCCACAGCGCCAACGACGGGAAGGCCATCGTGAGGGCGAGGGCGATCAACTGGATGACCACGAAGGGCACGATGCCGCGATAAATGACGTCGATGCCCAGCTCCGGCGGCGCGATGCCCCGAATATAGAACAGGGCATAGCCGAACGGCGGCGTGAGGAACGAGGTCTGCAGGTTGACGGCGAACAAGATCGCGAACCAGAGCAGGACCTGCTCCGACGGAAGGCCGAAATCGAGGCCGGCGATGATCGGGGCGACGATGGGCACGACGATGAAGGTGATCTCGACCCAGTCGAGGAACATGCCCAGGATGAACACGAACAGCATGATGACGCCAAGGACCGCGTAGGGGTTTCCCTCCTCGGCCCCTAGCGCGTCGGCGATCATGCCGTCGCCGCCAAGCTTCCGGAAAATGACGCTGAAAACCGTTGCGCCGATCATGATGAACATGATCATCGCCGTCGTCTTGGTCGTCTCGTTCAACACCGCCACGAACTGCGCCCAGCTCAGCTGGCGCGAGAGCAGCGCCAGCAGGAAGGTTCCGAGCGCGCCGAGCGCCGCCGATTCCGTCGGTGTGGCGATGCCGGCGATGATCGATCCCAGAACGGTAAGGATCAGTGCCAGCGGCCCCAGAAGGTCCCGACAAAGCTGAAGCAGGGTATTGCCGAAGCCGGCCCGCTCGCTGGGCGGAAGCGGCGGCATCGTCTGCGGCCAGAATATGGCCAGGATGATCAGATAGACGATGTAGAGGCCGCCCAGCAGCAGGCCGGGAATCAGGGCGCCGGCAAAGAGATCGCCGACCGAAAGCCGCAAGGTGTCGCCGAGAACCACCAGCATCACGCTGGGCGGAATCAGGATACCGAGCGTTCCCGTCGCGGCAATGATGCCGGTGGCGATTTCGGGCTTGTAGCGGTTCTGCAGCATGACCGGCAGTGCCAGCACGCCCATCAGCACGACGCTGGCGCCGATGATGCCCGTCGAGGCCGCCATGACGATGCCGATGATCGCGACGGCGAAGGCGTAGCCGCCGGGAACCGGGCCCAGTATACCGGCCAGCGAGCGCAGCAGACGCTGGGCGATTCCCGACCGCTCGAGCATCAGCCCCATGAAGACGAAGAGCGGCACCGCAATCAGGAGCCAGTTGCTCAGGATGCCGGAGAAAATGCGCGCGACGCCGGTCGAGAGGAAGATCAGGGGCACATCGGCGAGGAACGTGAAGATTACGCCGACGCCGGCGAGCACGAGCGCGACCGGATAGCCGGAGAAGAGGCCGATCAGTAGCGCGACCGCCATGAGCAGCGGCCAGGTGTATTCCATGATTATCGCTCCGGATCGGAAACGGGCGTGTCGCCGCCCCCGCGGGCGATCTCGATCGCGGTGCGAACGGCCCGCGCCGCACCGAGCAGGGTAAGCAGGGCAAAGCCGAGCGGCAGCACCGCCTTGACGATCCAGCGGTCGAGAAGCCCGCCGTAGCTTGAGCCTTCGTGGACCTGGAAGGCGGACATGGTGAACGTCCACGAGAACCAGGTCATCAGCACGGCAAACGGCAGTAGGAAGAGGAGGTCGCCCAGCAGGGTGATGATTTGACGGGTGCGGGGTGTGAAGCGGGCCGCGATGAAGTCGACGCGGACATGGGCGTCGGTGTGAAGGGCATAGACGCCGCCCAGCATCACCAGGACGGCAAAGAGGTGCCACTGCAGGTCGAGCAGGCTGTTCATCGAAATATGGGTGCCGAACAGCGGGACGGGGGTGGTCCATTCGGCCAGCGCGTTGAGCCGCAGCTGCACCATCAAAACGCCAAGACACACGCTGACCACCAACAGCGGCGTCAGCCAGCCGGCGATACGGCCGAACCAAGCGCACGCGGCTTCGACCGATTTGCACAGTGAGGTCATGCTAGCGACCGCATCCCGGAGAGATTCCGCCGCCAGCATGGCGCCGGCGGCGGCTCATGGCGCTGCGCGCCGTTTTCAATTCTGCGGCAGCTGCTGAAGATCGGACCAGCGGCCGACGCGGCGGACATAGGCCGTGAGGGACTCGTAGGCCTCCTTGAAGAGCGGGTCCTTCTCGGCTTCCTCCTTCATCACCTGCTGCGCCTCTTTCTTCAGTGCCGCGAGGACGTCATCCGGAAAGCGGACGATCTTCACGCCTGCCTGTTCGATCTTCTCGATCGCGGCGACCTGGGCGTTGATCTGGTCGTACATGTTGTACGTGATGTTGGCGTGGCAGGCCTCGGTCATGATCTGCTGCTGCTTCGGCGTCAGGGACTTCCATACACCCATGTTGACGATGATCGAGTCCCAGCTCGCCGGCTGATGCCAGCCGGGGAAGTAATAGAACTTGGCGATCTTCTGCAGGCCGAGGCCAAGATCGAGCTGCGGCGCGGAGAACTCGACCGCTTCGATGCGTCCGCGTTCCAGCGACACGAAAATCTCGCCGGCCGGGATCAACTGCGTATTCGCGCCGAGGCGCGCCATGGTCTTGGCGCCGAGGCCAGCGATTCGCATGTTGAGGCCCTTAAGATCGGCAACCGATTTGATCTCCTTGTTGAACCAGCCGCCGGCCTCCGGGACCACGAGATGGCACGGGAGGACCTTCACGTTATGCGGATCGTAGGCCTTCTGGATGATCTCGAGGCCACCGCCCTGGAACATCCAGCCGAGGAACAGCTCGGGCGGCGGTCCGAACGGCATCGAGCCGACCAGGTTCGCCACCGGAATGCGGTCGGCCCAATAGCCGATCCAGTCGAAGCCCATCGGGATGGCGCCGCTGCTGACCGCACCGAAGACCTCGAAAGGCGGGACCAGCTCGCCGGCGCCATGGACCTTGATCTTGATCTCGTTGTTGGTCATCAGCGCGACGCGCTCGGCCCACCTGACCGGGCTCTGCCCGATCGAGGGCACCTGCAGACCGAACACGCTCTGCAGGTCGTAGTCCTTGGCGGACGCAGACGACATCCCCGCGATGCCGACTGCGGCAGCTATGGCTGCAAGTAGAAACTTTCGCATCGTCTCCTCCCGACTCGTCACTCGCTTCCGTGTCGCCGGGCAGTCGGTCCGACTGCCCGAAGGGCAACGACGGCCTCGCCGCACGCTGCCGAACCCAGCGCCGCAGCCCGCCTGGCGGAAGACCTCCTGATCACGTTTCGCCGGTCTGCCGGCAGAGGGAGCATTGCAATTATGGCGAGCCGACTATATGAAATAACGAAATCGTTCGCAATATACGAATTTCGGAGGAGCGCGCGCGATGAGCAAGTTGCTGGGTGCCGACGTGGCGGTCGTGACCGGCGCCGCACAGGGTAACGGCCGTGCGATCGCGATGGGTCTCGCCCAGCACGGCGCCAAGGTCGCACTCGGCGACATCAATGCGGACGGTGCGGAGGCGGTGGCCGCGGACATCCGGCGCACCGGCGGTACGGCGTTCGCGATGTCCGTCGATGTCGGCGACCGCGACCAGTGCCTGCGCTTTGCCAGCGAAGTCGAGGCGCGTCTCGGCGCCATCTCGATCCTGGTCAACAATGCCGGGATCATCCGCCGCGTTCCTTTCGATGACGACGGTTACGACCGCGACTGGGACGATACGTTTCGCGTCAACATCACCGGCATGAAGAACATGACGCGCGCGGCGCTGCCGCAGCTGCGGCGCACGAAAGGCCGCATCGTCAATCTCGCCTCGATCATGTCTTTCGTCGCCGGTCCGCGGTCGAGCAGTTACGCCGCGAGCAAGGGGGCCGTGCGGCAGTTCACGCAAGCATTGGCCGCGGAACTGGCGGTGGATGGAATCCGCGTCAATGCCATCGCCCCCGGCGTGATCGCGACCCCCATGACCGAGGTCACCCGCGCCGACGCGGCGACATTGGCGCGCTTCATGGCGCATACGCCGCTCGGCCGCGTCGGCGAGCCCGAGGAACTGGTCGGACCCGTCGTTTTCCTGGCCTCGTCGATGTCGAGCTACGTCACCGGCGCGGTTCTACCGGTCGATGGCGGCTATCTCGCCGTGTGATGCCCTCGTGTCGATTCTTCCGACGCAAATCGCCGACATCGGCGCTTCAAACCAGAGGTTCAAAGATGAATTCCATCACGTCGCATGACTGCGACCTGCTCGTGATCGGTTCGGGGGCCGGCGGCATGTCGGCCGCGGTGACGGCGCGCCTGCACGGCCTCGACGTGCTGGTCGTGGAGAAGGAACCGGTCTATGGCGGCACCACGGCCCGTTCGGGCGGGTGGCTCTGGATTCCCGGCAACCCGCATGCCGTGCGCGAGGGGATTGCCGACAGCGCCGAGACGGCACGGACCTATCTTCAGCACGAGGCCGGCAACCATTTCGACGCGGAGAGAGTCGACGCCTTCCTCGAGAACGGCCCCCGGATGGTCGAGTTCTTCGAGCGCAACACGGCGGTGAAGTTCGTGCTCGGCCCGCAATTCTCCGACTATCACCCCGACGCACCCGGCGGCCTGCCGGGCGGACGCTCGATCTGCGCCGAGCCTTTCGACGGACGCGAACTCGGCAGCGCGATCGCCAACCTCCGGCCGCCGCTGCGCGAGATCACCTTCGTCGGCATGATGATCGGCTCGGGCAAGGAGCTGCTGCATTTCTTCAACGTGACGCGTTCGATCGTGTCGGCCGGCTACGTCGCCCGCCTGCTGCTCAGGTATGGCCGCGATCTGCTGTTCCACGGCCGCGCAATGCGACTGACCAACGGCAACGCTCTGGCGGCGCGTCTCGCGAAGTCAGCCTTCGACCTCGGCATACCGCTCTGGCTGTCCTCGCCGGCGCGCGAGCTGCTGCGCGAGGGCGATGCCGTCGTCGGCGCGCTGGTGGAGACGAAGAATGGGCCGGTTCGCATCCGCGCAAGGCGCGGCGTCGTGTTGGCGGCGGGCGGTTTCCCGCACGACATCGTGCGGCGCAAAGCGCTGTTCCCGCACGCGCCGACCGGCGCCGAGCATTGGTCGCCGGCCCCTGACGGCAATACGGGCGACGGCCTGCGTCTGGGCGAGGGCGCGGGCAGCGTCGTCGCCGCGGAGCTGCCGAATGCCGCGGCCTGGGTGCCCGTTTCGCGCGTGCCCCGCGGCGACGGCACGACGGGCGTGTTCCCGCACTTCATCGACCGCGCCAAACCCGGGGTGATTGCGACGACCCGGGCCGGCGTGCGTTTCGTCAACGAGGCGAATTCGTATCATGATTTCTGCCAGGCGCTGGTGAAAGCCAGCAGGGGGCTGCCCGGCGAAATCTGCGCCTTCCTGATTTGCGATCATCCGACCATCCGCCGCTACGGACTCGGCTTCGTGAAGCCCTTCCCGGTGCCGCTCACGCATCACCTGCGTTCGGGCTATCTCGTGCGCGGCCGGACCGTCGCGGAACTGGCGCGGAAGGCAGGAATCGATCCGGCGGCACTCGAACGCACGATCGCCGAGTACAACCGGCATGCCAAGGAGGGGCGGGATCCCCAGTTCGGCAAGGGCAGCACCGCGTATAATCGCTATCTCGGCGATCCCGCCGTCACGCCGAATCCTTGTGTTGCGCCGATCGTGCGGGGTCCGTTCTATGCGCTGAAGGTGGTGATCGGCGACCTCGGTACCTTCGCCGGTCTCAAGACCGACCGCCATGCCCGCGTGCTCGACGCGAAGGGGCAGCCGATTCCCGGACTCTATGCGGCCGGCAACGACATGGCGAGCATCATGGGCGGCAACTATCCGGGCGGCGGCATCACCCTTGGACCTGCCATGACCTTCGGCTACATCGCCGGCCGGCACGCGGCCGGCGCGTCGGCGCCGTCTGCCGACCTGCCGGGGCGTCAGTCCGGCTGATATCCGAGCTCGGTCGACAATCGGCGCGTGAACGCCCGCAGCGCCGCGGCATGTGGGCCCGACAGGTCGCAATCCACCTTTCCAGTCGGGCCGATGACGGTGATGGCGAGCTGCAGCTGGCCGGTGTGATTGAAGACCGGCGCGCTCAGCGCGCTGATGCCGGGCACGGGCAGATCGATCGTCGTCGCAAGGCCTTGCCGGCGCACGGTCTCGATCTTGGCCAGCAGCTCGTCCATCGCCATTTCGGCCGTTCCGCGCCAGCCCTTCTGGGCGGTGCGCAGCTCGGCCTGCACCACCGGCTCCACCAGCTTCCAGGGCATGTAGGCGGCGAAGACTTTGCCCGTCGCCGTGCCGGTCACGGTGAACACGCCACCGGGCCGCACGTTCGCGTGGATCTGATTGGACGATTCCTGGACGTGAATGATCGTCGGGCCATGCGTGCCCCACACCGTGATCGCGACCATCAGCTCCAGTTCCTCGGCGAACTGCACGACCGCCTCTGCCGCCAGCCGATAGGGATCGGTGTTACGCAGTCGCGCGAGTCCGAGATGCAAGGCAAACGGGCCGAGACGATATCGCCCGGAGACGGGATCCTGCTCGACGAGCTCTATCTTCCGGAAACTGACGAGATAGGCATGCGCCTGTCCCGGCGTCAGCTCGGCGGCCTGCGCGAGATCGCGGAGCATCATCGGTTGCGCGGCCTTGGCCAGCGTGGCGAGCAGCCGTCCGCCGATTTCGACGGATTGTACCCCGCGCCCCGAAATCCGTGACGGGGACGCCCCGTTATCCTCCGCCGACGGCGACGTGAGCAGGCTCACATTACGCGGATCAGACATCG
>DASVCL010000051.1:0-52806 GCA_036381615.1 Alphaproteobacteria bacterium
AGCGCAATGCGGAACGCGGCCACTGATGAAGAGCCGCTCGCGATTTATTACGCCTTCAAACAATCGGAGGTGGCGGAAGAGGGAGTGACATCGGCCGGCTGGGCTGCGTTCTTGCAGGCGGTTGTCGACGCTGGTCTGTCAGTGGACGGCACATGGCCGCTGCGCACCGAGCTCTCAAATCGGATGATTGGCCGAGGCGCAAACGCCCTCGCATCCTCCATCGTCCTCGTTTGCCGGAAGCGAGACCCGAACGCATCAGTCGCGATGCGCGACGAGTTCGTGCGTGCGCTGAAGCGTGAGCTGCCCGATGCGATCGAGGACATCCGCAAGGCCGGTGTCGGGCCGGTGGACATACAGCAGTCGGTTCTCGGCCCCGGCATGGGCATCTTTACGCGCTACGCCAAAGTGCTGGAGGACGATGATAGCGTCATGACCGTTAAGACCGCGCTTTCGCTGATCAATCGTGTCTGGGAGGAAATCGAAAACGCTCTCGACGGCACGCTCGATCCCATCACCCAGGTGGCGCTGGCGTGGTTCTCCAGCTACGGCTTCGACAAGCGGCCCTCCGGCGAGTTGATCCAATTGGCAAACGCCAAGGACACGTCGGATCGGATGCTGTTCGATTCCGGCGTGTTCCAGAACCTGCACGGCAAGGCGGCTTTGACGCCGCGCGAGAGCCTGCCCGCGGATTGGTCGCCGAACAAGGACAAGGTGCCCACCGTATGGGAATGCGTCCAACACACGGCGCGGGTGCTCCGCGCCGAGGATGGCGGTATGGAGGCCGCGGCGCGATTGGTTGCGGAGATGGGCAGCAAGGCCGCGGAAGCGCGGGCGCTGGCTTATCGCCTGTACGAAATCGCCACCAAGAAGGGGTGGGCCCAGGAGGCGCTTATCTATAACGAGCTCGCCGAGGCGTGGCCCCGTTTGGAGGAACGGGCGAGCGCCAAGGCTGCCGAAGCGACCCCGGTTCAGGCCAACCTGTTGTGACGCGGAGGGATCATGGCGGGAGAAGCGGAGACGCGCGTTCAAGCGGCCGTCCAACATCTGGTGCCGGGTCTTACGCCGTTCGTCGCGGCGCATATGAAAAAGGCTCATGGCGAGCACTGGCTGCATTACGCCAGTCGCGCCCAGGGCTCTGATCCCAAGTCGCCGCTCGATGCCTATGGTCTGCTCAAGACCATCATTGACAACTGGCAGGGCCTGTTCGGCGAGGCCTTCAGCCGCAGCGACAGGCTGAAAGTACGCACGTTCGCGTCGATCGCTTTAGAAGCGCGCAACGCCGTGGCCCATCTCGCGTTGCCGATGCAGGACGACGAGGCACTCCGCTACCTCGACGCGATCCATCAGCTTCTACGATTGACCAAAGCGCCCGAGAAAGAGGTCTCCGCGGTCAAGGCACTGTACGACACGCAGCGCAGTTCCGGGGTGGCGGCAGCCCCGGCCATTCCCGCCAGTCAGACGGCGCCCAAGGCTACGCTCGCGGATGCCGCCGCGGCTATGGCGGTTCCCTCTGCCGCCGCTCCGGAGACGACCGGTCGCGGGTTGAAGCCATGGATCAGCGTCGCGCTGCCGCACCCGGACGTGCTCGCCAATCGCTTCAAAGAGGCTGAGTTCGCCGCCGACCTGTTTGCGGTCGACTCCGGTAACGCCAGCGAAGATTACGCCACGCCGGAAAACTTCTATCGGATCACCTTCCTAACCGAGGGGTTGAAGCGCGTTCTTCTTTCGGCCTTGCAGCGACTGGGCGGGAGCGGCGGCGATCCGGTCATTGGGCTCCAGACCGCTTTCGGCGGCGGCAAGACGCACACGATGCTGGCCCTGTTGCACCTGGCTCGGGCAACGGACCCGAAACTGCTCGAAGGCGTGGCGCCGCTTCTGGAGCAAGCCGGCATCGCGACGTGGAGAAAGCCGAAGCTCGCCGTCTTCGTCGGTACGGCCGCGGGGCCGGACGTCGCGTTTCGCGCCAAGGGTGCACCGAGGATCCGAACGCTGTGGGGCTACATCGCTTGGCGCCTCGCCGGCTCCGAGGGTTTGGAGCTGGTCAAGGACGCGGAGGAGAACGGCACAAACCCCGGCTCGGACCTGATGGTGCAGGTGTTCAAGAAGGCGGGGCCGAGTCTCATCCTGCTCGACGAGGTCGTGGCGTTCGCTCGCCAGTTGCCGGACGAGCGCTTCGAGGCATTCCTGTCCTTCATCCAATCCCTCACCGAAGCGGCCAAAATGGCGCCGGGCGTGCTGGTGGTCGGCTCGTTGCCGGAAAGCGCGGTGGAAGCTGGCGGTGAAAAGGGCGTTGCGGCGTTGAAGCGGCTGGAAGCTGTGTTCGGCCGTGTTCACTCGAGCTGGTTACCCGCTTCGGGAGACGAAACCTATCAGATCATTCGGCGGCGCCTTTTCCAGGCGCTCGATGCGGACGGCGAGAAAGCACGCGACGAGACCGTCAAGGCGTTTGCCGATCTCTACAGGAAGAACCCGGCAGAGTTTCCGCCCGAAACCCGCGAGCCGCGGTATGTCGAGCTTCTGAAGCTCGCCTATCCGATTCACCCCGAGCTGTTCCGCTGTCTGTCCCAGGATTGGGCTCAGCTGCAGCAGTTCCAGCGCACGCGCGGTGTGCTGCGGTTCATGGCCAACGTCATCGGCGTCCTGTGGCACGAGCGGGCGACGGATCCGCTGATTACACCTGCGCGGGTGCCGATCGGGCATGAGAAGATCCGCGCCAGCGCCCTCTATCCCCTCCCGGCCGCGTTCACCGCCGTGGTCGACCGGGAGGTGGACGGCGCGAGCGCCTTGCCTCAGCAGATGGAGGTCAATCCCAGCCGGACGATCTCCCGCCTGCGGGCGGCAACCCGTGCCGCCCGGGCCGTGTTCCTGCTGACGGCGCCGCTCGAAGGCCAGGCGAACGCGGGCATCACCGGCCCCAAGCTGCGCCTTGCCTGCGCCGAACCGGGGGATCAGTTGGCGATCTTCGGTGACGCGCTGCGCGAGCTCAGCGAGCGTGCCGCATTTCTTTACGAGGAGGGTGGACGGTATTGGTTCGCCACCAAGCCGACGCTCAACCGGCTCGCGGAAGAGAAAGCCAAAGAGTTCCCGGAGCACGTCGTCGATGCCGGCATCGTCCAGCAGCTGCGCACCGACAGCGCGGTGCGCGGCGGGTTTCACCGGGTGTTCGCAGCGCCGGACGACCCGGCCGCCGTCGATGAATCCGACTTCCTTGCCCTGGTTATCCTCGGCCCGGACACGCCGCACGTCGGGCGAACCGCGGCTGCCTCCAAAGCGACAGAGGCGGCAACGGATGCACTCAACCGCTGCCGCGCCGGCCAGAGGCGCTTTCGCAATACGCTCCTCTTTGTGGCGGCCGACGAAGGACAGTTGACCACGGCTCGCGAGGTCATGCGGAAAGCCCTGGCTTGGCAAGAGATCGTCGCCGACAAGCATTTGCGCGAACAGATGACGCATGGGCAATCCGCCGACGCCGAACAGCGTGCCCGATCGGCCAAGGAGGCAGCCGAGAAGGCCGTCCGCGCCGCCTGGACTCACGTGCTCTATCCCTACAGGGATGCCGCCGCGACCGGGGCGGCGTTCGAGTTGCAGCACCTGACCGCTCCCAACCCGACCCGCGCCGCAATTCCGTCTGCGGTTTACGACAAGGCCAAGGCCGATGGGGTGGTGAAAGAGGTGCTCGGGCCCGAAGCGTTGACACGGCTGCTCGAACCTCTGTGGCCGCAGGATCGACCTCACCTTGGCATCGGAGAACTGGCCGAGTGGTTTGCGAGCTACGTCTATTTGCCCAAGGTGCGCGATCGGATTGTGCTCGATCGCACCATCCGTGAGGCGGTCACGCGCGTCGATCCAGCCTTCGGTTACGCCGATGCGTGGGACGAACTTGGCCAACGGTACGTCGGTTTGGCCTGGGGCAAGGCGCCGCCTGAGCTCATTCCCGCCGGTGCGGTTCTGGTGCACAAAGATGTGGCGCTCGAACAGCTTCGGCGCGAAGCGGCCGTGTCGGGACGGCCCGAGGTCCCCACTCCGGGCACGCCCAGCTCTCCGGGAGCCCCAACAACGCCCGAGCCACAGTCCCCCGCGAAGCCAGGGCGGCCGAAACGGTTCTACGGCACGGTCGAGATCGACATGATGCGGCCGATCAGGGCCTTCGAAAGCATCATCAATTCGGTTGTGAGCGAGCTGCAGCGTACGCCCGGCGCCGAGGTCAAAGTAACGGTGGAGATCGAGGCCACCGCGCCAGATGGGTTCCCCGAGGAGGATGTCGGCGTCGTACGCGACAACGCCCGGCAGTTGAAATTCAAAGCGGAGTCGACCGGATTCGAGGAGTGAGCGGCAGCCGACCTGTCGTGGCCGCCCGTCTCAACGACGCCACTCTGCGTTCACGACGTGGTCCGCGCCGGCCTTTACCGTGCCGGGCTGAGAGCGGTTATTAACCTGCCGTTGTGCACTGCCTCCAGCCTGCTTCGGCGGGCCGGTTCATTTTCGGAAACGCAGCCAAAATCCAGAGAAAACCCGCTGGGTTTTTGTCGGGTTTGCATCGGCAACGGACGACCGCATTGGCAAAAGACCAAGCGGCCCTCCGGCGGTACTCCCGCCGCACCTCAAGCAACATCCGGGCGATACGGCCAGGCGCATTAACCGCGCCGGCGCGTGCGTCGTCACCGCCAAATGACGCGATGCTCCGCCGACCCGAACCGGGGCGGTTGCAGGAACTTCGCGACGCTGTTTATATCTATGAATGAATAGATTCTATTGTTCACATATATGAACGCTGCCATGGCCGCCGGCGACTTCCAGCCCACGAAATCGGCCGACCGCGTCTGCCAGCTGCTCGCCGCCCTGGCCCAGCACGGCAGCATGACGCACGCGGAGATCGCGCAGCGGCTTTCGATTCCGAAGAGCAGCGTCACGGGCCTGATCAACACGTTGGAAGCACATCACTTCATCGCGCGCGACGAGTCGGGGCGGCGGTACATGCTCGGCCCGCAAATTCTGACCCTGGCGCAGCAATACATGGCCGGGCTCGATCTCGCCCGGATCGGTCAGCCGGTCGTCGACGAGCTGATGCGGGAGTCGGGCGAGTCGACGGCGCTGTCGATCGCCTCGGGACCTGACATCGTCGTCGTCGCCAAGGCGAACTGCGATCAGCCGCTGCAGCGGACGATGCAGCTCGGCGAACGGGCGCCGATGTACGCGACCGCCGGCGGCAAGGCGATCCTGGCCTTCCTGCCGCCGGCCGAGATCGAGCGGCTGGTTCCCAAAGATCTGCCGCCGGTGACGCCACGCACGCTGAAGAGCCGCCGTGCGCTCCTGAAGGAGCTGGCGGAGATCCGGGCAGGACAGCTTGCCTATAGTCGCGAGGAACTCATCCCCGGAATTTTCGCCGTCGGCGTGCCCGTACTGGGTGCGCACGGCGCGCCGGTCGCATCGCTCAGCGTCGCCGTGCCGAGCGTTCGATTCACGCCAAAGCACGAGGCCCATATCGCCACCGCGATGCGCCGTGCCGCCGACACGTTGTCGGGCCGCCTCGGTTACCGGAAGGCGACGGTGCCCGGAGCCAAACACGCCGCATAGGGCATCGAAGGAGGAAAGCCATGTTTCGTCCCACCCGTCGTCAGGTTCTCGGCCTTCTCGCGGCCTCGGCGGCCGTCGCGCCGATCCGGAAGGCGGCCGCGAAGACCGAGCTGGTCTTCGCCCACGTCTTCCCGGCCGTCAGCCTGGAGCACGACGCCGTACAGCGTTTCGCCAAGGGCGTCGTCGACCGCACCGGCGGCGACGTGGACGTGAAGATCTTTCCCGCGAGCCAGCTCGGCGGGTTTGCGCAGATCGCCACACAGCAGCGCTCCGGCGCCATTCACGGCACGATCATTTCGACGACGGCGATCGGTTCCTACGCGCCGACCGCGATGGTCGACTCGTGGCCCTATCTCTTCCGCGAGAAAGCGCAATTCGACCGGGCCTATGCGAGCGATGCCGGCAAGGCCTTCCTGGCCGAGATCGAAAAGACGTCGGGCTATCGCGTCCTGGCGCCGATGTACAAGGGCAAGCGCTACGTCTATGTGCGGCGCCCGGTCACCGCGCTGCAGGGCCTGAAAATCCGCGCGCCGGGGCTTCCGGTGGTGATCGACACGTTCAAGGCATGGGGCGTGACGCCGACGCCGCTGGGCGTCGCCGAGATGTTTCCGGCCATGCAGCAAGGCGTCGTCGACGGCGCCGAAATCGAGCTGCAGACGGCGGAAACGCTCGGCCTCATCTCGCTCACCAAGACCGTGCTGATGACGGGTCACATGATGCCGAACTATGCATGGATCTTCTTCGGCCAGTGGCTCGACCGGCAGCCGGCCGCGGTGAAGACGGCAGTCGAGGAGAGCGCGCGCGAGACGTCGCAATGGTTCGCGGCCGCGATGGTCGAGGCCGAGACGAAGGCGCTCGAAAAGTTCAAGGCCGCCGGCGCGCAGCTCGTCGATGTCGACACTGACGAGCTGGAGCGCAAATCGACCGCCGCGCTCGCGCCGAAATACGGCGAACTCCATGCATGGGTGAAGCGTCTCCAGGCCGCGGGCGCGGGCTGAGCTCCATGGAGCTGACCGGCGACGGGACCGGCGGGCAGGCGACGGCTCCCGCGGGCCCCCGCATCTTCATGCTGTCGCGCATCGCGGACGTCGTACAGGAAATCCTGTCCGTTCTGATCGGGGTCGGCATGCTGGTGCTGTTCGGCTCGGTCATCGTGCAGGTGGGCGGTCGCTACCTGTTCCAGTATGCGCCGGTGTGGTCCGAGGTGCTCGCGGGCTACCTCGTCGTCTGGGTCTCGTTTCTCGGCACCGCGTGGCTCACCCGCGCGGGCCTGCATCTGACCGTGTCGCTGGTCCCCGACGCGCTCGGGCGCCGGATGCAGATGGTCGTCGAACTCGTTGGCCTCGGCACGTTCTGCGCGTTCGCCGGGGCCATGCTCGTCGCGGGACTGGAGCAGTACGAGCTGACGATCCCGATGATGAGCTTCGGGCTGGATATATCGGCGAGCTGGCTCTACCTGTCCGTCCCGGTTTCGGCGGCCTGCATCCTTCTGTTCCTGCTCGAGCGCCTGGCGATCGCCGCGATGCGCCTGGCCCGGGAGGTCCGCCGATGATCGGCATGTCCGCCGCGCTGCTTTTCGCGCTGGCAATCGGCATTCCGATCTTCGCGGCGCTGGGACTTGCCGGCTGGGTCGGACTGGGCGGCCTGCCGCTTTCCGTGATGGCCGAGCAGATGGTCTCGGCGCTCGACTCGTTCCCGCTGGTGGCCGTGCCGCTGTTCCTGCTCATGGGCCACCTGATGACGCATAGCGGCATTGCCACGACGATCGTGTCGCTCGCGAATGCCGTGCTCGGACGGTTCCGCGGCGGGCTCGCCCTCTCGAACATCGGCGCCGGCGTGTTCTTCGCCGGCATCTCCGGCTCGGCCGTCGCCGACACGACGGCACTCGGGGCCATCCTCGTGCCGGCAATGAAACGGGAAGGTTATGGCGGCGGCTTTGCCGGCGCGGTCACCGCGGCCTCCGGCGCCCTGGGACCGATCATTCCGCCGAGCATCCTGATGGTGCTCTATGGCGTGCAGTCCGGCACGTCGATCGAGGCGCTGTTCGTTGCCGGCGTGACGCCGGGCCTTGCGATGGCACTCGCACTGGCGATTATCGCCCGCATCATCGCCGGACGGCGCCGGTATCCCGTTCACCCGCCGATCGGCCTGCAGGAGACCGCCCGACGGTTCGTGCACGCGTTGCCGGGGCTGTGCCTGCCCCTGATCATCGTCGTCGGGATCGTGAGCGGGATCTTTACCGTCACGGAAAGCGCGGCGGTTGCGGTCCTCTACGCCCTGATCCTGGCGCTCGGCTCGCGGCGCTCGAGCGCCCGCGACATCTGGCGCCTCCTGAAGGAGTCGGGGACCGAGACCGCCGCGGTTCTCATCGTGATCGCGGCTTCGGCATTCCTGGCGTGGTCGCTGACCCGTAGCCAGGTACCTCAGACGCTGGTCGCATTCGCGCAGGCGCATGTGAGCGACCCCAACCTGATGCTGCTGGTGATCAACATCCTGTTGATCGTCGTCGGCATGTTCTTCGCGCCGGCGGCGGGACTCGTCGTGGTGACGCCGCTGCTGGCGCCCATCGGCCAGGCCTACGGCATCGACCCGCTGCAGCTCGGCGTGATGATCGTCTTCAACCTGAATCTCGGGCTGCTGACGCCGCCTGTCGGCATCTCGCTGATGATCACGGCGCGCATCGCCGGCACGAGCTATGGCGAACAGGTGCGCGAGGCCATGCCGTTCTTCGCCGCCTCGCTCGCCGTGCTCGCCGTGATGACGTACTGGCCGGGCTTCGTTCTCGCACTGCCGCGCGCCCTTGGATTCTAAGCACCACGGAGCAGAGAAAATGGCGACACTGACGCAGGAGGTCGCGGACGGGGTCCTGACCCTCACCATCAATCGGCCGGACCGCGAAAACCGTATCGATCGCACCACCGGACAGCTTCTTCAACAGGCGCTGGAGGCTGCGCGCGTCGACCTGGCCGTTCGTGCCGTGGTCCTGACCGCATCGGGCGACGTGTTTTGCCTCGGCGGCGAGATCGACGGGTTCCCGACCGGCAGTCCCGTTCAGTATCTCGGCTTCGCGCGCGCCTTCGCGGATGTCGCGGTCGCGATGTCGCGATTGGGCAAGCCGCTCATCGCCGCCGTCAACGGCGATGCGCTGGCCGGCGGATTCAGTCTTCTCGCCGGTTGCGACCTCGCGATCGCGGCCGAGGACGCCCGGTTCGGTCTGCCGGAGCTCGATTACGGCCTGTTTCCGTTGCTGGCATTGGCGAGCACGCGCGAGCTGCTGCCGCCGAAGCTGTTGTTCGAGATCATCTACGAGGCCCGCCTGCTGTCGGCCGCGGAGGCGCAGGCGCTTCATCTCGTCAATCGCATCGTGCCGCGCGACCGGGTCCTTGCCGAGGCGACCGATGTCGCCCGCAAGATCGCGGCGCGAAGCGGGGTCGCGATCTCCGTCGGCCGCGATGCGTACTATGCCATGCGCGGGATGTCGCCGCAGGCCGCCCTCGAGCATGCGCGGTTTGCGCTGGCCACGATGCTGAGCACCGAGGACGGCAAAGAAGCCGGCCGCGCCAAGCGTGACCAGCGCAAGCCAGCCTTCCAAGGGCTTTGAAACGGCTTTTCTTCGGAGACTGCCATGACCAAAGGCCAAATGCTGCGCGAGGCGATGAAGCAGGAGCGACCGCTGCTCGCGATCGGTGCGTTCGACGCGTTCACGGCACGCATGGCGGTACCGGCGGGGTTCCGCGCCGTCTATATCGGCAGCTTCGCGACGGCGGCGAGCCTGTGCGGCCTGCCGGACTTCGGCCTGCTGTCGGCCACGGAAATGGCCGACCACATGCGGCGCCTCGCGGCGGCGACGCCGCTGCCCTGCATCGCCGACGCCGACACCGGCTACGGCAATGCGATCAACGTGCGCCGTACGGTGGAGCTCTACGAAGCGGCAGGGGTGGCGGCCCTCCACATCGAGGACCAGGTGACGCCGAAGAAGTGCGGCCACATCGCCGGCAAGCAGGTGATTCCCGCCGAGGAGATGGTCCAGAAGATCCGCGCGGCGGTGTCCGCGCGCCGCGACCCGTCGTTCATGATCATCGCACGCACCGATGCACGCGCCGTGACCGGCCTCGACGACGCGATCGCGCGCTGCCGTCTCTATGCCGAAGCAGGCGCCGATGTTCTGTTCGTCGACGCGCCGGAGTCGGTCGACGAGATCGCGCGGATCGGCCGGGAGCTGGCGAAGACCGGCAAGAAGCAGCTCTTCAACGCGGCGCGGACAGGAAAGACCCCGCCCATGACCGCCGCCGACGTCGGCAGGCTCGGGTTCGACATCATGATCTTCCCGATCGAGCCGCTGCTCGCCGCCTATCCGGCGATGCAGGCCGTGATGCAGGCCATCCGCCGCGACGGCAGCCCGGAGGCTATGGCCGATCGCCTGGCGACGTTCGCCGACCTGAACGAGACCGTCGGGTTGCCGGATTATTTCGAGGCGGAGCGGCAGTTCGCCGTCCGGTAGCCGCGCCGATCGTCGGCTGCCGTATGCGCGCCGAGGATGTAGTGCAGAACGCCGATCTGACGCTGACGGGTTCGGGAGGCCGTCAGCGCGGGAGAGCTGTCCGCAACGGAACTTGCACAGGCAGCGCTAGCGGAGGCCAGTGATGTCGACACCCTGGAGGCTGTTGGCCAAGTGCTGCTTCACGGCGTCGACTACAGGCTGGGGAAGCGGCACGTAGCCGAGTTGCAGCGCCACCTCGTCCCCTTCCGCATAGGCCCAAGCAAAGAACCGCAGCGCCTGCTGCACGTCGGCAGGATCGCGCGGTGCACGATGAACGAGGATGTAGCTGGCGCCCGTGATCGGCCAGGCATTCGCCCCGGGCTGATCGGTCAGGACCACGCCGAAACCCGGCGTGCCGGCCCAGTCGGCGCCTTCGGCCGCCGCCTGGAAGGTCGCGGCGTCGGGGGTCACTGTCCGGCCTTCGCGGTTCACCAGCTTTGCGATCCTCAAGCCGGTCTGCTTCGCGTAGGCATACTCGACATAGCCGAGCGCACCGCGGGTGCGGCCGACGACCGCAGCGACACCCTCGTTACCCTTGGCGCCGATGCCGACCGGAAACCGCACCGACGTACTCGCACCGACGCTGTGCGCCCAGTTCGGACTTGCCTTCGACAGGTAATCGGTGAACAGGAACGTCGTTCCGGAGCCGTCGGACCGATAGACCGGTGCGACGTGCAGGTCGGGCAGCTCGACGTCCGGGTTGAGCTGTTTGACGGCGGCGTCGTTCCACTTTTTGATCTCACCCGAGTAGAGGCGCGCGAGGACATCGCCGGTGAGCGTCAGCTCGCCGTGCAGTCCCGGAACGTTGAGCACGGGCACCACGCCGCCGATGATCGCCGGGAACTGCACGAGGCCGATGGCCTCGAGCGCCGCCGGCTTGAGGGGCATGTCGGAGGCGCCGAACGTGACGGTGCCGCTCTTGATCTGGCGGATGCCGCCGCCGGACCCGATCGACTGGTAGTTCACGCGCACGTCCGTCGCCGCCTCATAGGCTTTGGCCCACCTGGCGTAGACAGGCAAGGGAAGCGTCGCGCCGGCGCCTGTGATCGACGGCTGCGCCAGGGCGGCTGTCACCGGAGCCAGGGCGGCAATGCCGACGATCGCGGCGCGCCGAAACATCCTGCCGAGCATCGTCACAGTGCGTATCCTCCATTCGGCCGGCGATACCCGACCGTATCACAGGCGGGAAATCGCGGCAGGCCTGCCTGGTTCCTCAACGGCGGGTACCGGTGCGGGCGCGGCTTCGAGGGCGCGCCGGCGGTGCATCGTCGTAGATCGGGTCGATGTCGCGCCGCGCACGGAACTTCATGCCCCGGAGCTCCTCGGCGATATCGTCGGCCATGATTTCCGGCCGCATGAGCAGCGTCGGCCGCCTGAGGCGTCCGACGAAGCCGGCGACGACGATCGCGTTGCGGTCGTCCTCGCCCCAGGTGTCGAGAATGCAGGTGGGAAGGCCGGCCTTGACCAGGCCGGCCGCGACCTGGTCCGCGATCGGATCGTCGTCTTCGGCGACGATGGCGTTGAACAGAATGCAGCCCTGCGGTTTCAGGCGGCGGCGGGCAAGCGCGAAGAATTCGGCCGAGCAGAGCTGGCGCGGCGGAATGTTGCGGAAGAACGCGTCGACGACGATCGCATCGAAGCGGGCGCGCGTGCCGGTCAGGAACGCGCGGCCGTCGGCGACGTGGCACTCGACCTCCGGCGCCAGGCCGAAGAACTTGCGGGCAAGCTTGAAGGCGCCGGGGTCGATGTCGACCATCGTGACCTGCTTGCCGACGCGCGCGAGCATGGTGCCGAGCGTACCGCCGGCGCCGCCGATGACGAGGATACGCCTGGCCCCCGTCTGGAGGAGAAGGCCGAAGATCGCGTGGACGTAGCCGATCAGGCTGGTTCCCGAGCGGTCGGCGTGGCTCTGGTACCAGTTCGCCTGAAAGTAGACATGCGAACCGTTGCGCCGGTCGCGCAGGACCCGGATCTCGCCGTGGGGATTCGGGTGTCGGGCGACGATGATCATATGTGCTGTCCGGCGCCCTTCGCTGCCGGTCGGCATCGAGGCATCGTCGACCGGTCCTAGGCCGTGCGGCCGATCAGCGTGCCGACGCCGCGTTCGGTGAACAGCTCGAGCAGGATCGCGTGCTGAACGCGGCCATCGAGGATGACGGCTGCCTCCACGCCCTTCTCGACGGCCATCAGGCAGGTCTCGACCTTGGGGATCATGCCGCCGTGGATGGTGCCGTCCGCGATCAGTGCGCGTACCTGATCGACCGACAGGGTCGACAGCAGGTTCTTGTTCCTGTCGAGCACGCCGACGACGTCGGTCATCATCAGCAGGCGCGCGGCGCGCACGGCGCCGGCGATGGCGCCTGCCACCGTGTCGGCGTTGATGTTGTAGGTCTCGCCGTCGGGCCCCTGGCCGACGGGCGCGATCACCGGAATGATGTCGGACCTGGCCAGCGTCTCGAGGATCTTGGGTTCGATGCGTTCGGGCTCGCCGACGAAACCGAGATCGAGCACCCTTTCGATGTTCGAGTCCGGATCGCGCTTGGTCCGCGTCAGCTTGCGGGCCTGGATCAGGCCGCCATCCTTGCCCGACAGGCCGATGGCGCAACCGCCGACCTTGTTGATGTGGGCGACGATCGCCTTGTTGATCGAGCCGGCCAGGACCATCTCGACGATCTCGACGGTCTTGGCGTCGGTCACGCGCAACCCATCGACGAAGTCGCTCTTGATATCGAGCCGCTGCAGCATCTGGCCGATCTGGGGCCCGCCGCCGTGCACGACGATCGGGTTGATGCCCACCTGTTTGAGCAGCACGACGTCGCGCGCGAAGTCGCTTGCCACCTTGTCATCGCCCATGGCGTGACCGCCATACTTGACGACGACCGTCTTGCCGGCGAAGCGGCGCATATAAGGCAGGGCCTCGGAAAGGACGCGGGCGTTGGCGACAGCGTCCGCGGTGTGATGCTCGGTCATCAGGTTTCTGCCACGCGACTTTGAGGACACGCCGTGGCACGGGACCCGCGAGTGGCTTGGCCTCCCGTCGGATCGTCGCTCGCGATCCCCGAATTGCCGGTCGATCCCGGCGACGAAGAGGGAACGTTCCAAAGCCAGCTGCAGCCCGCACCCGGGCGAGGTCTATCTAGCCCAATGCGGCGAGGCTCGCCAGCGCCGCGCGCAGCCCGGCGATGCCGTGGCCGGTCCGGGCGCTCGTGGCAATGACCTCGGGGTGAGCGGCGACGTGGCGGGAGACCTCGGCATCGGTGCGGGCCGTCACCGCGGCGAGTTCGGCGGGGACCAGCTTGTCGACCTTGGTGAGGACGATCTGATAATTGACGGCGGCCTGGTCCAGCAGGTCCATCGTCGCGCGGTCGCTGTCCTTCAGGCCCTGGCGGGCGTCGACGAGGATGAGCGCGCGGCGCAGGTTCGGCCGGCCCTTGAGATAGAGGCGGATCAGCTCGTTCCAGCTCTGGACCTGTTTTCTGGCGACGCGGGCGAAGCCGTAGCCGGGCATGTCGACCAGCATCAGCGCCGACCCGAGCGCGAAAAAGTTGAGTTGCTGCGTGCGGCCGGGGGTCTTCGACGTCCGCGCCAGCGTCTGTCGCCCGGTGAGTGCGTTGACGAGGCTGGACTTGCCGACGTTGGAGCGCCCGGCAAAGGCGATTTCCGGAAGGCCCGGCGGCGGCATCGCGTCAAGCGTCGCCGCTCCCGCGACGAACCGGCAATCCTGCGCGAACAGACGGCGTCCGGTCTCGATCGCCGCGTCGGCGGACGCCCCCGGGGCGGGACTCAACTTGCCGGCTTCGCCTGCATGCGCCGCATGATCACCCATTGCTGCAGCACCGACAGGATGTTGTTCCACGCCCAGTAGATCACCAGACCCGCCGCGAACGGCGCCAGAATGAAGGTGAAGATGAACGGCATGGCCAGGAAGATGCGCGCCTGGACCGGGTCGGGCGGCTGCGGGTTCATCTTCTGCTGCAGGAACATGGTGATCCCCATGATGACCGGCCAGGCGCCGATCGTGGAGCCGAGCAGGAAGACTTCGGGCGGTCCCCAGGGGAGCAGGCCGAACAGGTTGAAGATCGAGGTCGGGTCTGGCGCCGACAGATCGCGGATCCAGCCGAAGAACGGGGCATGTCGCATCTCGATCGAGATGAACAGCACCTTGTAGAGGGCGAAGAACACCGGGATCTGGATCACGATGGGCAGACAGCCCGCCAACGGATTGGCGCCCGCGCGCTTGTAGAGCGCCATCATCTCCTGCGACAGCCGCGCGCGGTCGTCGCCGAAGCGCTCGCGCAGCTTCTCCATCTCGGGCTGAAGCAGCTTCATCTTGTTCATCGCCCGGTACGACTTGTTCGCGAGCGGGAAGAACAGCAGCTTGATCAGCACCGTCAGCAGCAGGATGGCGAGGCCGTAGTTCCCGAGCAGACGGTAGAAATAGTCGAGGATCAGGAAGATCGGCTTGGTCAGGAAATAAAACCAGCCGAAGTCGATAGCGAGGTCGAAGCGGTCGATGCCGAGGTTCGACTCGTACTGGTTCAGCAGGTGCACTTCCTTGGCGCCCGCGAACAGGTGGCTTGTCACCTCGGCCGAGCCGCCGGGGGGCACGATCGAGGCCGCGCCCAGGAAATCGGCCTGGTAGCGGTCGTTGCCGCCGATCGTGGCGTGATTGAAGCGTGCAGTGACCTCGCTCTTCTGGTCGGGGATCAGCGAGACCAGCCAGTACTTGTCGGTGATGCCGAGCCAGCCGCCCGTCGACTTTTGCTCGATCGTGCGCGCCGACTTCACGTCATCGTAGTCCGGCTCGCGCAGCGTGCCGCCAAGCACGCCAATCGGTCCCTCGTGAAGGATGTAGAAGCCGGCGGTCTTGGGCGTGCCTGTTCGCGCGATCAGGCCGTAGGGGTGGATCTGCACCGGGGCGCCGCCGGTGTTCAGGACGCGCTGTGTCACCGTGAACACGAAGTTCTCGTCGATCGCGATGCGGCGCTCGAAGCGCAGGCCCTGGCCATTGTCCCAGCTGAGCGTCACCGGCGCACCGGGTCGCAGGACGTCGCGATCCGCGGTCCAGAGCGTGTCCGGACCCGGCAGGGCAACGCCGTTCGCCGCCGCAACCCAGCCGAACTCGGCGAAATACGAATCCGGCAGCGAGGCCGGCGTCAGCAGCGTGATCGGCGGGCTGTCCGGCTCGACCGTCTCGCGATAGCGCGTCAGATGCAGGTCGTCGATGCGGGCGCCGCGCAGCAGAATCGAGCCGCTGACGCTCGGGCTTTCGATGCGCACGCGCGGCTGCTCCTTGATCAAGGTCGCGCGGTCCTGGACCGGCGCCGCAGCGGTCGCACTGCCGGGCGCCGCGGGTACGCCAGGGGACGCCTGGCCAGGCGCGGCCGGCACGACCTCGGTCGGCGCCTGGTTCACGGCGCGCGCCGCCTGCTGGGCCCGTTCGCGCTCGAGGCGCGGCTGCTCGAAGAAGAACTGGAAGCCGAGGACGATCGCGATCGAAAGGGCGATCGCAATGATGAGGTTCTTGTTGTCGGTCATCATAAGTCGTTACTCGGCAGGTTTCGGCAGGAGGTCGATGGCAATGCGGCCGGTCAGGAATTATGACCGCAACGGCGATGAGCGTGGATGGTACAGCGTTCTGCGGGCGGCACCGGGTCCCAGCCCTCGCCGCCCCAGGGATGACAGCGGAGGAGCCGGCGTACGGCGAGCCAGGTGCCGGCAAGGGGTCCGTGGATCTCGATCGCCTCGCGCGCGTATTCCGAACAGCTCGGCATGAAGCGGCAGGCCGGGCCAAGCAGCGGCGCGATGAACCACTGGTAAAGCCGGATGGCAGCGATGAAGAGCCACGAGACGGGATTCATTGGGCGGTCGGTCGACGGGACGTGAGAGCCTCGATTGCCTTGCGCAAGTCTTCCAGCAACAATGTCCACGGCCTGGTGATCGTGCCGGCACGCGCGATCAACACGTAGTCATAGCCGGGCGCCGCCGCAACGGGGAGAATGGCCTGAGCCGCGGCCCGAAGCCGGCGCCGCGCCCGGTTGCGCACGACGGCACCGCCAAGCTTTCGCGTCGCCGTGAAGCCGACGCGCGGTTGGCCGTCGTCGGGCCGCGGCATGGCCTGCAATACGAGGCCCGGCGTCACGTACTTACGCCGCGACGCGGCGACTTGCAGGAACTCGGCGCGCCGCTTGAGACGCCCGATGGCCGTACGCATCGCCGGCCACCAGCGCGAAGCTTAGGCAGAGAGGCGCTTGCGGCCCTTCGCCCGACGACTGGCGAGCACGCGGCGACCGCCGACGGACTGCATCCGCTTGCGGAAGCCATGCCGCCGCTTGCGGACCAGCTTGCTGGGTTGATAGGTGCGTTTCACGAGCCTGAACTCCGGTTCCGCCGGGTCGCACGAGGCGCAAACCCAAAACAGGGCCGGGCTTATAAAGGCCCCGGCGGCCCAAGTCAATGCGCCTTTTCCTCAACTCTGTCCGAGGGTTGCGATGGGATCTCGATACCTTCACGGGCAAATGATTGGCCCGGGTCGCGCCCGGCCCCTAGATTGCGGCCGGAGCACCGACCGGCGATATCCGAGACCTCATCCGAGACCTCAATGTTGCCCATGATGGCATCGACCCGTTCGGCTGAGCGTTCTTCACTTTTGCGCTGGCTGCCGCTTCTGGCATTGGCGCTGGGCTGCGCAACCTTCTTCGTGCTCGGCCTCCACCGCTATGTCAGCTTCGACATGCTGGCGCGGCACCGGGGCGAGCTCGCGGCCTGGGTGGCCGCACACCCCCTCCTGGCGCCGCTCACTTATATTCTTGTCTATATCGCCATCGTCGCCTTCTCGCTGCCCGGCGGGGCGGTGCTGACAATCACCGGGGGGTTCCTGTTCGGGACCGTGTTCGGTGCGTTCTATGCCGTCCTGGGCGCGACGGTCGGAGCGATGGTCGTGTTCGTGGCGGCGCGCACGGCGCTGGGCGACGTCCTGCGCGCGAGGGCAGGCGGGGCCATCAAGCAGATGGAAGAGGGCTTCCGGCGTAACGCCCTCAGCTATCTCCTCGTGTTGCGTCTCGTGCCGGTCTTCCCGTTCTTCCTGGTCAACCTGGTGCCGGCCTTTCTCGGGGTGCCATTGCGTACGTTCTTTCTTGCCACGTTCATCGGCATCATTCCGGGCGCACTGGTCTATGCGAGCGTGGGCAACGGCCTCGGCGCGGTGCTCGAGGCAGGGGAGGCACCGGATGCCGGCATCATCTTCAGGCCCGCGATCCTGCTGCCGATCCTGGGCCTTGCCGCGTTGGCCCTGGTGCCGGTCCTCTACAAGCAGCGGCGCGGAAAGTGAGCGAGCAGCTGAACGTTGACCTGTGCGTGATCGGCGCCGGTTCCGGCGGACTGTCGGTGGCCGCCGGCGCGTCGCAACTCGGGCAGAAGGTCGTGCTGTGCGAGCACGGCCGTATGGGCGGTGATTGCCTCAACTATGGCTGCGTGCCGTCGAAGTCGCTGCTTGTGGCGGCGCGTGCCGCGACCGCGGTGCGCAATGCCGCGCGCTTCGGCGTGGAAGCCGCCTCGCCCGCCGTCGACTACCGTGCCGTGCGCGACCACGTGCGCGGCGTGATCGCCGCGATCGCGCCCAACGATTCGGTCGAGCGCTTCACGGGCCTCGGCGTTCGCGTCATCCAGGCGCATGCGACGTTCGCCGGACCGGATGTCGTGAAGGCCGGCGACGCGACGATCAGGGCGCGGCGCTTCGTGATCGCGACCGGATCATCGCCGGCGGTGCCGCCGATTCCGGGGCTCGCGCGCGAAGGTACGGAGGACGGCGTACCGTTCCTGACCAACGAGACGATCTTCGATCTCGCGGACCGGCCATCGCATCTGCTGGTGGTCGGCGGCGGTCCGGTCGGCTGCGAACTCGCCCAGGCGCACCGCCGCCTCGGCACGAACGTAACGGTGATCGAGGCCGCATCGCTGTTGCCCAAGGACGACCCCGAACTCGCCGATTTCGTGCGCCTGCAGATGATGCGCGACGGCATCGAGATCCACGAAGGTACGAAGGTCATCCGCGCCGAAGGACGCGACGGCGACATCACGCTCGTCGTCGAGAAGAACGGGGGCGAGCACCGCATCGCCGGCTCGCACCTGCTCGTCGCCGCCGGACGGCGCGCGAACGTCGATGGATTGAATCTCGAAGCCGCGGGCGTCGTCTATTCGCCGAAAGGCATCGAAGTGGATGCGCGGCTGCGCACATCCAACCGGCGCATCTACGCCATCGGTGACGTCGCGGGCGGCTATCAGTTCACGCATGTCGCCAGCTATCATGCGGGAATCGTGATCCGCAACGCGCTGTTCCGCCTGCCGGCGAAGGTGGATTATCGCGCCCTGCCGTGGGTGACATACACCGACCCGGAGCTGGCGCATGTCGGCCTGACCGAGGCCGAGGCGAACCGGCGCGGCGAGAAGATCCGCATCCTGCGCTGGCCGTTCCACGAGAACGATCGCGCGCAGTGCGAGCGGGAGGCGCACGGACTCGTCAAGGTCATCGCCAGCCCGAACGGGCGCGTGCTGGGCGCCGGCATCGTGGGCGCGCACGCGGGCGAGCTGATCCAGGTGTGGGGACTTGCGATCGCGCGCGGCCTGAAGCTGAAGCATGTCGCCGAGCTGATCGTGCCGTATCCGACGCTGGGCGAGGTCAACAAACGCGTCGCCGGCACGTTCTACGCGCCGAGGCTGTTCTCGCCGCTGACGCGCAAGATCGTGCGATGGCTTTCGTATCTCGGCTAGAAAACCGAATGCGAAGGATGCGTGGGGCGGCGACGTGTCACGCTACGCGCGGCCGGGAGCCGCATCACGCGCTCGCCCGTCGCGGCGCGCCGAAGCCGAGGAGACGGTCGCGCGGAAACAGGTGCAGGCGCTCGCGGCCGAGCATGAGCACGCGATAGCCGCCGCGTCCGAACAAGGCGCCGATCGCCGGGTCGAGCGCATCGAGCCCGCCGGCGAACGCGCCGAAGGCCGGCATTACCATCCGCCGTCCGTCCGTCACGAAGCAGGCGCCGCTGATGCGTTGTCCGCGCACCGCGATCGCGGCTTTCGGATGGAAGTGGCCGCAGATCTCGCCGGCCTGATATTCCATCGCCGCCGGTTGATGGCGCAGGACGAGGCGGCCCAGCCGGAGCTCGGGCGCGACTGCGCCACCGATTCCGGCAGGCGGCGCAGGATCGTGGTTGCCGGTGATCCAGGTCCAGCCATGCGCACCCACCATGCGCCGCAGCCGCTCCAGATCCCCGCGATCGAGCCGGCTGCCGGCCTCAGCGTCGTGGAACGAGTCGCCGAGACATACGATGCGGGTGGGGCGATAGCGCTGTATGACGCGGGCCAGGCGGTCGAGCGTCTCGCGCGTGTCGTAGGGCGGCAGGAACTGACCCCGACGCGCGAAGCTGGACCCCTTTTCAAGATGCAGGTCGGCGACAATCAGCAGCCGTTCGGCCGGCCAGAACAGCGCGCCCGTCGGATCGGCGAGAAGGGCTTCGTCGTTGAGCGTGATGCGGGTGGACATTCGCGAGGCCGACCATAATCCGAACGGGCCGCCGCACGCCACGGCGAAACGCCGCCCGGATCGGTCCGGGGCGGCAAGCTTCTGCGGGACACCGAACTATTTCTCGTTGGCCTCGAACAGGGCCATCTGATCCGCATTGTCCGGCACGGTGGTTGCCTCGGCGATCAGCTCCTGCGCAGCTTCGTCGAGAAGCGCGTCGATGGCCGTACCTTGCACCGACTCCTTGCCGATCTCGAGCAGAACGGGAACGGCCAGCGGCGACACGCGGTCGAGCCGACGATGCGTGATCCGGCCTTTCACGCGCGCCAGCATGTCGCTCAGCCGGCGTACATCGGTCAGGCCCGTCGCCGCGTCGGCGCGCGTCGCGCGCAGCAGTACGTGGTCGGGCTCGTGCGTGCGGAGCACGTCGTAGATGAGATCGGAGCTGAACAGGACCTGGCGGCCGGTCTTTTCCTGGCCGGGGTGACGCCGCTCGATCAGGCCGGCAATCACCGCGACGTTGCGAAAGGTTCGCCTCAACATCGAGGACTCCGCCATCCATGCCTCGAGGTCGTCGCCGAGCATGTCCTGATCGAACAGGGCGTCGATGTCGCGCGCGGGCCGCAGGCTCCAGACGGCGATCACGTAGTCGGTGGCAACGAAGCCGAGCGGCCTGAGGCCCGCGCGCTCCATCCGCCGCGTCAGCAGCATGCCGAGCGTCTGGTGGGCGTTGCGGCCCTCGAAGCAGTAAGCGACGAGGAAGTGCTTGCCCCTGCGTGGAAACGTCTCGACGAGAAGTCCGTCAGGCGCCGGCACCTGGGAGCGCCAGGCCTGGAGCCGCAGCCATTGGCGGACTTCGCCGGGGAGATCGCGCCAGGCGGTCCGCGCGTCGAGCAGGTTGCGCACGCGGCGGGCAAGCTGGGTGGTGAGCGGCAGGCGGCCGCCGGCATAGGCCGGCACCTTCGGGTCGTCGCCGCTGGCGCGCGTGACCTCGACCGTCGTTCCCCGGACGCGCTCGAAGCGAAGCACCTGTCCGGCGAAGACGAAGGTATCGCCGGGCTCCAGACCCTGGACGAAATATTCCTCGATCTCGCCCAGACGTCGTCCCCGGCGAAGAGTCACCGCCAGCATCGGCGCCTCGACGATCGTGCCGACATTGAGCCGGTACTGGCGCGCGACGCGGGGACCGATCACGTGCCAGCGCCCGTCGGCGGCGCGGAAGAGACGCCTGAACCGATCGTAGGTCGACAGCGCGTAGCCGCCGTTTGCGACGAAGGCAAGAACGTCGTCGAAATCCTTGCGGGACAGCGCGGCGTAAGGCGCGGCCTGCCGGACTTCGTCGTAGAGGTCGTCGGCCCGGAACGGACCGGCGCAGGCGACGCCGAGAATGTGCTGCGCAAGCACGTCGAGCGCGCCGGGGCGGGGCGGCGTGCCGTCCAGCTCGCCATCGCGGATCGCCTCGATCGCGGCGCGGCACTCGAGCACTTCGAAGCGGTTCGACGGTACCAGGATGGCGCGGCTGGGCCGGTCGAGCCGATGGTTGGAGCGGCCGATCCGTTGAAGAAGGCGGGTGACGCCCTTGGGCGCGCCCACCTGAACGACGAGGTCGACCGTGCCCCAGTCGATACCGAGGTCGAGCGACGACGTGGCGACCACGGCGCGCAGCCGGCCGGCCGCCATCGCCGCCTCGACCTTGCGTCGTTGTTCGGGGCCAAGACTGCCGTGATGCAGCGCGATCGGCAGGTTGTCGTCATTGAGCCGCCACAGGGCCTGGAACACGAGCTCGGCCTGCGCCCGCGTGTTGACGAAGACGAGCGTCGTGCCGGCATTCCGGATGGCCGCATAAATGTCGGGTATCGCGTGGAGCCCCATGTGACCCGACCAGGGCAAGTGTGCCTCGGGCACGAGAATCGATATCTCGGGCGCGGGGCCCCCGGTGCCGACGATCCGTTCGACCGGGGACGCGAGGCCGGCGCCGAGCCAGCCGGCGAGCGCGTCCGGATCGGCGACAGTCGCCGACAGCCCGACGCGGCGTGCGCCGGGCGCAAGTCGGGTAAGGCGCGCGAGGTCGAGCGCGAGCAGGTCGCCGCGCTTCGTTCCGACCAGCGCATGAAGCTCGTCGACGACGATGCAGCGAAGCGACGCGAAGAGCGCATCGGCCTTTGCGTCGGACAGCATCAGTGCCACGGACTCCGGAGTCGTCATCAGGAGCTGCGGCGGCGACCGGCGCTGGCGTGCCCGTTTCGCGGCGGGCGTGTCGCCTGTGCGCGTCTCGGCCCGGATGTTCAGCCCCATTTCCCGGATCGGGCGTTCGAGGTTGCGGTGAATATCGATCGCCAGCGCCTTGAGCGGCGAAACGTAGAGCGTATGGAGTCCCGTCTCGGGCATCGCGGCGAGCTCGACGAGGCTGGGCAGAAAACCCGCGAGAGTCTTGCCGCCGCCGGTCGGTGCCACGAGCAGCGTCGAACGACCGGCGCGCGCCGCCGCCAGCATCGCGATCTGGTGCGGATGCGGTGTCCAGCCACGCTGCGCGAACCACGCCGCGAAGCGCGCCGGGAGCAGCTCGGCCGGAATGGCGGAGGCCGAAACGTTCATCGGGTCGAACAGGGACGCTGGCCTAATATAGCGACGGTGCCGCGCGGACGCAGGCGATTCGAACCTGGGCGGTGCGTTTCGCGTTTGTAAGCCGGGTCCGGCCCGGCGCGAACGGGCCGCGCCCGCAATCACGGGGTCGAGAGGGACCGCCATGGCCGTTGTCGGTGGAGGAGTCGACCAGATCATGTTTCGCGATCGCACCGATGCCGGCCGGCGGCTCGCGCAGCTGCTTCTTCCCTTCAAGCACCGCCAGCCGCTCATTCTCGCATTGCCTCGTGGCGGCGTCCCGGTCGCGGTCGAAGTCGCGCGGGCGCTGGAGGCGTCGTTCGACCTGCTGATGGTGCGCAAGATCGGCGCGCCCGGCCATCCCGAACTCGCGCTCGGCGCGGTGCTTGACGGCCTCGACCCCGACCTCTTCATCGACCATGCCATGGTCGAGGCGCTTCACGTGCCCGAGAGCTACGTCGAAGCCGAAATCGCCCGCCAACGGCATCAGATCGAGCGGCGGCAGCTGCTCTATGCCACCGGACGGCCGCGGTCGGACGCGCGCAATCGCACGGTCATCCTCGTCGACGACGGAGTCGCGACCGGCGCCACCGTCCGCGTCGCGCTGCGCGGCCTGCGACAGGCGGGTGCGCAATACACCGTCGTCGCAGCTCCGGTCGCGCCAGCGGATACGGCGCAGTCATTGAAGGAGGAATGCGACGAAACCGTGTTCGTGGCGACACCCGCAGATTTCGGCGCCGTATCGATGTACTACGAGGACTTCGGCGAAGTTACCGACGCTGAGGTCATCCGTCTCCTCGGCCAGATGCCGGCGCCGATCAGCTAGATCGCGCCCTTTGGCGCCGATCCGGTCATCGCTTCAACCGTTCGCGAGTGCCGTGAATCGCTCTTTGAACGTCGCGAGCGCCGCGTCATCGTAGCGTCTGGCCGGCACCACGCCCCAGACCGGGCGCGGCCAGGCCGGATCGGTCGTGAACCGGGCGATGACGTGGACGTGCAACTGGGCGACCTGATTGCCGAGCGCGGCGACGTTCAACTTGTACGGGTTCGCGATCTTGCGGAGGATTCCGGAGGCACGGGCAATCTCGTCGATAAGGACCTGGCGGTCGCTCTCGCCGAGCTGGTCGATATCGCGCAGATCCGGCTTGGCCGGCACGAGAATCAGCCACGGATAGTTTGCATCGTTCATCAGCAGGACGCGGCATAGCGGCCAGCGGACAAGTTCCACCGTATCGGCGGCCAAGCGGGGATCGAGTTCGAACATCGTTACCTCGGTTGAAGACACCCTAGTATCGCAGCCTGACGCTGCCTAGTTTATCCGTATGACCGCGATACGTACCGCCCCGCGTCCTGAGGACTGGGTCCGCCTGACGCCGCAAGGGTTGTACGTGGAGCCCGCCGGCCTTTACATCGATCCCGTACGGGCCGTCCCGCGCGCCGTCATCACGCACGGGCACGCCGACCATGCCCGCGCCGGTCACGGCGCGGTTCTCGCGACGGCCGAGACGCTTGCCATCATGGATGCCCGGTACGGCACGGCGCACACGCCCGTCCGGCAGCCGGTTGCATATGGCGCGACCGTCGATGTCAACGGCGTTCGTCTGCATCTGCTGCCGGCGGGGCATATCCTGGGGTCGGCGCAGGTCGTGCTCGAGTGGCGTGGCCAGCGCATCGTCGTCTCCGGCGACTACAAGCGGCGGCGCGATCCGACCTGTCCTTCATTCGTCGTCGAATCGTGCGACGTGTTCGTGACCGAGGCCACGTTTGGCCTGCCCGTGTTCCGCCATCCGCCCGACCGGGCCGAAATCGGGCGTCTCCTCCATTCCGTGCAGCTGTTCCCGGAACGCTGCCATCTCGTCGGGGTCTACGCGCTGGGCAAATGTCAGCGGGTCATCGCGCTGCTGCGCGAGGCCGGATACGACCAGGTCATTTATCTGCACGGCGCCCTTGCATCGCTGTGCGATCTCTATCGCCGGCTGGGCATCGCCCTGGGCGAGCTGCGCCCGGTTGCCGGCACCAGCAAGGAGGCGCTGCGCGGCGCCATCGTCCTCGCGCCACCCTCGGCCGTTGCCGACCGTTGGTCGCGGCGGCTGCCCGATCCGGTCGTGGCCGTCGCCTCCGGGTGGATGAGGATCAAGCAGCGCGCCAGGCAGCAAGGGGTCGAACTTCCGCTGGTCATCTCCGACCATGCCGACTGGGACGAACTGACGCGCACCATCGACGAGGTTGCGGCTTCGGAGATATGGGTCACGCATGGCCGCGAGGAGGGTCTCGTCCACTACGCGACCCGGCGCGGCATCAGGGCCCGCGCGCTGGCGCTCGTCGGCTACGAAGACGAGGATTCGGCGTGAGCGCCGCATTCGAGACGACGGCGGCCGTGCGCGACGCCGAGACCGGGAGCATGGACCGCTTCGCGCGGTTGCTCGACGATCTGCTGTTCTCGCCGTCACGCCTCACCAAGCTGCGTCTCATGAAAGAGTACTTTGCCGAAGCGCCGGATCCCGACCGGGGGTATGCGCTGGCGGCGTTGACGGGCAGTCTCGATTTCCGTTTCGCGAAGCCCGCAACGATACGCCAGCTCGTCGAAAGCCGCGTCGACGCCGCCCTGTTTGCATGGTCCTACGACTATGTCGGCGATCTGGCGGAGACGGCGGCGCTGATCTGGCCGGGAACGACGGTGGCGAATGCCCCGGCGCCGCGCCTGTCGACGATCGTCGCCGGGCTCGACGGCGCGACGCGCGCGGACGTGGCGCGGCTGCTTGCGACATGGCTCGACCAGCTCGATCCGACCGGGCGGTGGGCGCTCATCAAGCTCATGACCGGGGGATTGCGTGTCGGCGTATCGGCGCGGTTGGCGAAAACGGCGCTCGCCGAGATGGGCGGGATCGAGGTCGCCGAGGTCGAGGAGCTGTGGCACGGGTTGGCGCCGCCCTATACGGATCTGTTCGCCTGGCTCGGGCGGCGCGGGCCGAAGCCGACCGTCGATCACGCCAGCACCTTCCGGCCGATCATGCTGGCGCATGCGCTGGAGGAAGCGGAACTTGCCGCGATGGCGCCGGGCGATTTCCGCGCCGAATGGAAATGGGACGGCATCCGCGTCCAGCTCGTCGCGCGACACGGCCGCCGGCGCATCTACTCGCGGACCGGCGACGAGATCTCGGGCAGCTTTCCCGATGTCGTGCAGGCGCTCGATTTCGACGCCGTGCTCGACGGCGAACTGCTCGTGCGCCGGGGTGACGACGTCGCGCCCTTCAACGACCTGCAGCAGCGCCTCAACCGCAAGCTGGTCAACGACAAGATGCTGGAGGCGTATCCCGCGTTCGTGCGGCTCTACGACATCCTGTTCGAGGGGGAGGAAGACCTGCGGACACTGCCGTTCGACGCACGCCGGGCCCGCCTCGAATCGTTCTACGCCCGACATATCGCCGGCACGAACCTGGCCGCGCGCTTCGACGTATCGCCGATGATTCCGTTCTCCGACTGGGAGATGCTGCGCGAGATCCGTGCGGGCGCCGATGTACGGGCATCGGAAGGCGTGATGTTGAAACGGGCCGACAGTCCCTATGTCGCCGGCCGGCCGAAGGGACTGTGGTTCAAGTGGAAGCGGGCGGCGGCGACCATCGATGCGGTCCTGATGTATGCACAGCGGGGGCATGGCAAGCGGTCGTCCTTCTATTCGGACTTCACCTTCGGATGCTGGCGCGAGGCGCCCGACGGCGGCCGGGAACTGGTACCGGTCGGCAAGGCGTATTTCGGCTTTACCGATGCCGAACTCGCACAGCTCGACAGGTGGGTGCGTGCCCATACCACCGAGCGTTTTGGTCCCGTACGGGCGGTCGAGCCGCGGCTGGTGTGCGAGCTCGCCTTCGACGGCGTTCAGCGCTCGACCCGGCACAAATCGGGTCTGGCGCTGCGCTTCCCGCGCATTCATCGCATTCGCTGGGACAAGCCGGCGGAAGAGGCCGACCTGATCGAAACGCTTGTGGCGATGATCCGGGACTGATCCCTAACTTTCCGGCACGTGAGGAACGGCCTTTTCGCCTTGTGCGGAATGGCTGCGACGGCCGCGACGATTGCTGCGCAGCTGCGATGCAGCTTCGACCAGCTTCCCGGACCACATGGCGATGTTCCACTCGGCCCTGAAGGCGAGCCGTCTGTCGCCCCGCAGGCGATGCTGCGCAAGGCGCCAAACTTCGCGCGGCAGCGGGCGTGCGATCCGATAGATGTCGGCAAGCAGGCTGCCATCGCCGTGATCGCCTCGGTTCCGTTCAAGCCGATACAGGCCGCGGCCGCCGCGGAAGGCCCGGGCGATGATCCATTTCCGGTCGAGCTGATGCTCGCGCAGGACATGCTGAACGACGGCGGAACGGACGTGCCATGCACGGTATCCGACCCGCTCGAGACGTTCGAGGAACTCGATTTCCGACCCCATGATGAAGGTCGCGGTGCCGTTCGGTCCGATTGCAGGATTGAATCGATGGCCGGCGGCGAAGACGCGCGGCCGCACGGCCATGTTCGGGCCCCAGACAAGATTGGCCGCAATCGGTCCTTCGGGCTGATCCTCGGCTGTCAGCGCATAGGTGAACCCGAGCGGCACCCACTCGAGAATCCATGGTTCCGGCGTGCGCGGCCACAGCGGCACGATGCGGCCGCCGAAGATGTCGTAATCGGGATTGGCGCGCGCCGCCTCGAGCATCCGACAAAGCCAATCCTCGGCGGGGATAACGTCATCGTCGATGAAGATCGCGAGCTCGCCCTCGATGTGCGGGATCGCCGCGTTGCACCCGTAATTCTTGCCGCGACGCGGCTCGTGGACGTAGTGGAGCGGCAGACGGTCCTTCAATTCGCCGACCGCATCTCGGGTACCCTGATCATCGCCGTTGTGTACGACGAGCAACTTGAACGGGCATGGGTGCGCAATCCGGGAAAGCGCCGCGAGCGTCTGCCGCAGATACGTCGGGTTCTCGGCGGTAACGATGATGACGGTGATCACGCCCTTTTCCCGTTTCCGGCTAGACGTATGGGTCGGGGGGACGCCTCGCAAGCTGAGAATCGGTGTATCGCACGGGACGTCGTTCAGCCGACGACTTTTGGGAAACGCGCCCGGAGGGGATGACCGTCGCCGTCGAACTTGGCGATGGCGACCTAAGCCGAATCGGGCGGTGCGCCGGCGTGGTACCTCGAGTGGGCGGAAGGCCGGTACGAGGCCTAACGGCGGATTTCTAAGCCGGCAACCACCGTTCGAGGAGCGAAGGCCGGGTCAGGGTCAGCGCCGAACCGATGAGCTTGACCGTGCAATAGGCGCTGCCCAGAGCGAAGGCGAACATGGCGCCGGCCGGCCCGAGTCCGGCGCGGCGATAGTCCTGGACAACGCGCCGATATGTTCGCACCAGGACATGGCGATAGAGCCAGAACGCGCCGCGCAGCGTTATCGGGCGCTCTCGGCCCCTCAGGATTACCTCGTCGTGCCCCTCCCAGAGGGCGCGGACGATGAAGCCGAGCACGCCGACGGGCGGCGGATGCGAGACGGCGGCACGATACTGGCGGTAGATCCGGATTCCGTCCTTGCGGAGGGCATCCGTCTGCCGGACGCACTGGCCGCGATAGAGACCGCCACTGGGGAAAGGGTAGCGTTCGAAGATCTCGCGACGATAGGCGACGTTGTTCGCGAATATGCCCTGCTCGATCGCGAGGTCGGTCCGGTCGCTGCGCAAGCCGAAGAACCAGAACAGCGAGAACGCGCGGCTATAGACGCTGTGGGTCGACATATAGGTCTGGCCGGTGACCACGGCGCAGTCGGGTTCGCTGAAGCTCTCGAGAATGTTTTGGAGCCAGTCCGGCTCCGGGATCGTATCGCTGTCGAGGAAGACGACGATTTCGCCCGATGTTCGCGTCGCACCGACGTTCTTCAGTTCGTAGTATTTCAGCCCGTCCACCGGCTCGACGCGGAGCTCGCAGCACTCGCCGGGCGGTCCGAAATGTTCGACGAGCGATCTTTCGATCACCGTCGCCGGGACGTCGTTGCGGTCATAAAGAAGGAGAACCTGGGGAGGCGCCGGGACGCGGCGGCGCACGCCCTCGAGTTGAAGGCGAAGCGCGCGCAGCATGGCATGTGCGCGGGCAAGCTCCGACTGACGGGCATTGTCCCATTCGAGGACCACGGCGAAAGTCGGCAACGGCCAATTGGGAATCATCAAGCTGCCTCTCCACGTTCGTCCGGCGACACCCCATTGCGAATGGACAGGCGGTCGTCGAGGCGACGTCTCCCGTCAGCGCGAGCAAAGTTCGGCATCCGCCTTTTCGCCCCAGACGAGATGCCCCGGACCTGCGGGACGATAGCGCGGGCGACGCAGATGATGCCGTGTCCTTCCGGTATTTGCGCTTTCTCAAAGCGGGGAGTGGTCATCGTTCGGGGTAGTGCGCCGGCGCGGCGATGATTCGCGACCGGTCGGTCGCCGCTGTCCGCGCTCTCCCGATCCGGGGCGAATGCTCAGGCCGGCAGAACGTGTCGCAGGAACGTTGGCTTGATCAGGGTCAGGAACGAGCCGATGAACTTGAAAGTATAGAAGGCGGCGCCGAGCATGAAGGCGGCGATCGCGCCCGGCCGGCTGAGGCCTGCCCGACGGTAGTCCCGGATGACGCGCGTCAGCGTGCGCCGGAGCGCGCGAACGTAAAGTCGGGCGACCGTGGTGAACGTCACGTTCTGCCAATAGCGCTTGATGAGGACCTCGTCGTACCCCTCCCACAAGCCGCGCAGGATGATCGCCCGTAGGCTGCGCGGCGCCGGATGCGACGCGCCGGCGCGGTATTGCCGATAGATCTGGATCCCGTTCCTGAGGAGCGCGTCGGTCTGCCAGAGACACGCGCCGCGATAGAGGTCGGTCTTCGGAAATGAATGACGCTCGAATACCGACCGGCGAAAGGCAACGTTGTTGGCGAAGTAATTCCGGTCCGGCGCCAGGTCCGTGCGATCGCTGCGAAGGCCGTAGAACCAGAAAAGGGAAAACGCCTTGTCGTAGAACGTGTCGAGCGACATGTAGGTCTGGCCGCCGACGACGGAGACGTCCGGATTTGCAAAACACTCCAGGAGCTCCTGGAGCCAGTCGGGTTCCGGTATTACATCGCTGTCGAGGAAGACCACGACCTCGCCGGAGGTGCGTGCGGCCCCGGCGTTCTTGAGTTCATAATATTTGAGGCCGTCGACCGGCTCCGCACGCAGCTCGCACAGATCTTTTGATGCATTGAAATGAAGACGCAGGGAATTCTCGACGATTGTCGCGGGGACTTCGTGCCGATCGTAGAGCACGAGAACCTGCGGCGGGGCCGCAACCCGGTGACGGAGACGCACCAGCTGGGTGTGCAGGGCACGGAGCATGGCGTGCGCCCGGGCCAGCTCTGCGGTTCGCGCGTTGTCCCATTCGATGACCACGGCGAACGACGGAAGAGGCCAGTTCGGGATCATGGTTGGGGCGAATCTCCCAGCTGGCGGCTCGGCGTGGGCACGACGGTCGGCTGGGCAATGTCCAGCGCGCGCAACCTGCTGCGTGCCTCGGCCACCTGGCCGCACAGAATCGCGAGATTCCAATCCGCCTTGAAGGCAAGCTGATGGTTGCCCTGAAGGCGGTGCCGGAGCGATCGCAAAAACTGGCGCGGGATGGGTCGGAGGCTTCGGAAAAGCGCGCCGACCATGCCGGCGCGGTCAAGATTTTTCCGCCCTTCTTCGAGGCGAATGAGGCCGCGGCCACAGCGATAGGCGCGCCTCATGATCCATTGACGCGTCAGCTGGCTTTCGTCGATCGTGTGCTGAATGATCGCGTCGGGGACGAACCAGCAGCGATAACCGGCACGTTCGAGACGCTCGATGAACTCGGTCTCGCCGCCCATCGGATAGTCGCTCGTGCCGTTCGGCCCTACGGTCGTATCGAAGCGGGGACCGGCCTTGAATACGCGCGTGCGAAACGCCATGTTGCCGCCCCAGATCTGGCCGGCGGGGGCGGGCCCCTCCGTGAGATGCGGGGGATGGACTGCGAACACGATGCCGAGCGGGACCCAGTCGAGGATCCACGGATCCGGCTGCCGCGGCCAGAGCGGGGCGATCCGGCCACCGAAAATGTCATAGCCCGGATTTGCGCGCGCCGCGGCATAAAGGCTGGTGAGCCAGTTGCGGGTCGGGATGACGTCATCGTCGGTGAAAACCGCGAGTTCGCCTTCGAGATGAGGTAATGCGGCATTGCACGCGTAATTTTTGCCGCGTCGCGTCTCCCGGACGTAGCTGATCGGCAACTTATCCACGAACGACTGGACCGTCCGGTACGTCTCTTCGTCGTCACCGTTGTGCGCAATGATGAGCCGCCAGGCACAGGGCGTCGCGATCCGGGTCAGGGCCTCGAGCGTACGCGCAAGATGCGCCTCCCCTTTCGCGGTTGTTATCACAACCGACAGCATTTACTCCCCTCCAACATGCGCCGCTCGCGGCGATTATCCCGGACTGCGCCACCTCGCGACGTGGTTGCGTGCACCAAGATTGAATGCCGTCAAGCCGGTGCGCACAATGCCGCGATCGGACGAAGCTTGGGAGTATTTGCGACCGGCGCGCCGACGCATCTCATCCGGACGGTCGCGACACATCCGATAGTGGTGTCCTTGCGGCGACGCGCTGCCAGCGTATTAGTGGTTTCGGCGGAGCGGTCTGAACCGTACGTTGCGGATTGAGCCCGGACGGCGGCCGTACCGGCCGGACCGAATGGGAGAGCGGCCGCACGGACAGTCTTCAGCATCGGGCCGCCTCTTCATGCCGGCAACTTCCGGCAGCGCAGTGCCGGACCGCATCGAACCTGCCCGCGATCTTCGTGTCCCGACGTAGCGCGCGGACAAACAAGACATTTTCATCGCACGTCACGGGCGAGGGCGGACCCGGTGACCTCCATCGATGCCGCGGAATCCGTCGCGTCATCCGCATGAGCGCGCAAGGGATGCGACGCAACGGCGCGAGATTCGTTATTGACCATGATGGATCCATCGTATGGACGGGGTCCGATGGAGCAGCCGAGGCGCGACCTGAACCGGCAAGAGGGCACGATGACGTCGTCCGAGCGCGCGCGAACGCCGAATCGGCGGGTACCGCGGCTCGTCACGGCGGAAGACCTCGAGCGGCAGATCGCACCGTTGCGCGACGCGGCGACGAGCCCGCAGGCCGGACTCTTCGGGCCGCAGTCGGTCGTGTGGCGGATCGATCGCGAGGCGATCACGTTCCTCGGGGCGGGGCGGGCACTGCTCCTTCAGCTTGCGCATCCCTGGGTCGCCGCCGCCGTCGCCGCGCATTCGCGGGCATTGGCCGATCCGATCGGCCGCTTCCATCGCACCTTTCACGTCGTGTTCACGATGGTTTTCGGCACCGTCGACCAGGCGCTCGACATGGCGCGGCGGCTCCATCGTCGCCATGCGACGATCACGGGCGTTCTGCCGAGCTCGGCCGGACCGTTTCCGGCCGGATCACCCTATTGGGCGAACGACACGGCGGCGCTGCGCTGGGTCCATATGACGCTGATGGATACGGCGCTCACGATACACGAACTCATGTTCGGGCCGCTCAGCGCCAAGGACCGCGCGCAATACTATGCCGAATCATGTCGTCTCGCGGCCCTGTTCGGCATTCCGCGCGATCATCTTCCGGAAGACTGGATTGGATTCTCGGCGGAATTGGCGGCCATGCTGGACTCGCCGGTCCTGACGGTCAGCCGCGAGGCGCACGCCGTCGCGCGGCAGATCTTCGCGGCGCCGATCCTGTCGATGCGAATGCCGGCCTGGTATCTCGACCTGACCGCCGAATTCCTGCCGCCGCGTCTGCGCGACGGGTTCGGACTCGATTACGACGTCACGGCGCGTCGGCGTGCGGCACGGGCGCTGGTCCACATCCGGCGGCTCTATCCGCGCGTGCCGGAGCGGCTGCGTCACGTTGGACCATATCAGGAGGCCGTGGCGCGACTGGCAGGAAAGCCGGCGCCAGGCGCCGGCGTCCGCCTTCTCAATCGCATCTGGATCGGCCGTCCGCGGCTTGGCATGTGACCGTCCGAACGCGACGAGGTCGCATACCGCGGGCGGCCTTGGCGTTACTGGGCGGCCGGGGCGACGCCGGCAGGCCTGATCGATACATCGACCGGCGGCGGCTGCCTGAGCGTCTGGTAAACCACGCAATAGCGTTCGGTCAGTTTCAGCAGCGACTCGATCTGCTCGGGCGTCGCGTCGGTATCGAGATCGAAGCGGAGGCGGATGTTCTTGAACCCGACCGGAGCCTCCTTGGAGACGCCAAGGGTGCCCCGGAAGTCGAGGTCGCCTTCGGCGCTGACCGTGCCGTTGCGGACAGTGATACCGAGCGCGGTGGCCACGGCGCGGAGCGTCACGCCGGCACAGGCGACAAGCGCTTCCAGCAGCATGTCGCCGGAGCAGGCCTGGAGCCCGGTGCCGCCGGTCGCGGGATGAAGCCCCGCCTCGATCAAGGCGCGACCCGTGTCGACCTTGCAGGCGATCCCCGCGTCGTCGAGCGTGCCCTTGGCACGCAGCGTGACGATCGCGGCGTTCGGATCCTCCTTGTACTTTGCCTTGAGCGGCGCCTGCAGGGCGCGAAGTTCATCGGCCTTCATCAGATGTCCTCAATCTCGGGTCTATGGAATCTCCGGTCTTTGGTCGACAGCCCTCAGGCCGCTGTCGCTTCGCCATTTATCGCCGCATGCAGGGCCGCAAGCAATCGCTCCTTCCAGCTCTGGAACTGAGGCGAGGTGCGGATGCGCGGACGCGGCAGATCGATGGCGAACTCCGCATGAATTGCACCGGGCCGGCCGCGCATCACCACGATCCGGTCGCTCAGGAACAGCGCCTCGTCGATGTCGTGCGTGACGAGCACCATGGTCGGGCGTTCGTCGCTCCAGATGTCGACGAGATGCGACTGCAGATCGGCGCGGGTAAGGGCGTCGAGCGCGCTGAACGGCTCGTCGAGCAGCAATACGGAAGGGCGGGTGACGAGGGCCCGCGCGATCGCCGTGCGCTGCGCCATGCCGCCGGACAATTCGCGCGGCAACGCGTCGGCGAACTGACACAGGCCGACCCGGTCGAGCGCCTGGATGGCACGGGCGGCGCGCTCGGCGCGCGGCAGGTTGTGAAGGCCGAACTGCACGTTTTCCGCGACGGTCAGCCACGGCATCAGGCGCGGCTCCTGGAACACGAGGCCGATCTCCGGCCGCGGGCCGATGATCGGTACGCCGCCGAACCACACGCGTCCGTGCGTCGGCGGCACCAGGCCGCACATCAGCCGGAGCAGCGTGCTCTTGCCGCATCCGCTGCCGCCGACGATGCCCAGGATCTCGCCCGGGCGGGCCGCGAGGTCGACGCCCTGCAGGGCAAGATAGCCGTTGTCGAAGCGCTTGGTGATGCGTTCGAGGCGAAGCATGGCGGCGCTCATCCTTGCGGTTTGAAGGAGTCCTGCCAGCTCAACACGCCGGCGCCCAGGCGAACCAGTACCGCGTCCGTCGCCTTTCCGAGGACGGCGAACATCACGATGCTGGCGATGATGACATCAGGGCGGCTCGTCATCTGTCCGTCGACGAGGAGATAACCGAGGCCCTCGCTCGCCCCCATCATCTCGGCAGCGACGACGAACATCCAGGCGAGGCCGAGGCCGCTGCGCAGGCCGACGACGTAGGCCGGCAGGGCAGCCGGAAGCAGGATGCGCCGGATCAACGCCCATGCGGAAAGGTCATAGACCTGACCGACCTCGACGAGCTTGCGGTCGACGTCCCGGATGCCGCTGGAGAGGCCGAGATAGACAGGGAAGAACGCGCCGACGGCGATGAGCAGAACCTTCGAGGTTTCAAAAATCCCGAACCACAGGATGAACAGCGGCACCCAGGCGATCGACGGAATGTTGCGGAGCCCCTGGATGGTCGGGTCGAGAAGCCGGCGCGCGCACGAGGCATAACCGGTGACCGCGCCGAGGATCGTGGCCGTGGCGACGCCGAGACCGAATCCGACCGCAACCCGATCCAGCGTGGCAAGCGCATGCGTCCACAAATCGCCGCTTGCGGCAAGCGCCTGAATGGTATCGATAACGGCCGAAGGCGGCGGCAGAAGCTTTGCCGGAATCCAGCCGAACGAGGCCGCCAGCTCCCACAGCGCCGCAAGAACGGCCGGCACGATGAGGCCGGTGGCGGCGCGGAGCCAATTTCGAGGCGCGGCGATGCGCAGGCTGGAGTGCTGGCGTGCGGCCGCCACCGGCCGCACGCCCCCGATGATGCTCTCGTTCGCGCTCATCAGCGGCCTCAGCGCAGTTCGGCGAGGCGGCTTACATGCTGCGGATCGATCAGTGCGTCGGTCGCCTGCACGACGTCGACCTCGGCATTGATGATGCCGCTTTCCTGCAGCGCGCGGCCGGCCGCGATGATCGCGTCGCGATGAACTTGGCCGATTGCCGGATTGCTCAGATCCGTGCGCTCGAGCTGGCGCGCCGCGACCGCGTCGCTGAGCTTGGCGGCTTCGGCCAGGATCCGTCGCAGCTCCGCCGGATTGGCGAGCACCCATTGACGGCCCTTCTCGTACACCTTCAGGACCCGACGGACGAGGTCGGGATGGTCGGCGGCAAACGCCTCGCGCACGTTGAGGAAGCCGTACGTGTTGAGATCGGGATCGCGGAAGAACAGACGTGATCCCTGCTCAAGCTCGGTCTGCGCCATCATCGGATCGAGGCCGGCCCATGCGTCGACCGCACCCTGCTCGAGGGCAGTGCGGCCGTCGTGGTGCTGCAGCAGGACCGGCTTGATGTCGCGTTCGGTCAGGCCGTGCAGCTGAAGCGCGCGCACCAGGAAGATGTGCGGGTCGGTGCCGCGCGTCACGGCGACGCGCTTGCCCTTCAGGTCCTCGACCTTCTGGATGCCCGAGTCGCGCCGGGTTACGAGAGCGGTCCATTCCGGCTTCGAATAGACATAGACCGCCTTGATCGGGCTGCCGTTGATCCTGGCGAGCAGCGCCGCGGCGCCGGCGGTCGAGCCGAAATCGACGCCGCGCGCGTTCAGGAACTCGATCGCCTTGTTGCTGCCGTGGCTCTGTACCCATTTGATGCCGATGCCGTCGGCGGCAAACTCGGCCTCCATCCAGCCCTTGTCCCTGAGGACGAGGCTGACCGGATTGTAATAGGCCCAGTCGAGCGCGATGACCTTGGGCTTGTCCGCGGCATGGGCCGATACGGTCGTGAGCGACAATAGGGTGCCCGCAACCACGGTGAGCAAGGTGCGGCGGGTAACATGACGGAACTCCATTCGTCTCGTCCTCCTTCAGGCCTGCTGACCGGAGCCCGAAAGAACCCCGGTATCATGTCGTCTTCGCCGGCAGGTCCGCTCGCGTGCCGCCCGAGATGGAGGGGCAGACGAAGAAACCCGCCGCAGCTATCGCCGGGCGGGTCGACGCCACGCTTTAGCTGCACTTGTTACGCGCCCGCAAGCTGTTGCTCAAATCGGCGCGATCGGCGTAGATGGTACGTAGACTCGGCCATCATCCGACATCGAAAAATACTCAAGGGGCATGTTAGAGGAATTTGAAACTGGTGCGCCGCGCCTGGCGCACAACGTGCTCGAACTCATCGGCAATACGCCGATGATCGAAGTCACGGCATTCGACACCGGTCCTTGCCGCCTTTTTCTGAAGCTCGAGAACCAGAATCCGGGCGGCTCGATCAAGGACCGCATCGCCCTGTCGATGATCGATGCGGCCGAACGCGACGGACGCCTCAAGCCTGGCGCCATGATCGTCGAGGCGACGGCAGGCAACACCGGCCTCGGCCTCGCCCTGGTCGCCGCGCGCAAGGGCTACCGTCTTGTCCTCGTCGTTCCCGACAAGATGGCGCGTGAGAAGATTCACCAGCTCACCGCGCTTGGTGCGGAGGTGCGGCTCACCCGCTCGGATGTCGGCAAGGGGCATCCGGCCTATTACCAGGACATGGCCGAGCGCATTGCGGCCGAGACCGGCGCGTTCTACGTCAACCAGTTCGCCAACCCGGCAAATCCGCTGGCGCACGAGACGACGACGGGACCGGAGATCTGGGCGCAGATGGACCACCAGGTCGACGCGATCGTCTGCGGCGTCGGTTCGGGCGGCACGATCACGGGGCTCAGCCGCTACTTCGCCCGCGTATCGCCGGCCACCGAATTCGTCCTTGCCGATCCGGCCGGCTCGGTCCTGGCCCCCTATGTCGAGACCGGGCGGCTGGGCGAGGCGGGATCCTGGGCGGTCGAAGGCATCGGCGAGGATTTCATTCCGCCGATCCTCGATCTGCGCGCGGTCCGTCATGCCTATTCGATTCCCGATCACGAGAGCTTCGCCATCGCGCGACGCCTGTTGCGCGAGGAGGGGATTCTCGCCGGCTCGTCATCGGGTACATTGATCGCGGCGGCGCTGCGCTATTGTCAGACGCAGTCGACGCCGAAGCGGGTCGTGACGTTCGTATGCGACAGCGGCGCCCGGTATCTCTCGAAGATGTTCAACGACGCGTGGATGACCGAGCAGGGTTACATGGACCGCGCGAAGACGGGCGATCTGCGCGATCTCATCGTGCGGCGCTACGAGGAGGGGGCCACCATCACCATTACCCCGGACGAAACCCTGCTGACGGCCTACAACCGGATGCGAAGCGCGGACGTGTCGCAGCTGCCCGTCATCGATGAGGGCGGCCGCATCATCGGCATTGTCGACGAGTACGACGTCCTGCGCTCGGTGCGCGGCCCGGATACGAAGGCGGCCTTCGCGCGGCCGGTCCGGACGGCGATGTCGACGCATCTCGACACGTTGCCGCCGTCGGCGCCGCTCGAGGCTCTGCTTCCCATTCTCGACGAGGGCAAGGTTGCGATCGTCGTCGACGGCGACCGCTTCCTGGGTCTCATCACTCGCGTCGATCTGATCAACTATCTTCGCCTGGGGGTGAAATGACGAAGTCGAACAAGCGGCAGGGATTCGCGACGCGGGTCATCCATGCCGGGCAGAGCCCGGATCCGTCGACCGGCGCCATCATGGTTCCGATCTATGCGACGTCGACCTACGTTCAGGAAAGCCCGGGCGTGCACAAGGGCTTCGACTACGCGCGCTCGCACAACCCGACACGCTTTGCCTTCGAACGCTGTATCGCCGACCTCGAGAACGGAACGCAGGCATTTGCCTTCGCTTCGGGCATGGCGGCGGCGGCGACCCTGCTCGAGTGCCTTGACAGCGGCGCCCATGTGATCGCGACGGACGATCTCTACGGCGGCACCTTCCGGCTTTTCGAACGCGTGCGACGGCGCTCCGCCAAGCTCGAGTTCAGCTATGTGGACTGGAGCGATCCGGGTCGGGTCGAAAAGGCCGTCCGGCCGAACACCCGCCTGTTCTGGGTCGAGACGCCGACCAACCCGATGCTGAAGCTGGTCGATCTCTCGGCCGTGGCCGCGATCGCACGACGCTGCGGCGCGTGGGCGGTTGCCGACAATACGTTCGCGAGTCCGTTCGTGCAGCGGCCGCTCGATCATGGTTTCGACGCGGTGGTTCACTCGACGACGAAGTACCTCAACGGCCATTCCGACATCGTCGGTGGCGTCGCCGTGGTCGGCCAGAATCAGGAGCTGCGCGAGCGGCTCGCGTTTCTGCAGAACGCGGTCGGCGGCATCGCCGGACCCTTCGACAGTTTTCTTGCGCTGCGCGGCGTCAAGACGCTGGCGGTTCGCATGGAGCGGCACTGTGCCAATGCGCTGGCGGTGGCAAGCTGGCTGGAGCGGCACCCGAAAGTGCGGCGGGTCATCTATCCCGGCCTGACGAGCCATCCCCAGCACGCGCTCGCCAAACGCCAGATGAATGGTTTCGGCGGGATGGTGACGGTGGAACTCGCGACGGATCTTGCCGGCACGCGCCGGTTCCTCGAACGCTGCCGGGTCTTTGCGCTCGCCGAGAGCCTTGGCGGAGTCGAGAGCCTGATCGAGCACCCCGCGATCATGACGCACGCCACCATTCCGCCCGAGCAGCGCCGCGCGCTCGGCATCAGCGATAGCCTCGTCCGGCTGTCGGTCGGTATCGAGGACGTGGAGGATCTGATCGACGACCTCGACCAGGCGCTTGGGGATTAGCCGCGCCTACCCGGTTCGGCGGGTCGCCACTCTTGGCTTTATTGCCGTCCGGATGCCGCCGGTGTGAGGCGCAGCACCTCGCCGTCCGACCGGTCGGTCAGGACGTAGACCGCGCCGTCAGGACCCTGGCGTACGTTCCGGATGCGCGCGCCCATGGCAATGCGCTCTTCACCCGTGACGCGCTGTCCATCCAGCGTCAGGCGCACGATGCCTTGGGCGGTGAGTCCGCCGATCAGGAGGTTCCCGCGCCAGGCCGGAAACATGTCGCCCGTGTAGAAGACCATCCCGGTCGGCGAGATCACCGGAGTCCATTGATAGATCGATGGCGCGAGATCGGGCCGGGTCGGCGGGTCCGGAATGTCCCGGCCGTCGTAGTGCCGTCCCCAGCTCACGAGCGGCCAGCCGTAATTGCGGCCGGCCTCGGCGATGTTGAGCTCGTCGCCGCCGCGCGGGCCATGTTCCACCTGCCATAGCGCACCGGTTTGCGGATGCAGCGTTGCGCCCTGCACGTTGCGGTGGCCGTAGGACCAGATCTCGGGCCGTACGCCCGCGCGGCCGACGAAGGGGTTGTCGCGCGGCACCGATCCGTCCGGGTTGATACGGACGATCTTGCCGAGATGGCTGGTCAGGTCCTGCGCAGGCTCGAACTTGAAGCGTTCGCCCAGCGTGACGAACAGCGTGCCGTCGCGGGCGAACACGAGCCGGGAGCCAAAGTGAGCCCCGCCGCCGACCTTCGGTTGCTGGCGGAAGATCACGCTGGCGTTTTCGATCGCGGTGCCGGACTCATCGAGCCGACCGCGCGCGACGGCCGTGCCGGCCCCGCCCTCGCCGGGCTCGGCATAGGAGAGATAGACGAGACGGTTCGATGCGAAATCCGGATCGATCGCGACGTCGAGGAGGCCACCCTGGCCCTGGGCGAAGACGCGCGGCACGCCCGCGAGCGGTTCGGAGACACGCCCGTTCCCGAGGACGATCCGCAGGCGGCCCGGCCGCTCCGTCACCAGCATGCGCCCGTCGGGCAGAAAGGCGAGCCCCCAGGGATGCGCGAGCTGGCGTGCCACGGTCTCGACCCGAAGCTGCCCGGTCTGCGTATCGATGGTGCGCTCCTGTGCCGCAACCGCCTGGGGCGCGGCCGCAATGGCCGCAGCGGCGGCAATGACGATCCGCCATTTCATGCGTCGTGCCCTCTCATGTCGCGTCGTCCACGCCTGCAGCGAGCCGCGCCCGCATGCGCCGGGCCTTCTTCGGTCGAAGCCATATTATTCGTGCAGCGGAGATCATATTCCGATGGCGAAGGCTTGATGACAACGCCGATCGGGGCAGGAACACCCGAAAGCCCCGCTCGCGGGAACGTTCAACGGTGTTGACGTAACGTCGGTTCCCGCATGAATCGCATCGTGTTCCGGGACCCGAGCGGACCTGATTGCCGTGTCGGCATCGCGTGTGATCCCGCTGCCGACGTCCTGCGCGTCTTCACCGAACAGGCGCGTGTGAGAGGCGCGAAACTGCCCGCCATGCGACGGTCGTCATTGGCGCGGAAGAGACCGGCGCGCCGTGCCGGCGGGTCCTGGTGCCGGGCTGACCGTGCACGGCCGAATATTGCCCACCCTTATCGGGGGGGTGAGGGACGATCGGGGGCGGCCGTCGCCGAGACGGCAAGGCGCAGGAGCGCACAGCCGATAGGCCCGCGCGCTGCCCGCGCATTTGACGATCTTGTGTGCGATCTGATCCTTAGAACGGACGTGTGCCGTACCGGTCGAAACGATTGCCCGCCGACAGCGGTCGGCGCTGGATCACGGTTACGTCGTGCCAGTCGAGCCAGGCGCGCTCGCCGAAGAAGAGCAGGGTCACATCTTCCTTGTTGTAGAGATAATTGTAGATCCAGGCCGGTGACGTGAGCGATGCGCCGATGCCCGGCCGGCCGGGGTAGTCGGCATAGCCGAATCCGGTCCGGAGAAAGTCGCGATTGACAACCTCGAAGGCGTCGTCGGCAAGGAGCTTCCAGCGCTTCTTCTGAATGTGCAGCGGATAGATGCGGCCATGCGTGCTGAAGCAGAGAAGGCCGCCGGGGTTGAGGTGCTTCAGGAACAGGTCAAGAAGCATGCGCGACTTGATGTCGTCGATATGCGTAATGAGGGATCCGCACCAGATCAGGTCGAAGCTTCCCGGCAACGTGACCTTCGAAAAGTCGGGGTGGGATTGGACGGGAATCGCCCCGAACTCCTTTGCGCAGAACTCGATTCCTTTGGTGTTGATGTCGGCGCCGACGACCTCCGCCTCCGGAAAGGCGGCACGCAGAAAGCGCATGATGCGTCCGTGGGCGCAAGCGAAGTCGAGAATGCGCTTTGGGGTATCCGCACCGGCGGATATGAGGGCGTGAACCATGCAGCGAAGTGCGGACAGCCCGTTGTAGAGGTAGACATCGAGGTTCGAGCGATCCTGCTTGAAGGGCTGATCGTCGGGCGAGATCGTCCTCGAGGCGTTGTTCGCCGCGTGGACGTAGCGCTGCAGCAGGTCGTAGGTGCGGACCATCGGATCGGGTTTCGCCGATTTCGCCGGCGCGGTGTCGATGGTGCGTACGGCTGATGCCTGGGACATTGATTGCTCCTGATTTGTCGATCGGTTGCGGAACGCGTCGGAAGGGAAGCCGTCGGCGCGCTCTATGCGCGCAACTGGACGTGCGGCGCGCACGAGTCGGCGCAGATACCGGCGTCATGCCCTGACTGGCGCGCGTGCCAGCGCCATGCCGTCTCGACGATTGAATCCAGCTCGGTAAACTCGGCCTTCCACCCCAGCACCTTCATGGCAGCGGAGGGATCTGCCACGAGGGCGGGAGGGTCGCCGATACGTCGCGGCGCAACGTGACGTGGAACTGATCGGCCCGAAACCCGCTCCACGGCATGGATGACCTCCGCGACCGTGTGGCCGCGGCCCAGGCCGAGATTCAATGCGGCACTCCGGCCGCCTTCGAGGAGATGGGTGACCGCCAGCACATGTGCCCGCGCCAGATCGCTGACATGCACATAGTCGCGGATCGCGGTACCGTCGCGCGTCGGATAATCGGTTCCGAAGAGGCTCAAGGCGGGTCCCTTGCCCATGGCGGCGAGACAGGCACGGGGAATCAGGTGCGTTTCCGGGTCATGCGCCTCGCCGATCTCGAGATCGGGGTCGGCGCCGGCCGCATTGAAATACCGCAGTGCCATCCATCGCATACCGTGCGCCTGGGCCGCCCAGTGAAGCGCCCGCTCCACCATCAATTTCGACTCGCCGTACGGGTTGACGGGATTCGTCGGATGTTCTTCCGGAATCGGCACGCGCGTCGGCGTGCCATAGACGGCGGCAGTGGACGAAAACACGATCGCTTCGACTCCGGCGCGCTGCATCGCGTTCAGGAGTACGATCGAGTTTGAAAAATTGTTGTGAAAAAAATGCGCCGGGTCCCGCATCGACTCGCCCACCTCGATCGACCCGGCAAGATGAATGACGGCGCGAGCGCGGTGCTCGCGCAGTGCCCGCTCGATCACATCTCCGTCACACAGATCGCCGACGACGAGCGGCCCCCAGCGGACCGCCTCACGATGTCCCTTGGAGAGATTGTCCAAGCACACGGGCTGAAACCCTGCGCGTGAGAGAGACTTCGCGACATGGGCGCCGATGTAGCCGGCGCCGCCTGTGACAAGTATGGATGCCATCGTGCTCACGGAAATGCCGACGGACCGTTACGCGATATCTTCAATAAGCGAGAACGCCGTCCCGGGTCTCGTGACAATGTTCGGCATAAACGGAAAAGAATTATTGGATCGGCTCAAGTGTACGGATATTTCGCTTTTCCTGTATTTGAGTCTTGGTCATAACATACTGTGTGTATTGAAGAGGACCGAAATTCTTCTTCAGAGATTTTTGCAATCGCACCACGCAAACCGGAGGCGGTAGATTATGGCGACAATTCCAGGGGGAGCTCTCGACGATACGCTCATCGGAACGCCCTTCGACGATTTCATTCACGGACGCAGCGGCGACGACTTTATCGACGCGCGCGACGGTAATGACGCGATTCACGGCGGCCCGGGGGATGATTTCATTCTCGGTGGTCTCGGTGACGATGTCATCGACGCCAGCAATGGCGACGACGTCGTTCTGGGCGGTGATGGAAACGATAACGTCTCTGGTGGTACCGGCGACGACGTCGTGTTCGGCGACGACGGCGACGATATCCTGAGCGGCGGCAACGGCGACGATTACGTCGATGGCGGAGCCGGGAACGACGTCGTACTTGGCGGCAACGGCCGTGACAACCTGTCGGGCGGCGAGGGCGACGACATGGTCGTCGGCGGCAACGGCGACGACCGCATGAGCGGCGGCGCCGGGAACGACATCCTCTTTGGCGGGTCGGGCAACGACGTGCTCGTCGGCAGTGGCGGCGATGATGTCCTTATCGGTGGCGCTGGCAACGACACATTCGTCTTTACCGGCGGCGGCGGCCAGGATGTGGTCCTGGACTTCTCCAATGGCGACATTCTCCACGTCGCCCGGAACATCAACGGCCTCGATATCACGTCGCCGGCCGATCTCGCTGCGCGCGTCAGCGACGTCGATGGCAATGCCGTCGTCGACCTTGGGAACGGCGATACCGTGACCCTCGTCGGCGTGAAGGCCGAGGACGTCCAAAACAATCCGAACGGCTACTTCGTCATTACCTGACGCGTAGAAATGCGCCGGGGTTCGGGATGCCCGACCCCGGCGCGACCTTTTTTCGGATACGCCGCTCTTCTTCCAAGCATCCGAGATGCCTGCCGACGCACTCCTTCGCCAGTCCGACGAGTTCATCGCCACGCGCCCCCATCTCTTTCGCCTTGGATCGGACGTCGTCACTGCGGTTTGGGAGGAGCCGGCCAGGCTTTCAGCGGGTCGCCCCGTCGCAAAACTCGATGGTCGCGCCGTGCCGGCGCCGGTCTGCATGCTGGCGGTGCCCACGTTGTGGGGCGGTGTTCGCCGTCTGGTCCTGGTACGCTGGCGCGATATGCCCGGCGACGGATCGACGTTTTCGATTCACGACGCCGACGGTCGAGCCGTCGTGGAGTTTCGCGCCGGTGCGAGGCATCTGGAGCAACTGGATGCCGCGGGGTTGCTCAGCGGGCTCGATGCAAACGGTCGGGCGCGCGTCATTCGGCAGATAATTGAAGTCGCCCGATCGGCCTTTTCGTTGCAGGGCGACCTCGTGTTCCGCGAAAGCTGCCGCCGGCTTGTACAGGAACTGGCGCCGCAGCCGCCTTCCCTGATCGCGCGCGTCAATCTGACGGGCCGGCTTGTCCTTTGTGAAGGGAGTCTGCCGGCCGGGTTCGGGCGGACGCTCAGCGCGGCGATCATCGGACCATCATGGGTTCGCGCCGCCAGCTTCGAGCCGATGACGACGGGCCCGGCCCGGAACGGACGGACGCCGATTCATATGGTCGTCGAGCGGGCGGTCGCGACCGAAGGCACGATCATCGTGCTGTTCGGCGAAGGCGGGCTGGCTTGCCGATCTGTTGCCGGTTCCGATGCGTCGTCCCGCCTCTTCCTTGAATGGCTGGAGCGGCGACGGGCGGTGCCGCATGCGGTTCGGGAATATGTCGCCACATGCCTTTCCAAGGCGCATCAGGACCCCGATGCCGCAGCCGTGCTGCGCGAGATGCAGGCCCTTGTCCCGATGAGCCGGCGCCGAGCCGACGGCGCAGGCAGGCCGATCGCGGCAGATATCGAGCACGCCATCGCCGCCGGCGCGGGTGTTTTCTTTTCCGGCTGGATACGAGATCCGCACCAGCTCGTCGAAAAGATCGTCGTCGTCTCGCCGCTCGGCACGAAGCATACGGCCCCGTTGCCGACCTATCGCTTTCCCCGGGAGGATGTCGAGAAGCGGTTCCGCGCGGACCCCAACTCGAACGCCGACCGATCGCTTGGATTTGTCGGCTTCGCTCCCGATTTCGCCGACGCACCGTACACCCTTCAGTATCGCTTCGAGCTTCTCCTACGGTCGGGCACGAAGATCGATATCGTTCCGCCGCCGCAGCCGGCCTCGCTGGCGGATAGGCGATCCGTCGTTCTCGGCAGCGTGCCCGCACCGTACGTGACCTCGTCGATGCTCGCGGAGTGCATCGCCCCGGCCGTCGGGCCGTTGCATCGCGCGTACATGGAAACGTGCGGCGAGGCGGAGCCGGTGACCTTCGGCCGACCGCCGGAGAAACCCGATGTCTCGGTCATCGTGCCGCTTTACCGGAATCTGGATTTCATCCGCTTCCAGATGGCCGCCTTCGCCGTCGATCCCGACTTCCGCCGCGCCGAGCTGATTTATGTCCTCGACTCGCCCGAGCAGCGGCTGCAGGTGGAGCATCTTCTTCTTGGTCTCCATGGCCTCTACGGCCTGCCGGTGCGGCTTGCCGTCATGCCGGGCAACTACGGCTATGCGGCCGCCAACAACCGGGCGTCCAGGCTCGCCGGCGGCGAGTACCTCGTTCTGCTGAATTCCGACGTCGTGCCCGACCGGCCGGGATGGCTCTCGGCGATGGAAGCCGAGTTCCGGGTCGCCGCCGACGTCGGCATCGTCGGTGCCAAGCTTCTCTTCGAGGATGGGGCCCTGCAGCACGCCGGAATGTATTTTGGCCGCGACCTCCGCGGCGAGTGGCTCAACCAGCACTATTACAAGGGCTTTCCGCGCGATTTCGCGCCGGCGAACGTCGCACGGTCGGTTCCGGCCGTGACCGGGGCATGCCTCATGATCCGTCGCGCGCTGTTCGAGCAGGTCGGGGGATTCACGGAGGAATTCGTGATCGGCGACTACGAAGACTCCGACCTCTGCCTCAAGGTCCGTCGGGCCAGCCATGATATCCGGTACACCCCGGCGGCAGAGCTTTACCACTTCGAGCGCCGTTCGATTTCGCGGCACGGCGGCTATATGCGCAGCGTTGCCGGCGAGTACAACCGCTGGCTCCACGCCCGCCGATGGGCCGACGTCATGGCCGAGGTCATGGCCAGCATGGACGCGGCGGCGTCCGCGACGCCTCTTCCGAACCCGCCCCAGCGGCGCAAGGTAGGAGCCGGCAGGTGAACGCGGTCACACGACTCGTCCAGGAGCCCGCTTTGTCCGACGTCGGGGCCCCCTCGATCGAGTGGTTGGTGCATCATATCGCGCGGAATCGTTTCTTGCCGGTTCCACCGCCGGACCTGCACTGCGTCGGCGACGGTGATTTCCGCGCGATCGGTGCCGAGTTTCTTGGCCACTTCGTGCGGCTCGGCGGGCTTCGGCCGACCGATCATGTGCTCGATATCGGCTGCGGCACCGGCCGCATGGCGCTTCCGCTGACGCAGTTTCTCGACCCCGAGAACTCGCGCTACGAGGGCGTGGATGTCGCGGCCGCCGGGATTGCCTGGTGCACCGAAGTGATCTCGAGCCGGTATCCGAACTGCCGCTTCCGGCACATCGACGTCCATAACGGACTCTATAATCCGGCGGGGACGATACCGGCGGAAGCGGTGACACTGCCGTTCGATGACGGCAGTTTCGACTTCGTCATCCTGACCTCCGTCGTCACGCATCTCGTGGCCGCCGAAACGCGCGCCTATGCACGCGAGATCGGGCGGCTGCTGCGCCTGTCCGGGCGGTGCTTCGTTACCTTGTTCCTGATGGACGACGTGGCGCGCGAGCACTTGCGCGCAGGCAAGACGCGTCTTGCATTCAAGCCGGACGGAAAGGGGCCCGAGTATTACGCCGACCCGAAAATTCCATCGGCGGCGGTCGCGTATGACACCGAGTTCCTGCTCGACCTCTTCGCGGCGTCAGGTCTCTTTCCCGCGCGTCCGATCGCTCATGGTCATTGGAGCGGCCGCCCGGGAGAGACCTATCAGGATATCTGCGTTCTGACGAAGGTGCGATAAGCGACGAATGAGGGCAATTTCCGCGTTATTGCGCAAGGGTGAAAAGGGGCGGCCGAAGGCCCCGCGCGTCCTGTTCATCTGCCACAATCATCCGGCGTTTCACCCCGGCGGTACCGAGATCTTCGCGCACGACCTGTATCGGGAGCTGGTTCGGACGCAGCAGATCGAAGGCATGTTTCTTGCCTGCACGAACGACGTGCATCGTGCGCAGAGGCCGGGAACGAACTTCCAGGCAGTCGGACGGGAAGCGGACGAGATCGTCCTTTGGACCGGCCATTTCGACAGATTCTTCATGTCGCAAGTGGACCTGCACGCCATCGTGCCGGAGCTGTCGGATCTGCTTCGCACGTTCCGACCCGACATCGTCCACTTCCACCACGTGCTGATGATCGGCGTGGAGGCGCTTTTCCTCGTTCGCCGCGTGCTGCCGGAGGCCCGCATCGTCGTGACGCTGCACGACTATTATCCGGTCTGTCCCAACGACGGGCAGATGGTGAAGACGGGCACGTACGAGCTGTGTCACGAGGCCGATCCGGATGCATGCCGCAAGTGCTTTCCGGAACGAACGCCGGACCAGTTCGTCCTCCGCCGCAAGCACATCCAGACGATGCTGGGCGTGGTCGACCAGTTTGTCTCGCCGAGCCGATTCCTGCGTGTCCGCTATACGGCATGGGGCCTTTCGCCCGAGCAGATCGAAGTCGTTCCGAACGGCCGGCCGAGCGTCACGCCGTCGCCGGCGCGCCGCATCGCCCGCGGTGCCCGGCGGAACGTCTTCGGTTATTTCGGCAACCTGAGCCCATACAAGGGGATCATGGTGGCGCTCGCGGCCGTCGAGGGGCTGCTGGCGGCGGGCGAGCGCGATTTCTCGTTCATCATTCATGGCGGTGCGCCGTTCCAGACCGAGGCGTTCCGGAACGCGCTCGAGGCTGCCGTGAAGGCAAACGGCGCCAACGTTTCATTCCGTGGGCCGTATGCGGCGGCCGACGTGCCGAAACTGATCAGCGACGTCGATTGGGTCGTCGTGCCGTCGATCTGGTGGGAGAACGCGCCCCTGGTGATCCAGGAGGCGTTTCAGCATCGTCGGCCGGTCATCTGCAGCGACATCGGCGGCATGGCCGAGATGGTGCGCGATGGCGTTGACGGCCTGCATTTCCGGGCCGGCGATGCGCGCAGCCTGATGGCCACCATGCGGCGCGCCCTGGAAACGCCAAGTCTCTGGAACAGCCTGGTCGAAAGCATGGCGGATGCGCCGACGATCGCGGAAAGCGCGGCGCATCATATGCGCCTCTACACGAATCTCCTGAAAAGCGAGTTGAGAGTTGCATGACGCCTGAAGGGGGTTCCGAACTGTCGCCGGGCGTGGCGGCGATGCCGAACTGGGCCGAGATATCGGTCGCGTTCCTGCTCGACGAGGAAACGTTGCTGCTCCTCGGCTGCGCCGACCGGCCGACGCCGCAATCGGGCAAAGTCGAGTTCGCCGACGGCGGCAATGGCAAGTTCCGGTCGCTCTCATGGAGCCGGTCCGGGCACGGCAATCCTCGCGCCGTTTGGTCTCTGCTCGTGCTTCGCTTCGCCAATATCGCGCAGGTCCGGGCGGCAAGGGTGGTTCTCATCCCCGATGGGATCGCGGCGACGATCCAGCTGCCGGACATTCCGCGCCTGGAACTCGATCCCGCGAGCCTGTTCGAGCGTCTGAAGGCGGAGAACGGCGAATTCATTCCGTCGATCCTCGACTTCCTGCGATCGGCGCTCGATCAGGGCGGCGCAGGATCGACCGGCCGCGCCGCCCGCTTCCTGTTCGCCTTCCTCCATGCGCTGGCGCATCCGGACGGCTTCCTGGAGATCTTCGGAAACCTCGACGGCGGGCGCCTGATGCTGCAGGGATGGTCTTTCCATCTCTTTGCCGGAGAGCGGCGGATCATTGTCGAGACGGGCCGCTGTTCCTTCCACGATGCTTCCGTCGCCATCTTTGGCCGGAACGATCTCTCCGCTTCCGCTCGCGGGGTTCTGCTCGTGCTGAACGATGCCGGCATGATCGAGCCGGCCCAGGTCCGGCGGGCCTACTTCCAGACCGACACGGGCCTTTTCTATCTCGACATTTTCGAGAATCGCACGTTGCTGTCGCGGCCGGATTCGGTCGCGCATCTCAGGTCGATGCTGCCGTCCCTCGAGAGCGAAGTGAACGTCCGGCGTCGCCTGAAGCGGATCTGCAACGCGCGTTACGAGGGGCGCGAGACCGTTTCCGGGCTGTCGATCCCCGTCCGATCGGCGCTCGATCTCGCGGTGGCCGTGCCCGGGGCCGGCGTCTTCCTTTCAGGCTGGGTGCTGGACCCCTCGGGTCTCGTTCGGCGCGTGACGCTCAAATCGACTGCCGGAATGGCAGTACGCATCGACGCGATCTGGCATCGCATGGCACGATCCGACGTGACCCAGGGGTACAGCCAGGATCCGATGTTCGCACCGCTGCTGCGGCCGGGCAATGATCTCCACGGATATGTGGCGTTCGTACCGGTCGCGGGCGACGTGCCGGGATCGGACGAGCTCTATCTCGAATTCGCGCTCGCGGATGACGAGTTCGCGTTCATCCCCGTCCGCACCAGTGGTCCTCTGTCGCAGTCGCTGGTGCGTCAGATCCTGTCGAGCTTCAATATGAACGATCCGCGCGTGGATCTTCTGGTCACCGAGCATATCGGGCCGGCCGTCACCGGCATCCTTGCGGCACTTCCGGCCAGCGGAAGAAACGTCACGACCAGCCGTCTCGGCCGGCACAAGGGCAGAGCGCGGCTGGCCGCGGTCATGCCCGTGTTTCGGGCGGATGCCGGGCTCGACGTCAACTTTGCGCGGTTCGCGAGCGATCCCGACTTCGACAAGGTGGAACTCGTCATCGTCATGCCGGTGGGCGCGGCGGACGGGGCGGGGCCGATGCTGCGCCGCTATGCCGAGTTCTACGATCTCTCGATCCGGGTCGTGGTCGCCAGCGGTCCGCTCGACCAGTACGAGGCGCTTGAGACCGGCGCGAATGCCGCCGGAACGGACGTGTTCCTCTTCATTTCGCCCGGCGTGGTGCCGACGCGGAAGCATTGGCTGTCGACGCTGCTGCGTCGCCTGGCACAGGTGCCCGATGCCGGCATGATCAGCCCGACGCTGATCTACGAGGATCACTCCATCAAATATGCGGGCATCGAGCGACGCGGCGACGGCGGTCATTCCCTGACGCCGAATCTCGCCGGTTATGCGCGGCACTGGCTGGCCTCGGGCGAAACCCGGTCCGTCGATGCCGCGACCATGGAGTGCTGCGTCCTCACGCGAAAGGCGTTCGATGCCGTCGGCGGGTTCTCGAAGGACTACGTCCATCCGGATCCCAAGGGCATCGATCTGTCGATCAAGATCAAGGCTGCAGGTTTTCGTTGCCTTTGGGCGCCGGATGTCCAGCTCTACGCGATCGACGAGATCCGGCCGGAAGAGAGCGAATACTGGACCCAGACAGGCCGGCTGGTGGACAGCTGGGGCTTCGCGCGCAAGTGGGCCCATGCCGCCGGGCCGAACCAGCCACAATGACATCCAATCCCATGCGCGTTCTCATCGTCTCGCACGGCCATCCCGCGTTCTCGATCGGCGGCGCCGAAGTCGCGTCCTACAATCTCCACATGGGACTCGGCGCGATCGGCGGCGTCGAAAGCCACTACCTCGCGCGGATCGGCCCGCCGCTCGTCCGTCATCGCGACACCGCATTCCTGAGCCTGCGGCAGAAGGAGCGCGAGATACTCTTCTTCGCCAACGATTACGACCATTTCCGTCTTTCCAACCGAAAGCTCGAGGAGCTCGAGGGCGATCTCGCGCGCTTTCTGCGCGACCTCAGGCCGGATGTGGTGCATTTCCACCATTTCATCGGCCTGGGGCTCGAATGCCTGTATCTGGTGCGGAAGCTGTTCCCGCACGTTCCGATCGTCGTCACACTCCACGAATATCTCGCCATCTGCCATCACCACGGCCAGATGGTGAAGACGCGCCGCGAGACGCTCTGCCAGCGCGCCTCGCCGGCGGAATGCAACCTCTGCTTCCCGAGCATCTCGCCCGGCGATTTCCTGAAGCGCGAGCTCTTCATCAAGACGTTTTTCGATCTCGTCGATTGCTTCGTGTCGCCGAGCCAGTTCCTGGTCGAGCGCTTCGTGGATTGGGGAATTCCGCGCGACAAGATGCTGATGCTCGAGAACGGGCTGAACGTCGGCGAGATTGCGCCGCCGCGTCCGCTCGGCCGGAAAGGAAGACGCAATCGCTTTGCCTTCTTCGGCCAGATCACCCGCTTCAAGGGCGTCCATGTTCTTCTCGACGCGGTGGCACGGGTGCCGGACTCGGCCTGGGGCGACGACGCGGTCCTTTGCATCTTCGGCGGCAATCTCGAGAACCAGCCGGAATCCTTCCAGACGGAGTTCCGCCGGCTGCTGGATGCCGCCGGACGGCGCGTGCGCCTTTACGGAAGCTATCGCGCGAACGAGCTGCCCAGCCTCATGCGGGACATCGATTGGGTCGTCGTTCCGTCGATCTGGTGGGAGAACTCGCCGCTCGTCATTCAGGAGGCCTTCGCCCACGGGCGGCCGGTGATCTGCAGCAATATCGGCGGTATGGCGGAAAAGGTTCGTCCGAATGTCGACGGGCTCCACTTCCGCGTCGGCAGCGTCGAGGATCTCGTCGACCGGCTCACGGATGCGTTGCAGACACCCGACCTGTGGGACCGGCTGCGGGCGAACGCACGTCCCCCGCTGTCGGTCGACAGCGCGGCGCGCCAGCATCTGCAACTCTATCAGACTCTGTTGAACGGGGCGGCGCGCAAGGGGCGCACGACTCCGGCCGAACGGCAGCCGACGGGCGGGCGAAAGCCGATCGGCCGGGTGCGCGGGGTGTCGCCGGATATGACCGATTCGGTCGGCGCCGGCTGACGGATGCGGCCGGGACGACAGGAGGGCGCGTCAACGCTGCCTGTCCGGTTCGACGGTGATGCGGACCGGCAGACGAATCAGGTCGCGGTTGCGCCCGATGTTGCAGCCGTCGAGATTGAAGCGGGTCGCATAAATGAAGGCATCGCCGTCCGTGGTCTCGAAGTTTCGGCTCGTGCTGTCGGGATCGAGCAGGGAAGGAAAGCCGAGCAGCGCCGGCGCGCAGTTGTCGCGGCCGAGAATGGGCGTCGCGAGGACAAGAACCGGACGGGACCATTGGATCAGATCCGCAGAAAAGGATGCGAATATTCCGCTCACGGGATCGGTGCCGCGCTCCGTCGGCTGGGTTGCCGCCATGATCGCGACGTAAAGGCCACTCGGCTGGTGAAGGGTGATGCTTCCGACCGGCGCGCCGAGCCGGCCGCGCGCGACCGGCGCGCAGACGTGCCGCGTGGGGTCCTCGATCTTCGCGCGGTAAGGGTCGGCAAACTGTACCGTGAAACCCTGGCCGTCCCACGCGCGCCACGCATGCGGGTCGTCGAGCCGGTCGGTGCGCATCACGCATACGCCGCCCTGCTGCGCATTCCAGCGGACCGCGAAGACAAGCGCGTAGAAGTGGGCGCCGCGTTTCACGATGTTCGTCGGGTTGAACAGGCCGACATGCCGGCCCAACGTGCCGTCGTACCGGTAGGGTGGCGCCGCGACGAAGTGGCCGGGCGCCGGCGGCGTGCGAAACGTGCGCCCGCCGTCCTCCGAGCGCGCGAAGGTGATCGCGTTGCTCCAGCACGCCATATACCGGCCCGCCGGGCAGAGCGCCGGACGCCGGTGCCCCTGGAACTCATTGTGGACCAGCGCGAAAACCGTCGTTCCGTCGAGCGTGTAGGTGCTCGCCAGCCACGCCCTGTCGTCGTAGGCCTCGGGGGCATCCCTTTGGCCGCCCCGGTAGATCACGCGACAGTCGGGGCGTACATGGTCGAGATCCGGCCCGACCATCGCCCTGTTTTCCGTGTGAGAGGCGATCAGGTGCACGGTCCCGGTCGCATCGCGGAACGCACGCGCAGGTGCGTCGGGCATATGGTCGGGCGCGCATGCGTCCTGCTGCCAGCGAAAAACGACCTGGGGCGCGCCGACGACGGTCACACGCACCGCCGGTTCGCCGCGCGCCGGCGAGACTGCGACCGCCGAGAGTGCGACGGATGCGAAGAAGCACAGCACCATAAAGACCGGCCTTCCCGAATGCGTTCGCGGAACGTCGAACAGGCGCCGCTTCATTTCATCCTCCGTCCGGTGCTGCGTGAAGAACATCCACATTAGATGAGAGGGGATCGATGGCCCGAGTTCTCGTGATGATTCCGTCCGGCGAAGTCTACGATCACGACTGCGTCCGCTGGTACAACTACGCGAACGTTCAAGCCAATCTGGAGCATTACCACAACATCGGCGACGCTTTCGTCTTCGACTCGTCGCTCAAGCTCCTCAACTTCGAGACGCTCGACGTCCTGAAGATACGTTCCGCCACACAGGCCGATATCGACCGCTACAACGCCGAATTCGACTACTGCTTCCTGCGCGGCTCGAACTACATCCATGGCGAGATGG
>DASVCL010000052.1:0-71938 GCA_036381615.1 Alphaproteobacteria bacterium
TCTCAACTGTCTCGCCGTCTCAACTGTCTCGCCGTCTCAACTGTCTCGCCGTCTCAACTGTCTCGCCGTCTCAACTGTCTCGCCGTCTCAACTGTCTCGCCGTCTCAACTGTCTCGCCGTCTCAACTGTCTCGCCGTCTCAACTGTCTCACGTGTCTCCGGTGTGTCCCGCTCTCATTGGGCCGCGTCCCGGCCCGTGTCCTTCTCACACTCCCATCGCCTGATCGCAACGAAGCGTCCCTCCATCTCTCCGTTGGGGAGAGGTCCAGACCGGGGGGGAGCCCACCGGTACGAGATCCGGGACGGTGAAACAGCGGGACCGTGGGACCGTGGGACCGTGGGACAGTGGGACAGTGGGACAGTGGGACAGTGGGACAGTGGGACAGTGGGACAGTGGGACAGGTCCCCCTGATGGCGCGGCTCGGCCGTGCCGAATCAAAACGCCCGCACAAGGTCCAAGACCCGGCGGGCGCATGTATCCGGCGCTGAGAGTCGCCCAGCGGGCAGTCGCCGTCAACCCGCTTTCTTTCCGGCGGTGCCGGTCAGAAATAGGCGATGAGGCGGCCGGCACTGGCGGCGCCGAGCCAGACGACGAGCGACAGGACCGCCTGGATGCGACCCGGCACGGGGACGTGCTGGTCCCAGCTCGCCAGCTTCCGCGCCCATAGCCAGCGGAACGCCAGCGCGTTCGCAATTCCAATGGCGATGAACACGAACTTGATCTGCAGGATCTCGTTGCCGATCAGCGGGCCGGCGTCGGCGGCAAAGAGGGCAAAGCCGCTTCCCAGCATCAGCAGCAGCCCTGCGATCGCGGCCGGCGTCAGGAAACGCGAGAACGCCGCGAGCGGTACCGTCCGTCCGATGCCGACGAGCCGGAGATCGAGCAGCACCATCGATCCGACGAGGAGCGCAAGTCCCAGCAGATGCAGCAGGTTGGCTGCCGGATAGAGCCAGGTCGATTCCCGCATCATCTGGCCGAGCGCGGACGCCTGGAGGGCAAGGGCCCAGGCGGGCGCGGCGAGCGCGTGACCGTGCTCCATCAACGGAGTTCGACGGTGCTCCCGCCGACGGTGAGGCGCTCCGCGCGCATCTCGCCATCATGGACGCGACTGGGATAGCCTTCGACCTGCACACGCGTGCCGACGGTCAGTTTTTCGCGCGGCAGTCCGCGGCGCTCCATGCGCGCCGGCGGCGCGAGCACGATGAGCCAGCGTTTGCCGTTGGCCTCTACCTCGATCTCGCCATGCGGATTCTGATAACGGACGGCGAGGATCGGTGCCTCGAAGCTCAGCACCGTGTTCGCGTCATAGGAACTCCAGCCATGATGGGCCAGGACTGGGCTGGCCGCCAGTGGCAGGACGATGGCAGCCGCGAGCAAGGTCATTTTGCGCATCTCGTCATTCTCCCGATCATGCCTTGCGCCGAAGGTGGTGCCGTCCCCGCCGCGGAAGGGCGTATGACGGCTCACTATAGCGTGGCACGGCCCACCAGCACGGAGCGCCATGGCGCCCGGACCCGCACCCGCCTTGCGAACGGCGGACTCACCGCTCGTGTCGGTTGATCTTCAGTATCTCGACGGCAGATCCGAAACGTGTCCCGGGTATGCGCAGCTGGCCGGGCAGAGGCCACGGTCTCAAGGAACGCAAGCCAATCCGGGTTGTTTCATCCGGTGTCGGACCGGGTTCCCACCGTTTCCTAGTCAGGCCCCCGGCCACACACGCCGACCCGCGCCATTCGTGACGATGGGCACGTCGTCGGGGCGGCGGGCATCCCGCCATGAGAAAGAAAGAGGAGATCGCCATGGCAATGAGAAGGGGAGGTTCCTTGAGGCGCGGCATGGCCGCGTTTGCCGGCGGGGCGGTTACAGCCTTCATCGCCAGCCGGTTCTTGCCGCCCGTTCTGGCCCAAGCGGTCGGATCGACGCGCGCGGCGATCGGCCGAGACCCGTTCGCGGCGCTTGCCCAGGATCACCGCGACATGCTCGCGTATCTGAGCGACATGGAGCAGAGCCCGGCGAACGCCGCCCTTCGCCGAACGCAGCTTCTGCTTCGACTGAAGCGCCGATTGACGGCACATGCCCTGGCGGAAGAGGACGTGATCTACCCGATGCTCAGCGACCAAGGAGGCGACCCGGACGAAGCCAGACGCCTCTACGCCGACCATGCCGAGGTGAAAATGCAGCTTCACGCGCTGGAGCAGACGTCGACGGACGCGCCGGAATGGCGCGACAGGGTGCGCGCGCTGAGAACCCTGATCGAGACGCATGCACGCCAGGAGGAAGAAGTCGATTTCCCGAAACTGCGCGGCGCCCTGAACGAGCAGGCGATCACCCGGCTGTCCGGGACCTTGCAACGGGAAAAGGCGATGGTCCTTTGAGCGCGTGGCCGGACCGTCCGCAAGCGGCGACGTAGAGCCTTCGCACGAACCGACCGGGTGGCTTCTACGGCTTCGCGTCAACGCGCTGCAGGCAGTCGGGATGCGTCTTGCAGAAGTGCTGCAGCACGCGCGTCAGCCGCGCAGCATGCAGCGCGTCGCCGCGAGCCCGGGCGGCGGCAATGTCGTCGAGGATGATGCGGCAGATATATCGCCGCCCGTCCGGGGTGACGGCGAGATAGTGGCCGAATTCGGTGGCGATCATTTCAGGCACATGCTCGTGTTCGGCAATGGCGGCGATTTCCTCGGCGGTCAGATCGCAGCAGGCCAGGCAGTCCTCGAAAGTGAGCATCGATCGACTCCTCGGCGCGAGTGCAATGCCGCGTCCTCGATGCGCCGTCAGGATCGGGACGAGGCAGGCATGCAGGGCTGATTCCAGGTCAATGTCAGCCGGACGCCGCCACCGTAGGCAAGACGTAACTTGAAGATCTTTCGGATACGGTAACGCGGAATGCCGGGCACGGCCCATGGCCTGCCCGGAAGCGACCCGCCGCGCGATCGGGAAATCCGACGGCGAAGGTTCCGGCGACCTGCCTTCGTGCGGGCAGCCCGCCGACAGCAGGATACGGGCGTAGCATTTCCTTTCCTGCCGCGGCCCCTCCATTCGGGACGCTGCCGATGCGGCCTTCGCGCCGGCGTCGGGCAATACTTGACTCCGTCAAATAGTTGGTTGACTCTGGCTGATATCTGCGCGCGCAGTCCGCCAAGGGCGAAGCACGATGACCGAAAGCAGTTTCGATCAGCGCGTCGCGGCCGTGCGGCGTTTCAACCGGTTCTACACCCAGAAGATCGGCGTCCTGAACGAGGGGTTGCTGAACAGCCCGTTCTCGCTGACCGAGGCGCGCGTGCTCTATGAGCTTGCGCATCGCGAGCGGCCGACGGCGAGCGAACTCGTCAGGGATCTGGGATTGGACGCAGGCTATGTCAGCCGGATTCTGCGCGGCTTCGAAAAGCGGGGGCTGATCGAAAGGACGCGGTCCAAGACCGACGGCCGGCAGAGCCATCTGGCGCTGACGCGGAAGGGGCAGGATGCGTTCGCGCCGCTTAACGTGCGCTCGCGAAACGAGATCGGCGCCATGCTTGGCCGGCTGTCCCAAAGCGACCAGATTCGCCTGGTCAATGCCATGCACGTGATCGAGGAACTCCTCGACGCCAAGCCCGAAGCGAAGGCGCCCTATCTGCTGCGACCGCACCAGCCGGGCGACATGGGTTGGGTGATCCATCGGCACGGCGTGCTCTATGCCCAGGAATACGGCTGGGATGAGCGGTTCGAGGCGCTGGTTGCGGAAATCGCAGCCGAGTTCATCAAGAATTACGATGCGAAGAAGGAGCGGTGCTGGATCGCGGAGAAGGACGGGGAGATCGTCGGGTCCGTCTTCCTGGTGAAGAAGAGTCAGACCGTCGCCAAGCTGCGCCTGCTGCTGGTGGAGCCGAAGGCGCGAGGGCTCGGCATCGGCAAGCGTCTGGTCGATGAATGCATCCGTTTCGCGCGCCAGACCGGCTACCGGAAGATCACGCTGTGGACGAACAGCATTCTCCACACGGCGCGCCGGATCTACGAGCGGGCCGGATTTCGCCTGGTCGAGTCGGCGCCGCATTGCAGTTTCGGCCATGAGCTGATCGGCGAGACCTGGGAGCTGAAGCTTTGACCGGCTCCACGACAGGTGGCGGATGCGCACCGGCGGTTCGGTGAAGGACGGCATCGGTCCGTCGGCAGCAAGGCCGGGCTGGCGTCGTCTTCGCGAAGCGCTGCCCGTGCTGGCCGCGGCCGCGACCGGTATCCAGGTCGGGGCGGCGATCGTCGCGACCCGGTTCGTCGTCGACCAGACTGGCCCGGCGTCGCTGGCCCTGTTGCGCTACGTCATCGGGTTTCTTTGCCTGTTGCCGCCGGCGCTGCTCTCGGCACGGGTGCGGTTCGAACGGCGCGACCTGCTGCCGATCGCGCTGCTCGGGATCTTACAGTTCGGCGTCCTGATCGCGCTGTTGAACGTCGCGCTGCAGTTCATTCCCTCGGCGCGCGCCGCACTGATCTTCGCCACGGTGCCGCTGCTGACGATGATCCTGGGCGCGGCACTCGGCCGCGAACGCATGACCGCGGCGAAAACGGCGGGCGTCCTGCTGACCATCGCGGGCGTCGGCTTCGCGCTCGGCGAGAAGGCGATCGGGCCAGACCATGCGCCGGGAAGCTGGATCGGCGAACTCGCCGCCTTCGCCAGCGCGCTGTGCGGTGCCGCCTGCAGCGTGCTCTACCGGCCGTATCTGCAGAAGTATCCGACGCTGCCGGTCAGCGCCTTTGCCATGTTGGCCGCGGTCGGCTTTCTCGCCGTGCTCGCCGCCGGCGAGGGCTTCTTTGCGACGATGCCTCACTTCACCGCAGGAGGCTGGCTTGCCGTCGTCTTCATCGGCTTGAGCAGCGGCGTCGGCTACTTTCTGTGGCTGTGGGCCCTCAATCATACGACGCCGACCCGGGTCACGGTCTTTCTGGCGCTCAGCCCCGTCACCTCGGCCTTGCTCGGCGCCCTAATTCTCGCCGAACCGGTCTCGGCGATGGTGCTGGCAGGGCTCGTCTGTGTCGCCTTCGGGCTGTGGCTCGCACACCGCAAGGAGAGCCGGCGCGAATCCGCGGAGACAAACTTGTAGAGCCCAGCCTGTCTCAATATCGTGCCGCGGCCGCATCGGCCGGCAAATCCGCGAGGCGAACCGGGCCGCAATGAGACTTCATGACATGGTCGCGGCAGGTTCAGTTTCATCGTGTACTGCCCGCGGGTCCGATCGTTCGCGCCGTCGATCGGCCGACCGCCGGGCGGCACGGGCATCGAAGCGATGGAGGGGATCGTGGACTCGGTGATCGATCGCGAACGTATCGCGGAAACCGAAAGGCACATCCGGCCCTTCGTGCGGCGGACGCCGGTGATCGCGGTCGACGGTGCCGATTTCGGGCTTACCGACGTCCCGCTCCACCTCAAGCTGGAGCTGCTGCAGCACACGGGGTCGTTCAAGGTACGTGGCGCCTTCGCAAACCTGCTGCTGCGCAACGTGCCGACGGTCGGGGTCGCGGCCGCATCGGGCGGCAATCACGGCGCTGCGGTCGCCTATGCCGCGATGAAGCGCGGGGTACGGGCGCGGATCTTCGTGCCGAGCGTCGCCTCGCCCAGCAAGATCGCGCGCATCCGGGACTACGGCGCCGATCTCGTGATCGCCGGCGAGCGCTACGCCGACGCGCTGGCGGAAAGCGAAAAATGGATCGCCGAATCGGACGCGATGCCAATCCATGCCTATGATCAGGTCGAGACGCTGCTCGGTCAGGGGACGGTCGGCCTGGAGCTCGAGGCGCAAACCGACGGGCTCGATACCCTGCTCGTCGCGGTCGGCGGCGGCGGTCTGATCGGCGGCATCGCCGCGTGGTATGCAGGCCGGATCAGGATCATCGGCGTCGAGCCGGAGGCGGCACCGACGCTGTTCCGCGCGCTGGTGGCGGGTCAACCGGTGGATGCGGAGGCGGGCGGGATCGCGGCGGACTCGCTCGCGCCGCGTCGTGTCGGCACGCTCATGTTCCCGATCGCACAAAAATTCGTCGATCGAGTCATCCTTGTGCCCGATGCGGAAATCCGCCGCGCGCAGGTCGCGCTATGGAAGACGCTGCGGATCGTGGCGGAGCCGGGCGGTGCGGCGGCATTGGCCGCACTGCTCGCCGGGAAATATCGACCGGCCAGAGGCGAGCGTGTGGGCGTTCTCGTCTGCGGCGGCAATCCGGCAGCGGCGGATTTCGTGCCGTGAGCCGGCCATCCTATTACGTGTGCGTTTCACAAAGGGGGGAGCAGTGATGGCAAATGACGGACTTCGGATCGGCCTGCGCCATGTCCAGACACTGACGGTCGACGAGGGCTTGACGGTGCCACGGGTTTCGACCGCCTTCGGCAGCTTCCGCGATATGCCGGCCGTGTTCGCGACCGCGTACATGGTGGGCTTCGTCGAGGCGACCTGCATCGAGGCGCTGAAACCCTACCTCGCCGCGCATCAGCGGACCGTCGGCACGTATATCGACATGAGCCATAGTGCCGCGACGCCGGTGGGCATGAAGGTGACCGCCGAAGTGGAACTGATCGCGATCGAGGGGCGGCGCCTCCGCTTCCGCGTCGAGTGCCGCGACGAGCGCGAGGTCATTGGCGCCGGCTACCATGAGCGGGCGATCATCGACGCGGCAAAGTTCATGGCGCGCGTCGAGGCAAAGGCACGCGCCTCGTAGCCGGATCGGGCCGACAGTTCGGCGTGGATCGCATTTCATGACATGGGCGGGGCCGAGCGGCGCGCGACGGGTAACGAGCCCGCCCGGCACCCGTGTCCCGTCGGCACGGTTTCCGCGGCCGCAGGGCCGCCTGCGCTACCATCGGAATGACACGCTGATCGACGCGAATTTGTCGGCTTCGTCCTGCCCGTCAAATTCCTTGGTACGGTAAACGAACGTGTAGGCAAGCCGGACGGCATCGAACGTGATGGCGAGCCCCGCGTTGAGGTCCGCGACCAGGGGCTTCTTGTCGACGCTCGGGCTGTCCTTCCACGTGTTGCCGTCGAGGAAGATGTCGCGCGCGACCGCGCGTCCCTCGGCACCGGCGAACAGATACCATCCGAATCCGGATCCGGACCGTGGCTGGAAGTAGGCGGACCCGGGCAATCCCGGACGGACGCGCGGCGGTCCCCAATCGGCCGGCAGATCCCGTCCGAAGCGGAACGCCAGTCCCGCGGCGGCGTAGGTATAGACGTTGCCGAGCGCCACGCCGAGATGAGGCTGCGCATCGAAACCGAACCCGTCGGTGGATTCCGCCAGCCAGCGCCACTGCCGCTCGTAGAACAGATTCAATGTCGGCTCGTTGCGGATCTGATTGTCCCAGCCCATCGCCTCGTCGACGCCGATCAGGCCGTGAAATTCGTTCTGGACGAACTCGCCGCCGGCGTCCGGTCCGACGATGCCGAGGGTCAAGACCAACCGGTCAAGCCGATCTTCGGTCGCGGCGGTCAATCCGAAGCCGCCATAAAGCCAGGCGGCGTAGGGCCGATCGTTCGGAATCGGCGCGGTCGTTGCCGTGTTTTCGGGCGTAAAGATGAGATGGCCGATCTCCACGCCATAGCGCCGCCGGCTGTCGTCCGCGAACACGGGCATGGCGTCGCCAAGCCGGTCGATCCAGTCCGGCACGTCCTCGCCGGAGAGCCACGACGCCTGGATTCCGTTGGTGTAATGCCGATCCTGGCCCGTGAACCTGTCGTTCTCGATCACCAGCGAAAACGTTCCCTTGGTGTCGAGCGGCTTGGGCGCCTGCGCCGATGCAGGAGAGATCGCGAAAACGACAATTGCCAGCGCCGCGATTACAGGATTACGGCAGGTGCCCAACGTCAATCTCCTCGAGAACCGATTTCCGACGATCGACGTATTCCTCGCCATCTCCACCATGATGTCACGTCAGCCGCTGGGGGATCTCTTCCGTCAAAGTGAATCCGACGTGGGCGGCCGTCAACCGCACGGGCAATCCGTCGATGAAACGCGCTGCCGGTCGAGCATTCGGCCATTCCGTACACGAATCCGCAACGCACGGCAGACGGAACGACGCGGCATCGTTTCCCGTATTTCCGCGCGCCATGTGGTGCGCCCGATATTACCTGGCAGGTCATTGCATCCGGTTCTGTCGACCGTCATCGTCGGACCGCCGGCAATCGAACGCGGGAGCACTCCAATGACAAATCGTACCGTCCCGAACCCGACCGCCCGCACGGATGCCGGCGGCCCTGGTGACGGGAAGAGAGTCGTCTTCATCGTTTCCATCGACGTCAAGCCCGGCTGCGAGGCGGAGTTCCTTCGTCTGGTCACGCCGGTGCTGGACGCGATGCGGCACGAGACGACCTTCGTCAACGCCGTGCTCCACCAGGACCCCCAGGATCCGACCCGCTTCATGCTCTACGAGACCTGGGCGGATATGGACGACGTCGTGCAGGTGCAGATCCATCGCGACTATCGGCGGCCCTATCTGGACGGTCTGTCCAGGATCCTCCGCGAACCGCGGCAGGTCCGGATCTGGCGGCCGTTGCGCGGCGATTTCACGTTCTTCGCGGCACGCACAGCGGCCGGGGACGGATAGGCCGCGACCTCGTCGCGTTTCGTCTATAGGGCCCGTGTCCTGCGCCGGTTCTTCCAGAGAATCAGACAGAACACGCCAATGCCGGCCAGCGGCAACGCGACGTCTTCGGGGATGTTCAACAGCCAGGCCGCGGCGCCGCCGACGAGCAACCAGAGCACGGGGAGCACGACCAGATGCAGCGGCGTCCGGCCCTCCGCCAGCAGCAGCATGCCGATGGTGAAGATCGTCGTCGGGCCGGGTGCGACCCCGAACAAGGGCGTGCGCGGCCAGCCATGCCCTGCGAGCCATCCGACGAGCGGATAGATCGCCATCGCGAAGAACACGAGCCCGAGCCCGGCCCAGCCGGCGGGGTCGGCGCGGAAGCGGAACGCAACCTTGCCTCTGATCGCGCCGGTCCAGGCGAAGAGCAGACCCTGGATGACGAAGGCGGTGGCGTACGCCGGGGCGGCAAAGTCGATCGTGGCCACGTGCAACAGGTAATAGGCGACGCCGATCCACGCCCACGCCGCCGCCAGGAGCGCGCCGACGAGCCTGTCGCCATGCGGGACCGGCCTGAAGATCAGCAGGATGACGGCGAGGCCGAGAACGTAGGCGATGATCTGCGCCGGCCAGATGGCGCGGTTGTACTGCGCGACGACGGAAAAGAGGACATCCGCTGTGAAAGGCAGCATATCGGTTCGCCCGAATGCGGGTTCGGCAGCAGCCGGCGGCTAGAGGTTCTCGACGTAACGGATCATCCGCGCGCGCATCTGCTGATCGGGCAGGCGGCCGTACAAGGCGCCCATGTTCTCTCGCATATGATCCACGCGCGTGGTGGCGGGAATCACGCAGGTGACGGCCGGGTGGGCGACGATGAACTTGAGGAAGAACTGCGCCCAATTCGCGCAGTCGAATTCGGCGGCCCATTCGGGCAGCGGATGGCGGCCGAACAGGCGGAACAGCTCCCCTTGGCGGAAGGGCCGGTTGACGATGACGGCGAGGCCGCGTTCGGCCGCGAGCGGGAGCAGGCGCCTTTCGGCCTCGCGATCCAGAATGTTGTAGGTGAACTGCACGAAGTCGAGCGGCTGTTCCGCCATCAACTTCGCCAACGCATCGTGACGGCGGCCATGGGACGTGGTCACGCCGACGTAGCGGATCCGGCCCTGCGCCTTGTAATCGAGGAGCGTCTCGAGATGGCCTTCCCAGTTCAGCAGATTGTGAATCTGCATCAGATCGAACCGCTCGACGCCCCACAGCCGCCGCGAGTTCTCCATCTGTTTGACCCCGAGCGCCTGAAGCCAGGTCCACACCTTGGTCGCGGCAAAGAGGGGTCGTGCATTCGAGAGGCGTGCCAGGCCGTAGCCGATGACTGCCTCGGACGAGCCGTACATCGGCGAAGAATCGACCACGGCGCCGCCCATGTCGAAGAAGGTTTGCAGGACCTTCGCCCGTTCGTCGCGCAGCGCCTGATCATCGCCGACGTTGAAGGTGATCCACGAGCCCATGCCGATGACCGGCACCTGCTCCCCGGTCGAGGGAATGGCTCTTTTCAGCATCGCCCCAGGTGCCGCGGCGGCCCCGGTGCCGAGCGAGGCGGCGGCGCCGAGGCCGGCCAGCGACGCCAGGACGGCGCGGCGGCTCAATTCCGATCCGGTTCGCTGCATGTCCTACCTGCCGATCCCGAGTCGCCGCCAAACACGGCAATCCTCTTTCTTGGGTTCAACGCATCGATATGGGACTATCAGACGGCCGGTCAAAGGCCCGCCCGGGGTAGGAGCGGACACGTCACGACATCATACCGGGACCGGCGGCACAGTTAAGGAGGCCCGACATGACGTCCTCGAGCGAATGGCAGATCCCACTCGCGGCGCGGCCGCGGCCGGAAGATTGTGCCTATGACCTCGAGTCTGCCCTGGCCGCGGTCGTGGGCCTGACGGCGACGGTTCCCGACGACGCCTTCACCGCCGAGACGCTCGGCACGGAGCGCGCCGGAAACGGCGTCCTGATCCGCAGCGACGGCGTGGTGCTGACCATCGGGTATCTGATCACCGAGGCCGAGACGGTCTGGCTCAGCCTCATCGACGGCCGTGTCGTTCCCGGCCATGCGCTCGCCTATGACCAGCAGACGGGTTTCGGCCTCGTACAGGCGCTCGCCCGTCTCGACCTGCCGGTCCTGCCGCTGGGACGGTCGAGTGCCGCCCGCGTGGGCGAACGCGTCGTCATCGCCGGCGCCGGCGGACCGGCGTATTCGCTCGCGGCGCGCATCGTCGCCAAGCAGGAATTCGCGGGCTATTGGGAGTATTTTCTGGACGAGGCGATCTTCACCGCACCCGCGCACCCGCATTGGGGCGGCGCCGCGGTGATCGGGCCTCACGGCGATCTCCTCGGGATCGGCTCGCTGCAGCTCGAGCAGGTGGGCGAGGACGGGCGCACCCGTCCGCTCAACATGGTCGTGCCGATCGATCTTCTGAAACCGATCCTCGACGATCTCGTCACGTTCGGCAGACCCAATCGCCCGCCGCGGCCCTGGCTCGGCCTGTACGCCGCCGAGGTCGAGGACAAGGTCGCCGTCGCCGGTCTCGCCACGGGCGGGCCGGCGGAGCGCGCCGATCTGCGCCCGGGCGATATCGTGCTCGCGGCCGGCGGATCGCCGGTCAGCAGCCTCGCCGATTTCTACCGCCAGGTCTGGTCATTGGGCGAGGCCGGCGTCGAGGTGCCGCTCACGGTTCACCGCGACGGCCGCACCATCGACCTGCGCGTGCGCTCGGCCGATCGCAACAGGTTCCTCAAGGCGCCGAAGATGCACTGAGGCGATCGATATTTCGCCCCGACGCGTGACGGATTCCGTCCGGGCGCAGCGCATCGGGATGGGCCATGACGCCCTGCGGGCGTCATGGCGTATGATTGCCGGTGCGGCCGGTCGCGAAGACGATGTTGAGGATCTGCACGCTGCGCGGCAGTTCGATCAGGAACTCGGCATCGCGCTCCAGATGGTGGATGCGCCGCGGATCGCCGCCGGTGAAGCGCGACATCGCTTCCACGCTCTCCCAGTACGATATCGTCACGAACTCGCTTTCGTTGGCGCGATCCTCGCGAAGCATCTGCACGCCCAAGGCCTTTTCCGCGAGCGGCTTGATGCCGTGCTCGTAGAGATATCGGGCATACGCATCGGCCTTGGCTGCCGTCGTGCGGCCGCGCCAGATGCGGGCGATGGTGGGACGCGGGTCGTTGGGTGTGGCATTCATGGCTTCCTCCTCGTGTCATCCCGTGCCGTCGTCAGGTTCCGCGTCACCGAGCCGGGTCCCGATCCGGGGGCACGGCCGCCCGCAGCGCCTTGACGGTGGTGCCGTAACCAGTAAAACTAATTTTACTGGTTATTATCCTTAACCACCAGGAGCAATTTTGAAGGTTTCCATGACGACATCCCGCGCAGGCAGCCTGTCCCTGGTCGGCGGCGTTCTGGCGCTCGACTTCGCCAATACGGCAAGCGGCCGGGACACGGACGAGCCCGTCGATCATCTGCAGAGCGCCGGCCACGTCGTCGATTGGGCCTTGCATGCAGGCGGCATCGATTCCGCGACCGCGGCGCGATTCCGCACCTTCATCGCGAACGAGCCGGCGGCGACACAGCGGCTGCTCCGCCATGCCCATCAGCTGCGCGCGGCCATCTACGACATCGTTGCCGCCATTGCCCGCGGCGAAGCCCCGTCCCGGACCGATCTCGGGACGCTCAAGGATTTTGCGCACAAGGTGATCGGACCGGCGGAGCTCGCACCGATCCCCAGCGGCGGCTATGGGTTCGATTTTTCGGCAGCTCCGGTCGAAGTCGCCCTGCTCGGACCCGTGGTTTGGTCCGCCCTCGACCTGCTCGCGACGGGAGATTTCGCCCGCATCAAGCAGTGTCCGGGCGAAGGCTGCGGATGGTTGTTCGTCGATCGCAGCAAGAACAACTCACGCCGGTGGTGCGACATGGCCACGTGCGGCAATCGCACGAAGGGAAGAAGACATCGGCAGCGCCGCTGACGATTCATCGGCGGCGGGTTCCGGATCGCCGGGGGCGGGCGCCACGATCCATTTCGGCAAGCGCGTTCCACCGCCGTCGCCGCCATCCCCGGATCTTCCGCCGGATATCAGCTCTTGCGGCGGAGCGCGCGGAATAGGAACGGCGCGAACGTCACGACCATGGTGATGCGGACGATGTGATGCGTCGCCACGAAGGCCGCATCGACGGCGAGGGCGAGCGCGACGAGGCTCATCTCGGCGAGCCCGCCGGGCGCAAAGGCGAGCACGACCGCCGGCAGGGGATAGTCCATCCAGCGCGACAGCGCCGCGGCGAACGCGACCGTTGTGGCGAGCATCATGACCGCCGAAACGACGGCATGGAGAACCGTACGCGCGATCTGGGCGAGTGGGACGCCGGCGAAGCGGCAGCCGATGGATGCGCCGATCACGACCTGTGCCACCGCGACGAGGATGTCGGGCGGCTTCGAGGCGGTGATGCCGGCGAGATGAACCACCGCGCTCAGCACCATCGGCCCGACCAGGAACGACGCGGGTACTTTGAGCAGACGCCCGATGATCGTGCCGATCGGCGCGCAGAGCGTGAGCACCACGACGTCGACGAAGGACAGATTGAACAGACCGATGGTGACCCGGGCCGCGCCGGCCGGCATGTCGGTACCGAACCGGTACCAGAGCGGGATCGTGAAGACGACGAGCATGATGCGCGCCGCATGCGTGAGCGAGATGATGCGGTCGTCCCCGCCCATCTGGCCGCCGACGATGACCATCTCGTTGAGGCCGCCAGGGGTCGCGCCGAAGAACGCGGTGATCGGGTCGTAGCCGGCGACCTTGCGGAAATAGAGAAGAGCGATGCCGCCTGCCAGCAGGGACCACGCGGCCAGGGCGAGGAGCGTGGCCCACCATTCGCCCATGCGCGCGACCACGGCCGGCGTGAAAGCGCTGCCGAGCATGATGCCGATGACGGCGATCATCGTGCTGCGGGCCGCGCGCGGAATGAACAGCCGCAATCCGCAGAGCGTCCCCACGGTCACCGCGGCCATCGAGCCGAGCATCCAGGCGAGCGGCAGCGTGAGATAGTCGAAGACGGCGCCACCCGCGGCCCCCAGCGCGAGGGTCAGGGCGAGCGATGCGAACCGACGGGGCCAGTCGGCCTTCGGCGGCGCCGCCGGTGCGATTTGCGCGTCGTCCCGTACCATCGACGGTCCCGCGCGTCAGCCGACGAAGCGACCGAGACGCACGGCGGTCTGGCCCTTGCTGAGGCGGCGCGAGGGCATGATGAGCACGCAATCGTCGTAGGGCGTACGCACCGGTTCGTCGCCGTCCTGCGCGATGATGGTGTCGCGCTTCGGGATCACTTCGAGCCCCTTGTAGTCCGCGGCAAAGGTGAAGTGATCGGTCCGGATGGTGATGGCGTCGGTCACTTCGATCACGCGCTGCGGGCCCGGCGGCTGCGCCGGCAGATTTGCCGCGACGAAGTCCGGCGGGAGGATACCGAGATGGTGAAGGAAGCGCAGGAGCGTTTCCTTGGCGACGGCCGCGCTCGCGACCTCCCAATGCTGGCCGCATTCCACCAGCAGTGCGTTCTTCGGGCTGCGCGGATCGCTGAAGCCGCCGTAGTCCCGCATGCGCCGGCCGGCGGCGTGGCCGGAGTCGCTGACGACGAGCGCCGGATACGCGACCGCGCGCGCGAAGGCGCGCCCCTTGTCGAGCGGACCGCAGAGCAGCAGCGGTGCCGTCGCATGCTGCATCGAATGGATGTCGAGGAGGAAATCCGCAGCCTCGACCACGGGGCGCAGCTCGCGGGCGCGCGCGAGCTCGATGCTGCGCCGCGGACCGTCGAGCACGTCGGGCGACCACAGGCGGTTGAAATCCTCGTCGATGAAACGCGACGCCGTCGGATTCTGGCGGTCGAAGGATTCGAAGGCGGCGACGTTGCAGAAGGCGAGCGTCAGAATGCCGCGCTGCGGCCGAACGCCGCTGCGAAGCAGAAAATCGAGCGCGATGGCGCCACACAATTCGTTGCCATGGACCAGCGCCGTCACCAGCACGTGCGGGCCGGGGACGCCGCTGTCGAAGCGCGTCACGTAGTCGATACCGGTGTTGCCCTTGCGGTAGGCCGAGATATCGGGCGGGGTCAGCTCGATCGGATAGTCGTCGGACGGCACGCTCGCGGCTCCAGGCACAGTCACGGACGGGATTCCTTATCTAACGCAACGTCACAAAAGGCCATAGGCCCGAAGATCGGCGCGAAGCTTCAGGGGATCGTGGAACTGAACCGCCTGGAGGCCGGCCGCGCGCGCACCGGCAACGTTTGCGGCATTGTCGTCGATGAACAGGCACCGTTCCGGGCAAAGCCCGTAGGTGTCGGTCAGGTAGCGGAAAATACACGGATCGGGCTTCATCATGCCGATTTCGCCCGAAACGACGATTGCGCGAAAACAGGCGAGGAAACCGAAGCGGCGGCGGGCGTGGTGGAACGTCTCCGCCGACCAGTTGGTCAGCGCGAAGAGGGGCGTGCCGCGGCCGTGAAGCTCCTCGAGAAGGGCGACGGTGCCGGCGATGGGACCGGCGAGCATGCGGTCGAACTCGCCGTAATAGGCGCGGATGAGATCGGCGTATTCCGGATGGCGCGCGATCAGCTCGGCTTCCGCCTCGGCGATCGTGCGGCCGGCGTCCTGCCGCTCGTTCCAGGCCTGGGTGCAGACGGTTGCGAGGAATGCCTCCATCGCCGCCTCGTCGGCGAAGCGCGTGCGATAGAGATGGCGCGGGTTCCAGTCGATCAGCACGCCGCCCAGGTCGAAGACGACGGTGGTCGGCCGCGGCGCAGCGGCGGACGTCATCGGGCGTGGGCGACGCGCGCAACCAACCGGCGCAGAAACGTCTCGCACTGGGCGAGCTGATCGAGTGTGACGAATTCGTCAGGCTTGTGGGCCTGGTCGATGCTGCCGGGTCCGCAAATGATGGTCGGGATGCCCGCCTCGTCGAAGAGGCCGGCCTCGGTTCCGAAGGCCACCTTGCCGGTCGAGTTGCCGCCGGAGGCTGCCTTCGCCATCTCGGTGATTGCGGCATCCTCGCTCGTGTCGAGGCCGGGAAAGCTCGACAGCTCCTCCCAACGGAAGCCGGTGTCCGGGTGAACCGCGCGCATCTGCGGCTCGAGCTCGTCGGCTGCGAAGCGCTGCACCTCGCCGAGGAGGGCACGCGGATCGTCGGCGGGCAAGTGGCGGAACTCGAAATCGAACCAGCAGTCCTTGGGCACGATGTTGAGCGCCGTGCCGCCCTGGATGAGGCCCGTATGGACGGTCGTATGCGGAATGTCGAAGCCGTGGTCGAACGGGCCGTGCTCGGCAATGCGCCGCGCCATCCGGTTGAGATAGGCGATCACCTCGGCGGCATACTGAATGGCGTTGACGCCCCGGGGCGCGAGGGAGGAGTGGCATTCGAAGCCGCGGACATGCCCGCGGACGCTGAGCTTGCCCTTGTGGGCGCGGATCACCTTCATCTCGGTCGGTTCGCCGACGACGCAGGCGAACGGCCGCACGTCCATCCGGGCGAGTTCGGCGATCAGGCGACGGACGCCGATGCAGCCGACCTCCTCGTCATAGGAAAAGGCGAGGTGGATCGGTGTGGTGAGCCGTGCCGCCAGGAACTCCGGCGTCAGGGCGAGCGCGACGGCGATAAATCCCTTCATGTCGCAGGTGCCGCGGCCATAGAGACGGCCGTCGCGTTGCACGACCTTGAACGGATCGCTCGACCATTCCTGGCCGTCGACCGGCACGACATCGGTATGGCCGGAGAGCATCAACCCCGGCTTGTCCGACGGACCCAGCGTCGCAAACAGGTTCGCCTTCTTCCCGGCCTCGTCGAAGACGAGCCGGGAGTCCACGCCATGCGTCTTCAGGTAGTCGCGTACGAATTCGATCAGTGCGAGATTCGAGTCGCGGCTGGTCGTGTCGAAGGCGACTAGGCGACGGAGCATGTCGATCGAACCGGAGGAGGGAGTCTGCATTGCAACCGTGATGCGTGGATTATGGCGAAATTCTCGGCCATATTAGGCCGAGAACGAGCGCGCGCGCCAGTTCGGCCGGACGCACGGGTGCCATGCGCGCGGAAGGGGTTCGGATCCAATGGGTGCTGCTCGGATCGCGCTTCTGGGCCTGCATCTGGAAAGCAATGGCTTTGCCCCGGTTGCGACCGAGAGCGATTTCCGCGAACTGTGCTACCTCGAAGGCGACGCGATCCTGACCGAGGCGCGCCGGCCGGCCCCGGCCATGCCTGCCGAGATGACCGGCTTCATCGCCGAAATGGACCGGTCCGGTAGCTGGACACCGGTGCCGATCCTGGTTGCGGGCGCCGAGCCGGGCGGACCCGTCGACCACGAGTTCCTGTTGCGCGTGCTCGCGGAGATGACCCGGCGGCTCAGCCTCGCAGGGCCGGTCGATGCCGTCTACATCAGCAATCATGGCGGGATGGTTTCGACCGGGACGCCGGACCCGGACGGTCTTCTTTACAAGATGGTGCGCGATACGGTCGGCCCGCATGTGCCGGTCGTGGCGACCGTCGACCTGCATGCCAACGTTTCCGAGACCATGGTCGACAGCGTCGACGTGCTGGTGTCGTACCGGACCAATCCGCATGTCGACCAGGCCGCGCGCGGGGCCGAGGCGGCGCGGCTGATCCGCGAACTCCTCAGCGGCGTCAAGGCGCGCAGCGCGTTCATCCGATTGCCGTTGACGCCGGCGAGCGTGACCCTGCTCACGGCCGCCGGTCCCTATGCCGACCTGATCGATGAGGGCCAGCGCCGGATGAGCCCCGAGATCATGAACGTCTCGGTCGTCGGCGGATTCGTGTTCTCCGATACGCCGAAGAACGGGCTGTCCGTCGTCGTGACCGCGCGCAATGACGTCGCGCCGGCGCGGCGGCTGGCACTCGCGCTCGCGCGTCAGGCCTGGGCGGACCGCCATCGTTTCGTGCGGCGGCTGATGCCGCTGGAGGAGGCGGTACGGCTTGCGCTCGAGGTAGGTCGCGATCCGGCGAGGCCGGCCGTGATCTATGCCGATTCCGGCGACAATCCGGGCGGGGGCGGCCGCGGCAACACGACGTGGCTGCTGCAGGCGTTACATGATGCCGGCGCACGGGGCGTGATCCTGGGCGTGTTCGTGGACCCCGATCTCGCCGCCGAGGCGCATCGACACGGGCGCGGCGCGCGATTTCGCGCGGTCTTCAACCGCGCGGGCGAAAGCGAGTTCAGCCGGCGGTTCGAGGCGGACGCCGAGGTGCGCGCGCTGCATGACGGACGCTGCGTCGGCCGGCGCGGGCTGTGGGCCGGCAAAGCGCTCGACCTCGGCGCCACGGCGGCGCTCGACCTCGGCGGCATTACGGTCGTGGTCGGAAGCCGCCGCAAGCAATGCGCCGATCCCGTGTTCTTCGAGATGCTGGGGATCGACGTGGGCCTGGCGCGCACCGTGGTCGTGAAGTCGCGCGGCCATTTCCGGGCCGGCTTCGACGAATTCTTTCGGCCGGAGCAGGTGCATGAGGTCGACACGCCGGGCCTGACCTCGCCGGTGCTCGACCGCATACCGTTCCGCCATCTGCCGCGACCCGTGTTCCCGCTCGACCCGCAGACGACTTGGCAAGAGCCCCCGTGGGCGTAAGCTGCAAGGCGTTCCGTATCGGTGGAGCCAATGGCCGAGCTGTGCGTTTATTCTCCGGTAACGCCGCGACCCAAGCTGTCGCGGCCCGACAGCCGGAAGGCCAGGGGCACGTCGATGGAACTCAGCGAATACACGCTCCTCAACCGTCCGGCGCTGATGCTGTGCGTGCTCAGGACCGCCGCACACGGCGAGGTCGGCCTGGCGACGTGCCTCGAACGGCTGAAGCAGGACCTCGCCCGCGCGCAGGAACGTCCGCCCGAGAATCTTCAAGACATCACCGACGAGCTCGAACGTGTGATACGTCACTTCCTGGCGGCGCGCGTGCTGGTCCGGCGCGGTCAGGACCGTTTCGCGTTGACCGAGCGCGGCCGGCAGATCCTGGCCGCGTATCCGATGGGCATCGACGACACGATTCTCATGCAGTTTCCGGAATTCCGCGCCTATATCCGCCGGTTCGCGCACAACCGCACGCTGGACGACCCCCGAACCGAAAGATACCAGGACGGTCGGGCCGCCTACCGGGCGGGCCGTCGGCTGGCCGACAATCCGTACCAGCCGGACTCGATCGATCACCTTGCCTGGGCGAACGGCTGGTCCGAGGCGCGCGACGAGGAGCTCGCCCATCGACGCCGCTCGTCGCGATGACGCAGGCGCCGTGCCGGGAACGTTCAGGCCGGGCCAGCTGCCTGAAACGGTTGGCAAAACCGGGTGGTCGGCTTGCGCCTGAGGTGAATTCCTGCGATGTTAGCGGCCGGGCGATGCCGACAACGTTCGGCTGATCGAGCGGACCGGCCGGTTGCATGGTGCGTGTACCGGCCCAAGACGAACGGGGAGATGCAAAATGGCGAAACGATGGCTGAAGGCCGCGCTCGGCGTATTCTTCGCGGGGATGGTGTGCCTGAGCGCCGCGGCCCAGGATCTGACGGTCGGCCTCGGCGCGAATGTCACGTCCATAGATCCGCACTTCCACAATCTGTCGCCGAACAGCAGCGTCGCTGCCCACATCTTCGACCGTCTGATCCACCAGGACGAGAAGCAGCGCCTCGTCCCCGGACTCGCCACCGAATGGAAGGCGATCGACGCCACCACCTGGGAGTTCAAGCTGCGGAAAGGCGTCAAGTTCCATGACGGCAGCGAGTTCGGCGCGGAGGACGTCGTCGCCACGCTCAAGCGCGTGCCGTGGGTGCCGAACAGCCCATCATCGTTCAGCATCTACACGCGCGCGATCACCGAGACGACCATCGTCGATCCGTACACGATCCGCTTCAAGACCAAGGAGCCGTATCCGCTTCTTCCCGTCGACCTGTCGACGATCAACATCGTCTCGCGCAAGCACGAACAGTCCCCGACCGGCGACTTCAACGGCGGCAAGGCGGCGATCGGCACCGGCCCGTTCAAATTCGTCGAATACGTGCCCGGCGACCGCATCGTCCTCACGCGCAACGACGACTACTGGGGCGACAAGCCGCACTGGCAGAAGGTCACGCTCAAGCTGATCACCAACGGTGCAGCGCGGGTGAACGCGCTGCTCGCGGGCGACGTCCAGATCATCGATCAGGTGCCGACGGTCGACATCGCCAAGCTCAAGACCAATGCCGACATCAACCTGACGCGCATCGTCAGCAATCGCCTCATCTATCTCCACGTCGACAGCTTCCGCGACCAGTCGCCGTTCGCCACCGACAAGGCGGGCGCGGTGCTGCCGAACAATCCGCTCAAGGACAGGCGGGTCCGTCTTGCGATCTCGAAGGCGATCAACCGGCAGGCGATCGTCGAACGCATCATGGACGGCGAGGCGATCCCGGCGGGCGGCCTCCTGCCCGAGGGCTTCTTCGGGGCGAGCCCGAAGCTGAAGGCCGAGGCCTTCGACCCGGAGGGTGCCAAGAAGCTGCTGACCGAGGCGGGATATCCCAACGGCTTCGGTCTCACGCTGCACGGGCCGAACGACCGCTATCCGAACGACGAGAAGATCATCCAGGCGATCGGGCCGATGCTGAGCCGCGTCGGCATCGACACCAAGGTGGTGAGCCTGCCGTGGGCGACGTTCGCCTCGCAGGGCAGCGCGCCCACCTATGCCTTCAGCCTGATGCTGGTCGGCTGGGGTTCGGGCACGGGCGAGGTGTCGTCGCCGCTCCGCTCGCTGATCGCGACGGTCGCGCCGGGCCGCGGCGCGTCGAACCGCGGGCGCTACTCGAACCCGAAAGTCGATTCGCTGCTGCAGGAAGCGCTGAACACGGTTGATGACGAGAAGCGCGAGAAGCTTCTGCAGGAGGCGACGGAAGTGGCCATGGCGGACCAGGCCATCATTCCGCTGCATTACCAGGTCAACGTGTGGGCGACGCGCAAGGGCCTGAGCTACACGCCGCGCGCGGACGAGTACACGCTTGCCCATTTCGTGCGGCCCGCGCGCTGACGACATGGGCGGCGGGCGCGCCCGGCGCGCCCGCCCGGACCGCGGCCGCCGCTTCGCCGGCCGTGCGGCGGCCGCCTAACCGCGGACGAGCGGGGTCGTCATGACCGTCTTCATCATCCGGCGCGTGATGCAGAGCATTCTCGTGCTCTTCGTCATGTCGCTGCTGGTCTTCGTGGGCGTCTATGCGATCGGCAATCCCGTCGAGATCTTCGTCGCGGCGGATGCCGATCAGGCCGAACGCGCACGCGTGATCGCGGCGCTCGGCCTCGACAAGCCGCTCTGGGAGCAATACCTGCTGTTCATCCGCAACGCGGTACTGGGCGACCTCGGCAAGTCCTTCGTGTTCAACCAGCCGGCGCTTGGCCTGATCCTGCAGCGCATGCCGGCGACCCTCGAGCTCGCGGTCGCCGCCATGGTAATTGCGCTCGCGCTCGGCATCCCGCTCGGCATGTATGCCGGATTCAGACCGCAGTCGCGTGTCGCCAAGGCGATCATGGCGGGCTCGATCCTCGGCTTCAGCCTGCCGACGTTCTGGGTCGGCCTGATGCTGATCATGGTCTTTGCGGTCGAGCTCGGCTGGCTGCCGTCGACGGGGCGGGGTGCCACGGCGGAGGTCTTCGGCATCGAGACCAGCCTCGCCACCTGGGACGGGCTGAGTCACGTCCTGCTGCCGGCCCTCAATCTTGCGCTGTTCAAGCTGTCGCTGGTGATTCGTCTGACGCGGGCCGGCATGCGCGAGAACATGCTGATGGACTACGTCAAGTTCGCACGGGCGAAGGGCCTGACGATGCGGCGGGTCGTGTTCGTGCACGTCCTCAAGAACATCATGATCCCGATCGTCACCGTCGTCGGACTCGAACTCGGCTCGGTGATCGCCTTCGCGGTCGTCACCGAGACGGTGTTCGCATGGCCCGGCATGGGCAAGCTGATCATCGATTCGATCAACAATCTCGACCGCCCGGTCATCGTCGCCTACATGCTGATCACCGTGACGATGTTCATCGTCATCAACCTGGTAGTGGACGTGCTCTACTCGGTGCTGGATCCGCGCGTCCGTCTCGCCGACATGAAGGGCTGAGCGGCATGGCCACCGTCATCGATCGCGACGGAATCGAGACCGTCCCCACGGCCACGACGGAGGCGCCGCTCCGGCGCTTCGTCGCCGAATTCGCGGAGAGTCGGCTTGCGGTCGGGGGGCTCGCCGTGCTCGCGATGATCATCGTCGCGGCGCTCGCGGCGCCGCTGATCTCGCCGCAGGATCCGTACGACCTCAACCAGCTCGACATCCTGGACGGCCGCCTGCCGCCCGGCACCGAGTCCGCGACCGGCTTCACCTTCTGGCTCGGCTCGGACGACCAGGGCCGGGACATGCTGTCGGCCATTCTCTACGGCCTGCGCATATCGCTGGGCGTCGGCGTGATGAGCGCCGTCATTGCCGTCGTCATCGGCACGGCCACCGGCCTTGCCGCCGCCTATTTCGGCGGGCGCATCGACACGCTGATCATGCGCATCGTCGACATCCAGCTCAGCTTTCCGGCGATCCTGGTCGCGCTGATCCTGCTCGCGGTGCTGGGGCAGGGCACGGGCAAGATCATCGTCGCCCTCGTCACCGTGCAATGGGCGTACTATGCCCGCACCGTGCGCGGCACGGCGCTGGTCGAACGGCGCAAGGAGTATGTCGAGGCGGCGCGCTGCCTCGCGCTCGGTCATGCGCGCATCCTGTTCCGGCACCTGCTGCCCAACTGCCTGCCGCCGCTGATCGTCGTGGCCACCGTGCAGGTGGCGCACGCGATCGCACTCGAAGCGACGCTGTCGTTTCTCGGGATCGGCCTGCCCATCACCGAGCCGTCGCTCGGACTGCTGATCGCCAACGGCTACGAGTACATGATGTCGGGCAAGTACTGGATCAGTTTCTTCCCCGGCGTCGCGCTGCTGATCACCATCGTCAGCATCAACCTCGTCGGCGACCAGCTCCGCGACGTGCTCAACCCGCGGCTCCGGAAATAGGGGCAGGTACCGCGCGGCATGAGCACGGCTCCGACCCTCGTCGTCGAAGACCTCAAGACCTGGTTCTACACCAAGGCCGGGGTCGTGAAGGCCGTCGACGGCGTGAGCTTCCGGGTCGAGGCCGGCAAGATCCTCGGCCTCGTCGGCGAATCGGGGTCGGGAAAGACGGTCACCGGATTCTCCATCATCGGTCTGGTCGATCCGCCGGGCCGGATCGAGGGCGGACGGATCCTGTTCAAGGGGAGGGATCTCGTCGGCCTGCCGGAAGACGAACTGCGCAAGCTGCGCGGATCGCGCATCGCCATGATCTTCCAGGACCCGATGATGACGCTCAATCCGGTCCTGCGCATCGAAACCCAGATGGTAGAGGCGGTGCGGGCGCACGCCGATGTCTCGGAGGCCGAGGCGCGCCAACGCGCCCGCGATGCGCTAGGGCAGGTCGGCATTCCGTCGCCCGAGGAGCGGCTCAAGGCCTATCCCCATCAGTTCTCGGGCGGCATGCGCCAGCGCGTCGCCATCGCCATCGCGCTCATCAACAAGCCGGACCTGATCATCGCCGACGAACCCACCACCGCCCTCGACGTCACGATCCAGGCGCAGATTCTGTTCGAGGTGCAGAAGCTGTGTCGCCAGACCGGCACGGCGTTGATCTGGATCACTCACGATCTCTCCGTGGTCGCCTCGCTGGCTGACGAAGTGTGCGTGATGTACGCGGGCAAGATCGTCGAACAAGGATCGGTCGACGACGTGCTGGACCGGCCGGCGCATCCGTATACGCACGGCCTGATGTGCTCGGTGCCGAGCAGCAACCGGCGCGGCACGCCGCTTCACCAGATTCCCGGCGTGATGCCGTCGCTGCTCGACCTGCCGTCGGGGTGCAGCTTCCGGCCGCGTTGTCCGCGCGCGGATGAGGCCTGTCTTGAACCCCCGCCCATGGCCCCGGTCGGCCCGGGTCGGCTCGCACGCTGTTTCCACCCGCTCTACGGCGAGGGGATATGACGCGCGGAACCGATGCTGCGCCGACGGCCGGACCGCTCCTGGAACTCCGGGGCGTGTCGCGGCGGTTCGTGAGACGGCTCGATCTCGCGGCGAAGGTCGCCAACGCATTGGGCGCAGACGTCCGGGAGGAGGTCGTCCACGCCGTCAGCGACGTCGACCTCGTCGTGCGCGAGGGCGAGGTGCTGGGGCTGGTCGGCGAGTCCGGTTGCGGGAAGTCGACGCTCGGCCGCATCGTCGCCGGCATCCTGCCGCCGAGCGCGGGCATGGTCCTTTATCGCGGACGCGACGTGGCGCGGCTGAGCGGCGCGGAGGCCCGCGCGGTCGCCCTTGCCGTCCAGATGATCTTCCAGGATCCGTTCGCCTCGCTCAACCCGCGCCTGCGCGTGCGCGACATCATCGGCGAGGCGCCGGTCTATCATGGCCTCGTCAAACGCGCCGATCTCGACCGCTATGTCGACGAGATGATGCGACGCGTCGGACTGGACCCGAGCTACAAGCGGCGCTATCCGCACCAGTTCTCGGGCGGCCAGCGGCAGCGCATCGGCATCGCGCGGGCGCTCGCCGTCCGGCCGGAATTCATCGTCTGCGACGAGGCAGTCGCGGCCCTCGACGTTTCGATCCAGGCGCAGATCCTCAACCTGTTCATGCGCCTGCGCGAGGAGCTGAAGCTTACCTACCTGTTCATCAGCCACGACCTCGGCGTCGTACGCCATCTGTCCGATCGCGTCGCCATCATGTATCTCGGCCGCGTCGTCGAGGAGAGTCCGGCGGAGGCGCTGTTCGCGACGCCGAATCACCCATATACGGTGGCGCTGCTCGCCGAGGTGCCGCGGCTCGATACGCGCCGGCGGCAGTTCACGCCGGTGAAAGGCGAAATTCCGTCGCCGCTCGCGCCGCCGCCGGGATGCCACTTCCATCCGCGTTGCCCGCACGCGATGCCGCGATGCCGCGTCGAGGCGCCAGTCCTGAAGGAGATCGCGCCGGGACGCCGATCGGCCTGCCATCTCAACGACCAGCGGTAAGCCGGGCAGCGACGGAGCCGCGCTTCCATGGGTGTTCAAATGCCGAGCGAACGGAAGAAGGAAACGGTGATCCCGGGCGTACTTTACCGGCGCGATCCGCCGGGCGAGGTCATCCCGCTGGTGTTCGACTCCCCGCACAGCGGTGTCGGCTACCCGGCGGATTTCCGCTTCTCGGCGCCGCTCGAGATCGTGCGGACGGCGGAGGATACGCATGTCGACGAGCTGTTCGCGGGCGCACCGGCGCACGGCGCGACGCTGCTCGCCGCGCTTTTTCCGCGCAGCTACATCGACGTCAACCGTCACGTCGACGACATCGATCCCGATCTGCTCGATGGCACATGGCCGGGCAAGATCGCGCCGGGCGAGAAGACGAGGCTGGGAATGGGGCTCATCCGGCGGCTCGCCAAGCCCGGCATCCCGATGTACGACCGCCGGCTGCCGGTGAGCGAGATTCGAGCGCGCATCGAAACCTATTACCTGCCGTACCATGACATGCTCGGGCGCATCATCGACGACCTGCACGCGCGGTTCGGGGCAGTCTGGCACATCAACTGCCACTCCATGGCCTCGACCGGCAGCGCGATGACGCCCGACGGCGCGGTCGAGCACGCCCAGTTCGTTCTGGGGGACCGCGACGGAACGACGTGCAGCCCTGCGCTCACGAAGCTGGTGGCCGATGCGCTCACCGAACTGGGCTACGAGGTCAGGATCAACGACCCCTACAAGGGCGCGGAGATCGTCCGCCGCTACGGCAATCCGGCGGCGCGACGCCACAGCCTCCAGATTGAGATCAATCGACGGCTCTACATGGACGAGAGAACGCGCGAGAAATCCGCGGGATTCGCGAAGCTGCAGGCCGATCTCACGCGCGTCGTGGCGCGCATTGCCGACTACGTCCGCGCGGCCGTTTCATAGCGGCCCTTTCACTTTTGACCGGGCGTGCGAAACCCGCACGCTACGGCTGGAACTGCTCCTTGAGGACTCGTTCCTCGAGGTTGTGCTCGGGATCGAAGAGGAGCGTGAGCGACACGCCGCGATCCTCGCGGACGTCGACGGCGATGACGTCGCGGACCTCGGTATGATCGGCGGTGGCGCTGACCGGGCGCTTGTCCGCCTCCAACACCTCGAAGCGCACTTCGGCGGTGTGCGGGAGCAGGGCGCCGCGCCAGCGCCGCGGCCGGAACGCGCTGATCGGCGTCAGTGCCAGCAGTTGCGCGCCCAACGGAACGATGGGCCCGTGGGCCGAGAGGTTGTAGGCCGTGCTGCCGGCCGGTGTGGCCAGCAGAATGCCGTCGCAGGTGAGTTCGGGAAGCCGCTCGATGCCGTCGACGAGAATGCGGATCTTCGCGGACTGGCGCGTCTGACGCAGCAAGGATACCTCGTTGATGGCCAGCGCCTCGACCCGTTCGCCCGCGACCGTGCGCGCCTGCATGCGCAAGGGATGAAGTGTGACCTTCACGGCCGCCTGCAGGCGCTCGACCAAGTCGTTCTCACGGTACTCGTTCAGGAGGAAGCCGACGCTGCCGCGGTTCATGCCGAAGATCGGCACGGCACCGTCCATGAAGCGGTGGAGCGTCTGCAGCATGAAGCCGTCGCCGCCGAGCGCGACGATCACGTCCGCCTGCTCGGGCGCCACCGTGCGTTCGCGGTAGATCTCCGACAGGCGAAGACACGCCTGCTCCGCCGGCTCCGAGTCGGCGGCGACGAAGGCGATCCGGGTCTTGGCGGCGTGTTGTCGTTCCCACGGCATTGGCTATGCTCCGACGGCCGCGGCGAGTATAGCGAAGCGCGGCCGGCGCGCCATGGCCCGGAAACGCGGGGTCATGGAAGCGCGGATCGGAACCGAGGCGCCAGCGGGAACCCAACCGGTCAGCCGCCGGTGACGCTCATATGGCGTCGGACGGCCGGCGTCCGGTGCCGGCGGTCGATGATGAAATCGTGACCCTTGGGCTTACGGCTGATGGCCTCGCGGATGGCCGCCTCGAGCAGGCCGTCATCATCGCTGGCGCGCAGCGGCGTGCGCAGATCCGCGGCGTCCTCCTGGCCCAGGCACATGTAAAGTGTCCCGGTGCAGGTCAGGCGGACGCGATTGCAGAGTTCGCAGAAGTTATGGGTGAGGGGGGTGATGAAGCCGAGCCGCCGGCCCGTCTCCTTGACGACGACGTAGCGCGCCGGCCCACCCGTTCGGTAGTCAGTCTCCTCGAGCGTCCAGCGCTGCGCCAGTCGCGCGCGGACGAGCGAGAGCGGCAGATACTGGTCGACCCGGCTTGGGCCGATATCGCCCATCGGCATCACTTCGATGATCGTGAGGTCGTAGCCGTTCTCGCCGCACCAGGCGATCATGTCGTCGAACTCGTCCTCGTTCACGCCCTTGAGCGCGACGGCATTGATCTTGATCCGGAGGCCGGCCGCCTTCGCCGCGGCGAGCCCGTCCAGGACCTGCTCGAGCCGGCCCCACCGCGTAATGGCCGCGAATTTTGCCGGATCGAGCGTATCGATCGACACGTTTATGCGACGGACGCCGCAATCGTAGAGCTCGTTCGCGTATTTCGCGAGCTGGCTGCCGTTGGTCGTCACCGTGAGCTCGTCGAGCGCGCCGGCCACGATGTGGCGGCCGAGCGCGCGGAACAGGCTCATGATATTGCGGCGGACCAGCGGCTCGCCGCCGGTGAGCCGCAGCTTGCGCACCCCAAGCCGGACGAAGGCGGAGCAGAGGCGATCGAGTTCCTCGAGCGACAGGATCTCGGCCTTGGGCAGAAACGTCATGTCCTCCGCCATGCAGTACACGCAGCGGAAGTCGCAACGGTCCGTCACCGATACCCGCAAATAGCTGATGCGCCGCTGAAACGGGTCGATCAGCGGGGCCGTGGAAAGCGGGGCCGGCATCGCGGCATTGGCGGTCGTCATGGTCGGTCCGGATCCAGCACGACCATGATAATAGGCATCGCCTGGGGATCTGTCGCCCCCAAGATTCGTGTGGATTCGGCCCTGCCCGAGGGCCCGCCCGCCGGCCCGAACGGGAGGGTCAGGAGTCCAGCTTTTCCGGCGGAGAGTGGATCCCGGACTCGCGTGCGCGAATGTAGTCCTCCGTCGTGCGCGGAGCGGGGCGCGGCGGACCGGCGAACGGGTCGATCGTGGTCTCGGTCTGCACGATCACGCGGCAGTCCTCGCACATGCGGATCCGTTCGACCGCCGTCTCGTTCTGGAACATCCAGTGCTTTCCGGCGAGTTTCTCGATCACCCGTTCGATCGCGCTCCGGGTACCGAAGGGCTTGCCGCAGCGGATGCAATGTGCCGGCTCCTCCTCCTTGAGGAGGGTCGGGCTGCGCGCGTCGTCGGTAAAGTTCAGGCGCGGCTTCAGGCTGATGACCTTTTCCGGGCAGGTCACCTTGCACAGGCCGCATTGCACGCAGGCATCCTCGATAAAGCGCAGCATCGGCCAGTCCGGATTGTCGATCAGCGCGCCCGTCGGGCATGCGCCGACGCAGGACAGACAGAGCGTGCAGCCGGCCGTGTCGATTTCCACGGCACCGAAAGGCGCGCCGACAGGCAGCGGCAGCATGTCAACCGGGGTCGGGGCAACGGCATGGAGGTGCCGAAGCGCCAGCGTGGTGACCCCGCGCTTGCCGCCCATGGGCAGGAAACTGCCGGCGCGCGGCGGCGCAAGCGGCGCCAGCGCGTAGAGCTCGGTCTCGACGGCATCGGGATCGTTCGTCTCGATCACGCCCAGGCGCCCCTCGCCGAAACCGAGGCCGCTCAACATCGTCTCGGCAAGGCCGAGCTGCCCGGCGAGGCCGGCAAGCTCGTCCCGCTTCTTCGGATCGACGAGGATACGGACGGCGCTCGCGCCATAGGCGAAGGCGGCGGCCAGGAAATCGAAGCCGACCTGCGTAACCTCGTTGACGGCGAACGGTATTACGCGAGCCGGAAGTCCGCGGCCGTAGCGTGCCATCAACGCGATCAGATCTTCGCCGTGGCGGCTGTCATGGACGAGCAGGACCGGGTTCTCGCCGCCGGCCCGGCCATAGACGGTCAGCAGCGTGCGAAGACGCTCGAGCAGCGTCTCCCGCGGCGGCAGGGCATAGGTCGATGCGCCGGTCGGGCAGACGCTCGCGCAACTGCCGCAGCCCGCGCATACATAGGGATCGATGGTCACCTGATCGCCGGCAGGCGTGATCGCACCGGTCGGGCAGACGTCCAGGCACCGCGTGCAGCCGGTCTTGGTGTTGCGTCCATGGGCACATAGCGCCGCGTCATACTTCACGTACTGCGGCTTCTCGAACTCGCCGACCAGCTCGACGATGTCGAACAGCGCCTTCTGGACGGCGGCCGGATCGCGCGGATCCGGCCGGAAGTACCCGTCACGTTTCTCGTGCCCCGGGAAAAGCGGTGCGCCGCCCGTCAGGTCGAGGATCAGGTCGCAGTTTGAGACGGCGCCGTCGCGTGGGCGCTCGAACTCGAGAAAGCGGCGCGAGAACGGAAGCGCCGGTGCGTAGCCGTCCACCACGACCTCGAATGCGCCGAGATATCCCTTTGCGGCGACAACTGTTCCCGCGAAGATCGGTACTTCGGTCAGGCGGGGCGGGATGAGGTCCGCGGGCCGGTCCAGCAGGAGCGTGCAGTCAAGCCGCTCGGAAAGCTGCCGGGCAGCCTCGATTGCAACTTCGTCACGGCCGTAGATCAGCGTCGTGCCCGCCGATTTCAGCGTAACCGCCGGCGCGGCCGGGATCTCGAGCGCCGCTTCGGCCAGGAGCGCCGCCATCTTCGGCAGCGCCGCGTCGCCTTCGGCCGACCAGCCGGCACGCTCGCGGATGTTGGTGAAGTGCAGGTCGACGTCGCGTCCGAGGGCTGCCCGTGTCTCGGTAAACAGGGGGGCTTCCTGCGTGCAGGCGACGAGAACCGGCTTGTCGCCCGCGCTCGCCGCCTCGAACTGGCCGATCTGGTTGCGGCAAAGCAGCGTGTGGACCTTGGCGTCTTCGGCGCCGCAAGCTTTCGCCAGGGCCGCGCCATCGACGCGCATCGTCCGGTTACAATCGCAGACGAGGACCGTCTTGCCGTTCAGTTCCAAGCTTCATGTGCCTCCCGAACATGATCTGTTCTGGCAAACCGGTGGGATCGGCGCAAGTCGTTTCTTGGATGGGCGGCCGCCGTCCTGCAAGCGATTCGAGACCGGAACCCGGGAGCTTCGCTATATTCGGCACGGACAACAGATCGGACGGTGTTTCGCCGATGTCGCACGAGCTGATGACGACACGCGAGGTCGCGGATTACCTGCGCATCAAGGAACGGAAAGTCTACGACCTTGTGCGCGAGCGGAAGATTCCGTGCTCGCGCGTGACCGGAAAGTGGCTGTTTCCGAAGGCGCTGATCGACCTCTGGGTCGCGCAGAACAGCGAACCCGGTCCGGACGTCGACAACCGGGCGCCAGCCGCCATCGTCGCGGGCAGCCACGATCCGCTGCTCGACTGGGCGGTGCGGGAATCGCGCTGCGGCCTGGCGATGCTTCCGGGCGGCAGCCTGGACGGGCTGCACCGCGTCGCCGCAGGCGAGGCCATGCTCGCCGGCATTCACGTCCGGGAGGCTGACGGCACGTACAACGTGGGCACGGTCCGCAACGTCATGCCGCGTCGCGACTACGTCATTCTTGAATGGGCCAAGCGCGAGCAGGGATTGGTTGTCGCCCAAGGCAACCCGCTGGGCCTCCGCACGGTCGCCGATCTGCGCGTGAAGAAGGCGCGGGTCGTGTTGCGGCAACCCGAGGCAGGAAGCCAAATCCTGTTGGTGCAGCTGCTTGCATCCGCCGGACTCTCGCCCGACCAGTTGACCACATTGCCGAACCCGGCACTGAGCGAGAACGACCTCGGCCTTGCGATCGCCGAAGGAAAGGCCGACGCAGGAGTCGCGGTCCGCGCCGTCGCAAACCAGTTCCGGCTGGGTTTCGTGCCGCTGCAGACCGAGCGCTTTGATCTGGTGATGCGCCGGCGCGACTATTTTCAGCCGCCGGTCCAGAAACTTTTCGCCTTTTCCAGAACGCCGGGATTTCACGAACGCGCCGCCGATCTCGGCGGTTATGACGTCGGTGAGCTCGGGCAGGTCATCTACAACTCGTGAGGCGCGAAGCATGGACTGCAGACGCGTCGTCGTGTTGCAAAGCCGCACGGCTGCCGTCGCAGACATGGTTTACTTGGCCACGATTGCATCTGAACCCTTGATGACCGCACAGGCTTCTTCGCCCTGGCGCGGGCCCAGAAAACGCCGCTTCGTCACGAAGCTCCAGCCTTGCGATAGTTCGGGAAGAAGAGCTGCTGGCCGCCGATCTTGTAGTCGGCGATGGCTTTCTGTCCTTCCGGCGACGTGATCCAGTCGATGAAGGCCATGCCCAGATCCTTCTTCACGTGTGCATGCTTGGCCGGATTGACCAGCATCACGCCGTACTGATTGAAGAGTCGCTGGTCGCCTTCGACGACGATCGCGAGGTTGCGCCGGTTCTTGAAGCTGATCCAGGTTCCCCGGTCGGTCAGCGCGTAGGCGTCCATGGCGGCGGCCGTGTTGAGGGTCGGCCCCATGCCGGAACCCGTTTCGCGATACCATGCGCCCTTTCCGGATTCCGGATCGACTCCGGCGATCTTCCACAGGCGCAGCTCGGCGGCATGCGTACCGCTCTTGTCCCCCCGCGACGCGAAGGGCGCTTTCGCCTCCGCGATCTTCTTGAGTGCCGCCGCGACATCTTTCGTGCCGGCGACCTTGGCGGGATCCGATTTCGGGCCGACGAGCACGAAATCGTTGTACATGACCTCCCGCCGCTCGATGCCGTAACCCTCATCGACGAATTTCAGCTCAGACGCCCTGTCGTGCACGAACACGACGTCGGCGTCGCCCCGACGGCCGGTGGCGAGCGCCTGGCCGGTGCCCTGTGCGATCACCCGCACATCAATCCCGGTCTTGGCCTTGAAGAGCGGAAGGATATGACCGAACAGACCCGACTGCTCGGTCGAGGTCGTCGAGGCTACCGTGATGAACTTGTCCTGTGCTGGCGCCGGCGCGGCTGCCAGTATCGCGACCGCCAGCACCCCGATGAACGTCAGCAAACGGTGTCTCAGCATCGTTTCCTCCTTACTGTTCGTTCCGGTTACCAGATGAGATCGCCGCGGATGAACGCCGCCGCCTCGGGCGTCGCCGGCTGGTCAAAGAAGCGGGCGGCGGGGCTGTGCTCGAGCACGCGGCCGCGGTGAAGAAAAATGACCTCGTCGGCGATGCGTCGCGCCTGCCCAAGGTCGTGTGTCGTCATCACGATCTTGGTGCCGTTCGCATGGATGACGGCGATCGCCTCTTCGATCATCCGGGTCGCGCCGGGATCGAGGTTGGCGGTGGGTTCGTCGAGGAACAGGACTTCCGGCGCGAGCGCCCAGGCGCGGGCGAGGGCAAGGCGCTGCTGCTCGCCGCCGGAGAGAACCCGGGCCGGACTGTCTGCCAGTCGATCGAGGCCGACCTTCGCCAAAGCTGCGTGCGCGCGCATGCCACGCTCCGCGCGGGATACGCCGGCGAGCTTGAGGGCATAGGTAATGTTGGCAAGCGCCGACCGGCGCAGCATCACCGGGCGCTGAAAGACCATCGCCTGCCGGCGTTCCGGGTGCGGCTGTCCGCCGCCCCAGACAATGGAGCCTCCCGAGGGCACCAGCAGTCCGTGGCAGAGCCGCAGGAGCACGCTCTTCCCGGCGCCGTTCGGCCCGAGGATGACCGTTCGCTGTCCGTGCCGAAGGTCGAACGAGATGCGGTCGATGATGGTCTTGCCGCCCGCGACGAACGTCAGGTCCCGTACCGAAAGCGGAAGGATCGAGGATGGCGAATGCATCGCGCCGATCATCCGAATTTCCGCTGCGCCGCCTCTTTGATCACATAGGCGGCGGCGTTCACGCCCAGCACCAGGGTGATGAGGATGAGCCCGAGGCCGAGCGCCAGCGGGAGATCGCCCTTGCTCGTCTCAAGCGCGATCGCAGTGGTCATGACCCGGGTCACGCCGTCGATATTGCCGCCCACGATCATGACCGCGCCGACCTCGGCGCTCGCCCGGCCGAAGCCGGCGAGAACGGCGGTCACGAGCGAGAACCGCGTGTCCCAGAGCAGGGTGAAAACCGCGCGGCGTGGCGTCACGCCGAGGGAGCGCAGTTGCTCCTCATATTCGCGCCAGGCGTCTTCGACGACCTGTCGCGTCAGCGCCGCGATGATTGGCGTAATCAGGGTGGCCTGCGCGATCACCATGGCCGACGGCGTGAACAGCAGACCCAGCGCGCCGAGCGGCCCGGCGCGAGACAGGAGCAGGTAGACGAACAGCCCGACTACCACCGGCGGCAGCCCCATGAAGCCGTTGAGGAGGACGATCAGCACACGGCGTCCAGGGAATCGGCCCAGAGCGACGGCGGCACCGAGCGGAAGACCAACACAGGCCGCGACAGCCACGGCCGTCAGGCTGACCTGCAGGCTGAGCGCAACGATCTCGACGAGATTGACGTCCAACCTCGCGATCAGACCGAGAGCGGTCACGAAGGCCGCGCTGATATCGCTCATGGTTGTCGTTTCTGCGCAAAAACATGTGAATTATACGGTTCATCGCAGAATTACCGCAACAGCTGCATATATTTGGCGATTTCGGTCGGTTTTGCCTCGATGGGTGCGCACAGATACGACAAGCGCAGGGTGCGGGCCGGCGGGGGCGGGTGCGGGCAGTCACGATCGGGCGCCGATGTCGACGGCTTGGCGGGGGATGCATGCATCCTCCCGACGATGGGGTTTGTTCCGCGTGGCGCCGGACGACCGATCCAACCTCCGCGGCGATCATCGGCTTCTTAAGTTCCGTGCGCCGGAGCCGATTTGTCGTCCAACATGAAGGTCATGGATGCCGATATCGCGACCCTGGATATCGACGAGATTGCCAAGGCAGGCTTGTCGGGGCCCGTCCCGTGCACAGATGCGGCTTCATGCGTTGCCGACTGGCAGGGATTACATCAACGATCCGTTTTCGGGTCGATGCGAGCTATTACGGCGGATTTGGGTGTGACATCTTCCTGAACGCCGACTCCGAGACCATGTGACCTCGCGATCCGCGGCACGAGGTGCTCGAACACGCTCATGGGGAATCGCGACCCGGCCGTTCCGCGCGGCCGGTCCAGCACGGCTCGGCGCCGGAATAACCCCATGAGCCGCATACCCGGGCGCCTTGTGGCATCGCGGCACGGGCGGCATATTCAGGGGATGGATGAATTCATCGTCAAACCCGATCCGGGCGACGAGCGCCTGACCCGGCGCGTACAGGGCCATGACCAGGACGGCCGGCCAATCGAGACGTCAGTCGTGGTCGAGCGTCCGCTGACGCTGTTTCTGAACAGCAAGGAGATCGTCACGATGATGACGATCGGCGACTACCCCGAATACCTGGCCGTCGGCTATCTGCTCAACCAGAACATGCTGAAGCCGGACGACGAGATCACGGCCGTGGAATACGACGCCGAGATCGACACGGTCGTCGTCCGCACGCGCGGCAAGACGAATTTCGAGGAGAAGCTCAGAAAGAAGACGCTCACGTCCGGCTGCGCCCAGGGCACCGTGTTCGGCGACCTGATGGAGAGGTTCGAGGAGATACGGCTTCCGGCCGACGCCGTCCTTCGCACCTCATGGCTCTACCGCCTGATGCGGAAGATCAACACGGCGCCGAGCCTCTATCTCGAAGCGGGCGCGATACATGGCTGCGTGCTGTGCGAAGAGGACCGGCCGCTCGTCTACATGGAGGACGTCGGTCGGCACAACGCCGTCGACAAGATCGCCGGATACATGTTTCTCAACAAGCTGTCGCCGGCGAACAAGCTGTTCTACACGACCGGTCGCCTGACGAGCGAGATGGTGATCAAGACCGTGCAGATGCAGATCCCGATCCTGATCTCGCGATCCGGCTTCACGGCATGGGGTGTCGAACTGGCGCGCAAGGCGAACCTGACCCTGATCGGCCGTGCGAAGGGGAGCCGTTTCATCGCGCTGTCGGGCGCCGAGCGCATCATCTACGACGCGGAGGCGCGCGAGATCGCCGAGGAGGATCGGCGCCATCAGCGCAAGGCCAGCCTCGCGGAATGACAAGGGACGACACCGCGGCGCGTCAGCTCGCCGAAACCCTTGCTCGGCGGTTCGGCGATGCGCCGTCCCTGGACGGCATAGCGGGGCTCGACATGCTGGCGCGCATGGCGGCGCATCGTTCGCACCGTGCGTTCCTCGACCGCGATGTCGATCGGAATCTCGTGCGGGTCCTGTGCGCCGTCGCGCTGTCCGCGCCGTCCAAGAGCGACCTGCAGCAGCGCGACATCGTGATCGTCGAGGATGCGCGCGTGCGAACGCGCCTGAACGCGCTCGCGGGCGGCGAGGATTGGGTCGTCGCGGCGCCGGTGTTCCTTGTCTTCTGCGGCAATAACCGTCGCCAGAGACAGATCCACCTGTGGCGCGGACGGCCGTTTGCCAACGATCATCTCGACGCGTTCTTCAATGCCGCGGTCGATGCCGGAATTGCGCTTGCGGCCTTCGTCATCGCCGCCGAAGCCGTCGGGCTCGGCTGCTGTCCGCTCAGCGTGCTGCGCAACCGCGCCCAGGAGGTCAGCGAGCTGCTCGGGCTTCCCGATCACGTGTTTCCGGTCGCCGGCATGGTCGTGGGCTGGCCCGCGGGGCCGGGTGAGATCAGCCCGCGTCTGCCGCTCGACGTCACCGTACATGTCGACCGTTTCGACGAGACCGGGATTCGCGAGCGTGTGGACGCGTATGACGCACGGCGCCGGGCGATCCTGCCCTATGCCCGCCAGCGCTTCGCCGATGAATACGGCGAGGCCGAAACCTATGGCTGGTCCGAGGACAAGGCGCGGCAGTACTCGAAACCCGAGCGCGCCGATTTTGGTGCCTTCATCCGCTGCAAGGGGTTCGATCTACGTTAAAGGACCGGCCGTGCTGCCGTGTGCTTACGCTTGTGGATGATCGCAACATGGCATATCCGCCAAACATTGCCGGCGTGATTCTGGCCGGCGGATTGTCGCGACGCATGGGCGGAGGGGACAAATGTCTTCGTCCGCTCGGCGGCCGACCGATTCTGGCACATATCATCGAACGTGTCGGGCCGCAGGTCGAGACCCTGGCGATCAATGCCAACGGCGATCCCGGACGCTTCTCGGCGTTCGGCCTTCCGGTCGTAGCGGACGTGGTCGAGGGTTACGCCGGCCCGCTCGCCGGGATCCTGACCGGAATGGAGTGGGTGACGCGGCATGCACCGCATTGCTCTTGGGTCGCGAGCTTCGCGAGTGACGCACCGTTCGTGCCACGCGATCTCGTGGCGCGCATGTTCGAGGCGATCGTCGGGGAGGGCGCGGATCTGGCGTGCGCGGCATCAGGCGGCCAGGTGCATCCGGTATTCGGCGTTTGGCGGGTCGATCTCGCGCCCGATCTGCGCCGCGCCCTGATCGAGGAGAAGATCCACAAGGTGGATCGCTGGACGTCGCGCTACCGGCTGGCCGTGGTCGAGTTCGCGGCCGAGCCGTTCGATCCATTTTTCAACGCGAACCGGCCGGAGGATCTGGCCGAAGCCGCACGTCTTCTCGAAGCGGGGGTGGACGCTCAGGCTGCTTCGCGGAGATAGGCGCGCAGGGCATGTTCGGTCATCGCGAACATGCCGGGAAGGTCCGCAGCCAGGCGGCGCGACGTTTCCGAATCTCCGTCGCGCGCCGATGATTCAAGGGCGCGGGCATGCTCCTGCAGGCGCGACGCGCCGACGTTACCGGCGGCGCTCTTGAGCGCATGCGCCTCGCGCGCAAGTGCCGCAAGGTCCTGCGGTGCGACGAGACGGATGTGCTCGACGCGCGAGCGCGCCTCGTCCAGGAACGTCTGCACGAGCTTCGAAACGCCCTGCGGGCCCATCGAGCGAGTCAGTTCCTGCAGATGGGACGCGAGCGGATCGCCGTCGCCGCCGCCGGGCTCTGGTTCCGCGGGGACGAGGGCGACCGGTTCCGGTGCAAGCCATTTTTCGACGACGCTCAACAGCGTGGCGCGTGAGAATGGCTTCGGGATGTAATCGTTCATGCCCGCGGCAAGACAGCGTTCGCGATCGCCCTGCATGGCGTTGGCCGTGAGCGCAATGATCGGAACGCGCGCGCCGGCTTCACTGCAGTTGCGAATCCAATTCGTGGCGTCGATCCCGTTCACCTCGGGCAGATGGATATCCATCAGGATCAGGTCGTAGCTGTTTGTCGTCGCAGCCCTGATGGCCTGGACGCCGTCGGCGGCGATGTCGACGTCATACCCGGCCTTCCGCAGGAACGACGACGCGACGAGCTGGTTGGTCTCGCTGTCCTCGACCAGGAGAATGCGCTTGGCCTGGGGCGCGACGCGGGTGGGACTGGTGTCGACCGGCGGCGGCGATTCGACCGATGTCGTCGCCTCGGGAAGGGGAACCGAGAACCAGAACGTGCTGCCGCGTCCGGGTTCGCTGTCGACGCCGATACTGCCGTTCATGACGGCGACGAGACGGCTGCAGATCGCGAGGCCGAGGCCGGTGCCGCCGTGACGGCGGGACAGCGATGCGTTGAGCTGGGTGAAATACTGGAACAGCTTGCTCCGGTCTTCGGGTGCGATTCCGATCCCGGTATCGGTCACCATGAAGCGGTAGTGGCCGCCGTCAGGATGATCTTCGCGTGTGACCTCGATCGATACGGATCCGCGATCGGTGAACTTAACGGCGTTGTGGACGAGGTTCAGGAGAACCTGGCGCAGCCGGAGCGCATCGCCCATGTGGCGGGGCGCCACGTCGTCGGCGACGTGAGCCTGCAACGCGATGCCCTTCTGCTGCGCCTCCGGTGCGACGGTAGAAAGGACCGCGTTGACCACGTCGCGGATCGAGAAGGGGGCGAGCTGGAGGTCGAGCCGCCCGGCATCGAGCTTCGACAGATCGAGGATGTCGTTGATGATTCGCAGGAGCCCCCGCGCCGACTGCTCGGCGACCGTCAGGTAGTGGTCGCGCTCGTCCGCCGGGGCCTCGCGGGCGAGCTCCAGCGTGCCGAGGATTCCGTTCATCGGCGTGCGAATCTCATGACTCATCACGGCGAGGAACTCGGACTTGGCCCGGTTCGCGGTTTCAGCCTGCTCCTTGGCCTCGGTGAGTGCACGCTGGAGGCGGAGATCCCTCTGCACTTGCCGGAGGTCGGCGACCGTCTGTCGCATCACGCGCAACGGGACGGCGGCAGCGAGAAGGTAGGCGAGAGCGCCGAGGAGAATGCCGCCCGCCGCGGCAAAGCCGGTCCTGAAAACGATAGGGCTCAACCGGTACGACACCTGTACCTGGCCGAGGTGACTGCCGGCCACGACGACCGGGGCCGCGCGTGCCAGGGCCGCCCCGGAGAGATCGCCCTCGGTGTACAAGAGCGCGCCTGTCTGATCCGTCACCTGCAGTCCGTAATCCGGCTGGTTCAGCGCGATCAGACGATCGAGAGGCAGGAGCTGAAGTGACCAGATCTCGGGCGAGTCCTCGAGGTTGGCGGCAAGATGCCCGGCTTGCGTTCGCGCCAAAGTGCCCAGGTGGTGGACCTGCGCCGTGTACGCCACGGCGAAGTAGCCGGTCGGCACCAGCAGACCGACGAGCGCGCCGATGGCAAGCGCCATGCGGCGAATTGCCGATTCCAGCCGCGCGACGTACGGTGTCATGGGATGACGTCCTGCATGCACGGGAAGACGACGAGCCCGTACGCCGGCGCATGCCCCGCGCGCGGCGACGCATAATGCATGGCGGAAAGATAGAAACGACCGGTTAACAGAAGTTTTCGGGCGCGAGGCCCGTAAAGGCGGGGTTACGGCCGATCTGCAACGTTCAGGAGCCGCGGCGATTATCCGTCCGCCGCCGTTGCCGTCGGTCATGCCGGTCCGTGCGTCGCCGCGGCGATCTTGCTATGATTTCAGGTATGGGAACTCCGGACATGGATGATGCGTCGCCGGGGGATCGCCCGGTCATCGAAAAACATGCGCGAATGCCGGTCGGCGTGATCGTCGAACGACGCAAGGCCAAGAGCCCCTGGCAGGACTATACGTGGCATGTGCTCGAGGCCGTACCCGGCGCACCGGCGCTCGAGTCGTGGTCTGTGATGCGGGCCGACGAAGAGCGGACGTGCTTTTTCGCCGGGACGTACGAGATCGAACTTCATCCGCGCGAGACTGAAAATTACCGCTACAATCTGACCGGCCCCGAGCCGTCCATTTATGTGGTCTTGCGTTTCGACGCTTCGGATACGCCGCACGGCGTCGCGGTGCACCTCGTCACCGCATCCTATGCCGACGCCCAGGCCTACATGGAAAGCTTTGCCGATCAGATCGAGCGCATTCCGATTCCGCCGGCGGTCGCGGAATGGCTCGCCGCCTATGTCGAGGCGTATCACGTGGATCGACCCTTTTATAAGCGCCAACGTAAGAGGTTCGACCCGAACATGGTTCGTGGACGGGGGCCGCGATGACGGAGCGGTCGAGCGGGGGCTTCTTCGCGCGGTGGTCGCGACTCAAGGGCGAGGCCCGCGCATCGAAGCCGAATTCCCTTCCGCCTGGTGAAGAGAACGGGAAAAAGACGGACGAGCCTGCCGATGCGCCGGCGCAATCGAGGGCGCCCGCATCCGTGGAAGAGACGGTCGCGGCGCCGAGCCGACCAACGGAGGCTCCGGAACTGCCGCCAATCGAGCAACTCACGGCCGAGTCAGATTACTCGGTCTTTCTGCGAGAGGGGGTACCGCCGGAAATCAGGCGAAAAGCGCTGCGCAAGCTGTGGGTCAGCGATCCGGTCCTGTCGGCGCCGGATATCTTCGACGTGTATTGCCAGGATTATCATCAGGACCCGGTCTTTCCCGAAGGCGTCAAGACGCTGTTCAAGGTCGGCATGGGGATGATCACCCCCGACGCCGAGAAGGAGGCCGAGTCGGTTGATGAGCCGACCGGGCCGCCGGCGACGGCACCCGCATCGACTGACGTCGAGGGGGCCGCCGAGGAAGGGGCCGCCGAGCCGGCGGCTGCTGCATCGCAGAATGAAGACAAGTTGAAGAACGGGCCGGAAGTATCGGAATCGCCTGATTCTGATATTAGGCAGTCGACTTGATGCTGCATTGCAGCGACTTGCGGTTACGCGCTCGAATACTTGGTTAAAGAGCAGATTGACTCGTTTACGTGCAAGGCGTAACGTTTCCGTTGGGAGGAACTACGCAAAGAACGTAGGTGGAAACGGACGTTAAAGATCCGATTCGCGCGGTTGATCGCGTCATTGACCGCTTCGGCGGCTTGGCTCGATTCGCCAAAGCGTTGGGCCATTCGCATTGCACGACCGTCCAGGGCTGGAAGGATCGCGGTGCGATTCCGGTGAAGCAGCACGTGCACGTGCTGGAGGCGGCTCAGCGCCTCGGGATTCCGTTGACCCGCGAAGACCTGTTGGACGAGGTCGCGCCCCGACCACCTGAAGAGATGTGGCGCGCGCAGTGCTATATGCTGCTGGCGCGTCTTCTCGCGGCACCGCCCGACGACGCCCTGCTTGCCATGATTCGCGAGCTCGGCGACGACGACACCGAGTTCGGGCAGGCGCTGCACGGGCTGGTTGCGGTTGCGCGACAGGCCAATTCCCGGACCGTTCGCGAGGAATATCACGACCTGTTCATCGGCGTCGGACGCGGCGAGCTGCTGCCGTACGCGTCGTATTATCTGACCGGGTTCCTGCACGAGAAGCCGCTCGCCGTGTTGCGCGGCGACATGCAGAAGCTGGGCATCGCGGCGAAAGAGGGCGTGGCCGAGCCGGAAGACCATATCGGTGCGCTCTGCGAGATGATGGCCGGTCTCATTACCGGCGCGTTCGGCGAACCGGCTTCACTCGATGTGCAGCGGTCATTCTTCGAGACTCATATCGGATCGTGGGCGCCGCGGTTCTTCCAGGACCTCGAAGCCGCCCAGCGGGCAACCTTCTACATGCCGGTCGGACGGCTCGGCCGCATTTTCATGTCGATCGAGATGGAGGCGTTCGCGCTGGCCGCGTGAGGCGGGACGGCGCGACACACGATGAGCGGAACCGGAATCGCGAAGGAAAGGGTGAAAGCGATGAGCGAAGACAAAGCCCCTAAGTCACCGACGCGCCGTGAGTTCTTCAGGAAGGCCGGCCTTGGGGCCGGAGCGCTGGCAGGCGCCGTCGCCATGGGCGACGCCGTCGCGAGCAACGAGGCAAAGGCGGCCGAAGCGGCCCCCAAGAGCCAGGGATATCGCGAGACGGATCACGTCAAGCGTGTCTATGAACTAGCGCGGTTCTGATCGATCGAGCGCCTTACCGAGGAGACGTCGATGCTTACGAAGAGAACCAAGATCGCTTCAAGCGGGACGCGGTTGGCCAAGGCGCTGGTCGGTGTCACCGGCGGCGCCATGGACCGCCGCACATTCCTGCGCCGTTCGGGCATTGCCGCCGGCGGTATGACCGCGGCGTCGGTGCTGCCGTTCGGCATGGTGCAGAAGGCCGAGAGCGCAACCCCGGCCGCCGGCGCGGGCGAGGTGAAGCTCATCAAGAACATCTGCACGCACTGCTCGGTCGGCTGCACGGTAACGGCCGAGGTCGTCAACGGCGTGTGGATTGGGCAGGAGCCGTCGTTCGATTCGCCGTTCAATCTCGGCGCCCACTGCGCCAAGGGCGCATCGATCCGCGAACATGCGCACGGCGAACGGCGCCTCAAATACCCGATGAAGCTCGTCAACGGCCGTTACGAGCGGATCAGCTGGGACCAGGCCATCAACGAGATCGGCGACAAGCTGCTGGAGATCCGCGAGAAGTCGGGGCCTGATTCGGTCTACTGGCTCGGCTCCGCCAAGCATTCGAACGAGCAGGCTTATCTGTTCCGGAAATTCGCGGCGTTCTGGGGCACCAACAACGTCGACCACCAGGCGCGCATCTGTCACTCGACCACCGTCGCCGGCGTCGGCCAAACCTTCGGCTACGGCGCGATGACCAACAGCCTCAACGACATCCACAACGCGCGCGCCATGTTCCTCATCGGCAGCAATCCGGCCGAGGCGCACCCGGTGGGCGTCATGCACCTGCTGAAAGCCAAGGAGAACGGCGCGAAGCTGATCGTGTGCGACCCGCGCTTCACGCGCACGGCCGCCCACGCCGACGAGCATGTGCGGTTCCGTCCGGGTACCGACGTGGCGCTGATCTGGGGCATCCTCTGGCACATCTTCGAGAACGGCTGGGAGGACAAGGAGTATATCGCCCGGCGGGTCTACGGCATGGACGAGATCCGCAAGGAAGTCGCCAAGTGGAATCCCGAGGAGACGGAGCGCGTCACGGGCGTGCCGGGCGAGCAGCTTCGCCGCGTCGCGCGGACGCTGCGCGACAACCGGCCGTTCACGATCGTCTGGTGCATGGGTTCCACGCAGCACCATCACGCCAATAACAACGTCCGTGCGTACTGCGTGCTCGGACTCGCCATGGGCACGATCGGCGTGTCGGGCGGCGGCACGAACATCCTGCGCGGCCACGACAACGTGCAGGGTGCGACGGACATGGGTGTGGAGCCGGTGACTCTGCCGGCCTATTACGGCCTGACGGAAGCAGCGTGGCGACACTGGGCGCGCGTCTGGGGCGTGTCGTACGACTACATGCTCTCCCGCTTCAAGGACAAGAAGCTGATGGAGACGGCGGGTATCCCCGAATCGCGCTGGTTCGACGGTGTGCTCGAGGCGAAGGAAAACCTCGAGCAGCCCGATCATGTGCGGGCGATGATCTACTGGGGCCATGCGCCGAACTCGCAGACCCGCGGCCCGGACATCAAGAAGGCGATGGAGAAGATCGACCTGATGGTCATCGTCGATCCGTATCCGACGGCCTCGGCGGTGATTCCGGACCGCAAGGACGGCATCTATCTGTTGCCGGCGGCGACGCAGCTCGAGACTGACGGCTCGCGGACGGCGACGAACCGTTCGCTGCAGTGGGGCTATCAGATCTTCAAGCCGATCTTCGAAGCGAAGCCGGACCACGAGATCATGTACCTGCTCGCCAAGAAGCTCGGCTTCGCCGACGAGATGTTCAAGAACATCAAGGTCAACGGCACGGTTCCCGTGCCGGAGGACATCCTGCGCGAGCTGAACAAGGGATCGCTCACCATCGGTTACTCGGGCCAGTCGCCGGAGCGCCTCAAGCTGCACATGGCCCACCAAAAGGACTTCGACCGGACGACGCTCAAGGCGACGTCGGGGCCGTGCGCAGGCGAATACTACGGCCTGCCGTGGCCGTGCTGGGGCTACGCCGAGCACAAACATCCCGGAACGCCGAATCTGTACGACCCGTCCAAGGAAGTGCGTGACGGCGGCCTCAACTTCCGGGCGGCGTTTGGGGCCGAGTACAAGGGTCAAAGCCTGCTGGCCGACGGCGTGTATCCGAAGGGGGCCGAGATCCAGGACGGCCACCCGCAATTCACCTACGGCCTGCTGAAGAAGCTCGGTTGGGACAAGGATCTGACCGACGAGGAGCGCAGGACGATCGAGGAGATCGGCGGCGACAAGGCCGATGCCGTGGCGTGGAGCTACGACCTGTCGGCCGGCATCATCCGCGTGGCGATCAAGCATGGTTGCGCGCCGTTCGGCAACGGCCGGGCCCGCGCCCATGTGTGGAACTTCCCCGATCCGGTCCCGCTCCATCGCGAACCGCTCTACGCGCCGGACCGGCAGCTGGTGGCCAAGTATCCCACCTATGCCGACAAGCGGCAGTACCGCCTGCCGGTGCTCTACAAGAGCATCCAGGACAAGGACTTCTCGAAGGACTTCCCGATCATCCTCACCTCGGGGCGCCTCGTGGAGTACGAAGGCGGCGGCGAAGAGACGCGGTCGAATCCGTGGCTCGCCGAACTGCAGCAGCACATGTTCATCGAGGTGAACCCGGAGGACGCCAAGCGCATCGGCGTCAAGAACATGGAAGACGTCTGGGTCTTCGGCCCGGAGAACAACGCGAAGATCCGGGTCAAGGCGCTGGTCACCGAACGTGTCGGCCGGGGCGTCGCCTGGATGCCTTTCCACTTCGCCGGTCACTGGATGGGCAAGGACCTGCGCAGCAAGTACCCGCAAGGGGCGGACCCGATTGTCCTCGGTGAGTCGTCGAACACGGTCCAGACCTACGGGTATGACTCGGTCACTGCCATGCAGGAGACCAAGACGACCCTCTGCCGGATCGAGAAGGCCTAAGGCCAGGGAGCGACGACAATGGCAAGAATGAAGTTCCTCCTCGACGCGGAACGCTGCATCGAGTGCAACGCCTGCGTCACCGCCTGCAAGAACGAGCACGACGTGCCGTGGGGCATCAACCGGCGCCGGGTCGTCACGCTCAATGACGGCAAGCCGGGCGAGCGCTCCATCTCCATGGCCTGCATGCACTGCACGGATGCGCCGTGCATGGCCGTCTGCCCGGTCGACTGTTTCTACAAGACCGCCGACGGCATCGTCCTTCACTCCAAGGACCTGTGCATCGGCTGCGGCTACTGCTTCTACGCGTGCCCGTTCGGCGCGCCGCAGTATCCGCAGGCCGGCAACTTCGGTTCCCGCGGCAAGATGGACAAGTGCACCTTCTGCGCCGGCGGGCCGGAGCAGGACAACTCCGAGGCCGAGTTCAGGAAATACGGCCGCAACCGTATCGCCGAAGGCAAGCTGCCGCTTTGCGCCGAGATGTGCTCGACCAAGGCGCTGCTCGCCGGCGACGGGGACGTCATCGCGGGTATCTACCGCGACCGCGTCGTCAACCGCGGTTACGGCTCCGGCGCTTGGGGGTGGGCGACGGCATATCCAAGCGGAACCTAAGGCAGGTCCGGGCGACGACCGGGCGGCGGATCGGTTCATGATCCGCCGCCCCAAGACTCCCTGCCGAGCGATCGGATGACACGGTCACGGATCCGGGCGGGGCAGGAGGCAATTCAGGAGGGCTTGGCATGAGAGTCGTAGGCTGGGTCGTGTTCGCGGCACTGTTGGTCATCGCGATCATGAGCAGCATTCCCGATCAAGGTCTTCGCGAAGGGCATCAGGGCAGCTATCTCGGCCGCAACATCGCAGATTCGGGCGTCGGCAAGGATCACGCGCAGGATCTGAACCAACGCGCACGTCGCGTCGCTACGGGCGCAAATACTCAAGCGGGAGACGCAGGATCATGAATGTCGGAATTGCGCTTCGCACGTTGGCTTGTCGCGCGACACGCGCAGTCGGCGCGTTCGCATTCCTTGCCGCCGCGGCTCTGACCGCCGTGCCGGCGGTCGCCCAGACCACCGGGGCGCCCGCGCCGCAGGGGTACAACGCGACGGAACGCCCGACGGCCGGGCTTACCAACGCCAATGACGCGGCACTGATCCGCGAATTGAAGGGCTTTGTATCGATCCCCGACGGCAAAGCGGCGACGCTGGTTCAACCGCAGGGCCGCGAGTGGCGTGAGACCGTGAAGGGTCCCATCCGCATCTGGGGCTCATGGCTCATCTTGGGGATGCTGGCCGCACTGATCCTGTTCTACCTGTTGCGCGGAACGATCCGGATCGACCACGGCCGGTCAGGAAACACCGTCGTCCGCTTCGGGGTCGCCGAACGGTTCACGCATTGGCTGACGGCCAGCTCGTTCGTGGTGCTGGCGCTGACCGGCCTCAACGTCACGTATGGGCGGTACGTCCTGTTGCCGATCCTCGGGCCGGAAACGTTCTCGGCCGTGTCGATCGCATTCAAGTATGCTCACAACTTCGTCGCCTTCGCCTTCATGATCGGCCTGGTCCTGACGTTCGTCATATGGGTCCGGCACAATATCCCGGATCGATACGACCTGCAGTGGCTGGCGCAGGGCGGCGGCATGTTCTCGAAGGGCGTGCATCCGCCCGCACGGAAGTTCAATGCCGGTCAGAAGCTGGTTTTCTGGTCCGTCATAATCGGCGGCACGGTGATCAGCATCTCGGGGATTTACCTGCTGTTCCCGTTCGCGTTCGGCGACATTCACACGCAGCAATCGGCCCAGGTAACGCACGCGATCGTGTCGCTGATCCTGATCGCGGTGATCATCGCCCATATCTATATCGGCACGCTCGGTATGGAGGGCGCGTGGGATGCGATGAGCACCGGCCGCGTCGACGAGAACTGGGCCCGCGAACACCACAGCGTGTGGTACGCGGAACTGAAGGGACAGCCGGCACGGCAGTACGGGCACGACTGATCCACGAAACTGTGGCCCGGGCCCCGAAGGCCCGGGCCATTTTCTTTTTGTGTCCGGTGATCACGACCCGTTAAACCCGTCGATATGGCCAACCGTCGAGCCAGCACGGCATTGCAGACGGTGTTTGCGCTGTTCCTGTCGCTGGGGGCGGCAGAGCCGGCGCACGCTGCCTTCGTCGGCCACGGCGGGATCGTGAACGGCGTGGCCGTATCGCCCGACGGGCGGCGGGTCCTGTCGGCCAGCTGGGACTACTCCGTCCGACTCTGGGACTTCGCATCCCAGAAAGAGCTGCGGGTCCTTGAAGGACATGACGCGAACGTCAACGCCGTCCGGTTCCTGCCGGATGGGCACACGGGCATTTCGGCGAGCTGGGATGCGACGATCAAGCTGTGGAATCTCGACACGGGAGACGTGATCCGCACGTTGACCGGCCATGCCGAGAACGTCAGCTCGGTCGCGGTCAGTCCGGATGGCCGGCTGGCCGTGTCGGGGGGCTGGGACCGTACCGTGCGCGTTTGGGATCTCGCCTCGGGACAGGCGCTCATGACGCTCGAGGGGCATCAGGCGAACGTCATGTCCGTCGCGTTCCTGCCGGATGGCCGTCACGTAATTTCAGGTGGTTATGACGCCGTCTTGAAGCTCTGGTCGCTGGACGGAAGAAGGAATGTCGCGACGCTGAGCGGGCACACGAACAGCGTCAACGGCGTTGCGGTGTCGCCCGATGGGCGGTTTGCGCTGTCGGCCAGCACCGACCGGACGGTCCGTCTCTGGGACCTCGAAAGCCGGCGGGAAATAAGAGTTCTCAACGGCCATTCGAGCTTCGTGACCTCGGTCGCCTTTTCTCCCGACGGGCGCCAGGCATTGTCGGGCGGCGGCGATGGCACGGTGAGGCTTTGGAATCTCTCCGACGGCGCCCTGATTCACGTCATGCGCGGCCACAATCGACCCGTGTGGTCGGTAACGTTCACGCCCGATGGCCGCCAGGCGTTGTCAGGTGGCTATGACGAAGTCATCCGTGTCTGGGATCTTCAGACCGGTACCGAAATCACCCCGAAAAAATGAACGCCCCGCCGCAGGCGGGGCATTCAGCGCGACGTGCCTCTTTGGACTTAGAGGCGAACGCTGGACGCCGTGTAAGCTTCCGCCGTCGACTGCTGCGCCGTACCGAGCCAGATTCCGGCACCGATCGCGACGATGATGGCGGCAACGATGCCGAGGATGATCTCACGCATGTCCTTCCTCCCGCCGTATGCGCCGGGCAAGTCCCAGCCTGCCTTGGCAGATAAGCCCGCCTGCTGAATCTACCTGAAATAGAGGCCGGTTCAAGCGTTTGTCTGGCGCGGCTCGACAGCGGTCCGGTGTTGCCGCACAGGGGGCCGGAGCCGCCGTCGCAAGCCTGTGGTCGGCCGAGGCCGGCACGGCGGCATCCGGCTCCTGCCTATTTCGGGCTCGTGGCCACGCGAAGAAAGGCGAGCAGGTCCGCCCGATCCTGATCCTGCGTCAGGCCGCCGTACATCTTGGTTCCCGGCAGGTACGATTGAGTGTCCTTCAGGTAGGCGTCGAGCGTTTGCTCGTTCCAGATGACGCCGGACGACTTCAGCGCTTCCGAATAGCGATAGTTCGGAACCGACCCGGCGACACGCCCGAACACGCCGTAGAGGCTGGGGCCGGCCTTGTTACGGCGATCGGCGTCAAGGGTGTGACAGCTCGCGCATTTGCGCCATAGCGTCTGGCCGCGGGCCGGGTCGCCGGCATCCGCCGCGAGCGAAGGCGCAGCGACGCCGATCAGCGATACCGCCAGAAGAGCCGACAGTCGCAAAAAGGTCCCGCCCGCCGACTCCCGGTCGAATTCGCTCCGCACGCTGCGCATTGTCGCCAACTGTAGGAATTCCCGTCGTTTACGACGGCTCGTCCGGGTCCTCAAGATCCTCGACTACCTCCAGCGTCACGACGTCATCATTGATGAGCCGTTTGCCTGCGTGCTCGAAATTGACGGTGACACGGTTGCCGATGACCGACTGAACCTGTCCCAGACCCCAGTCGGGACGGTTCGGATGACGGACGTAAGTACCCGGCACGAGGCGGCTCATCTCGCATTCCCCGATCGGCTATACTAGGCTAAACATGCGTGCCGTGAAACCCGGCATCCGGCCGGGTGCAGCTGCGACAACGTGAATCGACGGGTCCCAGACGTGCCAGACTTGCGCCTTTGCGAACTGCTCGCAGCCCGGATCTGCCACGACCTCGTCGGCCCGATCGGGGCGATTTCGAACGGCATCGAACTGCTCGACCAGGATGGGGGCACTGCCGATGCCGAGGTCGTGAAGCTCATCGGCAGCTCGGCGCGGGCCGCCAGTCGCCGGCTCCAGGCCTATCGCGTCGCCTTCGGCTCGGCCAACACGCTGCCGGGCGCAGGCTGCATCGGTGCCGTGCGGGAGCTGGCTTTGGCCCTTGCCGGGGACGGGAAGGTGACGATCGACTGGCCTGCGCCAGCGCCGGAGATCGACGCCCAGACCGACAAGCGGGTCGCGAAACTCATCCTCAACCTTGTCATTATCGCGCTCGACTGCATGCCGCGCGGCGGCGTCGTGCGCGTGGAGTTTGTCCCTGTCGCCAAGGGCATGACGGCTGCCGTGCATTGCATCGGCGGGCCGCCGCGCCTGACAGATGAGGTTCGTGCGGGGCTCGAGGGGGTGTTCGATCTCGATGTCTCGACGCCCAAGGCGGCGCCTGCCTATGTCGCCGCATGTCTTGCCCGAGAGGTGGGCGCCGTGCTCACCATTACGGGCGATCCCGCGAACGAATTCGGGATTCGTGTAAGTATCTCCGGGCGTTCCTGAGCTGTCCTTTACAGCTCCTTAATCTATTTCTGCAACCGTGGATCGTCGGAAGCGGTACGTGCGCGAAGTCATTCTTGGTTCGGCACGGAAGCGCACGAAGGACGGTGTCCATGGACGATCTACTCCGCGAATTTTTGACCGAGTCCGCCGAAAGTCTGGCAATGCTCGACGTCGAGCTCGTCAAGCTCGAGCAGAATCCGAACGATCCGGACCTTCTCGGCAACATCTTCCGGCTGGTTCACACGATCAAGGGAACGTGCGGATTTCTGGGACTGCCGCGACTGGAATCGGTTGCCCATGCGGCGGAGAACGTCCTCGGCAAGCTGCGCGACGGCGAGCTCGAGGTGACCGCGGACATCGTCAGCGTCATCCTTGCGTCGCTCGACCGCATCAAGTCGCTTCTGAATTCTCTCGAGCAGAGCGAGGCGGAACCTCCCGGCGACGACAAGGATCTGATCGCGCATCTCGATGCGATCGCGGAGGGACGTGCAGCCCCCACGAAGCCGGCAGCGGCGCCTGCCGCGGAGTCGCCGGCCGTTCACGCCGACACGTCGGAGCATGCGCCCGAGCATCACGCCGCTGCCAGCGAACACGCGCCCGCCCGGGCGTCGGACGGCGCCGTTGCGCACGAGTCCGCGGTCGCGGCGCAGACGATCCGCGTCAACGTCGACCTGCTCGAGAATCTGATGACGATGGTCAGCGAGCTCGTGCTGACCCGCAATCAGCTCCTGCAGATCCTCCGTAGTCAGAAGGACAGCGAATTTTCCGCCCCGCTGCAGCGCCTAAACCTGGTCACGTCCGAGCTTCAGGAAGGCGTGATGAAGACGCGCATGCAGCCGATCGGCAATGCATGGGCGAAACTGCCGCGCATGGTGCGGGATCTCGCGCACGAGCTGGGCAAGAAGATCGACCTGCGCATGCAGGGCGCGGAGACCGAGCTCGATCGCCAGGTGCTCGAGCTCATCAAGGATCCGCTGACGCATCTGGTCCGCAACTGCGCCGATCACGGCCTCGAGAGTCCGGAGGAGCGTCGCCGCATCGGGAAGAGCGAGACCGGCCGGATAACGCTCGACGCCTTCCATGAGGGCGGCCAGATCGTCATCGAGATCTCGGATGACGGCCGCGGTCTCCAGATCGACAAGATCAAGGCCAAGGCGATCGCCAACGGTCTCGCGACCGAGGCCGAGATCGCCGGCATGACCGATCAGCAGATCGCGCAGTTCATCTTCAAGCCCGGATTCTCCACCGCCGCTCAGATTACCAACGTATCCGGGCGCGGCGTCGGGATGGACGTCGTCCGCACCAACATCGAGAAGATCGGCGGTACGATCGAGCTGCGGACGAAGGCGGGGCGGGGAACGTCCTTCTTCATCAAGATCCCGCTGACCCTCGCGATCGTATCGGCGTTGATCGTCGAGGCGGGGGGCGAACGCTTTGCCATCCCGCAGATCAGCGTCGTCGAACTCGTGCGGGCGACCGCGAACTCCGACCACCAGATCGAGCATATCAATGGCGCGCCGTTCCTGCGCCTGCGGAACCGGCTTCTGCCGCTGGTGAATCTGCGCGACCTTCTGCGCATCGGTGCGGCCGACGCGAAGAAGGGAGAGGAAGCGTTCATCGTCGTCACGCAGGTCGGCAAGCACACCTTCGGCATCGTCGTCGATCGCGTATTCGACACCGAGGAAATCGTGGTCAAACCCGTCGCGCCGATCCTGCGCGACATCTCGATGTTCGCCGGCAACACGATCCTGGGCGACGGCAGCGTCATCATGATCCTGGATCCCAACGGCATCGCCGCCGCGATCGGCGACGTCACCATGGCGCAGGATCACGCGACCGAGACCGAAAAGGCCCAGGCGAGTGCCGGTGACGATCGGGTTGCGCTGCTTCTGTTCCGCGCCGGGGATGCGACGCCGAAGGCCGTGCCGCTGGCGCTCGTCGCACGGCTCGAGGAGGTCGACGCGGCGACGATCGAGACGTCGAACGGCAGGCCGGTCATTCAGTACCGGGGCAAGCTCATGCCGCTGGTCACGATCGACGCGTCCTACGACAGGAAATCGTCCGGACGCCAGCCGATTCTCGTATTCGCCGACGGCCCCCGTTCGATGGGCCTGCTGGTCGACGAGATCGTCGACATCGTCGAGGATCGGATGGACGTCCAGCTCGGAACCGAACGTCCCGGACTCCTGGGCAGCGCGATCATTGCGGGCAAGGCGACCGAGATCATCGACGCCGGCCATTACCTTACGCTGGCCTTCGACGACTGGTTCTCGGCGACCCGGAAGGAGAGCGCGGAGCCGGCCAGCAAGCGTGTCCTTCTGGTCGACGATTCGCCATTCTTCCGCAACCTGCTGACGCCGCTGCTATCGGTTGCGGGTTATGACGTCACCAGCGTCGAGAGCGCCGACAAGGCGTTGGCCCTGTGCGAGGCGGGCGAGGATTTCGATGTCATCGTCAGCGATATCGAGATGCCGGGCATGAGCGGCTTCGAATTCGCCGAGACCGTCCGCAAGGGCGGACGCTGGCAGGATACACCGATCGTTGCGCTGTCGTCGCATACGTCGCCGAAGGATCTTGATCGCGGCCGTCGCGCCGGGTTCATCGACTACATCGCGAAACTCGATCGCGATGCGCTGCTCAACACGCTTTCGCAGACGGTCCAGGCCCGAGGTGCGGCATGAACACGGAGCGTGCGATGAACGGGATCGACAAAGACCTGCAGGGACCACGCGACTTCGTGTCGATGACGGTCGCGGATCAGCTTTTCGGCATTCCCGTCCTGACGGTTCAGGACGTGCTCGGTGAACAGCGGATCACGCGCGTGCCGCTGGCGCCTCCGGAAGTTGCCGGGACATTGAATCTGCGCGGGCGGATCGTCACGGCGATCGACATGCGGCGTCGTCTCGGGCTTCCGCCACGTGCTGCCGGCCACGCCGGCATGAACGTCGTCGTCGATCGCGGCGGCGAGCTGTACAGCCTGATCGTCGATTCGGTCGGCGAGGTCCTGAGCCTTGCGGCCGAACTGTTCGAGCGCAACCCGCCGACGCTCGACCCGAGTTGGCGGGAAGTTTCGACCGGCGTCTACCGCCTGCAACAGGAGTTGATGGTCGTGCTGGATGTCGAGCGGCTGCTCGACATCAAACGCGCCGAAGCCGCCTAGCCGACCCGGCGCTGGCGGGAGGTTGTCATGAAGACCTGCCTGATCGTCGACGACTCGAAGGTCATTCGGATGGTCGCCCGGCGCATCCTCGAGGAGCTTGATTTCTCGATCATCGAGGCAGCCGACGGCGAAATGGCGATGAAGGCCTGTCGCACCCGGATGCCGGACGCGATCCTGCTCGACTGGAACATGCCTGTGATGAACGGGATCGACTTCCTGCGCGAGCTCCGCAAGATGAACGGCGGCAATCAACCCGTGGTGGTGTTCTGCACGACCGAGAACGATATTCAGCACATTCGGGAAGCCATCCAGGCAGGTGCCAACGAGTACATCATGAAGCCGTTCGACAGCGACATCATTCAGGCGAAATTCGCCCAAGTCGGACTTCTATGACGTCATCTCCCGCCGGCGCGACGGCTCCCATCCAGCGCTCGGTCGAACCGATCCGCGTTCTCGTTGCCGACGATTCAGCCGTCATCCGGGGCCTGGTGACACGGCTCCTGGAATCCGACCCCGAGATCGCCGTCGTCGGGTCGGTTGGAAACGGCCAGATGGCGGTCGCGACCCTGCGTCGGACGACGGTCGACATTGTCGTCCTCGATATCGAAATGCCCGTCATGGACGGGCTCACCGCGCTTCCGCTGCTGCTCGAGGCGTCGCCCGGCGTCAAGGTGATCGTGGCATCGACGCTCACCAAGCGTAATGCGCAGGTGAGCCTGAAGGCGCTTTCCGCCGGGGCGGCCGATTACGTGACCAAGCCGTCGTCGACCGCCGAGATTCATGGCGCGGCTGACTTTCAGCGCGAATTGCTAGCCAAGGTAAAGGCGCTGGGGGGAGCACGACGCCGCCAGCGTGTCGAACGCGGCGACAGCGTCGTCGCGGATGTTCCGTTCCGGCCGATGGCACCGCGCCCCGAGCCGCCGCGCAGCATCGTGTTGAGGGCGCCCAGCAGCAGGCCGCCGGAGGTGATCGCCATCGGCAGCTCCACAGGCGGACCGCAGGCGCTGATGACGGTACTGGCGCGGCTGCCGGCGACGATGCAGCTGCCGATCCTGATTGCGCAGCACATGCCGGCAACCTTCACCAGCATACTTGCCGAGCACCTTTCGCGGGCCAGCGGCCGGCCTGCGCTCGAAGGCGTCGATGGAGAGCCGATCCGGCCTGGACGCGTCATCGTCGCGCCCGGCGACTTTCACATGACCGTCGCGGTCGCGAACGGCCGGCGGGTCATCCGCCTGACCAAGGAGCCGCCGGAGAACTTCTGCCGTCCCGCCGTGGACCCGCTCTTCCGCAGCGCTGCCGAGGCGTACGGGGCCGGCGTGCTCGCGATCGTCCTCACGGGCATGGGCAGCGACGGTGCGAAAGGGGCCAGGGCCATCGCCGACAAGGGCGGTACCGTGATCGCACAGGACGAGGCGACGAGCGTCGTCTGGGGGATGCCGGGCGCGGTGGCGGCGGCCGGCGTATGCAGCGCCGTGCTGCCGTTGGGCGAGATCGCCGACTATGTCCGTCACGCGGCGGGAGCGGGGCGGCGATGAAGCCCGAGAATTTCGCCTGGCTCTGTCGCCACCTGCAGGACAACACCGGCCTCGTGCTGAGCAGTGACAAGATGTATCTCGTCGAGAGCCGGCTGACGCCCGTCGCCCGCAAGCACCTCCTCGGCGGACTTGATGCGCTGGTCGAGACATTGCGCAGCCAGCGCTCCCGGGAACTCGAGCGCGACGTCATCGACGCCATGATGACGAACGAGTCCTTCTTCTTTCGAGACGGAAAGCCGTTCGAGCAGTTTCGGCACTTCGTTCTGCCGCGGATGCTTCAGGGCCGGGCCGCGCAGCGTACCATACGGATCTGGAGTGCGGCGTGCTCCACCGGTCAGGAGCCGTACACGATCGCCATGATCCTGAAGGAGGAGGAGGCGAAGCTTGCCGGCTGGAAGGTCGAAATCGTCGCGACGGACATTTCGCACGAGGCGCTCGCGCGTGCCCGGTCGGGCATCTATTCGCAGTTCGAGGTCCAGCGCGGGCTGCCGATCCAGCTGCTGATCAAATACTTCACGCAGGATGGCGACCGCTGGCAGATCATGCCGGAGCTGCGGGCGATGGTTCAATTCCGGGAATTCAACCTTTTGAGCGACTTCGGGCCGCTCGGGCGCTTCGACATCGTGTTCTGCCGCAACGTGCTGATCTATTTCGACCAGGCGACGAAAGCAGCGATTCTCGAGCGCATTAGTCGCACGATGGCGCCGGACGGTCTGCTTTATCTGGGAGGGGCCGAAACGGTGCTCGGCGTCACCGAGCGGTTCGTGCCCCTGCCGACGCAGCGCGGCATCTACGGCCTGGCTGCGGACATGCAGGGCATGCGTTGCGCCGCCGGCGCCTGAAGCCGGCGGCACTGACTCTCGTCACCGATCAGCGGTCGGAAACGGAGCGGCGCTCAGGCGCTCGCGGCCTCGCGCTCGGGGCGGGCACCCTTGGTCGCCGGCGGATCACGCAGGACGTAACCGCGGCCCCACACCGTTTCGATGTAGTTGTCGCCGCCGCAGGCATTCGCCAGCTTCTTGCGCAGCTTGCACACGAAGACGTCGATGATCTTGAGCTCCGGCTCGTCGATGCCGCCATAGAGATGATTGAGGAACATCTCCTTGGTCAGGGTGGTGCCCTTGCGCAGGCTCAGAAGCTCGAGGATGCCGTATTCCTTGCCGGTGAGATGAACCGGCTGGCCGTTTGCCTCGACGGTTCGGGTGTCGAGGTTCACGGTCAGCTTGCCCGTCTTGATGATCGACTGGGAGTGACCCTTGGCGCGCCGGACGATGGCATTGATGCGGGCGACGAGCTCGCGCTTGTCGAACGGCTTGGTCAGGTAGTCGTCAGCGCCGAAGCCAAGCCCCTTGAGCTTGTTGTCGAGTTCGGCCAAGCCCGACAGAATGAGAATCGGCGTTTTCACGCGAGCAGCGCGAAGACGGCGCAAGACCTCGTAGCCGTCCATATCCGGCAGCATCAAATCGAGAATGATGATGTCGTAATCGTAGATCTTGCCGATTTCGAGCCCGTCTTCACCCAAATCTGTCGTGTCGCAGACGAAGCCCTCCGATTTCAGCATCAACTCGATCGATTTCGATGTCGCGCTATCGTCTTCGACAAGCAGTACTCGCATGGCCGGTGCCCCCTCTTCGGACCAATTCAGCTTAACGATAGTAAACGAGGTTGGTTAACGTTCCGTATATATGACACGTCTTTCGGCTGATCCACCCTGGAATCCGCCCGACCGGGTCAAAGGCGAATGTGATTTTACCGAAGCTTAAGCGACCCGAACAAATATCCCAGGCGTGGCAGGGCGGTTCGTCCTGCAGGCGCAAGGGACGCGTTGACACTTGGACAGCGCACATCTTCTGACCGATCTGGCCCGCATACAGCCGTACCGGCTGTTCGGGCGCGTCACGGCGATTCAGGGTATGCTGGTAGAGGTCGGCGGCGTCGAACATCTGCTGTCGATCGGGGCACGCTGTATGCTGATCGCCCGCGACGGGCGTCAGGTTCCCTGCGAGGTCGTCGGGTTCCGCAAGAACCGGGCCTTGCTCATGCCGTTCACGGGCCTGGACGGCGTCGGTCTCGGATGCAAGGCCGAGATCGCGGATTCCGATCCGGTGGTGCGACCGCACGAGGGCTGGCTCGGCCGCGTCGTGAACGCCCTGGGCGAGCCGCTCGACGGCAAGGGACCGCTGCCGCTGGGGCCGGAGCCTCGACTGATCCGGGCGTCGCCGCCGCCCGCGCATTCGCGCCAACGGGTGCGGGGCAAGGTCGACCTCGGCGTACGGGCGATCAACACCTTCCTGACCTGCTGCCGCGGGCAGCGCATGGGCATCTTCGCCGGGTCCGGCGTAGGCAAGTCGTCGCTGCTGTCGATGATGGCGCGATATACCGCGGCGGATGTCAGCGTGATCGGGCTCATCGGCGAACGCGGACGCGAGGTTCAGGAATTCCTGGCGGATGATCTTGGTCCTGAGGGGCTTGCCCGCAGCGTCGTCGTGGTCGCCACGTCGGACGAGTCGCCGCTGATGCGGCGTCAGGCCGCTTACCTGACGATGGCGGTCGCCGAGTATTTCCGCGACAAGGACAAGGACGTCCTTTGCCTGATCGACAGCATTACGCGCTTCGCCATGGCGCAGCGCGAGATCGGCCTGTCGGCCGGCGAGCCTCCCGCAAGCAAGGGGTATACGCCGTCGGTATTCGCCGAACTGCCGCGCGTGCTCGAGCGGGCCGGGCCGGGCGTGGGGCGGGGCAGCATCACCGGCCTTTTCACCGTTCTGGTCGAAGGTGACGATCACAACGAACCGATCGCCGATGCCGTCCGCGGCATCGTCGACGGCCACATCGTACTCGACCGCGCCATCGCGGAACGTGGCCGCTATCCCGCCATCGATATCCTTCGTTCGATCTCGCGCACCATGCCGGGCTGCAATACGGCGGCGGAGAACGAGGTCGTCGGGCGGGCGCGGGCGCTGCTTGCCCAATATGAAAACATGGCAGAGATGATCCGGCTCGGTGCCTACCGGCGGGGCAGCGACCCGGCGGTCGATGAGGCGATCAAATACATGCCCGAGCTGGAACGGTTCCTGGCCCAGCGCAAGGATGAGCGCGCCGACCTGCCGGGCGGCTATGCCGCGCTTGCCGACATTCTCGGCATGGAACGTCCGTAACGAGTGACGTACGACGATGCGTACGCTTACGACCCTCATCCGTGTGCACCAGTACCGCCTTGACGAAAAGCGGCGCGAGCTGGCCGATCTCGAACGATTTCGTGCCGATCTCGTTTCCCAGCGCGAGCGCCTGGAAGCCGAGGTGCGCACCGAACAGGATGTGGCCAAGCGCGTCGAGTGCGGGGCCTTTGCCTACGCGGGATTCGCGCAGAACGTCATCAGCCGCCGCGACAAGCTTGCTGCGTCGCTGGCCGACGTGGACCGTCGGATCGAGGCGGTGCAGCAGGAAGTACAGGAGATTTTTCAGGAACTGAAGCGCTACGAACTTGCGCTGGCGGCGCGACAGAAGAAGCTGCGCGAGGAAATGGACCGTCGTCAGCAGATACAGCTGGACGAAATCAGCCTGCAGATGCACCGCCGCCGGACCGCCTGAGTCGGGCGGCTCACCGGTCAGATCGACATCTCGATGGCGGCCGCCGGAAAGTCCTCGAGCGGCGAAACGGGGAAAGCGGGCGTCGCCTGGAACGTGAGCTGGCCACCCAGGCGCAGGACGGCGCAGACGCGCTCGAAGATTCCCCGGATGTCATACGCCATGTCGTCAGGCAGTGCCGCGTGGCTTCGCAGGACGAGATCGATCCGGTCATCATGAACGAGGCCGTCGAGCTGCAGCTCCCCGAACTCGCTGTGTTCGCATTCGACGACGAATCGCGCGGCCTCGCCGGGGCGCCGGCCCGCTCCATCCTGCTTTCGGCGACGCTCGAAGAACCGGATCTGCCGCAGCACCTGACCGTCGGCGAAGGGCACGACCGTCAACGTCCATTCGCCGCTGCCGGATTGGCGCGCATTGGGCATTTCCGCGATATCGCGGTCCAGTTTGGCGAAAAGGCCGTCGCCGACGGCGTTCTCGAGAAGCCGGGCCGTGGCCTCGCCCAGCCAGGCGCGGATGCTGCCGCTCGATGCGCCGGCGATGAAAGCCAGGATTTGCTGCGCGAGCTGCGGGCCGGGGCGCGGCAGCATCCGGTCGAGTGCTGCGCCGGCGGGACTGTCCGGTCGCTCGCCCAGGACCTTGAGAACGTTTTTCAGGGCCGGCCACTCGCGCGCAAGTGCGCCGGGGCGGTCGGCGATGGGGCCGGATACGTACGACGGATCCGTCGGTTTGTCCGGTATCGTGATTTCGACCTGGATCACCTCGCCGGGCAGGAGGCTTGGTTCGCCGGACGGCAGCCTGAGCGACATCCGGCCGAACGGCGTGTCGATGACGGTTTGTCCGGCCGGGGTCCGCATGACCACCGACGCATGCACGAGCACGGCGGGTGTCGCGATCCCTTGCGGCGCCGATTCGGGCCTTGCCGCCGCATTGGCGGCCGGTTGCGCCGCCGGTTGCCCCGGTGGGCTTGCCTGCGCTTTCGGCTCCGACGGCGGGACCATTGGCTGAGGCGAGGGGCCTGGCAGCGGCCCTGGGACGAGGCGAACCTGAACCTGGCTGCCGCTTGGCAGGACGGTTTCCGGCGGCGGCCGCTCATGACCTGCCGGCGCCGATGTGGTCGGAACGCCGGTTGTGGAACCGGCCTGCGGTGATGGCGCAGCGGGCAGCGATCCGGCGGCCTGTGGCGGGCCGGCCGGACGTAATGGACTGCTGGCCAGGGCATCGGATTTGACGGCCACGTGGACATCGGCCCGTGGCGGATTGGAGGGGGATGCTCCGGCAGCCGGCGTGCTTGGTCGGGCGGGCGTCGCCGGCGCTGTCCGGGCGTCCGAACCTGGCGGTGGGAGCTGTGATCCCAAGGGCGTCTGCGAGCGGGACGGGCCGGGCGGCTGTACGGCCGGCGTTGCCGATCGTTGTGTCGGCACGGGACTCCCGGGCGGACCGATCACGGTCGCCGTGATCCTCGCCGGTCCGATTGGCCCGTCCCCGGTCGCGATCGACGGGGGCGTGACGGGGTTGCTGGTCGCGGTCGGCGGTCCGGCTCTCGCCCCTGGCGCTGACGTCGGCGCGCTCGCCATGGCCGGGCCGGATGCGGCCGGCGGGCGGTGAGCACCGCCCGATCGGGCGGGGGACGTGCCGGCAGCCGGCTTTTCCGGCGGCACGACCGAGAGCACGATGGCGTGGAGCTGCACGCCCGCGGACTGGACCCTCAGCGTCACCGTGCTTCCGGGCGGCAGCGGAACGGTCGTCTTCATGCCGACCATTCCGGCGCCGGTCTGCAACATGGTCATGCCGCTGCTGTCCCGGTTCACCACCGTGCCGTTGAGAAGGCTGCCGACGGCCAGGTTGCGCAGCGCCGCCGGGAGCTGTGCCAGAAGGGCGGCAACGGGGCCGGCAGGGCGACCGGCGGTATCGCCCCTGGATGGCCCGACGATGCGCGTCATGCTGCAGTCCCCAGGGGACAGGATCGACGTCCGCGTACCGGCATGATGGCACCTCCTGCCGTCAGATCTGGCCGACGGTCTTGATGCGAGCCTTCGCGAAGATCTCGTTCTGCGACATGACGGTCGTCATCGGGCGGAAACGCTCGATGATCGACCGGACGTAAGGGCGAACCAGGGGGCTGGTGAGCAGGACCGGCGTCTCGCCCATCATTGCGTGGCGCTCGAAAACCTGCCGCACTTTGGCGATAAAGTCCTGAAGCTTGCTCGGCGCCATCGACAACTGACGATCCTCGCCCTGGCCGATGAGGGACTCGGCGAATGCCTGCTCCCACTCGGGCGACAGCGTGACCAGCGGGATGTAGCCGGCTTCCGTCGTGTTCATGTCGCAAAGCTGTCGCGCCAGACGTGCGCGCACGTGCTCCGTGATGGCCGTGACGTTGCGCGTATGGCTGCAGGCCTCGGCGATGCCCTCGAGGATCGAGGGAAGATCGCGGATCGAAACGCGCTCGGACAGCAGGTTCTGGAGGACGCGCTGGATGCCGCCGACCGATATCTGCGACGGGACGATGTCCGAGACCAGCTTCTGGTGATCCTTGCCGAGCTCGTCGAGCAGCTTCTGCGTCTCGCTGTAGGACAGCATCTCGGCCATATTGTCCTTGATCACCTCGGTCAGATGGGTGGTGATCACCGTCGAGGGTTCCACGACGGTATAGCCCTTGAACATGGCTTCTTCGCGATGCGCCTCGTTGACCCACATCGCGGGGAGACCGAAGGTCGGTTCCCGGGTTTGCTCGCCGGGAAGCGAGATGGCATCGCCGCGCGGATCCATGACGAGCAGCATGTTGGGCCGCACCTCGCCGCGGCCCGCCGCGATTTCCTTGACGCGTATGACGTAACCGAAGGACGGCAGCTGCATGTTGTCCTGGATGCGCACGGCGGGCATGATGAAGCCCATCTCGCTGGCGAGCTGGCGGCGCAGCGCCTTGATCTGATCGGTAAGCCGCTGTCCCTTTTCGCTGTTGATCAGCGGCAGGAGGCCGTAGCCCAATTCGAGGCGCAGGATATCGATGTGCAGCGCCGTCGAAATCGGCTCCTCGGCCGGGAGAGGCGGGGCGGCCGTTGCCGCGTCCAGTGCGGCCTGCTGCTCTTCCCGGGCGCGCCGCGTCGTGACCATGTAGGCGAGCCCGCCGGTGACGAGCGACAGGATCAGGAACGGTACCATCGGAACGCCGGGTACCAGCGCCATTGCGAACGTCAGAAACGAACAGAGGCCGAGCGCCTTCGGATAGCCGCCGAGCTGCCCGAACAGGGCCTTGTCCGCCGAACCGGTAAGCCCGGCCTTGGAAACCAGGAGACCCGCCGCCGTCGAGACGATCAGGGCCGGGATCTGGGAGACAAGGCCGTCGCCGACGGTCAGGATCGTATACGTGTGCGCGGCCTGGGCGAGCGACAGGTTGTGCGACGTAACGCCGACGATGATTCCGGCGACGATGTTGATGAATGTAATGAGGAGGCCGGCTATCGCATCGCCGCGCACGAATTTGGCGGCACCGTCCATGGCGCCGAAGAACGCGCTTTCGTCCTCCAGCGTCTGGCGGCGCGCACGCGCTTCCTTCTCGTCGATGAGGCCCGCCGAGAGATCGGCGTCGATCGCCATCTGCTTGCCGGGCATCGCGTCGAGGGTGAAGCGGGCGGATACCTCCGCGATGCGACCGGAACCTTTGGTGATGACGACGAAGTTGACGATCACCAGGATGGAAAAGACGATCACGCCGATGATGAAGTTGCCCGACATCACCAGGTTTCCGAATGCCTGGATGATGTTGCCGGCGGCGTGCGCACCTTCGTGACCGTGAGTCAGAATGATCCGCGTCGTGGCGAGATTGAGCGCCAATCGCAGCATCGTCGCGATCAGCAGGACGGTCGGGAAGGAGCTGAAATCCAATGGCCGGTGTATGAACAGCGAGACCATCAGAACCAGGACCGAAAAGGTGATCGACAGCGCGAGCGACACGTCGAGCAGCCATGTCGGCAGCGGCAGAAGCAGAACGAGAAGGATTGCGACGACGCCCAGCGCCAGGCCGATGTCGCCGTGGCGAAGGATCGCGGTCAGGCGCGACAGAAACGCGCCCGTGCCGTTGCTGGCGGCGGTCGTGCCGGACTCGCTCATCTGACGGTTCTACGCTTTCGGGATGTCAGAGTGCGGCGCGCGCTCCGTCGTTCGCGGCCGGAATCCGGATGCCCTGTTCCGAATAGAGTTTCAGCTTGTTCCGCAGCGTCCGGATCGAGATGCCCAGGATGTTGGCGGCATGCGTTCGGTTGCCGAGGCAATGATTGAGGGTATCGAGGATCAGGTCGCGTTCGACATCGGCGATCGTACGGCCGACGAGCGTGCTGCGGCCGGCAGCGGCCGCCGCGGCCGCCTCGACGCCGCCGGACGCCGGGGCGACTGGCGACGGCGCCCTGGGCGGCGACGTGAGCCGGATCGCCTCAGGGCCGATGCTGTCGCCCTGTGCGAGCAGGACGGCGCGGTGCATCGTGTTCTCGAGTTCACGCACGTTGCCGCGCCAGCCATGCGCCTTGAGCACCTCGATCGCCGCGGGTGAAACGGGACGGACCGGCAGGGCATTCGCCTCGGCATATTTGCGGGCGAAGTGATCGGCCAGGAGTTCGATGTCGGCGGGGCGCTCGCGCAACGGCGGCAGGGTCAGCGTCACGACGTTGAGGCGGAAGTACAGGTCTTCCCGGAAGTTTCCGGCCGCGACCTCGGCCTGAAGGTCGCGGTTCGTCGTGGCGATGACGCGGATGTCGACCTTGACCGGCCCCGAGCCGCCGACGCGGTCGATCTCCCGTTCCTGGATCGCGCGCAGCAGCTTGGCCTGAAGGCGGATGTCCATCTCGCTGATCTCGTCGAGGAGCAGGGTACCCCCGTTCGCCTCTTCGAACTTGCCGATGCGCCGGGCGATGGCACCCGTGAATGCGCCTTTCTCATGACCGAACAGCTCGGACTCGAGCAGGTTGTCGGGGATCGCCGCGCAGTTCACGGACACCATCGGTTGATTTGCCCGGCGGCTCTTGCGATGGATGTATCGCGCCATCAGCTCCTTGCCGGTGCCGGACTCGCCACAGATCAGAATGCTGGCATCGCTCGCCGCGACCTGGTCGGCAAGGCGCAGCGTGCTTTCCATCGCCGGATCGCGCGACAGGATCGTATGGCTCTCTTCGGTGACGGCGGCCAGAACCGCGGCGATCAGCTCGGCATCGGGGGGAAGGGGAATGTACTCCTTGGCACCGGCCTTGATGGCGCGGACCGCCGCGGGCGTGTCCGAGCCGACGCCGCACGCCACCACGGGCACGTGAATGCGTTCGGAGCGGAGGGACTCGATCAGCCGGCCGATATCCATTTGAACATCGGCAAAGATCAGATCGGCGCCCTTGCCGGCGCGAAGGCTCGCGAGGCCTGCATCGATGTCGGACACCTGCGCGACCTTCGCGCCGCGGCCGAGCGCGATCTTCGCCGCGATCGTCGCTTGTCCGTTGAGAGTGCCGATGATGAGCAGTCGCATGGCCGTTACTCCGAAGAAGGCTGTTCAGTCAGGTATTGATCGGTGCGGAATCGCATCGGCGCGGGGCAGGGAAGATCAGCTGCGGTCGACCTTGACGATCTCGGTCATCGTCACGCCAAGCCTGTCGTCGACGACGACGACTTCGCCGCGCGCGACCAGGCGGTTGTTGACGTAGATATCGACCGCTTCCCCGACCTTGCGGTCGAGCTCGACAACGGCGCCGCGACCGAGTTTCAGGAGCTGGCTCACCTGCATCGTCGCCTTGCCGAGTACCGCAGAGACCTGGACCGGAATGTCATAGACCGCCTTGAGATCCTTCGCGGTCCGCGCCGATCTCGCGCTATCGGTCTCCGGCGTCGCCTGGTCCGGCGACAGTTCGTTCAATTCAAGATTCTCGTCTGCCATGATAACCCCCGTTTAACGGATCACACCCGGCACGCCGGATCCGTCCTGGACAAAGCGCTGGATTGCACCTTCGATTTCGTGCCAGACCGACTGCACATTGCGCTCGGCCCCGCCATCGGCCCATTCGACGCGGGCGTCAGTAGGCTGGAGCGAGCTGTCGGCCAGCAGGATGATCCGACCGGCAAAACCCGTCGCGCCGGCCAGGCCGTCGAGCCGCTGACGCATCGGATCGAGAAGCTGGTCGTTGACCCGGATGACGAGCCGAGGCTCGTCGGTGAGCCTCGCCAGACATTCGCCGACGAGCGCTTCGATCTCGGACAGGGCTTCGCGCTTGCAAAGGGAAGGCAGGAGCCGGCGGGCGATCTCTGCCACCGCCGCTATCGCTACCCGCTGGCGCGCCGCGTGTTGCGCGTCGGCTTCGGCAAGAATTCGGTCGAGACCGGTCGAGACGGTCGCGAGCGCGTCGGCAAGCAGACGTGCCGTTTGCCGTTCGGCCTCTTCCCGCCCTGCGACGGCACCCGCGGCGAACGCCTCCTGTTTCGCCAGTTCGAGTTCCTCGACCGAGAAGGTTTGCGGCTTTGCGTTCTCCCGATCGGACGCATTTCCGGCGTCGATATCGGACTCGAATTCGGTGTCGAACAGGAACTTGCTGACGACTGTCATGACGAGCCTTGCGTCAGTAGATCAGTTCGTCTTCACCGCCGCGCTTGTCGGCAATGATGATCTCGTCCTTGGCGGCCAGTTCCTTCGCGACGGACACCATGTACATCTGCGCCTCGTCGACGTCGCGGAGGCGGACCGGCCCCATCTGTTCCATTTCCTCGCGCAGAAGCTTGCCGGCGCGTTCCGACATGTTGGAGAAGAACAGGTTGCGAAGCGCCTCCGAGGCGCCCTTCAGTGCGACCGCCAGCTTGCTCTTGTCGACGTTGCGAAGAAGGGTCTGAACCGCCCCCGGATCGAGCCGGCCGAGATCCTCGAACGTGAACATGAGGGCACGGATGCGTTCGGCCGAGTCACGGTTCCGTTCCTCGAGCGCTGCGAGAAACCGGTTTTCGTTGGCGCGGTCGAGATTGTTGAAGATGTCGGCCATCAACTCATGCGCGTCGCGCCGGTTGGTCCGGGCGAGATTGCTCATGAACTCCGTGCGTAGAGTGCGCTCCACGTCGTCGAGCACTTCCTTCTGGACGGCTTCAATGCGGAGCATCCGCATGATGACTTCCATCGCGAACGACTCCGGAAGCTGGCCCAGAACGCGCGCCGCGTGGTCCGGCTTGATCTTCGAGAGAACGACGGCGACGGTCTGCGGATACTCGTTCTTCAAATAGTTGGCGAGAACGGCTTCGTTGACGTTGCCGAGCTTGTCCCACATGGTGCGACCGGCCGGGCCGCGGATCTCCTCCATGATCGCATCGACGCGGTCCTTTGTGAGCACCTTTTGCAGCAGGCGCTCCGTCGAATCGTAGGAGCCGACGAGCGATCCTGTGGCGGAGATCTGGTCGGCGAACTCGACGAACAGCCGCTCGACCACGCTTGAATGCACCGAGCCGAGATTGGCCATCGTCTGGGAGATCTCCTTGATCTCCTCGTCGTCCATGAGGGCGAACAGTTTCGCGGCGTGCTCCTCGCCCAGCGCCAGCATCATGATGGCGGCGCGTTCGGGACCGGTCAGGCTGCGGAAATCGTCACGTGAGCGCATCGCTTTCTAGTTCCGGTCAGCTTTCCTGGTACATCCAGTTTCGTATGATCGCGACGGCTTCCTCAGGATGCTTCTCGACGATCTCGCCGATCTTCTTGATGGAGGAGGCCTTGACGCGACCCTCGACGCGATCGAGGTCGATCATCCGTTCGATCGACGGTGCTTCGTTGTCGGGCGATTCCGCCGTTGACGGTGCCGCCAAGGCGGCAGGCTCGGCATCGGTGCGGCCGGGCAGAAGAGCGGTCGTCGTGCCCTCGTTGGGCGCAGCTGCCGCAGCGGTCGCCGCGAACATGTTGCTGACAAGCGGCCGGAGCACGAGCAGGACGACCAGAACCCCGACGATGCCCAGGACCAGCAGCTCGGCGATGCGGAAATAGTCCTGGCGCGACAGATCGAGCAGGGATCCGGTCTCCGAGTCTGCCGGCGGCGCGTCGACGCCGGTGAAGGGGAGGTTCACGAGCTCGATCTTGTCGCCGCGTTGCTCATTGAAGCCGATCGCCGATTTCGCCAAGGCGGTCAGCCGCTCCATCTCTTCCGGCGTACGGGGGGTATAGACACGGGTCCCGTCGGGCTTCACCTCGGTCGTGCCGTCGACCAGCACGGCGACCGAGAGACGCCGGACGACGCCGCCCTCGTGGATATGACTGCGCGTCGTCCGGGAAATCTCGTAGTTGATGGTCTCTTCCGATCGCGTCGAGCGGCTGGTGTTCCGCCCGGTTGCCGAGCCCACGTCGGCATCCGGAAGATTTGTCGCGACCGACACGGGCGCGCCGTCGGACTCCTGGGCGTCGCTGCTTTCCGTCGTGGTCTGAGTCGAGCGGATTACCTGGCCGTCCGGATCGAACGACTCCGTGTTGGTAACGACCCGGTCGAAATCCATTTCCGCCGTCACCTCGGCCCGAACCTTGCCGGGGCCGACCGATCGCTCGAGCAGGTCCTCGATCGTCCTCGCCAGATGCTGCTCGTAATTGCGGCGCATCTCGACGGCGGTCGAGGCGATAACAGTGGCGTCTTCGCCCTCCTGGCCGCGCGCCAGCAGATTGCCCTGGTCGTCGATGACGGAGACGCGGGTCGGCTTCAGGCCGGCGACGCTGGAGGCGACGAGATGCTGGATCGCCTGCACCTGGGGGCGGCTGAGGCTGCCTGCCGTACGAAGCCGGACAACGACCGACGCGGTCGGCTCCTGGCGCTCGCGGCTGAACAGGTCGCGGCGGGGTATGACGAGGTGAACGCGGGCGCCGGCGACAGGGCCGAGCGAGCCGATCGTGCGGGCCAACTCGCCCTCTATGGCGCGGACGTGATTCAGGTTCTGGACGAAACTCGTGGCACCGATCGCATCGGTCCGGTCGAAGATTTCGTAACCGACGGTGCCGCCCTTCGGGAGGCCCTGTTCGGCGAGGCTCATGCGCAGACGCAGGGCGCGGTCGGCCGGGACATAGATTTGGCTGCCCCCGGCACGCAGTTCATACGGAACGTTTTGCGCTTCGAGCTTACTGATGATCTGGCCGGCGTCCTGCGCTGAGAGCTCGCTGAAGAGGAGCCCCATGTCCGGCTGATTCAATCTTGAGATGAAAAAACCGAAAAATGCGACCAAACCGGCTGCCACGGCGCCGAGGAGCGCGAGCCGGGTCGGACCCAGCCGACGCAGCGTTTCCAGTATGTTGTTCACCCCGTTCCCCCTCCACGCCCGTGACGCAACTATGGCGCGTATCGGGCGTGGTCACGCTATCGTTCTGGCGGTGAACAGACGGTTAATGGGCGGAAAATTTTGCCGCCTGCCCGGCAAGATTTGCCGGCTCGAGGCAAGAGTGGGGTAATGCACCCGGTGCAGGAATCGCCTCGGGCTCAGTGGTTGCGATAATCCTGCAGGCGCGTGGCGCGAAGTCCGGGCAGGCCATGGCGGTCGATGAGACGCTGCCAGGACAGAAACTCTTCGACCGAAAGTTGATAGCGCTCGCAGGCGTCCTCGAGGCTCAGCAGGCCTGTGCGGACGGCGGCAACGACGGCGGCCTTGCGCCGAATCACCCACCGCTTCGTATTCGGGGGCGGCAAATGGTCGAGCGAACGCGGCGTGAAGGCGTCGGATACGGGAGCAGCCGAGCTGACCGTCGCGCCATTTTCCGCCATCTCGATACCGGTGCGAAAGTGATCGTTCATGGCCCAACCCTAGCTGGTGCCCATTTAAGAAAATGCTAAACGTGGAAAGGATTTGCGATGAATCCGCGGCATCGCGGAATGGTGCCGTGCACCGGGCTTACTAGCTCTTCATGTCGCGTGCGACCTGCGCCATCTCGTCGACCGTACGGACGACCTGGGAGGCCGTGTCATAGGCACGTTGCGTTACGATCAGGCGCGTGAAGCTGTCCGAGAGGTCGAAATTGGCCATTTCGATGGCGCCGGGAACGATCTGAATGCGGTCGTCGCCGGCTTTATGCAGGCGGGGTTCGCCTGCCGCCGCGGTGGCGCGGTACATTGTTCCCGACTCCGCCACAAGCGCGTTGGGGTTCATGAACGTCGCCACCGGAATCCGGTAGAGGGGGCGCACGGCGCCGCTGGTATATCGCCCATTCACCGTTCCGTCGGGGAGAATTTCATAGGTGATGAACTCGCCGCGTGCGATGCCATCCTGGACGTACTCTCCCAGCACGAACACGGAGCCAAGCTGGTTGACCTTGGACACGTCCAGGTCGAACAGGCCGGCGATATTGACCGTCGGTGCCGAGGCGAGGCGGCCTTCGCCGTCGAACGTCATCAGGATCGGGCCACCGACCGCCGCTCCGTTGACGTCGGTCGCCTGGAGCGACCATGCATTGGGGCCCGTCTTCGTCCACTTGAGCCAGAGCGTGTGCTGATCGCCGTTTTGGTCGAAGTAGAAGATCTCGGTCGAAGCGCTGGTCCCCGTCGCCGGCAAGGTGACGATCAGTTCCGCTTCGCGGGTCGCCTGTCCCGGAAACTCATCGTCGGTCGTGCCGGGAATCGGCTCGAGAGCGGCAAGGCTATTGTTGACGACCTGGCCGTTCACGAGGCGCCAGCCGAGCAGGTAGAGCCCGGTCTCGTTACCGAGATAGCCGACCGTCTCGTTGTTGGGCGCACGGATGGAGATCAGGTTGCCGGCGCGCGAGTACCGAAGATCGACGGCGTTGCCGCCTCCGGAGAAGGGACCGAAGACGAACAGGCCCGGACCGTCGATCGCGATATCGAAGGTCCGGTTCGTGATCTCGAGCGGTCCCTGCACATCCATGCTCGTGCGGGTCACCGGCCGGACGCCACCGGGCTCTCTGCCGTTCGCGGTGATGCCGCCCAGCAGTGTCACGAATTCGGTCTCGACGCGTCGGTAGCCGGGCGTGCGGGTATTCGCCATGTTCTGGGTGACGGCACCGAATGCCTCGGACGCGGCGTACAGGCCGGCGACGCCGTTGCTGAATGCTCCCCACAGAGTCATCGGTCACATTCCCGCTGTTGCGGCCGCGGCCGCACGACGTGGTGTCAGGCCGCGGACCGCCCCATCCGTCTCGTTAACGCTTGATCCGCAGGAGCTCGTCGAGCATCTCGTCCGCGGTGGTGATCGTTTTCGCCGAAGCCGAGTAGGCGCGCTGCGTCACGATCATCGCCGTGAATTCCTCGCCGAGGTCGACGTTAGAGCCCTCGAGCGCCGCCGGCTCGATACGACCCGCACCGCCGGTATTGGCTTCGCGCAGGTTGTATTCGCCCGAGAGATCCGTCTGCGCATAGGCATTGCCGTTGCGCGCCTCGAGCTTGGTCGGGTTGGCGAAGGTCGCGATCGGCAGTTTGTAGATGCGCTGTGTCGCGCCGTTGCTGAAGGACGCGACGACGTAGCCTTCCGAATCGATATACACGCCCGTCCGCAAGCCGACCTCGGCGCCGTCCTGATTGACGGCCCCGACGTCATAGGGACCATTGAACTGACGCACGCCGTCGGACTTGCCCGGCGTGCCGAGATTGAACGCGATGTTGCTGGGGGAAGCGCCATTCGTCCAGGTGATGGCGACGGTCTGCGTCGGGTCGGCGGTGGTGACGCCGGCGACCCAATCGGCCGTATTGTGCCAGGTGACCGTGTCGAGGTTGCCGTCGCCGTCGAACGTAATCGTGCCGTGGGCCAGGAGACCACCAGTGACCGAGGCAGCACCCGTGTCCACTTCGGACGCGCCGGCGCTGAGCACGAAGCCCCACTCGTTGGTGCCCGTCAGTCGATGGAAGCTGAGCGTCAGGTTGTGCTTCGTCCCGAGCGCGTCGAAGACCGCGATCTCGCGCTTGAAATGCGGCTGGATCGTGCCGGCCGCGATTTCCTCAGGGATCGTGAGTGCACCGGTCGGGTCGGCCGTGAAGTCCGCGGCGGTGTATGCCGGCGTTCCCGCAGTCTGACCCGAGTCGAGGTTCGCGAGGAGCTGGACCGTCGTCGTGTCGACGGCGACGCCGTTCAGCGTGCTGACCGACACGGTCTTGATGGTGTTGATGTCGATGATGTTGCCCTGCTGGTCGAGCTCCCAGCCCTGCAGGAAGTAACCGGCGGCGTTCACCAGGCGGCCGTTGTTGTCCTCGCTGAATGAGCCGGCGCGGGTATAGAGCTGCTCGCCGTTTCCGCTGCCGTCGGTATTGACGACGAAGAAGCCGTTGCCGAGGATCGCAATGTCCGTGCCGCGGGAGCTGCCCTGCAGCACGCCCTGCTGGTCGATCAGCGAACGTGGGGTCGCTCGGACGCCGCCGGGATAATACTGGGTGGTGCTGCTGGCGCCGGTCACCAAAGTCGAGAACGCCGCGACCGACCGCTTGTAGCCGATGGTGTTCACGTTCGCGATGTTGTCCGAGATCGTGCCCAGTGACTGCGACTGGGCCCGGAGGCCGGACACGCCCGCGAGTAGTGCACCGTAGAGGCTCATTCTTCGTCTCCCTTGTCAACCGAATGCTGTTGGGGTTTGGGTTCCACTCAAATCCGGATATCGACACGTCCCGGGCCGATCATTCCGGCGGCATAGGCATGGACCTGCGGCGGCGGAACCTGGACGACGATGTCGCCATCCTCGCGGCCCGCACCTAGGATCGACCGTTCGAAGCCGCCGGCATCGTTGCCATGGCCGCCGTTCCGGAGATTGAAGCTGAGACTGCCGGAGTCTGTCTGAAGGCCCGCATCCTGCAGTGCCCGGGCGAGGTCGCGGGCGTCACGCTGCAGAAGTTCCACGGTATGGGGACGATCCGCGGCGAACACGGCCTGGACACGGCCGTCGGGACTGAAATCGAGGCGCACGTCGATGCGACCGAGTTCGGCCGGCGACAAGCGAATACTGATGCGGTCGTTGCCTTCGATCGCGGCCTTGGTGACATGCACCGCGACCTGTGCAACGAGCGGATGAAGGGCTGGACGCGCGGCCCGCTCGGCCGCTGCTGCTACGTCGATCGAAGGGGAGCCGCGCATCACCGATGCTTCGGCAACTGGCGCTTGATCGATACGGGTCGTGCCCTGTTGCTCGGCGCGTGGCATCGACTGCTCGCCTTGCGACATGGTGGAGCCGACGACGTCGATCTCGGCCGCCAGTTGTGGCGCGACGGGCTGCGCGCCCGTCGTCTGGGCCTGGGCGGTCGCGTCTCCATTTGCGGTCGCTTGGGCCGTGATCTGCGTCGCGAAACCGGCGGCCGGCGCAAGGTTGGACGCCACGCGCGTCGGCATGTCGGGCTTGGAGGCTGCGGCCGAATTGACGAGGACCTCGACAGACGGATCATCGGTCGCGGGCAGAGTGCCGACGACGTCCGTCAGCGGCTTATCTACGGACCTGGCAGTGACGGCGGGCGCATTGGTTGCGGTACGGGTTCGTGCGACCGCCTCTGGAACGGAAATTGACTCAAGCGGTGAATTGCCGGCTTCGGCCTGTGCTGGCGACGCGGCCGGTTGCGTCGAAACCAGTTGGATCGAGACCGATTGCGTCGAAACCGGTTGCGCCGTAGCCGCCTTGTCGATCGCCGGCATGCGACGTGTCGGCGAGGGCTGAGACGCGATCGCGGAGCTGCCGGTGGTCTTTTCCGGAATGACGGGCCATTCACTTCCGGTGCCGGTCTCGGCCTGAGCCGGGACGGTCGGCTTTACCGCTTGGGCGCGGCGGTCGGCAGCTCCGGTCGGCATCGCCGGCGCGGGCTCGAGGTGAGGCCGGCCGTTCGTGTTCGACTCGAGGGTATTGGCTGTGCTCGGCGCAACTGCGTTGGCTGCACTTGGTGCCGGCGCTCTGGACTCAGTCGGCGGCGAGAGGATCGCCCCATCCGCCTGACTCATAACCGGACTTTGCAGCGTGCTGGCCATCTGCGGCCCTGCGGTCGCCGTTTGAGTCGGCGGCAACACCGTCCCCGCCGCGTTGAAGCGTGGCGTCGGCGGCGCAGGCGGCATCGAAGGCGCCGATGGCGCTGCGCCCGGCGTTGCCGCCTGGCGCGGTGCCATTGTTTCGGAGGAGGGCACCGATTCCGGTACGCCGGCGGCTGGTGTCGTCGGCGTCGTGTCGGTGGCTCGTGTTGGCTCCGATGGTGTGGCAGGGTCCTGCTGTGGTTGTACCGGCGCGGCAACGGGACTGGGCTCGGTGGCCGCTGTCGTCGACGTTGCCTGTTGTGCACTGCGGTCGTCCGCGGTCTCGCGGCGCGGGACGGCAGGTGTATCGATGGCCTGGTTCAGCAGGTCAGCGAACGTGCTCTCGCCCGACTCGGTGCGCGGACGCGCCGGGTCGGCGCTGCCGTCGCGCGGCGAGAGCATTTCGAGGAAGCGTATATCCGTGACCATGACGAACGCAGGCAGGATGAACTCGCCGGTTCATCAGCAAGCCGCGGGCCAAGTGCCGTGCACGAAGAATAACTCTTTGACTTAATAAGGGAATTTGGCTGTGACCGCGAATATGCTGCGGGCTGCGGCGCGGGACGCGCCTGCCCATCGACGGCAGTTTATGCCGGGCCCGGGGGGAAGTTCGTTCCGCTCGCGACCGGCCGGGGCGGGCAGTTCTTGCCGTTGCTCGGCAAGTCTTGCCGCGTCGGCTGGGCAAGACTTGCCGTCCTGGACTGGTAAAGGGCGCGATAACCAAATCCGAAATTGTTCCTTTTCAAAGGTTTGCGGAGGAGGACCGCATGGCATGTCGGTTGCTGCCACGTGCACGGTGCCTCATGTCCAGAAGGGGCAGGGGGCCCCGGACAAGAACTGTCCGGATTCCACTCTGAAGATTAGGAGAACCCTATATGTCTTCCGTGAATACAAACGTCGGTGCTCTGTCTGTCCTGAAGACCCTGCGTGCGACCATGTTCGAGATGAACACGGTGCAGAACCG
>DASVCL010000053.1:0-34624 GCA_036381615.1 Alphaproteobacteria bacterium
AGAGCCGGGGCCGCCGCAAGTGCCGACAGGGCGAGACCTGCCGCGCCGCGAAGAAATGTACGCTTCGAAATCACAGTGTTCTCCTCCTCATGGTTGATCATTATTCAAGGAAGGCGCGGTATCCCGGTATTCAGGCGGCAGTCGCCGAACGGTAGGCTTCAGGAAGGATTTCGCGCGAGCCGGGCCGCCACCGGTGAGCAGGATCGCCCAACGCGAGAGCAACATGAGGTCGTTCGGTACGATCCGCCACGCTTCCTCCCCTGTGCCACGTCATTGCTTGCTCAGATCCTTAGCATGCATGGCGACAGCCGAACAGTGGAGGCCCTCCAGGTGGCTGGCGATGAACCAATGAGGTGCAGGTCTTAGCAATCGATGGCCTTTTTGACCTCGAAGATTTCCATGATGCGCGCCCCGCGATGCGGTCCGTCGCACACGAAGGTCCATTTCCCTTCCGTGTAGGTGTCGCACATCTTCACGCCCTTGATCAGGATCCAGTGCCCTTCCTTGCCTTTGTGAATGGCGAGGATGTAGTGCGCCCAGGCATTGCGCGGCTTCTGCATCCACGCCCAGACCGTCGGACGCTCCTTGCGTGGCAGATGCGTGAAGGTGGCCTCCGGGACCATGCGATAGCCGAACGCGGCGAGCGCCGCTGCGACCTCGTCGGCGCGCGTTCCCTTCACGATCCGGCGTTGGCCTTCCGGGATGTCACGGAACCGGCGGATCTGCTCCTCGACCTTGCTGATGGAATAGCCGGTAATCGCGGACAGCACGTATGGGCCGCAAAAGGCCATGCGGCCGGTATCGTTGTTGACCTCGTTGAGACTCGAGGTGCTGTGTGCGGCCGCTGACCACTTGCCGCTCATGGCACGCCTCCAATTGCCGAATTCTTCACTGGTTAACGGAAGGTTGACGCAGCGGGATTTACGAAGTGTTAACGCCAGGTCTTCACGCGCGAGCAAACGATAGCGAACGGCTTGCGGAATGGTCCGGATCATGACAGGGGTGACGCGACCAACCGACCATCTTCAGCTCCCCTGACCGAAATGCCTCGCATCGGCTTCTATTCCGGCTCCTTCGATCCGATCACCAACGGCCACACGGACGTCATCCGGCGTGCCCTCGCGCTCGTCGACGAGCTCGTCATCGGGATTGGCGTCCATCACGGGAAGGTACCGCTCTTCTCGCCCGAGGAGCGGATTGCCATGGTCGAGGCCGAGGCCCGCACGCTCACCCGGAAGCACGGCGGCTCCGTGCGGGTCGTGACGTTCGACGGGCTGGTCGTCGATGCTGCGCGCGAGCACGGCGCCAGCGTCATCATCCGCGGGCTGCGGGACGGTACCGACTTCGATTACGAGATGCAGATGGCCGGCATGAACGGTGCGATGGCGCCGGGCCTGGAAACGGTGTTCCTGGCCGCCAGCCCGGAAACGCGCCATATCGCGGCCAGCCTCGTTCGCCAGATCGCCGCCATGGGCGGCAATGTTTCGCCCTTCGTTTCCGCCGCAGTCGCGCGCAAACTAAGGGCGCGGATGAAGGCGAAGGGCTAGGTCCGGATGACCCGCCGCTCCACGCGCCTCATTGCCCAACTCCAGCCATAAGCAGTAGCCCATGTGCCAGGACCGAACAGGAAGGAGTTGAGCCGTTGATCCGAATTCTTGCATTCGTTCTGGCGCTCGCGCTCACGGCGGGAGCCGGCTTCGCCCAGGCGCAAAAGGCGGCTGATCCAGAGAACACGCTCATCCTCGAGCTCAAGACCGGCAAGGTCACGATCGCGCTCTTGCCGGACATCGCGCCGAAGCATGTCGAGCGGGTGAAGCGGCTCGTGCGGGAAGGCTTCTACGACGGCCTGAAATTCCATCGCGTCATCGACGGCTTCATGGCGCAGACGGGCGATCCGAGGGGCGATGGCACCGGCGGCTCGAAATATCCGGATCTGCCTGCCGAATTCTCCAATGTGCCGTTCGAGCGCGGAGTCGTCGGTGCGGCACGGACGGCTGATCCCAACAGCGCCAACAGCCAGTTCTTCATCGTCTTCGATGCGGCGCCTCACCTCAACGGCCAGTACACCGTCTGGGGCCGCGTGGTCGAGGGCATGGAGCACGTCGACAAGATCAAGAGGGGCGATCCGCGGTCTGGCCGCGTGAGCAACCCGGATAAGATCGTGCGCATGTACCTGCTGGCCGACGCCAAGCGCTGAGCAGTCCGAAAGCACCCCGCGCGCGTTTTGCGATCGGAGCACTTGGCCTGTTGTGGCGCCGCGGGGTTGCGCCAGCACGGCTCGGATGAGACAAAGCCCCGACACCCCAAACCACAGGGAGGCCGGTATGGCCGAAATCAGAGATCCCGAGAACACGTTGATCATGGATACGACGCAGGGCCGTGTCGTCATCGAGATGCGCCCGGACCTCGCGCCCAATCATGTCGCGCGCATCAAGGAGCTGGCGCGGCAGCACTTTTACGATGGCATCGTCTTCCACCGCGTGATCGACGGCTTCATGGCGCAGACCGGCTGCCCCCACGGCACGGGCACCGGCGGTTCGGGCAAGAAGCTGGCGGCGGAGTTCAACAGCGAGCCGCACGTGCGCGGCACGGTGTCGATGGCCCGGGCGCAGTCGCCCAACTCGGCAGACAGCCAGTTCTTCATCTGCTTCGATGATGCCCGCTTCCTCGACCAGCAGTACACGGTCTGGGGCCACGTGATCGAAGGCATGGAGAATGTCGACAAGATCAAGCGCGGCGAGCCGGTCATTGACCCGGACAGGATCAATACGATGCGTGTGGCCGCCGACGTAGCCGCCTGAAATAAGCTCCAATAGCGTTTCCGAATTAGGCAAAAGCGGCAGCAGCAGACACCCGCTTCACCTCTCCCATTGGGAGAGGTCGGCCCGAAGGGCCAGGTGAGGGGCTGCAACAGTTGCTACCGGCGGAACCCCCTCACCCTGACCTTCTCCCCGCCGGGGAGAGGGAGATTGGGCGCGAGCTTGGCTTGGCCTGTTTCCACCTAGATCGGAAATGACCTAGAAGAGCCAGCTTCACCGGTGCGAATGCGCCCCCTGTTCGCCAAGCGAGCGCATTTCGCTTCAGGCTGCCTGCTCTGCCTCGGCCGGGACCGACTTGGATTTGCTCTTGCTGTGCAGGTATGCCGCGATCTCGCCGACAATCCCGCGGCGGAAGAGCAGAACCGTCACCACGAAGATCGCCCCCTGGATGACGAGCACCCATTCGCCAAAGCCGGCCAGATAGTTCTGCATTGTGATAATGATCGCAGCCCCGACGATCGGGCCGAACACCGTTCCCATACCGCCGACGAGCGTCATCAGCACGACCTCGCCCGACATCGTCCAATGCACATCGGTGAGGGAGGCAAGCTGGAACACGATCGCCTTGGTCGCACCCGCAAGGCCGGACAGCGTCGCCGAAAGCACGAAGGCGATCAGCTTGTAGTGGTCGGTCTTGTAGCCGAGAGACGTTGCGCGCTGCTCGTTCTCGCGGATCGCCTTCAGCACCTGCCCGAACGGCGAGTGGACGATGCGGTAGATGAGGAGGAAGCCGAACAGGAAAATCGCCAGCACGACCCAATAAAGGGTCATTTGATCCGACAGGTCGAGGAAGCCGAACATCGTTCCCCGCGGCACGGCCTGGATGCCGTCCTCGCCGCCGGTGAACGGCGCCTGCAGCGCGAAGAAGTAGATCATCTGCGCGAGCGCCAGCGTGATCATGGCGAAGTAGATGCCCTGACGCCGGATGGCGAGCGCGCCGGCCACGACGCCGAGCAGCGCGGACGCAGCGGTACCGGTCAGGATCGCGAACTCGGGCGGAAAGCCCCAGACCTTTGCGGCGTGCGCGCTGATATAGCCGGCCGTGCCCAGGAACATGGCGTGGCCGAACGACAGCAGGCCGACGTAGCCGATCAGCAGGTTGAAGGCGCAGGCGAACAGCGCGAAGCACAGCGCCTGCATCAGGAACACGGGATAAATGAATATCGGCGCGACGACGAAGAACGCCGTCATGATGCCGAAGGCGACGTACTGGTGCGTGAGCGTAGTCGTCTTGGCGGGTGCGCCGATCTGGTAGGCCGCGGTCGTCATGTCAAGCGGTCCGTCCAAAGAGGCCCGCCGGCTTGAGCAGCAGGACGATGGCCATGATGACGAAGATTACCGTGTTTGAAGCCTCGGGATAGAACACCTTGGTCAAACCCTCGATGATGCCGAGCGCGAAGCCGGTGACGACCGAGCCCAGGATCGATCCCATGCCGCCGATGACGACCACTGCGAACACGACGATGATGAGGTCGGCCCCCATCAACGGGTTGACGCGATAGATCGGCGCCGCCAGCACGCCGGCCAGCGCCGCAAGGCCGACGCCGAAGCCGTAGGTGAGGGTGATCATGCGCGGCACGTTGATGCCGAAGGCCTGCACCAGCGTCGGGTTCTCCGTCGCCGCGCGCAGGTACGACCCGAGCTTGGTCCGCTCGATCAGGTACCAGGTTACGAGGCACACGACGAGCGAGAAGACGATCACCCAGGCCCGGTAATTGGGCAGGAACATGAAGCCGAGATTCTGTCCGCCCTGGAGGGACGGCGGGATCGGGTAGGGCAGGCCGGACGACCCGAACTCGTTGAGGAAGAACCCCTGGAGAACGAGCGCGAGCCCGAAGGTCAGCAGCAGACCATAGAGGTGGTCGAGCTTGTACAGTCGCTGCAGCATCGTGCGCTCGAGGACGACGCCGAACGCGCCGACGACGATCGGCGCAATCAGCAGCGACCACCAGTAGTCCAGCCCGAAATACTGCAGCGCGTACCACGCCACGAACGCGCCGATCATGTACTGGGCGCCGTGCGCGAAGTTGATGATGTTCAGCATCCCGAAGATCACGGCCAGGCCGAGGCTGAGCATGGCGTAGAACGAGCCGTTGATCAGCCCGATCAGGAGCTGCCCGAATAGGGCCTGGGGCGGAATGCCGAGAAGTTCGAACATCAGCGAAACCTCAGATGATCGCGAGGAGCGGCCTTCGCAGCCGCTCCCCGAGACCGGTGTTGATCAGCCTTTCTTGACGAGCGGGCACTCACTCTCTTCGAGCGGGCGGAATGCCTCGTTCGCCGGGATGGTGGCCCGCAGCTTGTAGTAGTCCCACGGCCCCTTCGACTCAGAGGGCTTCTTCACCTCGAAGAGATAGGCCGGGTGGATCTTGCGGCCGTCGGCGCGGATCGTGCCCTTGCCGAACAGCGGATCGTCGGTCGGCATTTCCTTCATCTTCGCAACGACCTTGGCGCCGTCCGCATCGCTCTTCAGGGCCTCGACGGCTTTCAGGTAATGCAGGACCGCCGAGTAGACGCCGGCATGCACCATCGTCGGCATCATGTTCTTGTATTGCGGCGCGAAGCGCTTCGCGAACGCGCGCGTATTTTCGTTCTGGTCCCAGTAGAACGTCTCGGTGAAAATCAGGCCCTGTGCCGTCTGCAGACCGAGCGCATGGACGTCGGTAAGGAAGACGAGGAGGCCCGCAAGGTTCTGACCGCCCTGCACGATGCCGAACTCGGCCGCCTGCTTGATGGAGTTGATCGTATCGCCGCCGGCATTGGCAAGCCCGATGATCTTGGCCTTCGACGACTGCGCCTGGAGCAGGAAGGACGAGAAGTCGGCGGTATTCAGCGGGTGGCGGACCTTGCCGACCACTTTACCGCCGTTCTTGACGACGACGGCCTCGGTGTCGCGCTCGAGCGCGTGGCCGAACGCATAGTCGGACGTCAGGAAGAACCACGTGTCGCCGCCGGTCTTGACGATCGCCTTGCCGGTCCCGTTTGCGAGCATCCAGGTGTCGTAGGTCCAGTGCACCGTGTTCGGCGAGCACGCCTTGCCGGTCAGATCCGAACTCGCCGCACCGGAATTCAGGTACACCTTGTTCTTCTCGCGAACGACCTGGTTCACGGCCAGCGCCACGCCCGAATTCGGCACGTCAACGATGACGTCGACCTTGTCGACGTCGATCCACTGGCGTGCGATGTTGGATCCAACGTCGGGCTTGTTCTGGTGGTCGGCCGAGATGAACTCGACCTTGATGCCCTTCTTCTCGGCGCCGAAATCCTCGACGGCCAGGCGCGCGGCGACAACCGAGCCCTGACCGGACAGATCGGCGTACAGGCTGGATTGATCGTTCAGGACGCCGATCTTGACGACGTTGTCCGTGATCTGGGCGCTCGCCGTTCCCGCCGCCAGGGCGGCGACGGCGGCAAGGCCAAGGGTGCGAGTTAATTTCATCGTATCCTCCACGTTGTTGATCGTTTCCGGTTCTAGACACCGAGGTAGTCGTGCAGCTTGCTCATGTTCGCCGCAAGTTGCGCGTTCGGGATCATGTCGATGATGCGACCATGCTCCATCACGTAATGGCGATCTGCCAGCGTCGAGGCGAAGCGGAAATTCTGTTCGACCAGCAGGATCGTGAAGCCGCGCTCCTTCAGACGGCGGATCGTCGCGCCGATCTGCTCGATGATGACCGGCGCCAGGCCTTCCGTCGGCTCGTCGAGCAGCAGAAGCTGTGCGCCGGTGCGCAGGATGCGGGCGATGGCCAGCATCTGCTGCTCGCCGCCCGACAGCTTGGTGCCCTGGCTCCGGAGCCGTTCCTTGAGGTTGGGGAACAGCTCGAAGATCTGGTCGACGGTCAGGCCGCCGTTTTTCACCTGCGGCGGCAGCATCAGGTTCTCCTCGACGTCGAGGCTCGCGAAAATGCCGCGTTCCTCGGGGCAGAAGGCGATGCCGAGCCGCGCGATGCGGTTCGACGGCAGGCCAATCAGTTCGGCGCCTTCGAAGGTGATCGTCCCCGTCCGTTTGGGGACGATGCCCATGATCGACTTGAGCGTGGTCGTCTTGCCGGCGCCGTTGCGCCCGAGCAGCGTAACGACTTCTCCCTGGTGGATCTCGAACTCTGCCCCGTGGAGGATGTGCGATTCGCCGTACCAGGCGTGCAGGTTCTTGACCGAAAGCAGCGGCTGTCCGACGGTCGTCTCACGCATGGCCCGACCCCATGTAGGCCTGCTGCACCTCGGGATTCTTCGAGATGCTTGCATAATCGCCCTCGGCCAGGACCTGGCCGCGCGTCAGCACGGTGATGGTGTCCGACAGGTTGGCGACGACGCTCAGGTTGTGTTCGACCATCAGTACGGTGCGGTTGGCGGAGACTTTCTTGATCAGGGCGGCGATGCGGTCGATGTCCTCGTGACCCATGCCGGCCATCGGCTCGTCAAGCAGCATCATCTCGGGGTCGAGCGCCAGCGTCGTCGCGATCTCCAGCGCGCGCTTGCGGCCATAGGGCAGTTCCACCGCGACGACGTGCACGTAGTCGCTCAAACCGACCGCGTCGATCAGCTCGATCGCGCGCTCGTTGAATCCATCGAGCACCCGCTCAGACCGCCAGAAGTCGAACGAGGCGCCGCGCTTGCGCTGCAACGCGATGCGGACGTTCTCGAGCACCGTGAGATGTGGAAAGACGGCCGAAATCTGGAACGAGCGGACCAGCCCCATGCGCGCGATGTCGGCCGGCTTCGCATGGGTGATGTCGTGCCCGTTGAACGTGATGCGACCGCGCGTCGGCGTCAGGAACTTGGTCAGGAGATTGAAGCACGTCGTCTTGCCCGCGCCGTTCGGACCGATCAGCGCATGGATGGTGCCGCGGCGTACCTGGAGATCGACGTCCTTGACGGCGACGAAGCCCCGGAACTCCTTCGTCAGGCCCTTGGCCTCCAGAATGACGTCGCTCGCCATGCGAGCCTTGCCTCCTCGCGTTCGTTGCTCTGTCTGTTCGCTTGGCTCGCCTCAGGTCAAGGCGACCGGCGCGGTTGTTTAGTGGTCGGATTCATGATGTAGGAATGGTGGGCGCTGCTGGGATTGAACCAGCGACCCCTGCCGTGTGAAAGCAGTGCTCTCCCGCTGAGCTAAGCGCCCGCCTCGCCAGATCCGACGAACGGCCCATATAAGGGGCGGCGTACGGCAGTGTCAAGGAACGGGGCGGGGGATGGCACCGTCGCCTTGTGGAAGAATGGCAACGGCTTATCTCCCGAACGAAAAGCTGTAAAATGGCCGCTGGACGGGGCGGATCGCAGGGTGGACGGGTCATGGCGAAGCGTCCAGACTGGCGGCAACTCCTGGCGGTGGCGGGTATCCTGCTCGCAGGCGACATGGCGCCTGCCGATGCCCGGACGATTCACCCGGAGCCCGGCTCGTTTCAGCTTTCCTACGACGTGTACAAGGGCGGCTTTCACGTGCTCGCCGCCGATCTCGACGTCGAATTTGGCGCGGGGCGCTATGACGTTACGGCGCAGATCCGTGCTCAGGGGATCCTCGCCTGGTGGACGGACTGGTGGCAGGTCGTGCGTGCGGCGGGGCGGTTCACGCCATGGGGACCGGCGCCGAATGCGTATCGCAGCGATGCTTACTATTCCGGTACGCAGCGTCAGGTGGCGATCGACTACGTCGACGGACAGGTGGTCGACGTACGCCGCATGCCGCTGCAGGACGAACCTGATCGCGAGGACGTTCCGGTATCGGCGCGCAGGCACACGGTCGATCCCGTTTCCGCCATTCTGGCCGGAATCTGGTTGATGGCCGAAGGATTCGGCTGCGGCGGCCGCTTCGCGGTCTTCGACGGGCGTCGTCGCTACGACCTCGTTCTGGCCGACCGCGGCGAATACGTGCTGGCCGATCGGCCTCGTTTCGTGTCGGATGCCACGACGCGCCGCTGCGACGCGACGTTCGAGCCCATCGCCGGCTTCGTGACGGAAGATGCCGAATCCAGCCGGCATTTGAAGAGCGCGCGGGCTTGGCTCGCGCCGGTGATCGACGGCGCGCCGCTCGTTCCCGTGCGCATCGAACTCGACGGCGACTGGGGACAGACGGTGCTCCATCTTCGCGCCGCTCACCGCACCGCCGTCGACAGTGCCGGGTTGGGCGCGGACGAGCGCCGCTAGACGCCGACGAAATCCCGGAGCTCGCCGAAGCTGCCGAGCACGAGGTCGGCACCGAGATCGGCCGGCGGGATCGACGTATAGCCGAACGGAACCACGACCACCTTGATGCCGGCGCCTCGCGCCGCGAGCACGTCGTTCGCCGAGTCGCCGACCATCAGGGTCGCGGCCGGCTCGGCGCCGAGCTGATCCATGACCATTCGGATATGGCGCGGATCCGGCTTGCGCGCCGGCACGTCGCCGCCCACGAGGCAGTCGAAGAAGGGTGAGAGCTCGAGCGCATCGAGCAGTTCACGCGAGAGCCCGGTCGGCTTGTTGGTGCAGACGCCAAGCCGGACGCCGGCATCCCTCAGCCGGGTGAGCGTCTCGATCACGCCCGGGAAGGGGCGTGTGAGCTCGGCCACGCGTGTCGCATAGATTTCGATGAAACGCTTGGTGAGATCAGGCAGCGGGGCGGGCAGTCCGCCGGTCGCGCCGAATCCGCGCTCGATCAGCCTGGCCGCACCGTCGCCGACCATCTTGCGGATGTCCTTCAGGTCGAGCTGGGGACGCCCGTGCTCGACCAGCATGTGGTTGACGACGCCGCACAGGTCGGGCGCGCTGTCGACGAGTGTCCCGTCGAGGTCGAAGATCACGGCCGAGAAGCGGGGCGTCGCTGCGCGTGCGGCGGTGGACTGGCTGGGCATGCGGGGATCGGGCGATGCGGGGTCGTGGCTGCAACGCTATATGCCACGGATCGGCCGCCGGCGCGACCGGCGATCGAATGCCCGGCCGCCCGGACAGGAGTGGATCGGGCCCGGCCCGGGGCCTATAGTTGGTACAAGTTCAGTCGCTTAGTGCGTGGAAGGAGGAGTCGCCATGCAGGACGTCGCCACGAAGCCGAAGGCAGGGACCGGTGTCGCGCTCAAGGACGCGAAGCTGTTCCGTCAGCAATGCTACATCGACGGGGCCTGGGTGGACGCGGACCGGGGCGGCACGATCGAGGTGGTCAATCCGGCAACCGGCGAGGTGATCGGTACGGTGCCACGCATGGGGGCAGCGGAGACGCGCCGCGCGATCGAGGCGGCCGAGCGCGCCTGGCCGGCGTGGCGCAACAAGACGGCGAAGGAGCGCGCGGCCGTGATGCGCCGCTGGTTCGACCTGATGATGCAGCATCAGGACGACCTCGCCCTGCTGATGACGACGGAGCAGGGCAAGCCGCTTGCCGAGGCGAAGGGCGAGGTGGCCTATGCGGCCGCGTTCCTGGAATGGTTCGGCGAGGAGGCCAAGCGCGTCTACGGCGACACCATCCCGCAGCACCAGTCCGACAAGCGCATCGTCGTGATCAAGCAGCCCGTCGGGGTGGTTGCCTGCATCACGCCCTGGAACTTCCCGGCGGCGATGATCACGCGCAAGGCGGGGCCGGCGATCGCCGCCGGTTGTCCGGTGATCATCAAGCCGGCGACCCAGACTCCGTATTCGGCTCTTGCGCTGGCGGAGCTGGCCGAGCGCGCCGGCGTGCCGAAGGGGATCATCAACGTCGTCACCGGCCCTGCGGGCGAGATCGGCGGCGAACTCACCAGCAATCCGATTGTGCGCAAGCTATCCTTCACCGGCTCGACCGAGGTCGGCAAGGTCCTGATGGCGCAGTGCGCCGGCACGGTGAAGAAGCTGTCTCTCGAGCTCGGAGGCAACGCGCCATTCATCGTCTTCGACGACGCCGATCTCGATGCCGCGGTCGAAGGTGCGATTGCGTCCAAGTACCGCAATACCGGCCAGACCTGCGTCTGCGCCAACCGCTTCCTGGTTCAGGACAAGGTCTACGATGCCTTCGCCGAGAAGCTCGTGGCCGCAGTCAAGAAGCTCAAGGTCGGCCGCGGCACCGAGGCGGGCGTAAACCAGGGACCGTTGATCGACGCCAAGGCCGTCGAGAAGGTCGAGAGTCACATCAAGGACGCCGTCTCGAAGGGCGCGAAGATCGCGGTCGGCGGCAAACGGCACGCGCTCGGCGGCACGTTCTTCGAGCCGACGGTGCTGACCGACGTGAACACGCAGATGGCCGTCGCGCGCGAAGAGACGTTCGGGCCGGTGGCGCCGCTTTTCCGCTTCAGCACGGAGCAGGATGCGATCGAGCTTGCCAATGCCACCGAGTTCGGCCTTGCGGCGTATTTCTACGGCCGCGACATCGGCCGGGTATGGCGCGTCGCCGAGGCGCTCGAATACGGCATGGTCGGCATCAACACCGGCCTGATCTCGACCGAGGTTGCGCCGTTCGGCGGCGTCAAGGAATCCGGCCTCGGCCGCGAAGGCTCGAAATACGGCATCGAGGAATTCCTCGAGGTCAAGTACCTGTGCATGGGACTGTGACGCCGCGCGCAGAGCACACGTGAACGGCGGCCAGGCAGCATGCCCGCAGGCGAAGGGTTAGCGCGCATGTCCTGGCCGTTGGGATTCACGTGGCAGGACGCCGTCGCGCTCGTATGGTTCCTGGGCTGCTGGATCGGCTACACGCTGTTCGCCGACCATCGGAACGCGGCGTTCGGGCTGATGAGTGCGACGGCGCGCCACCGCCTCGGCTGGATGAAGCGGATGCTGAGTCGCGACAACCGGATCGTCGACACCACGATCGTCGGCACCATGACCAACAGCGTCTCGTTCTTCGCCCAGACTTCGATCTTCATCCTGGGCGGCCTGATTGCGATCCTCGGCGCGCAGGAGCAGGTCCGCGACGTTATCGCCGGGGTGCCGTTTGCATCCATGACGACGGGCGCATCGTGGGAGGCGAAGATCGCGCTGCTGATCGTGATCTTCGTCTATGCGTTCTTCAAATTCACTTGGTCGCTGCGGCAATTCAATTATCAGCTCGTCCTGATCGGCGCTGCGCCGCTTCCGGGCACCGTCGATGCGGCGACCCTTGACGACTACGCGCGTCGGGCTGCGCGGATGGGTGACCTCGCCGTAAGTCATTTCAATGTCGGCATCCGTGCCTATTATTTCGGCCTGGCGGCGCTCGCCTGGTTCATCAATCTGTGGCTTTTTGTCGCCGCCTCGGCCTGGGTTGTTCTCGTCCTCTGGCGCCGCGAGTTCCGCTCGAATACGCTGGCTGCCCTGAAGGACTGAGGGCGACCGGACAATGGCTGATTACGACTTCGATCTGTTCACCATCGGCGCGGGTTCGGGCGGCGTGGCGGCCTCGCGCCGCGCCGCCGCCTACGGCGCGCGCGTCGCCATCGCAGAAGCGGTACGCGTCGGCGGGACGTGCGTGCTGCGCGGCTGCGTGCCCAAGAAGCTTCTCATCTATGGCGTGCATTTCGCCGAGGAGCTGGCGGATGCGGCCGGCTACGGCTGGACCGTCGACGGCGCCCGGCTCGACTGGGCCAAGCTGATCGCGGCCAAGGACCGCGAACTCGACCGGCTCAATGGCATCTACGTCAAGATGCTGAACGATTCGGGTGTGCGGATTCTGGAGGGGCACGCGCAGTTCGTCGATGCGCATACGGTCGAAATGGGCGGCCGGCGTTACACCGCGAAGCATGTCCTGATCGCCACCGGCGGTCGGCCCGAGCTGCCGGCCATTCCCGGCGTCGAACACGTCATCACGTCGGACGAGGCGCTCGATCTCAAGACCCTGCCCAGGCGCATCGTCATCGTCGGTGGCGGCTACATCGCCGTCGAGTTCGCGGGAATCTTCCACGCGGCCGGCGTCGATGTGCGTCTCGTGATCCGCGCGCCGATGATCCTGCGGGGCTTCGACGACGACTTGCGGGCGCATCTGACCGGCGAGCTTATGAAGAAGGGCATCGCGATTCACCCCGAGACGCGGGTGGAGCGCATCGACTGCGTCGGCGACGGCTTCCATCTCGTAACCGACAGTGGCGAGCGGATCGAGACCGATCTCGTCATGTACGCGACCGGCCGCCGCCCCAACACCGAGGACCTGGGGCTCGAGCGCGTCGGCATTCACGTCAACAAGCGCGGCGCGATCGCGGTCGACGAGTGGCAGCAGACGACGGTGCCGGGCGTCTATGCGATCGGCGACTGCACCGACCGGCTCAACCTGACGCCGGTCGCCATCGCCGAGGGGCGGGCGCTCGCCGAGACGCTGTTCAATCGCAACCCGACGAAGATGGATCATACCAACGTGCCGAGTGCGGTATTCAGCCAGCCGCCGATCGGGACCGTGGGGCTCAGCGAGGCGTCGGCACGCACGCTCGGCGACATCGACGTCTATCGCGCCGTGTTCCGGCCGATGAAGCACACGATCTCGGGGCGCGACGAGCGCACGCTGATGAAGCTCGTCGTCGATCGGGCGAGCGGACGCGTCCTCGGCGCGCACATGGTCGGCCCCGACGCGCCGGAGATCATCCAGGGGGTGGCCATTGCCGTGAAGGCCGGCCTCACCAAGCAGGACTTCGACCGCACGATCGCCATCCATCCGACCTCGGCCGAGGAATTCGTATTGATGCGCGAGCCGGTGAAACCGCCCACGGCGAAGGCGGCGGAATGATGATCGCTGCGGTCTAGCCGTCCAGCGCCTGCTCCAGGTCGGCGATCAGGTCGCCGACCGCCTCCAAGCCGATCGACAGGCGCAGCAGGTCGGGCGGGCAGGGCGTGTCCGGTCCCTCGACGCTGGCGCGGTGTTCGACCAGGCTTTCGACGCCGCCCAGCGATGTCGCGCGTTTGAAGACGCGAAGCCGTGCCGCGACGCCCATGGCCGCCGCTTCGCCGCCCTCGATGCGGATCGAGAGCATGCCGCCGAAGCCGCCACGCATCTGTTGCCTGGCGACCTCATGCCCGGGATGCGTGGGAAGTCCGGGATAGAGCACCGCGGCCATGCGCGGATGTGCGGCCATCCGCTCGGCGATGGCCTGGGCGCTGCGGCAGGCGATCTCGACGCGGGCGAACAGCGTACGCAGACCACGCAGCAGCAGCCAGGTCTCCACGGGGCCGAGGATGCCGCCGTTCGCGGCGCGCACGTACCGGATCCGCTGCCAGAAATCATCATCGCGCGCCGTAATCAGCGCGCCGGCCACGACGTCGGAATGGCCGTTCAGGTATTTCGTGGCCGAATGCATCACGATGTCGGCGCCCAGTTCGATGGGGCGCATCAGCACCGGCGTGGCCACGGTCGCGTCAATCGCGAGCCGCGCGCCGGCCGCATGGGCGATCCCGGCGGCGGCAGCGACGTCGGTGATCGCCCAAGTGGGATTGGCCGGCGTCTCGAGCCAGACGAGCTTCGTGGCGCCGGGCCGGATCAGACGCCGCAGTTCGTCGAGTTGTGCGGGGCTTTCGTTGTCAAAGAAATCGACGGCCAGCCCCCAGGGGCGCGCGAACTCGAGCAGCCATTTGCGCAACCCCCAGTACATGACGCGCGGAGCGATGACATGGTCGCCGGGCGACAGCGCCTGGAACACGGTCGTGGCCGCGGCCATGCCGGAGCCGAACACGGCGGCCGCGGCGCCGCCCTCCAGATCGCGCAGCACCGCCTCGACCTGATCATAGGTCGGGTTGCCGTCGCGCGCGTAAATTCGGCCGGGGAAGCTGCCGTCGGCGGCGCGCTCATAGGTGGTCGACAGATGGATCGGCGGAACGATTTCGGCATAGGGCGGCGCGATCCGGCCAAGCGCCTGGGCCGCGCGCGTGGCCGGCTCGTGAGTGCTGCGTCGCTTGTCGTGCGCGTCGGTCATGGACGTTTTCCTTGAGGAGTCGGTCGTGGAAACAGCGCGTCGGTACGGCCGAGCGCGTAATACGCGACCAGCCCGAGCCATTCGCGCACCGCGATCTGGAGCGACCTGAGACCGCCTTCGAACCGGAAGTCACGCCGTTTGTGGCCCCGGGCGGTCCGGTAGTCGACCGGATAGGGGATCAGCCGCACGCCGCCATCCGTCCAGCCCGCGCGACGAAAACAGCCCATTGCACGCGGCATGTGATAGGCCGACGTGACGAGCACCCAGGTTTCGCCGGCGGCCGGCTGCGCGATCGGCAGGGCCATCGTCGCGTTCTCGAAGGTGTTGCGGGAATTGTCCTCGAAGCGGACGCGCGACAGCGGGATGCCGGCCATGCGCAGAATGTCGGCGCCGCCGATCGCATCCTTCGCCTGCGGGTCCAGCAGGTTGCCCGATCCGCCGGTGAAGACGAGCCGCGCGTCCGGGTAGCGGCGCGCGAGGTCGGCGAATGCGAGGACGCGCCCGGCACTGGACTCGCCGAGCGAGGCGCGGCCGCGATAGGTCATCAGCACGGCGTCGAAGTCGCCGCCGAGGACGATGATGCCGTCGACCCGATCAGGCAGTTCGACGGGCGCGAAGCGTTCTTCGAGCGGGGCCAGAACCATGTCGCCGACCGGCACCACGACCAGCAGCGCGGCGAGGGCGACGACCGCCGTCACCGCGATCCGGCCAAGCCGCTTCGCCCGCGTCCACAGAAGTAGCGTGCCGGCGATCAGGGCGAGGAAGGCAAGGACGCGCGGATCGGCGAACGGCGCCAGGATCTTGGACAGGGTAAACATCCGCCCGCTTGATAGAGCGAGTCGGCTAGGCTGGCAAATCCGGTGGCCAGGTTCCGTCCATGAACGGGTGATCCGCACCGTTGAGCGCGGCCGGGATTTCATCGACCTTGCCGCCGTCCACGTAAACTTGATCGTCGTAGAGCATCACGCCCTCAAGGCTCGGATTGCCCGGCGCAAGCAGATAACTAAGCCCGTCTTTGCGGGCGCCGAAGTCGCGCACTTGGTCCAGTCCCATGTCCCAGCCTGCCTGAGTTCCGAGGCGGGCTCCGAAATACGGTCATGATGCCGTGCCCGTTGCGGGGGGTACATCGGCCGGGGTATTTTCAAACCTTGTCTCTGCGGGGACTTACGAATGGCTGCCAGGACTATGACCCGTTGGGCGCCAGATAGTTGGCGCACCAAGCCGATTCGGCAAATGCCGGAATATCCGGATCCCGCCGCGCTTGCCAGCGTCGAGGCCAAGCTGCGCGGATTTCCGCCGCTCGTCTTCGCCGGCGAGGCGCGGGCGCTCAAGGCTGCGCTTGCCAAGGTCGCAGAGGGCAAGGCCGTCCTGCTCCAGGGCGGGGACTGCGCCGAGAGCTTCGCGGAGTTCAGCGCGAACACGATCCGGGACACCTTCAAGGTGTTACTGCAGATGACCGTCGTGCTGATGTACGCGGGCGGGTTGCCGGTGGTGAAGGTCGGCCGCATGGCCGGGCAGTTCGCCAAGCCCCGCTCGTCCGAGACGGAGACGGTCGGCGACACGACCCTGCCGGCCTATCGCGGCGACATCATCAACGGCATCGAGTTCACGGCCGCGGCGCGCCGGCCCGATCCGAACCGCATGCTCCAGGTCTACGGCCAGGCGGCGTCGACGCTGAATCTGCTGCGCGCCTTCGCGCGTGGCGGCTACGCCGATCTGCATCGCGTCCATGGCTGGACGCTAGGCTTCGTCGAGCGGAGTCCGGCCGGCGAGCGTTTCCGCGAACTGGCCGACCGCATCACCGAGGCGCTTGTGTTCATGGAGGCGTGCGGCATCACGGCGGAGATGACGCCGCAGATCCGCGAGGCGGAGTTCTATACGTCGCACGAAGCGCTGCTCCTGCCGTACGAGGAGGCGCTGACCCGCATCGATTCGACGACGGGCGATTGGTACGACTGCTCGGCGCACATGGTCTGGATCGGCGATCGCACGCGCCAGCCGGACGGCGCGCATGTGGAGTTCTGCCGCGGCATCAAGAACCCGCTCGGCCTGAAATGCGGGCCGACGATGGATCATGACGAGCTCATCCGGCTGATCGATATCCTCAATCCCGACAACGAGCCCGGCCGGTTGACGTTGATCGCGCGCATGGGGGCGGACAAGGTCGCGGCGAAGCTTCCTGGCCTCGTCCGCCGGGTAAAGCGCGAGGGCCGCAACGTCGTGTGGTCGTGCGACCCCATGCACGGCAATACCATCAAGTCGACGACCGGGTACAAGACGCGCCCGTTCGACCGCATCCTGTCGGAGGTGCGCACGTTCTTCGAGGTGCACCGCGCCGAGGGCACGCATGCGGGCGGCGTGCATTTCGAGATGACGGGTCAGAACGTCACCGAATGCACGGGCGGCGCGCAGGAAATCACCGATATGTGCCTCGCCGACCGCTATCATACGCATTGTGATCCGCGCCTGAACGCGAGCCAGTCGCTCGAACTCGCCTTCCTGATCGCGGAAGGACTGAAGGCGAGCCGCACCGATATCGAAGCCCGCCGGGTGGCCGGGGCATCCGACTGAGAATACGGGGCTACGCGTGGACGACAGTCGACAGAAGGGGATGGGCACGGCAAAGGCGCCGAGCCCGGCGGTCGAGGACATTCCGCGTCTGACCGACCATTACTTTTTGCGGACCAAGGAAACGGTCAGGCAATTCGGTGACAAGACGGTCACCTATGCGGTGTTCATGCGACGGCCCGTCATCTGCACGCCGCGCCTCGCGCTCGAATGGCTGCAATCTGTCGCCGCCGCGCGCGGCGTCAGGTTCGACATCGACCTGCGCTACAAGGAAGGCGAGTGGGTCGGCGCCGGCGAGCCGATGATGTACATCACCGGGTCGCTCTATCACCTCGTCGACCTCGAGACGCTCTACCTGCAGAAGCTCGGACCTGCCTGCGTTGCCGCCTATAACGCGTACACGATGTGCGTCGACCTGCCGCGCGTCGCGTTCCTTGCCATGGATGCGCGCCACTGCGCGGGTGCCGAGATGGCGGAGATGATGGCCTACGCGGCCTCCGTGGGATCCGCGGCCGCGCGACGCGAGGTCAATGCGGTAGGCTTCGTCGCCAACGCGACGGATGCGACGGCGCATTATTTCGGCCAGACCCGCGGCAAGGGCACGATGCCGCACGCGCTCATCGGCTATGCGGGATCGACCGTGCGTGCCGCCGAGATGATGTACAAGACGTTCCCGTCCGACGACCTGACCGTCCTTGTCGATTATTACGGGCGCGAGATCACCGATGCGCTCGAGGTCTGCCGGCGGTTCCCGGAGCTTGCGGAGAGCGGGCGGCTCGCCGTCCGCCTCGATACCCATGGCGGGCGCTACGTCGAAGGACTCGACCTGCAGAAATCCTATGCCGTGCTGGAGCGCAACGCGCCGAACGCCATCCGCGGCTACCGGACGGAGGCGGAACTCCGCTACCTGGTCGGCACCGGCGTGTCGGCCGCGGCGATCTGGCACATGCGCGAACGGCTCGACGCCGCGGGCTTCCCGCGCGTGCGCATCGTCGCGTCATCGGGCTTTACGCCGGCGAAATGCAAGACGATGGCGGTCGCCGACGTGCCCGTGAACGTGATCGGAACCGGCTCGTTCCTGCCGGAGATCTGGACCGAGACCTACGCGACCGCCGACATCGTCGAGTACGACGGCAAACCGTCGGTCAAGGTCGGCCGCGAGTTCCTCTTGCGGCATCGCGAGAGCCGGTAGAAATTCCGCGCCGACCGGGAGGTCGCGATGGCGGGCGAGATTGCACTGATCGTCGGGGCTGGTAGCGGGCTGAGCGCGGCGCTCGCGCGTCGCTTCGGGCAGGAGGGCATGCGCGTGGCACTGGCCTCGCGCAGCGAAAGCAGGCTGCCGGCCGATGTGCTGGCCGGCGGCGCCCGGTCGTTCCGGTGCGACGCGAGCCGTCCCAAGGACGTGGAGGCGCTTTTTGCGGAGGTCGAACGCGAACTGGGCGTCCCCGATCTCGTCGTCTACAATGCGAGCTACCGCACGCGCGGACCGCTCGTCGAACTCGATCCGGCCGAGGTGGAACGCGCACTGGCCGTCACCTGCTATGGCGGCTTTCTCGTCGGCCAGGCGGCCGCCCGGCGCATGCTGCGTCTCGGGCACGGCACCATCCTGTTCACCGGCGCCTCGGCGAGCGTCAAGGGCTACCCGCAGTCCGCACCCTTCGCAATGGGCAAGTTCGGCCTGCGCGGTCTGGCGCAGAGCATGGCGCGCGAACTCGCGCCCAGGAACATCCACGTCGCGCATTTCGTGATCGATGGCGGCATCGCGGGGCCGGGGCATGCGGGCGAGGATCGCGGCCCGGATGGGCTGCTGAAGCCCGAGGCCATCGCCGAGACGTATCTCAATATCCACCGCCAGCACCGCAGCGCCTGGACCTGGGAGGTCGAGCTGCGTCCCTGGCTGGAGAAGTTCTAGCATCAGCTAGATACAAGACGCCGCACCTCTGCTGCTCTTGGTGGTGGGGTGGCGTTCGGACCGGGTCGGCAGTGGACCACCGGCGCGCTTGCTGCTAACTCACTGGCATGGCTGATTCCCTTGTCCTGGCACTTGCTCAGGTCAATCCCACCGTCGGCGATTTGGCCGGCAATGCCGCCAAGATCCGGGCGGCGCGGGCCGAGGCGGCGCGCGGCGGCGCCGATCTCGTCGTCTTTCCCGAACTGGTCCTGTGCGGCTACCCGCCCGACGACCTGGTTCTCAAGCCGGCCTTCCGGCAGGCCGTCGCGCAGTCGGTCGAGGCGCTAGCGGCCGAGACGGCTGACGGCGGACCGGCGCTGCTGGTCGGCGCGCCATGGGACTATGAAGGGAAGCTGTACAATGCGGTCCTGCTGCTCGACGGCGGCCGCGTCGCAAGCTTCCGTTTCAAGCACGATCTTCCGAACTATGGCGTGTTCGACGAGAAGCGCGTGTTCGCGTCCGGACCATTCCCGGGGCCGATGGTCTTCCGCGGCGTGCGCTTGGGCGTAATGATCTGCGAGGACATGTGGACGGCCGACTGCGCGGAGTGCTTGGGCGAGTCCGGCGCCGAGATCTTCATCGTGCCCAACGGCAGCCCCTACGAGACCGACAAGGCGGACGAGCGCCTCAACCTCGCGGTCGCGCGGGTGACGGAGAACGGGCTGCCGATCGTCTACGTCAATCTGGTCGGCGGCCAGGACGAGGTCGTATTCGACGGCGCCTCGTTTGTGCTCAATGCCGACTGCAGCGTCGCGGCGCAGCTTCCGTCGTGGCGGGAGACCGTCGCGATCACGCGCTGGCGGCGCGAGGCGGATGGCAGATGGCGCTGTGCTCCCGGCGAGATCAACCGGCCGCCGGAGCGGCTCGAGGAGATCTATCGCGCGTTGGTGACAGGCCTGCGCGACTACGTCACGAAGAACCGCTTTCCGGGCGTGATCCTCGGACTCTCGGGCGGCATCGACTCGGCGCTGACCGCGGCGATTGCGGTCGATGCGCTCGGTGCAGCCAAGGTGCGCACGCTGATGATGCCGTCACCCTATACGTCACGCGAGAGCATCGAGGACGCCGAGGCCGTCGCGCGCCTGCTCGGCGTACGGCTCGACACGGTGTCAATCGGGCCGGCGATGGCGGCGTTCGCGGACATGCTGCGCGAGCCGTTCAAGGGCACGAATGCCGACATCACCGAGGAGAACATCCAGTCGCGCTGCCGCGGCATCACGCTGATGGCGATGTCGAACAAGTTCGGCCACATGGTCGTGTCCACCGGCAACAAGTCCGAAATGTCGGTGGGTTATGCGACGCTCTACGGAGACATGTGCGGCGGGTTCGCCGTGCTGAAGGACGTCTACAAGACGACGGTGTTCGAACTTTCGCGCTGGCGCAACCAGGCGGCATTGGACGATTTGCTGGGGCCGAAGGGACCGGTAATGCCGGCGCGCATCATCACCAAGCCGCCCACGGCCGAGCTCAAGCCCGACCAGACCGATGAGGCGACCCTCGGCCCCTACGCGAAGCTCGACGATATCCTTTACTGTCTGATCGAGCGGGAGATGACGCTCCAGGAGATCGTCGCGCGCGGGCACGACGCGGACTATGTGGCACGGGTCTGGCGGATGCTCGATGTCGCCGAATACAAGCGGCGACAGGCGCCGCCCGGCGTCAAGATCACGCGCCGGGCTTTCGGGCGCGACCGGCGCTATCCGATCACGAACGGATTCCGCCCGGTCGTATGATCCGTGCGGTGCCGGATCGGTTCGGCGCAATCGGCGCCAGGGCACGCGAACGTTTCCGTGCGGAAAGGTTCGCAGACGTCCCGTCGCGCGCCCGTGGGCCGGAGCCCCGGTCATTCGACCTCGCTTGACCCCGCAAGGGCGTTCTGGCCTAGTGCGCCGCCTGAAGTCACGCCGGACACCGGCCGGCGGCAGGACGCCAGCCCCGGGCCGCCGCCGGCCGGATAACGATCATTCGAGATTGACCGACGTCTCATGACGACGACAGTTCGCTTCGCGCCGAGCCCGACAGGCCGGCTTCACCTGGGCAACGCGCGGGGCGCAGTCATCAACTGGCTGTTTGCCCGCCGCCATGGTGGCCGCCTGATCCTGCGCCTTGACGATACCGACCGCGAGCGCTCGACCGAGGCATTCGCGCGCGGCATCGAGGAGGATCTGCTCTGGCTGGGGTTGAGCTGGGATCTATTCGCGCGCCAGTCGGACCGGCTCGTGCGCTATGCCGACGCGGTCGAGCGGCTCAAGGCCGCAGGCCGTCTTTACCCATGCTACGAGACGCCCGAGGAACTCGAACGGCGACGTTTTCGCCAGGTCGCGGGCGGCGGTGTGCAGGTTTATGATCGCGCGGCACTGCGCCTTTCCGAGGCACAGAAGAAGGCCTACGAAGCCGAGGGGCGAAAGCCGTACTGGCGCTTCCTGCTCGAGACGACCGAAGTCGCGTGGACCGACGCGATCCGCGGTCCGGTATCGTTCCACGGTGCCAAGCTGTCGGACCCGGTGCTGGTGCGGGCCGACGGCACGCCGCTCTACACGCTCTCATCGGTCGTCGACGACATCGAGATGGGCGTCACGCACGTCATCCGCGGCGAGGACCATGTGACGAACACGGCGGTGCAGATCCAGCTATTCGCCGCACTTGGCCATGATCCGCGGCAGGTCACGTTCGCGCATTTCCCGCTGTTCACGGACGTCGGTGGCCATAACCTGTCGAAGCGCCTGGGCAGCCTGTCGATCGCGGCTCTCCGTGAGGAGGGTATTGAACCGATGGCGATCAACAGCCTTGTCGCGCGCCTCGGCACCTCGGACCCGATCGAGCCGAAGCAGCACCTGCAGGAACTGATCGACGAGTTCGACCTGTCGAAGTTCAGCCGCGCTTCGCCAAAGCTCGACCCGATGGAGCTGCGCCGGCTGAACGCGCGCCTGCTGCACGAAATGCCGTTCGACATGGTGCGCGATCGTCTCGCCCGACAGGGGTTGGACGGGGTCGACGAGGCGTTCTGGATGGCGGTGCGGCCGAACATCACGACGTTGGGCGAGTTGCGCGACTGGTGGAACGTCTGTCGCGGCGACGTCAGCCCGGTCATCACCGATCCCGATTTCGTCCGCAGCGCAGCCGATTTGCTGCCGGCCGAACCGTGGGATGAGGGAACATGGGGCGCCTGGACGAAGTCGGTCGGCGCGGCGACGGGGCGGAAGGGGCGCGACCTGTTCATGCCATTGCGCCTGGCGCTGACCGCGCGTGAACATGGACCCGAAATGAAAACCCTGCTACCGATGATCGGCCGCGCGCGCGCCATCGCCCGGTTGACGGGCAAGACGGCCTGACCGCCGGCCGGCAAAGCTTTCCGACGGACGACGACAGTGGCGCTTCAGCTCTACAACTCGCTTACGCGACGCAACGAGGTCTTCGAACCGATCGATCCGACGCATGTCCGCATGTACGTATGCGGACCGACGGTTTATGACCTTGCGCATATCGGCAATGCGCGACCGGTCGTCGTTTTCGACGTGCTGTATCGGCTGCTGAAGCGCCTTTTTCCGAAGGTCACCTACGTCCGCAACATCACCGACGTCGACGACAAGATCATCGACGCGGCGCGCCGTACGGGCGAACCGATCGACCAGATCACCGCGCGGACGACCCGTGCGTTCCATGAGGACATGGCCGCGCTGGGCGCGTTGCCGCCCGACGTGGAGCCGCGCGCGACACACCACATCGGTCAAATGATCCGCATGATCGAGACGCTGATCGCGCGGGGGCACGCCTATGTTGCCGAGGGTCACGTGCTGTTCAGCGTGCCGAGCATGGCTGACTACGGCAAGCTGTCGGGTCGTTCGCGCGACGAGCTGATCGCCGGCGCCCGGGTCGAGGTCGCCCCCTACAAGAAGGATCCGGCGGATTTCGTGCTGTGGAAGCCGAGCACGGCGGACCAGCCGGGGTGGGACAGCCCGTGGGGGCGCGGCCGGCCGGGTTGGCACATCGAATGCTCGGCGATGTCGGAAACCCACCTGGGCGAGACGTTCGACATTCACGGCGGCGGGCACGACCTGATCTTTCCGCACCACGAGAACGAGATTGCCCAGAGCGAGTGCGCGCATGGCGGCAAGCCGTTCGTGAAGTACTGGGTGCATAACGGCTATCTCGTCGTGAACGGCGAAAAGATGTCGAAGAGCCTCGGCAACTTCTTCACCGTACGCGAGCTGCTGGCCAAGGCGCCGGGCGAGGCCATCCGGCTGTTGCTGCTGAAGACGCATTACCGCGGTCCGCTCGATTTCACCGAGGACGGCCTGCGCCAGGCGAAAGGGGAGCTGGACCGATTCTACACGGCACTCCGCAACGCGGCGGACGTGATTCCCGAGGGCGGCGATCTGCCGGCGGGGATCATGGACGCGCTCGAGGACGACCTGAACACGCCGCTGGCGATCGCCTATCTGCACGAGATGGCGCGCGATCTGAACGCGGAGCGTGACCCGAAGCGGCGGGCGCGGTTCAAGGCGAACCTGCTGCACGGGGGCCATCTGCTGGGACTGCTCGATGCCGCGCCCGAGCAGTGGTTCCGGTGGCAGCCTGCAGGTGCCGAGACCGTCAGCGAAGCCGAGATCGAGGGCCTGATCGCCGCGCGCCTCGCCGCGCGCAAGGCCAAGAACTTCAAGGAGGCGGACCGGATCCGCGACGACCTCAAGGCACGCGGCATCATCCTGGAGGATACCCCGCAGGGGACGATCTGGAAGCGGGCGTCATAGAACCTTTCGCGCCTCGTGCGCGATCTCCGGCGGTTACAGTGCCATCGATACGGCGCGAACATCGCGTCCCGATTTTGCGCCGAAGCCAGGGTCGGTAAGGTCGGCCGCGCCCACGCGATTGCCGCTCCGGCCGGTACCACAGCTTTTCAGGGCGAAGCCAAAGGCACTGTGCGGCGGGGAATGGTTGAAAGTTTCGAGGTCGCGTGCGAAATCTGCCCGGCGATCGCCGGGCCTCCGAGGTGCGGCGGCGTGCTTCAAGGGCCGAGGGCAGGGCGTAAATCCGTATGTCTGATCGCGTTTACCTTTATGACTCCACACTGCGCGACGGGGCGCAGACGCAGGGTGTCGATTTCGGCGTATCAGACAAGATCGCGATCGCGGCCGCGCTCGACCGGCTCGGCATCGATTACATCGAGGGTGGCTGGCCGGGCGCGAACCCGACCGACGACGCATTTTTCGCGTCGGCGCCGAGGCTCGCACATGCGCGCCTGACCGCCTTCGGAATGACGCGCCGCCCCGGCCGCAGCGCCGCGAACGATCCGGGGCTCGCCGCCGTGCTCGGCGCGCCGGCCTCGGTCGTGTGCCTCGTGGGCAAGACCTGGGATTTCCATGTCGATCTGGCGCTCGGCGTGCCGCGCAGCGAGAACATCGACATGATCGGCGAGAGCATCGCGCACGCCAGGTCGAAGAAGGCCGAAGTCATGTTCGACGCCGAGCATTTCTTTGACGGCTACAAGGCGAACCCGGGCTATGCGCTCGACTGCCTCAAGGCGGCGTTTGAGGCGGGGGCGCGGTGGCTGGTGCTGTGCGACACCAACGGCGGCACGCTGCCGCACGAAATCGAGCGCATCGTCGGCGAGGTCGTCGCCAAGATTCCGGGCGACCATGTCGGCATTCACTGCCACAACGATACGGACAATGCGGTCGCCAATTCGCTGGCCGCGGTGCGCGCCGGCGCGCGGCAGATCCAGGGCACGCTCAACGGCCTGGGCGAGCGCTGCGGCAATGCAAATCTCGTGTCGATCATCCCCAACCTGATGCTGAAGATGGGCTACACGACCGGCATCTCGGACGAGCAGCTCACGCAGCTCACGCACGTGTCGCGACTTCTCGACGAGCATCTCAACCGTGCGCCCGCGCGCAACGCTCCCTATGTCGGCGAGAGCGCGTTCGCGCACAAGGGAGGTCTGCACGTCTCGGCCGTGACGAAGGACCCGCGGACCTACGAGCACGTTGCGCCGGAGAAGGTCGGAAACCAGCGCAACATCATCGTCTCGGACCAGGCGGGACGCGCCAATATCCTGGCCCGCCTCAAGGAGATCGGGCTGACCGTCGATCCGGACGATACGCGCCTGCCGCGCCTGATCGAGACCGTGAAGTCGCTCGAGCACGACGGATTTGCCTTCGACGGCGCGGAGGCGAGCTTCGAGCTGCTGGCGCGGCGCGCGCTCGGCGACGTGCCGGAGTTCTTTGTCCTCAGCTCGTTCCGGGTCCTGACCGAGCGTCGGCTCAACGCCAAGGGTCAGCTCGTCACCGTGTCGGAGGCGACGATCAAGGCGCAGATCGGCGACCAGCACGCGATGACCGTGGCCGAAGGCAACGGCCCGGTCGATGCGCTCGACGGCGCCCTGCGCAAGGCCCTTACGCCCGTGTTCCCCCAGCTCGGCGATATGCGCCTCGTCGACTACAAGGTGCGCATCCTGACGCCGGAGGCGGGTACCAAGGCGGTAACGCGCGTGATGATCGAAAGCACCGACGGGCAGGGCCGCCGCTGGTCTACGGTCGGGGTTTCGGCGAACGTGATCGATGCGTCCTACAATGCCCTTCACGACGCGATCACGTGGAAGCTGTTCCACGATGGTGCGCCCGCGCGGCAATGAACCTCCTGGCCCCCGCGGTCATCCTGGTCGGCACGCAGCTTGCCGAGAACATCGGCATGGCGGCCCGCGCGATGCTCAACTGCGGGCTTACCGATCTGCGTCTCGTCCGCCCGCGGCCGGCGTGGCCCAATGACAAGGCCCGCGCCGCCGCCGCAGGCGCGGACGCGGTCATCGACGGCGCCCGCGTATTCGAGTCGACGGCGGATGCAGTCGCCGATCTGCACCACGTCTATGCGACCACGGCGCGCCTGCGCGAGGTCGTCAAGCCGGTAGTGACGGCGCGGGAGGCCGCCGTCGAGGTTCACACGCGCGCAGGGCGGACCGAACGCTCGGGATTCATGTTCGGGCCGGAACGCACGGGCCTTGAAAACGACGATATCGCGCTCGCCCATACCATCGTGAACGTACCGCTCAACCCCGATTACGCATCGCTCAACATCGCACAGGCGGTGCTGGTGATGGCCTATGAGTGGTTCCAGGCGGGCAGCCAGGGGCCGGCCCGCTTCATCGGCGGCAAGAGCGAGGCCGCGACCACCGGCGAAATCAACCAGTTCCTCGACCGTCTGGAGACGGAACTCGTCGATGCCGGGTTCCTGCGGAATCCCGAGATGCGGCCGACGATGGTGCGCAACATCCGGGCGATCTTCATGCGGGCGGGACTGATGGCGCACGAGGTCCGCACGCTGCACGGGATCGTGACCGCGCTCACCCGCCGACCCCACGCCGGGTCGGCGCCGCCCCGTGGCTCGGCCGGCAGGCGGACCCGGCAAAAGATCGAAAATGACGGCGGAAACGAGGGTTAGGGCAGGGAAATGCGCTGGTTAAAGGGGTTTGACAAGCGGTCGGCCCTAAGTATAGTACCGCGGCTTTGGCGGGACGGGCCCTGAACGGCGAGGCGGGCTCGGCCGCCTGTTATTTTTTGCGACAATCGAGATTTGGCTCGGACGCGATGACGAAGCGTGCAGAATCGAAGTACAAGATCAACCGTCGACTCGGCGTGAACCTGTGGGGTCGGCCGAAGAGCCCCCTCAACAAGCGCGAGTACGGTCCCGGCCAGCACGGCCAGCGCCGCAAGAAGCCGTCCGAGTACGGTCTCCAGCTCCAGGCCAAGCAGCGCCTGAAGGGCTATTACGGCAACATCACGGAGCGTCAGTTCCGCCGCATCTATGCGGAAGCTGTCCGCCGCAAGGGCGATACCGGCGAGAACCTGATCGGCCTGCTCGAGCGCCGGCTCGACGCCGTCGTCTACCGCCTGAAGTTCGCGGTGACGCCGTTCGCGGCGCGGCAGCTGATCAACCACGGCCATGTCCGGGTGAACGGCAAGAAGGTCAACATCCCGTCCTACCTCGTCAAGGAAGGGGACGTGATCGAGCTCAAGGCGAAGTCGAAGGAAATGGCGGCGGTTCTCGCCGCCATCCAGTCGCCCGAGCGCAGCGTGCCGGATTACCTGACGCTGAACGAAAGCGACATGAAGGGCACGTTCGTCCGCACGCCGAAGCTCTCCGACGTGCCGTATCCGGTGCAGATGGAGCCAAACCTCGTCGTCGAGTTCTACTCGCGCTGACGCACGACAGCGCGCAACGGAAAAGCCGCCCGTTCGGGCGGCTTTTTTGTTTCGGGCGACAACGATCGGGGGCGTTCAGGGCGTGGCGAGGATGTACGCGATGAACATGCCGATCAGCGCCGCCGCGATCGCCGTGTACATGACATAGCGCACGAAGCCTTGCGGCGCGCCCTGGCGGGCCTCGTTAGGCGTCAGCACCTGCGGATTGGGACGCTGTGCGCGATCCTGCTCGTCGTTCCGGTCCGGCATCGCCCGTGGAAACGGCGCGGCGATGCCACGGTTCCGAACGATGTTGACGGGCTAGGCGACGGCCTCCGTCTCCGGCTCCGCCGGGCGATCGAGCTTGCCGGCGTCTTCGGCGTGCCAGGCTCGTGCGATGGCGTCGAGCCGATCAAGCACCTCCGTGAGCTCGACGCCGCGCGGCGCGAGGGCATAGGTCACCTGCGGCGGGATCGTGGGCTCGTAATGGCGCCGGATCACCTCGGCCTCTTCGAGCATTCGCAGCCGCTGCGTCAGGACCTTCGCCGAGATGCCGTTGACGCGGCGCTTCAGCTCGCCGAAACGCGTCGGCCCGTTCGTACGCAGGACCCACAGGATGTAGGTCGTCCAAGGGCCCATCAGGAGGCGCAGAATCGCGTCCATCGGGCAGCCCATCGGGCTACAGGGCAGGGTCATCGCGACATTCCTTTCGCATGGCGGCGGAACAGGCGCCGTCTTTCGCCTTAGTTACTAAAAGGTACCTACTTTACAAACGAAATTCAAGTACTCACATTCGCGTCCGTATCAGTTACCAAATGATACTTCGACGTATAATGTAACGTATTTCCTTGAGGTAACAAGATGTCGCAAATCCAGCATCCGGCGAACAATTCCACCAGGGTCGCGGTCGTCTACCACAGCGGCTACGGGCACACGAAATTGCAGGCCGAGGCGGTCGCGCGCGGTGCGGCTGCCGTGCCGGGGACCGAGGTCGCGCTGATTCCGGTCGCGGAAGCGGAGGCGCGATGGGACGAGCTGGACGGTGCCGACGCCATCGTGTTCGGCGCGCCGACCTACATGGGCAGCCTCTCGGCGCCGTTCAAAGCCTTCATCGATTCGACCTCCAAGACCTGGGCCGCCCGGAAGTGGCGCAACAAGATCGCGGCCGGCTTCACCAACTCCGGCTCGCAGAGCGGCGACAAGCTGAACTCGCTGCTCCAGCTCGTCACCTTCGCGATGCAGCACGGCATGATCTGGGTCGGGCTCGATCTCCCGCCCGGCAACAATCACTCCAAGGGAAGCATCGCCGATCTGAATCGCCTCGGAAGCTCGGTTGGCGCGATGGCGCAGTCCAACGTCGACCAGGGCCCGGAGCACGGTCCGATCCCGAGTGACCTCGAGACCGCGGCGCATCTGGGCGCCCGCGTCGCCGCGTTCGCACGGCGCGTATCCCCCGTCGCCCAGGCGGCTTGAGCGGGAGACGACGCATGATCGACCTCTACACCGCGGCCACGCCGACCGGCCGCAAGATCTCGATTGCGCTCGAGGAGCTCGGCCTCGACTACCGGGTCCGCAAGGTCGACCTCGCCAAGGGCGAACAGTTCGCGCCCGAATTCCTGAAGATCAGCCCGAACAACAAGATTCCGGCAATCGTCGATCCGAAGGGACCCGATGGCGCGCCGCTCGCGCTGTTCGAATCCGGCGCGATCCTGACCTATCTTGCCGACAAGGCCGGTGCGCTTCTGCCGCGGGATCCGCGCGGGCGGGCGGTCACGAACCAGTGGCTCATGTTCCAGATGGCCGGCATCGGGCCGATGCTCGGACAGAACTATCACTTCCGGAAGGCCGCGCCGGAGAAGCTTCCGTACGCGATCGATCGCTACGTCAAGGAGACCAGGCGGCTTTATGGCGTGCTCGACCGGCGTCTGGGCGAGGCGCCTTACATCGCCGGCGACTATTCGATCGCCGACATCGCGGTGTTTCCGTGGGTGACCGGCAACTGGCAGGGCGTCGCGCGCGAAGACTTTCCGAACCTGGCGCGCTGGCACGACGCGGTGGCCGAGCGGCCGGCCGTGCAGCGCGGCATGCGTGTGCCGGGCTGAGGCGCCGATCGTCAAACGGATCAAGGAAGCTGATCATGACCGCATGGATCATGTTGTTGACGGCGGGGCTGCTCGAAATCGCGTGGGCCATCAGCCTCAAGGAAGCAGGGGGCTGGACCAGGTTTTGGCCGAGCGTTCTCGCTGCCGGCAGCGCAATCCTGAGCTTCGTCATGCTGTCCTATGCCCTCAAGACGCTGCCGGTCGGCACGGCCTACGCGATCTGGGTCGGCATCGGCGCGGCCGGTGTCGCGTGCATGGGGATCATGCTGTTCGGCGAGAACGCGTCACTGCCACGGCTCCTGTGCATCGGCCTGATCGTCGTGGGTATCGTCGGATTGAAACTCAGCGACGCGTAGAGGGTTGAAGACAGTCATGATACCGACGCTCTTCGTTTCCCATGGTGCACCGACCCTGCCGCTCGAGGGAGGGCCGGCCCGCGACTTCTTCAACGGCCTGGGCGCCGCCGTCGGAAAGCCGGCGGCTATCCTTGCCGTTTCGGCACATTGGGAAACGCGCGCACCGGCCGTCGGCACGGCGGAGCGCCCGGCGACGATCCATGATTTCTACGGCTTTCCGCGCGCACTTTACGAGATGACGTATCCGGCGCCGGGCGCGCCCGAGGTTGCGCGCCGCGCGGCCGCATGCATCCGCGCGGCCGGATTCGATGTCGGCGAGGACAGGTCGCGCGGACTCGACCACGGCGCCTGGGTGCCGTTGATGATGATGTATCCGTTGGCGGACGTGCCGGTGGCGCAGCTCTCGATCCAGCCCGCGCTGGGGCCGGCCCATCATGCCGGGCTCGGGCGGGCGCTTGCGCCCCTCAGGGACGACGGCGTGCTTATCCTGGCGAGCGGCAGTGCCGTCCATAACCTGTCGACGCTTGCGTGGGGACAGCACGGCACGCCGCCGGCATGGGCCAAGGCCTTTGACGACTGGCTCGAGGCACGTATCGCCGAAGGCGCTCACGACGAATTGATCGCCTATCGCGAGCGGGCACCGGGCGCCGCCGCCGCGCATCCGCGCGATGAGCACCTGCTGCCGCTGTTCGTCGCGATGGGTGCGGCGGGGCCGCAGGCGAAGGGCACGCGCCTGCATTCGAGCTTCATGCACGGCAGCCTCAGCATGGCGGCCTTCAGCTTTTCGTAGTCCCGCCCGGTCCACCCCGATGGAAGATGGAGCAGACGATGGCAGGCTTGCGAAAGTTCGTCGGTAAGCTGGCCGCCCGGCTGAAAGACCGGGAGCTGGCCGCCGGCTGGCTTCTCGTCTTCCTCATCCTGGCCGTCATCGGTCTCGCATCGTTCGGCGACGCGGAGCCGGGCGCACCTGTGGGCGTGGTCGACGTATCGACGCCCCGCTTCGAGGTGGACCGTCCGGCACGGAACAACACTGGTCTTCCGGTGGCGCCGCGGGCGACCCAGGATTTCGACTGGGATTTGTGGCGATACGAGGACATGCGCGCACGCCGGAGCGAACCGTAGGACGCCGGATGTCATGCACGACGCCGGGCGGTCCCGCCGGAACGGCGCTGATCCGGCCGAGTTGAACCATTGAGGCCGCCCGCCGGCCGACCGCCGAAGCAGGGGCGGCCTTACGAGAGGGAGGCGCATGATGCACATCCCGTTCAACCCACGCCGCCGTCGCTTCGTGTTGGGCGCTGCCTTCGCCGGCGGCGCGTTTGCGCTGCGATCTGCCGCGGCACTGGCGGCGCTGCAGCCGACGCCGCCGCAGTCGACCGGCCCGTTCTATCCGCGTGAGCTTCCGCTCGATCGCGACAACGATCTGGCGCAGGTCGCCGGCGCATCCGCCCCGGCGCGCGGCCGCATCACCCACGTTTTCGGACGGGTGCTCGATGCGACCGGGCGCCCGGTCGCCGGGGCGCGCATCGAGATCTGGCAATGCAACGCGTTCGGCCGCTATCACCATGCCGGTGACACGCGGGACGCGCCGCTCGATCCCGGGTTCCAGGGCTACGGCCAGACCGTCACGGCCGACGACGGCGCTTACCGGTTCCGGACGATCCGGCCGGTGCCGTATCCGGGCCGCACGCCGCATATCCATTTCGCGATCACGGCACCGGGTGGCGGACGCCTCGTCACGCAGATGTACGTCGCGGGCGAGCCGCGCAATGCAACCGACTTCCTGCTCAACAGCATCCGCGATCCGATGGCGCGCGAGGCCCTGATCGTGCCGCTTGCACCGGCGCCGGAGCTCGAGCCCGGCGCGCTCGCCGGGACGTTCGACATCGTGCTCGCCCGCGACGGCCGCTTCGGTTAAGCCAAAAGCAAGAAGGCGGCCCTTATCGGGCCGCCCCCATCGCTCGGAAAGAAGGATGAGTTGCCGCTCAGGCCGCCTTGGTGGCGATGCCCTTGCTGCGCAGCATCTCCTGCAGCTCGCCGGTCTGGAACATCTCGCGGACGATGTCGCAGCCGCCGATGAACTCGCCCTTTACGTAGAGCTGCGGGATCGTCGGCCAGTTCGAAAAGTCCTTGATGCCCTGGCGGATCGACGGATCGGAGAGCACGTCGATGCCTTTGAACTTAACGCCGAGATGCGTGAGGATCTGAACGACCGCGGCGGAGAACCCGCATTGCGGGAACACCGGGCTGCCCTTCATGTAGAGGACGACGTCGTTGTTCTGAATGTCGTCCCTGATGCGCTGTTCGACGGTCGAATCCATCGTCGGATCTCCTGGAAGAAAAGGCGTGTCGCGCGGCTGAGGTTCAGGCGCCTTCGGGTACGGATGTCTGCAGCGCCATCGCGTGCAGTTCGCCGCCCATCCGGCCCTTCAGCGCCTGATAAACCATCTGGTGCTGCTGGACCCGGGTCTTGCCTTTGAACATCGCCGAGACGACATGCGCGGCATAGTGGTCGCCGTCACCGCGTAGATCCTCGATCGTCACCCGTGCATCGGGAATCGCTTCGCGGATCATGCGCTCGATCTCGGTCGCCGACATCGGCATAGGGCGTTCTCAGCTCCGGCTTTACGGTGCCGCCATGAAAGCCGGCAACCAGCTCTCGTGCGCGGCACGCAACTCCTCGACGGATATAAGGACGGCCCCATTGAGTGTCAATCGAGGCTCGGCCGTCGTCCGGCCCAGCACCGTGGCGGGGACGCCGGCCGCGCGGGCGCGGTCGAGCACGGTATCGGCATCGGCCGACGTGACCACGTAGCGGCCCTGGTCCTCCCCGAACAGGAAGGCGTGCAGCGGCACCGCGCCGGCGCTGTCGATCGCGAAGCCGAAGCCGCTGGCCAGCGCCATCTCGGCGAGGCCGACCAGCAAGCCGCCGTCGGACAGATCGTGGCATGCGGACACCGCTCCGGCACCGATCAGGGCCCGGACGAGGTCGCCATTGCGGCGCTCGGCGGCGAGGTCGACCGGCGGCGGCGCCCAGACATCCCGGGCGACCGCGTGGTCCCGGCACAGCTCGCGGACGTAGAGCGACTGGCCCAGCCAGCCCCTGGTCTCGCCGATCAGGATGATGGCGTCGCCCGGACGTCGGAAGGCGAGACCCACGGTCGTCGTCACATCGTCGACCACGCCGACGCCGCCGATCGCCGGGGTGGGAAGAATGGCTTGTCCTTGAGTCTCGTTGTAGAGCGACACGTTGCCGGACACGACCGGATAGTCAAGCGCGAGGCAGGCCTTGCGCATGCCCTCGATGCAGCCGACGAACTGGCCCATGATCTCGGGCCGTTCCGGGTTGCCGAAGTTCATGTTGTCGGTAATGGCGAGGGGACGCGCGCCCACCGCCGTCAGGTTGCGCCATGTTTCGGCGACGGCCTGTGCGCCGCCTGTCTCGGGATCGGCGTAGCAGTAGCGCGGCGTGCAGTCGGTCGTAATGGCAAGCCCCTTGCGCATGCCGGGGATGCGGACGACCGCGGCATCGCCGCCGGGACGCTGCACGGTATGGCCGCGGACGAGGTGGTCGTACTGCTCCCAGATCCAGCGCCGGCTGCACAGGTCGGGCGACGCCATGAGGGCCTTGAGCGCCTGGCCCGGGTCGCGGGCGGGCACCGCATCCGCCTCGAGCACTGGGCGGGCGGGCGGGCGTACCCAGGGGCGGTCATACTCGGGCGACTGCGCGACCATCGGCCCGACCGGCATGTCGGCCTCGACCTTGCCGTTCTTCTTCACGACCAGGTGCCCGGTCGTGGTCACCTTGCCGATCACGGCGCAGTCGAGCTCGTATTTCGCGAAGATCCGCGCCGCGACGTCCTCGCGGCCCGGCTTCAGGATCATCAGCATGCGCTCCTGACTTTCGGAGAGCATGATCTCGTAGGCGGTCATGCCGGTTTCGCGCGTGGGCACGCGGTCGAGGTCGAGCTCGATGCCGAGCCCACCCTTGCCGGCCATCTCGACGGACGAGGAGGTGAGACCCGCCGCGCCCATGTCCTGGATTGCGACGATGGCGTCTGTCGCCATCAGCTCGAGGCACGCCTCGATCAAGAGCTTTTCGGTAAAGGGGTCGCCGACCTGCACGGTCGGGCGCTTTTCCTCGGACTTCTCGTCGAACTCCGCCGAGGCCATGGTCGCGCCGTGAATGCCGTCGCGTCCCGTCTTGGCGCCGACATAGACGACCGGATTGCCCGGTCCCGCGGCAGCCGAATAGAAGATCCGGTCGGCCGGGGCGATGCCGACGGTCATGGCGTTGACCAGGCAGTTGCCGTTGTAGGACGAGTCGAAATTCGTCTCCCCGCCCACGGTCGGTACGCCGACGCAGTTGCCGTAGCCGCCGATGCCGGCGACCACGCCGCTGACCAGCCGCTTCGTCTTCGGATGGGCCGGATCGCCGAAGCGCAGGGCGTTGAGCAGCGCCACGGGCCTGGCGCCCATGGTGAAGACGTCGCGCATGATGCCGCCCACGCCGGTCGCCGCGCCCTGGTAGGGCTCGATGTAGGAGGGGTGGTTGTGGCTCTCCATCTTGAAGACGCAGGCTTGGCCGTCGCCGATGTCGATGACGCCGGCGTTCTCGCCCGGCCCGCAGATCACCGCCGGGCCAGCCACCGGGAACTTCTTCAGGTGCAATCGCGAAGATTTGTAGGAGCAGTGTTCCGACCACATGACCGAGAAGACCCCGAGCTCGACGGGGTTCGGCTCGCGGTTCAGCCGCTTGACGATCAGGTCGTACTCTTCGGGCTTCAGACCGTATTCGGCCGCCAGTTCGGCCATGGTGGGCGAGGCGCTCATGGGCGGCCTTCTAGCGG